>CAZFAQ010000008.1:0-66539 GCA_964517055.1 uncultured bacterium | reverse complement strand
TGCGCTTCATGTACACGTCTATGTCGGCGTCGTAGATCATGTTGTAGACGCCGGCAGCGCCGGCCGACATGTAGCCGCCGACGATCACGCCGATGAGCGCGACCCAGCCCGGGAACCCCCAGGCAGCTATGAACATCGCGCCGACCGTGGTCATCAGCAACAGCACGATGACCTTCGGCTTGGTTAGAACGAAGTAGTCGCGCCAGGTCGCCCTGCGCGCTACGGCGGCTTGCGTCATGCACCCTCCCCGACCGAACGGTTCCAAAGCGGGCCGGAGCCACGGACCATGGCTCCGCCTAGCATCTTCACGGTTAGCGCCGCCAGCAGCCCGAACGCAGCGACTGCCAGAAGCAGATGTAACAGTTGCAGCACGACCGGACCCAGCAGGGTCAGGTTGGCCGTGCCGACCCCGAGCTGCACGAGGTAGACGATCAGGAGCGCCCTGGCGATGGACCGGGCCTCCGGCGCGGGCTTGAGCCACCACGCGAGGCCCAGTCCGACGAAGAGGTACGTGCCTACGGCGATCGCGATGAGCGGGTGGAGGATGCGGAGCCTGACAAGCGGGTGCGAAGCGGTGTCGAAGTCTGCTCTCAGCCCCTCTGCCAGCGACTCCGGCGGGAAGATCGTGTTGCCCATGGCCGCGATGCCACCCGTGAAACTGAGCACCAGCGCGGCGAGAAGCCCGGTCGTGAGCACGGCGAAGAGGCCGAGCTGCGATCCCAGCCTCAGTGGGAACTCGGGCGCGTCGTCCCGGGCGTACACGACGGTCGCGGCCAGCACCCCTATGAGCAGCAGGCTGTTGACCAGGTGGCCGGCCACCCACACCCCGCGAGCGACGCTCGTGTTGTCACCTGTCAGCCCCAGCATCACGGTGGCGGCCCCGATGAGAGCCTCGATGACCAGGAACACCAGCGACGCGGTCGCGAACGCTGCCAGACCGGGTCTGTCCTTGCGGGCCCTGAGGGCGCGCACCAGCAACCAGACGCCGAGCACCAGGACGCCTGCGGACAGCAGGCGGTGGCTGAACTCGATCAGCGTCTCGACGCCCGCACCGAGCGGCACGACCTCGCCGTTACAAGTGGGCCAGTGGCTGCCGCAGCCGGCGCCGGAGCCTGTGAGCCTGACGACAGCGCCCTGGAGGATGACGACGGTGTTGGCGAAGAGCGCGGTCCAGGCCAGCCCGATCGTCAGACGACCCGCGGAGACCCGCGTTCTGGAAGCCGGTAGCTGGCTGGCTAGGGACGCTTCGACCACAGACCGCCCATGCTACCGCCGAAGCGCGGGACAAACGACCTAGAACGTGACGGAACCGTGACCGCCATGATCGGGCGAGGCACACGGCCTTCTCACCGAGCCTAGTGATGATTGTGCCGACCGCCGCGGCGGTGCCAGCGCCTCGGGGGCGCGCCTTCCCTGGCGCGCGGAGTCGAAGGCACGGCCAGCGGAGGCGAAGGCCGGGCGGACGGTGTGATGTTAGAGTCGTCACACATTTTACGCGTGAAACGGTCGTCGGAGGACATGTTGATCAGCTTCCACCCAAACGTTCGTCAGCCGGCACGGCTTCTGGGCGTGGTCCTCGTTGGACTGTTGTGCCTAGGCGGAGCGGCCCTCGCTCAGGGCTCAGAAGGCGATGATGACGGCAGCCCCGACGTCGCTACGCTCATCAGTGACGGCCAGTTCTACCTCGACCGCGGCGACTGCTCTCTGGCGCAGTTCTACTTCCAGGAGGCGCTGCGTATCGACGAAGCTAACGCCGACGCAATGGTCGGCAAGGGCCGCGCGCTCTCGTGCCAGGGGGCGTACCCGGCAGCCATCGAGTCGTTCCAGGCGGCGCTCGGCGTGCAGCCGAGCCATCTGCAGGCGCTCGTGCACCTGGCCAACACGTACCAGTACCAGTACCAGGCCGACCCGACCGCGTACAGCGGCCGGCTCGCCGACGCCCTGGACACCATCCAGCGCGCCGAACAGATCGCATCCGGCGACGCCCGCGTGCAGAACACTAAGGGCCTCGTCCTCTACCAGCTCGGCGACCTCCAGCAGTCGCGCACGACGCTCGAGCAGGCGGCCGCGCTCGCCGGCAGCTCGCAGGAGCTCGACAACGCCGAGAAGAGCACCGTGCAGGTGAACCTCGGCCGCGTCTACCGCGACTTAGGCGAGCTCGAGCTCGCGCAGCAGGCGTTCCGGCGCGCGGTCATACTCGACCCGGCCAGCGCCACGGCGCACAACAACCTGGGCGACGTCTCGTACAGGCTCGGCGACTGCTCGACAGCGCAGTACGAGCTGGCGCAGGCCGTCAACCTGGACGCCAGCAGCCTCTCCGCCGCGGCCAACCTCGGCATCGTGCTGTTCGAGTGCGGCGAGGTGCAGTCCAGCCTGACGCGGCTCGAGCAGGCCGTGCAGATGGACGGCGCGGTCTTCCTGCCGCCGCTGTTCACGTACCTGGCCCGCGCCTATCTCGAGACCGGGCAGGTCGACGAGGCCATCCGCCGCGCCCAGCACGGCGCGCTACTGGCCGAACCGCCGAGCGCCGACGCGTTCTACTGGCTCGGCCAGGCCTACCAGCGGAGGGGCTCCTCCGGCGATTCCCAGCGGGCACGCGACGCGTACGAGCGCGCGCTCGAGATCGACGATGGCTACTCCGCCGCGAGCGAGGCCCTCAGGACCCTGCAGTAGGACACCCGGCCGGTCGCGCGCAAGCGTGACCGAGTTGGCTCAGATGGTGTAGACTCGTTAGGTTTGCCTGGCGGCAGCGGGATGTCCGCCAGAGCATGCCTAAGGAACAACCGTGGGCGTCTCGCGGTGTGGCTCGTGAGGGCCGCGGTGCAGGGCCCCGTTTGACTCCAACCTCAACATCCCGCCACGGAGGAAGCATGTCGTACCTTGGAATGAAGCAGCTGCTCGAGGCCGGCGTCCACTTCGGCCACGAGACGAAGCGCGCCAACCCGAAGATGAAGCGCTACATCTTCGCCGAGCGCAACGGGATCTTCATCATCGACCTTCAGAAGACGCTGGTCGAGAGCGAGAAGGCGTTCGACTTCCTCAAGGACGTCGCGCAGCGCGGTGGCACGATCCTGTTCGTCGGCGCCAAGAAGCAGGCCCAGGAGATCCTGGCGGCCGAGGCCAGGCGCTGCGGCATGCCGTACATCAACGAGCGTTGGCTCGGCGGGCTGCTCACGAACTTCAAGACGATCAAGACCCGCGTCGAGCGGCTCAAGGAGCTCGAGGCGATGTTCGCCGACGAGAGCATCCTGCGCTTCACGAAGAAGGAGCAGATCGACCTCGGCAAGGAGATGCACCGCCTCCAGCGCTACCTGGGCGGCATCCGCGACATGCCGAAGCTGCCAGATGCCCTGTTCGTGATCGACCCCACCAAGGAGGCGATCGCGGTCAAGGAGGCGAACAAGCTCGGGATCCCGGTCGTCGGCCTGGCCGACACGGACTCCGATCCCGACGTCCTCGACTACATCGTCCCAGGCAACGACGACGCCATCCGCTCCATCCAGCTCATCACCGCACGCCTGGCCGACCTGATCGTCGAGGTACGCGGTGGCGCCGAGGAGCCGGTCGCGGCCGATCCTGCGAACGAAGAGGACCGCGAGACGATCGAGGCTCCCGTCTCGGCCCCGGAGCGCGCCATCCAGGACGCGGCGGCCGCAGCCGGCGATGAGGAGACCGCGACCAGCGATGACGCGAGCGCCGCCGCAGGCGAAGAGGTTAGCGCCGCAAGCGACGAGGCGGGCGCCACCGAAGAAGCTCCGGCCACGGAGCCGGACGCAGGCTCGCAGGACGCGGACGAAGCCAAGGAGTAAGCACGGGCCCTTCGGGCACGGGCATGGAACTGGGAAGCGCTCGGCGCACGAGCGTGGGCCGAGCCGAGCAGAAGAGGTAGAGGTAACGAGATGGCTGTAACGACCGAACAGGTCAAGACCCTGCGCGCCATGACCGGCGCCGGTCTCATGGACGTCAAACGCGCCCTGGACGACACCAGCGGCGACATCGACAAGGCCGCCGCCCTGCTGCGCGAGCGTGGCATCGCCAAGGCCGACAAGAAGTCCGACCGCGCCGCCAACGAGGGCTTCGTCGGCACCTACGTGCACCACAACGGCAAGCTGGCCGTGCTGGTCGAGGTCAACAGCGAGACCGACTTCGTGGCTCGCAACGACTCCTTCCGCGACCTGGCCAGGAACCTTGCCATGCACGTCGCCATGGCCAACCCCCAGTACGTCCGCCGCGAGGACGTCCCGGAGGACGTCGTGGCCGCCGAGCGCGAGGCGCTGCACAAGCAGGCCATCGAGGAAGGCAAGCCCGCCAACGTCGCCGAGAAGATCGTCGAGGGCCGCCTCAACAAGTTCTTCGCCGACATCGTGCTGCTCGACCAGCCCTACGTCAAGGACGACAAGAAGACCGTGGGCGAGCTCGTCAAGGAGGCCGTCGCCACGCTCGGCGAGAACCTCCAGATCGGCCGCTTCGCCCGCATCTCGGTAGGCGAGTAACGGCTTGAAGCGCGCGCTCCTCAAGCTCTCGGGCGAGTTCCTGGCTGGGCCGGGTGGCTTCGGGGTGTCCCCCGAGGCCACCTCGGCCCTCGCCAAGGAGATCAAGGATGCCAAGCGGAGCGGCGTCGAGCTGGCGCTGGTCGTTGGCGGCGGGAACTTCTGGCGCGGTGCGCAGCACGGCAGCCACATGGACCCCGCGACCGCCGACTACGTGGGCATGTTGGGCACGGTGATGAACGCCATCGCCCTCCAGGACGCCCTGGAGGCCGCTGACGTCGACACCCGCGTGCTGACAGCTATAACCATCCAGGAGATCGCCGAGCCGTACATCAGGCGCCGCGCGCTGAGGCACCTCGAGAAGGGCCGCGTCGTCATCTTCGCCGCCGGGACAGGCAACCCGTTCTTCACTACCGACACGGCCGCCACCCTACGCGCCCTCGAGATCGAGGCCGAGATGGTGATCATGGCCAAGAGCAACGTAGACGGCGTGTACGAGGCGGACCCGCGCCGCAACCCCGACGCCAGACGCTACGCCACCCTCTCCTACCTCGACGTCCTCAACAACGGCTTGGCCGTCATGGACGCGACCGCCGTCAGTCTGTGCATCGACCGCGGCATGCCGATCAGGGTCTTCGACATCTTCACGCCAGGCAACCTGGGCAGGCTTCTGGCCGGTGAGGACATCGGCACCCTCATCGCGCAGGACGTGCAGACTGCCTTCGCGTAGGTCCGGTCGTTCCGCTTGGCTGCGAAAGGTAGGTCAGGCCGCACGCCGCGCCCGCCGAAGGTAGGTCCAGTCGTTCCGCTTGGCCGCGGTAGACTGGCGGCCGACGCGATAGAACCCTCCGGAGGTCACGATGAAGACGGTCCTCGCCGAGGCCAGGGAACGCATGCAGAGGTCGCTCGAAGCGTACGAGCAGAACATCGGCGCTGTGCGTACCGGCCGAGCCAACCCCGCGGTGCTCAACCGCGTGCACGTCGACTACTACGGCGCGAGCATGCCGCTGCCGCAGGTCGCCACCATCTCCAGCCCAGACGCCCGCACGCTCGTCGTCACGCCGTTCGACAAGAGCTCGATCGCGGCCATCGAGAAGGCGATCCTCGAGAGCGACCTGGGGTTCAACCCGAACAACCAGGGCGACAACGTGTTCATCGCCGTGCCGCCGCTCAACGACGAGAGGCGCCGCGACCTCGTCAAGACCGTCCACCAGATGGCCGAGGAGGCCAGGGTGGCCGTGCGCAACATCCGGCGCGACGCCAACGACTCGCTCAAGGCGCTACACAAGGACGGCGACCTGTCCGAGGACGAGCTCAGGCGCGCCGAGGGCGAGGTCCAGAAGTCGACCGACGAGTACGTGCAGAAGATAGACCAGCGCACCAAGACGAAAGAGACTGACATCCTGGCGGTGTGAGCGCGCCGCAACCTACGGCAGAGGGCAGCCGTGCTCTGCAGACCCGCGTGCTCGGCGGGCTGGCGATCTTCACACTCGCCATGCTGGTGCTGTGGGTCGGGCTACCGTTGCTGGCGCCAGCGTTCGTGCTGCTGTGCTTCGTTGCCGTGCGCGAGTACGCCGAGCTCATGCGACTGCGGGGCATCCCCATCAGGCAGCGCAGCCTGTTCGTGGCCGCCGTCCTGACCGTGCCTGCGTCGCTGCCATCAACCTATCCGGGCATGCCTTCACTGGCCGGTGGAGTGAGCTGGCGCGAGGCGCTCCTCGTGCTGTTCGTCATCTACGTGCTGGTGCTCGAGGTCGTGGGACCCAACCGCAACTCGGTGAACGCGGCCGGCTTCACGATCGCCGGGTACCTCTACGTGCCGTTCCTGCTCGGCTACATCATCACCCTGCGCTACACGCCTGACGGCCAGCTGGGCCTGTGGTTCCTGGCCATCCCCCTGCTCTCGGCCGTCGCTACCGACGTTGGCGCGTTCGCCCTGGGCTCGGTGTTCGGACGCACACCGTTGGCACCGCGTATCAGCCCCAAGAAGACCGTCGAGGGTGCCATAGGTGGGCTGCTGTTCGCGCTGCTCATAGTGGCAGGCACAGCGCTGTTGGCTCGCCGCGTGGCGGGGCTCGAGTTGGGCGTCGGCACTGTGCTGGCGTTGACCGTGGTCACCTCGCTGGCCGCGCAGTTGGGCGACCTGTTCGAGTCGCTGCTCAAGCGTTGGGCGGGCGTGAAGGACGCGGGCGTCTTCCTGCCAGGCCACGGCGGCGTCCTTGACCGTCTCGACTCGCTGCTCTTCACCTTCCCCGTCAGCTACCTGTTCGTCACGATGCTCGTCGTGCCGTACACCGCTTAGGCGGTAGAGTCTAGGTTCGTCGCGCTGCCCGCCTGTCGGCGGGTCGGGGCCCCTGTCCCTCACATCGGGTCCGCACTTGGCGCCAGAAACGGGAGCTGAGCATGAACGCCGAGGACACCACACCGCTACCACCCGTCGCGCCCCATTCAGAGGCGAGCATGCCGCGCGATGAAGAGCGGCAGGTGGCGCCCAACTTCATCACGGACATCATCGATGCCGACCTGAAGGCCGGCCGCGTGAGCAGCGTGCTCACGCGCTTCCCGCCCGAGCCGAACGGCTTCCTGCACATCGGGCACGCCAAGGCGATCTGCCTGAACTTCCTCGTCGCTCAGGACTACGGCGGCGTCACGTACCTGCGCTTCGACGACACCAACCCCGAGACCGAGGAGATGCGCTTCGTCGATGCCGCCATCCGCGACCTCTCATGGCTCGGCATGGAGCCCGCCCAGGTCCGCTTCGCCTCCGACTACTTCCCGCACCTATACGACTTCGCGCGCGAGCTCATCAGGAAGGGACTCGCTTACGTCGACTCTTCGTCAGAGGACGAGATCAGGGAGCTGCGCGGCACGGTGACCGAGCCGGGCCGACCGGGCCCGTTCCGCGACAGGTCGCCGGAGGAGAGCCTAGATCTGTTCACGCGCATGCAGGCAGGTGAGTTCCCGGAGGGCGCCCACGTCCTGCGCGCCAGGATCGACCTGGGCTCGCCCAACATGAAGATGCGCGACCCGATCCTGTACCGGATCGTCCACGCTCCGCACTACCGCACAGGCGACACGTGGAAGGTCTACCCCCTCTACGACATGGCGCACCCGCTGTCGGACGCCATCGAGGGCATCACCCACTCGCTCTGCACGCTGGAGTTCGTCAACAACCGCGAGGTCTACGATTGGCTCGTCGACAACCTCATCGAGGGGCAGAGGCCTTACCAGTACGAGTTCGCCAGACTGGTGCTCGACGGCACCATCGTCAGCAAGCGCAAGCTCCTGCAACTCGTGCAGGGGGGCCACGTCTCAGGTTGGGACGACCCGCGTATGCCGACGCTCTCGGCGATGCGGCGGCGCGGCGTCACGCCCGCGGCGATCAAGGACTTCGCCAACCGAGTCGGTGTCGCGAAGGCGAACAGCCGCACGGACCCTGCGCTGCTGGAACACGCGATACGCGACGACCTCAACGAGAAGGCGCCGCGGGTCCTCGCCGTCCTCGACCCGTTGGTGCTCGAGCTGTCCAACCTGCCACAGGGTGAGGCGGTCACGCTCGACGCGCCCTACTGGCCGCACGACGTGCCACGGGAGGGCAGCCGGAGCCTCCCGCTGACCCGCGAGGTGGTCATCGAACGCGAGGACTTCGCGGCCTCGCCCCTGCCCGGCTTCAGGCGCCTGGCCCCCGGCCGGGCCG
Source organism: uncultured bacterium (assembly GCA_964517055.1). Classification (GTDB taxonomy): domain Bacteria; phylum Deinococcota; class Deinococci; order Deinococcales; family Trueperaceae; genus DASRWD01. The sequence goes on along the minus strand of CAZFAQ010000008.1, from coordinate 58,352 downwards.
TGCGGCTGCGCCACGGGCCGGTGGTGCGGGTCGACGAGGTCGTCACGGACGACGCAGGCAACGTCACGCGCTTGAGGTGTCACGCGTTCCTGGGTGAGATGGGCCAGGCTCCGGAGGGCGTCAAGGTCTGGTCGACGGTCCATTGGGTGTCGCGGGTGAGAGGCGTCCCGATGATCGCGAGGTTGTACGAGCCGCTCTTCGCCGTGGCCGACCCGGAGGCAGGCGGCGCGGACTTCCTCGACAACCTCACCGCGGAATCGCTGGTCGAGCGGCGCGGGCTCGTCGAGCCCAGCGTCCTGAACGACGACCCGGGCACGCGCTACCAGTTCGAGCGCCTCGGCTACTTCTGGCGGGACCCTGAGGACAGCAGCGACGAGGACCTCGTCTTCAACCGCATCGTCCCACTCAAGGACGGACGCCGGGGAGCAGCGAGCGAGGCGGCGAACGCCGTCGGACCAGCTGGCGGTGACCCGATCAGACGCGGCGCGGTCGACGGCGGCGACCTCGTCAGTGAGGGCACGACCGCTGCCGGCACCACCAGCTCAGACCCCGCCCGCGCCGAGACAGCGCAGCGACTCGCCGCTCGCTACGCGCTTGGCGCCACCGACGCCGACGCCCTGGCGGGCTCGCATGAACTACTCGCCTTCTTCGAGGAGGCTGTGGCGGCTGGCGCACCGGCCACTACTGCCGCGAACCTGGTCGTGAACGACGTCGCGCGCGAGCTCCGTGAGCGCGCTGGCGAGCCCAACCTCAGCCCGGCCGGCGTCGCTGGGCTGGCGAAGCTCCTGGCGGCAGGCACGGTGACGGCCACGGCCGCCAAGGACGTGCTGGCGAGCGCGGCCGAGACGGGGACCGATCCCGTGGAGCTGGTCCGCAGCCGAGGGCTCGATCAGACGCTGTCCGAAGACGAGGTGCGGGGCCACGTTCGCGAGGCCGTCGCCAACCACCCGGATGAGGCCGCCGCGTACCGCGCAGGCAAGACTGGCCTACGGGGCTTCTTCGTCGGGCAGGTGATGCGTGCCGCCGGCGGTCGGGCCGACCCGCAGACGGTGCAGAGGGTCGTCGGCGAGGAGCTCGCCTAGAGCCCGGTCAGGCGCCCGGCTACCCGCGCCGCGGCCACCTTGAGCTCGTCAGGGCCCTCGATCCGCACATCGCACCTCAGCCGCAGGAGCTGGTGTACCACCCACTCGAGCCCGTGCCGGTCTGTCCTGACGGTGAGGCGCACGGCGTTCTCGGCCGGCTCGAGCAGCACGGTCGAGAAGGCGAGGCGCCTGCTGGCCGTCTGCAGGTCCGTGTCCAGCATCGCTCTGCATACGAGGTCGCCGTGACCGGGAGCCATCGCGATGGCGTCGCTGACGTAGCGGTAGGCGTCGAAGCCCTGTGGCCTTTCGAAGCTCTCGTCAGTCGTAGCCATGCGGCGGATGCGGTCGACCCGGAACGTGCGCAGGTCCTGGCGCAGGTGGCAGTAGGCGACGACGTACCAGGGGCCCAGCTTCGCGAGGCCGTACGGGTCCACCTTCCGCTCCGTGACCTGCTGGCCGTTGTTGTAGCTCATGAGCAACCGGTCGCCCTTGTGGATCGCCTCGGCCAACGCGATCACGTGCTGGCTGGGCGCAGCCACGGAGTGGTCCGGGGTCAGGAACCCCGGTGCGAACGCGTCCTGCAGCGCGCGCACGCGGCCACGTGTCTCGGGTGACAGCACCGTCTCGAGGCGCTCTAGGGCCCGGTTCGCAGCGCGCTCGAGGGTCTCGTCGCTGTCGGAGGCGACGGCCTTCAGGCCGGTGACAAGCGCGAGCAGCTCGTCGTCGGTGAAGCGGACGGCCGGCAGGAGCGCCCCGGCCGGCAGGCTGACGCCGCCGTTACGCCCCGGCTGGGTCTCGACGGGCAGCTCCAGCTCGATAAGGCGGCCGATGTCACGCCTGACGGTCCGCTCGGACACGCCGAGGCGGTGCGCGAGGTCGGCAGACGTACGCACCCCTCTCCCCTGCAGCTCCTCGACCAGATCGAAGAGCCGCTTGGGCAGCGTCGTTCCCATAGTCCGCACGATAGCGCTAAACCGGCCAACCCGTGTCCGGGTAGGTCGCTACGCTGCGCGGGCAAGTGAGCACGTCGAAGGAGGCGCTCATGACAAGCGAGACCAACAACTACCTGGTCCTCGGGTACTGGAACCGCCAGAAGGAGCTCCTGGAGGAGGCACGTCGTCTGCACATGGGCGCCAAGGCCGTACGCGGCGCCAAGGCGCCGGCCAGGGTGACAGCGAAGAGCGAACGAGGCGTCGGCTCGACGGTTGGCGACGGCGCAAGACCCCCACGCGCTGGTAGCAAGATCTCCGCTCAGACGTGCCCGCCGCCAACACCGGTGCCAGCGTGGCGCTCGGCCGCTGCACGGATGGGCTCGTCGCTGGTCGGCTTGGGCGAGCGTCTCGAGCGGTTGGCCGCTAGTTCCTCCGAGGGCCGATGAGCGCCGCCCTGGGACGGTCAAGCTAGGGCCGGGAACGACTAGACCAGACGACGACCTCGCGCGTACACCTCGATCACGTGCAGGTCGTCGTCGAGCACCACAACGTCACCGCGCGCCCCCACCTCTAGCCGGCCGCGGTCGCCCAGACCCAGGTAGTCGGCCGGCACGGCGGTGGCCGCACGCACCGCTGCGGTCAGTCCGAGCCCCGAGCTGACAGCGTTCTTGACCGCCTGGTCCATCGTCAGCACGCTGCCGGCCAACGTGCCGTCGGCGAGGCGCGCGGCGCCAGCGTCCACGTACACGGCCTGACCACCCAGCTCGCTGGCGCCCCCATCGCTGCCTGCCGCGCGCATGGCATCGGTGATGAGCAGCAGCCTATCCCCCTTAGCCGCGTGCGCAGCACGGAACGCCACGGCGTGCACGTGGTGCAGGTCAAGGATCAGCTCGGCGTAGGCCTCGGGCCTGGCGAGCGCCACGCCCACCGCGCCCGGCTCGCGCGACGCCAGGGGCGTCATCGCGTTGTAGAGGTGAGTGAAGCCGGCCGTGCCGCCAGCGGCCAGCACGGCATCGACGCCCTCGGTCGCCTGGTCCGCCGTCGCGAGGGTATGGCCGAAGCTGACCCGCACGCCCGCACGGGCGAACGTCTCGGCGGCCTGTAGCGCGCCCTCGACCTCCGGTGCGAGCGTCACCACCCTGACCACCTCCAGTGCCAGGACCTCGTTCACCAGGTCTGGCTCGGGTGGCAGCGTGGCCGGAGGCTGGGCGCCGAGGCGCCCAGGGTTGATGAACGGTCCCTCCAGATGGGCGCCCAACACGTCCGGGAGACCGTCCTCGGAGCTGCCGACGAGCTCGGCCACGCCTCTCAGCGCTGCGATCACCGAGGGCCACGGGTTGGTCATGGTGGTCGGGAGCAGCGTGGTCGTCCCGTGCCCGGCATGGAAGCGCGCCAGCCGCCGCACGCCGTCGACACCGTCCATGGCGTCGCCTCCCCCACCGCCGTGGACGTGTACGTCGATGAATCCGGGCAGTACGAACGGCGCCGTGGGCTCGGCTAGCTCGCGGCGCGCGTCGACACGTTCGATGCGCTCGGCGAACTCGAGCGAACCGGATGCCGCGCCATGCGGCAGCAGCAAGGTGCCTCGGAGCGTCGTCACAGGCGTCACTCTACGTGCTCATGCGACCCGCCGGTACCTACGTCCCTGGCGCGGGGCCGACCGGGGACCCCATACTCGACGGTGAAAGGGAGGCTAGGGCGATGACTCGCACGGAGTTTTACCCAGAGCCAACGATAAGCAAGTTCCTCTTCGCATCTCGGTTCATGGCACCGGTCTGGACGGTGGTGAGGGTCTACCTCGGCTGGCTGTGGCTGAACGCGGGATGGCACAAGGTCTCGGACGCCAAGTGGGTCGGCGCGGAGGCCGGGACGGCGGTCTCGGGCTTCCTGAACCGCGCGATCTCGCTGTCCGTCGGGGACTCACCTGCCGTGACCGGCTGGTACGCCTGGATCGTCGAGAACGTCTTCCTGCCCATGGCGCCGTTCATGTCGTACGTGGTCGCCTGGGGCGAGGTCTTGGTGGGCGTCGCGCTGATCGCCGGCTTCCTCACGGGTCTCGTGGCCTTCCTCGGCGGCCTGATGAACGTCGCGTTCATGCTCGCCGGGACGCTGTCCTCTAACCCGATCATGTTCATCCTCGCCACCTGGCTGGTGCTCGCCTGGCGCATAGCCGGCTACTACGGGCTGGACTACTGGGTGCTGCCGCGACTCGGCGCCCCGGCAGGAGCCTTCAGCCGCCGCAGGAGCGTCGCGGTCGGTCCCCAGTCCGCATCGGCCTGACGTAGCGCTGCCCACGGGCCCGCATCCCAGGCCAGACACAGGAGCCCGGCGCCGAACCACCGGCGCCGGGCTCCTACTCGTGTGCAGTGCTCTGGTTCAGTAGCGCCGGTTGCGGCCACCGCGGTTGCGGTCACCACCGCGGTCACCACGATCACCACCGCGGTCACGGCCGTCGTAGCGGCCGCCGCCACCTCTGTCGCCGCCGCGGTCGCCGCCGCCGCCGAAGCGGTCACCGCCGCCACCACCGCCGGCACCACCGCCGCCGCCGAAGTTATCGAACGACCCTGCTTGCACCGGTGCACGGTGGGTGATCACGACGTTGCGGGCCTGAGGACCCTTGGGACCCTGTTCGACCTCGAACGTGACCTCGTCGCCCTCGTTGAGGGTCCTGAAGCCGTCGGCCTGGATGGCGCTGAAGTGCACGAACACGTCATCACCGCCCTCGTCGTTGGCGATGAAGCCGTAACCCTTCTCGCTGCTGAACCACTTGACCTTGCCTTCTGCCATGACCTTCCTTAGCCGCCCGGGCCCCCGGGCTCGTGAGACTGCCGGCCCTCTCGTAGGCGCACGTCACCTAACCGGTGTGAACCGGCCCTGGGGAACGCCGACGTTGCCTGGCGCCAGAAGTGTAGGTCAAGGACAGGCTCCCTGACAATACGACTGGGCACGTGCCCGGCCTATCACGGCGATCTACCAGGGCGAGACCTGTCCCAGGTAGCCGCGGTAACTTGGCGAACGTGGAGACGACGCCAGCAGGAGACACTGCTCTTCCCGACCCTCGCCTACCGCCCCTGCCAGACGACCTCGACGCGCTCGAGCGCGCCCTCGGCGGCGAAGGCGACCAAGGTCATGGAGGGGTCACCGATGAGCCACCGCGGCTCGGGATCGTCGCCTACCGGCTCGCCGACCAGAAGGCCGCCGGGTCGCGGGACCAGAGCGCAGCGGCGGTCGTGATGCGCCGTGCCGATGAGCCGTTCACGGCCGCCAGCACCATCAAGGTCTACGTGCTCCAGGCCCTCCTCGAGGCGGTCGCGGCCGGCGAGCTCGACCTCGGTCAGCCGCTCCTTCTGGGGGCCGACGACCAGGTGACGGGCTCCGGCGTGCTCAAGGTGTTGCGGCCCGGCACCAGCCATCTCCTGATAGACGTGGCCACGCTGATGATCGTCGTCTCCGACAACACGGCGACGAACCTGTTGATAGAACTCCTGGGTGTCGAGCGCATCCGTGACGTGACCGCGAACCACGGGTGGCACGGCACGCACGTGCGCGGGAAGCTCCAGCTTGCGCCCGTCAGCGGCGATGGCAAGTCCACGCCCAGCCGCACCACGCCGCGTGACCTAGCCGACCACTTCGCCAGGCTCTGGCGGGGCGAGCTCCTGCCGCCCGAGCTGACAGAGGTAGCGAAGCGCATCTACCGCGCCCAGCAGTTCACGGAGCTCGGCCGTGCCCTTGACTACGACCAGTACAGCGCCGAGATCGGGATCTCGGACATGATCGTGGCCTCGAAGAGCGGCTCGGTGCGAGGCGTGCGCAACGACGCCGGCGTCATCACGCTGGGCGCGCAGAGCGACACGCCGACGGACTACGTGGTGGCCGTTATGACAGCCGGCTGCGTGGACCGCCGCTTCCACCCCGAGAACCTCGGGGCGCGCGTGGTGGGCAAGGCCACCCAGGTGGTACTCAGGAGGCTCGGCGCCTGGTAGTCACCACGCGGATGAACGCGCCTACACCAGGTGATCTCGGCCTCACCAGGTGGTCACGTCCTCGAGCGCGAAGCGCACCCTTACGGTGTCGTCACTGGGCCAGATAAGCCAGTCACGCGTCCTGACCGTGAGGGCCCCCTTGTCCGTCATCACCGGCATGTCCTCGCCGGTCGCGAAGCGTGCGACAAGCTGGGCCAGCTCGTCCGCGGGCACCTCGACCTGCCAGTGCAACCCGTTCTCGGAAGCTGCCACGATCTCACCCTCGACGCCCTTGAGCGTGGCCCTGACCGTTCCTGTAGCTCGTTCGTCCATGCGCTCAGCATGGCGCGTTCGGCACCTCTAGTCCCCCGCAAGTTAGGCACCTGCCTACAGGTGCTGGGCAACGACCAAGGCCCGAACGGCTTCTGACGGCATGAAACGATCGTCCCTGGCACCGCCCGTGATTCAACCCTGGTCGGTATCAGCCCGGCCCCAGCACACCTGAGTCCCGGAGTGCAGCCAACAGCACCTCTCGTTCCACCTCGACGACCTGTCGCGGCCGAAGGTAGACCAGCCGCGCTCGAGGGGTCTCCCCCAGCGCCCTCTCGACGGTGTGCAGGTAGAGCCCGAGCTGCACGTGATAGCGCTCTGGCCGCACGTGCCTGTCCGTCTTGTAGTCGTCTATCCACCACTCGCCGTCCGCCTGGTAGAGCCTGTCTATGACGCCCTCCCATACCGTCGGCCCACCCGGGTAGACGAGCGGCAACTCCGCCCTGTCGCTGATGCGCGCGTGTAGGTGAGGGAGGACTGCGCCAAGGAGGTCGTGGTAGGCGCGCAGCAGCTCAGTCACCTCGCCGAGTAGGTCGTCCTGCTCGACGGTCGTGAACGGGAACATCACCTCCTGCGACCGGAGGCTCTCGAGTCGAGCGCCATCGTCTGGCGACCAGTCCTGACTGATCGCGAAGTGCACGAGCGTGCCCACCACACGACCGCGTCCCGGCAGGAACAGGTGCACGCTGGCCGCCTCGTCGTCGTCCGCGTCCGGCGACCAGTCATGCACGTCGTCTCCGGTACCGGTGGCCTCGAACCTCGTCAGCGGCTCCGTCACCTCGGTGGGACCGCCGAGCAGGTCCACCAGCCGCGACGGGCTCGAGAGCGGCCCGTGAGGATGGTGTTCGAAGCTCGACCCAGACCACGCTGCGCGCTCCAACGCCGTGGGAGCCTCACCTAGCGGCCTGACGGTCGACGCGGACTGGCTACGGGCCTCCACGTACGTGACCTTCACGGACGGCGGCAGCTCCACCCCAGGCAGGACGACCTCGACCAACGTCCCCAGCCAGTCGGCAGGGACCTTGCCGCCTCCGGCGCTGCCCGTGATCAGCAGGTGGTCGCGGGCGCGAGAGGCCGCCACGTAGAGGAGCCGGTGGTCCTCGGCCACTGCCCTGTCGGTCCACGCCTGGGTCGTCGCCGGGTCGGGCACCGCCCCGAGCAGCGACACCCTGCCGGTGTGCGCGTCGACCGCGGCGTCCGGCACGCGGTGGCGCTTCCAGTACCCGGCGTCGTAGACGGCGACGACGTCGTACTCGAGACCCTTAGAGCTGTGTACGGTCTGCAGCCGGACACCACTGCCGGTCGCCGGCACGTCCTCAGCCTCGGACCGATCCTCCAGCTCCGCCAGCAGCTCGATCAGCCTCATCAGGTCCTCCGGCTCATGAGCCGCCACCTCGAAGAGCATGGCGTCGAGGTTCGCCCTGGCGGTCGCCGACAGCATGTCCACCAACGGAGGTCCGCCGGCCAGCGGCTCACGGAGCGCCGTCTTGAGCGCCACCAGCGGCGGGGATCGCACCACCCTGCCCAGCTCCGCCACGACGGCGTGGGCGTGCGGCGCGACCTCCTTGACCAGCTCCAGCGGGTCACCTGCACCCATCACACGCGTCAGGTCCGAGAGGCTCAGTCCGGCCAGCGGCCCCCTCAGGAAGGCGGCGAGCGAGGCGCGGGAGGGCCCCGCTCCCACCTCGAGCGCGCTGCGAACGTCGTGGACCTCCTGACGCGAGAAGAGGCCGCGCCGGCCGTAGAGGGCGGGCACGCCGCGACTTGTCAGCGCCGCCTCGACGCGTGCCAGTTGCCGGTGCGTGCGGCCGAGGACCGCCATGCGGTCGTAAGGCACGCCCTGCTCGTGGAACGCGACGAGCCTGTCAACGAGCTCCACCGTCTCCTGCGGCCGTTGGTCGCCGATGCCGGCGCCGCCTGTCACGACGACGACCTCGACCGAGCCATCCACCTCGGACTGCCCTCCGGCACTAGAGACCTCTGGCGCCTCCGCGCTGCCGAACCCGAGGTCACGCTCACCGAGTGCTGTCGTGAACCGGTTCAGGAAGGCGACGACTGCCCTGGAGTGGCGCCGTGACTCCGTGAGCGGCGGCAGCACCTCGCCGGTCTCCTCTGCCTTGGACAGGGCACGCCGGAACACGTCGACGTCGGCGTTGCGGAACAGGTAGATCGACTGCTTGGGGTCTCCCACGAGCTCTAGCCCGACACCAGCGGCCTCGAGGCCCTCGAAGAACTCGCCCTGCACGGGGTTCACGTCCTGGTACTCGTCGACGAGCACGACAGGGTACCTGGCCACCAACCGGGCGCTGGCCACCGGATGATCGAGCATGCGCAGGGCAGCCCGCTCGACCTCGCCCGGCCCCATCCGCTTCGCCGCGTACCGGTCGATGAGCCGGCCGTAAGCAGCCGCGAAGACGGCACCGACAGCCTGCGAGAGCTCGTCATCGCCGAAGACGAGCTCCGCCGCCAAAGACCGCCTCTCGAACACCTTGGGCGGCAGCAGAGCGGCGTGCTCACCTGCTACCAGCACGGCCGCGTGTAGCTGGTGCTCGGGGTCGCGCGCCAGTAGCCGCAGCGAGTCGAGCTCCTCCTGGAAGTCGGCCTCGGCCTCGCCCTCGCTCACCATGGCGAACCTGGGGTCGTAGCCGAGGAGGGGCGCGCTTAGTCGCAGCCCCGCGATCATGAAGCCGTGGATGGTGTTGAGTTGTGCCCCGCCGATCTCGCGGGCGGCGGTCTCGAACAGCCCCAGGTCGTCGGTCGGCGGGGTGTAGAGCCCGCCGAGGTAACTGCCCTCGCCCAGGACCTCCTCGAAACCGGCGCCCACACGGACCCTCAGCTCGGAGGCGGCCGCGCGCGTGTACGTGACGCCGGCGATGCGCCTCAGGGGTACGCCGGAGCCTACGAGCTCCAGGTACCGGCGCACGAGGCTGGTGGTCTTGCCGGTACCTGCGGAAGCGACCCGTACCCTCATTCGCTGTGACCTACCCTGCAGACGTAGAACAACGCGCAGTCCTTGCACCAGAAGCCCGGCGTCGGAACCACGTCCCCGTCCGCCAGGCGAGCTTGCGCGTCCGCGACCCCACTGACAGCGGCATCGACCCGGGACTTCGTGTAGCCCTTCGAAGAGCGCTCGATCGTGACCGGCTCGCCGAAGACTGGCCACACGACGACCTCGGCGTAGCGGGCGGGTCGAGCGCGATGTTCCCTGAGCAGGTGCAGGGCCAGGTACTCACTCCACCTATCCCTGAGCTGCTCACGGCCCCAGCCCCACAGGTCCGAGCCCTCGTCCCTTGCGCCCGGAGCCGGCGCTGCGAACCGGTAAACGGTCGCGGTGCGACCGTCGTGGTCCCTTCTGCCCGCGTCCACCCGTGCCTCGTAGCCTGGGCCGCCGCCGGCGCTAGCGCCGCGGAACACCGGGCCCCAGGACAGCTCCTGTAGGTGATCGCTGTGTGTTCTCAGCCAGTCTGCAGCCCACGGGAAGCGCGTCTCGATCGCGGCCATCCGTTCGTCCGACAGGGTCGTCTGCGACGCGAGCGCCTTCACCAGGTGGTACCAATCGGCGTCATCGCCCGGCGGGGTCTTCAGAAGACCTGCCAGCTCGGCGGCGGCCTCGTCCGTACCCTCCGCGGACCGCCCTTCTGTGCTGTCGAGTCGTAGAGCTCGCTCCCCCCAGGCCCTGAACGCGCACCTCGCGCCGTACTCCCTCAGCCACTCGGCATCCGGGAGCCCTGGCCCGTAGGCGGCAGTAAGCTCCTCGGGCGACGCGAGATCGAAGGCCGGGTCGTAGACGTCAGAGCCCCCCAGCTCGAGCCGGCTGCCCGCCGGGACCGGCGGCAACGACGGCAGTCCGAACGGGTCGCCTAGCAGGCGCTCGTCAGGCACGAGCTTGCCCTCCGTCCCCGCGGTGGAGGCCGTGACCACCGTGGTACGCCCCCGGCTCAGGAGCTCGGCAACGACGAGGGCGTCGCCACCTGCGAAGCGCCTAGGCAGCTTGCCGACCAGCGGCAAGTCCTCGCGTCGCTCGTCTGGAACGAAGTAGTCCTCCTTCTCGCCGGCGCCGTAGGCTCCGACGGTTGCGCCCATCACGTAGCAGCGACCGAACCGCCTCCCGGAGGCGAGGTCGCCCGTGAGGAGCGCGATGCCGCCCCGGAGCTGTCGTGGCGCGCGCACGTCCCGCAGCAGTGCTACCAGCCACGGCCGGAACGCTCCCGTGCCCTGCAGGCTCGCGGCGTGCTGGGCGGCGGCCAGGACGCGGTCCCTGAAGCCGGCCGGCAGCTCGGGCTGCGTGAGCGATACGACCTCGTCGAGCAGCGCCTGCGTCCACGGCACTGGGTCGCCCACCTCAGCCAGGCGTTCGAGCCACTCGTCCACGTCGTCTGCCATGCCTAGGCTCGCCGCCACGCGCCTGAGGGCGCCCGAGCCGGTGACGCCGAGCCGCATCGCCAGAGTGGCGACGGGCGTCAGGTCGGGCACCGCCAGGAGGCGGGCAGGCGTCGGCGAATCGGGCAGCTCCAGTAGGTCGAGGAGCGTGCGTCCGGCGGCCGTGTCAGCTAGTGAGGCGCCGCGTTCGTCCATGAACGGGACCCCGTACTCGTCGGCGAGCGCCAGCAGCGCGTCCCCGGCTGCCCTCGGCGCCACCACCGCGATCGCGAGCGGGTCCAGGCCCTCCCCGAGGTCGCGTTTGAGGCTCCGCAGCACCCACCTCGCCTCCTCTACCGGGTTGACCGCGATGTAACGCTCGACGTGCGTCACGGCCGCGGGAGGCTCGAGGGTCGCGTCTGCAGTCACCCCGGGAGGGGGCTCAGGCAAGGTCACGTGCACGCGGAGGTAACGAGCCAGACCCCTCAGGAACCGCCAATCGAGAGGCCCCAGCTCCCGCCAGCCGTCCACGACCACGACGTCCGGCAGTCCCGCAGCGGCCCGAGACCGCTGACTGGCCAGCCCCTCGCACGCGACCTCGTCCTCTACCAGCCTGACGGCAGCCGACCGGACATCGTCGTAATCCCACCGGCCATCTAGCGACGCCTCGTAGCGGCGGTACACCCCGGCCAGCCGGGACGACTCCTGGTCACCGCCGTCGGCCGCCAACACGGCAGGCTCGACCTGGTAGCGCTTGGCCTCGGCGATGGCGGCCGCGAAGAGCTTCGCCTCGCCTGGCGAAGGCAGCTCGCCGGTCACCTCGCGCAGCGCCTCGGCGACGTGCACTATGCGAGCAGTGCCGACGAGCAGTGGACGCAGGCCCTCGGGCGTCAGCGCAGAGAGGGCGCGGTAGAACGCCTGCTGGGCGCTCATCACCTCGAGCCCGAGGAGCGCTGTGCCGCCCCCGGTAGCCCGGCGGAACACGTAGGCGCGCTGGTGAGGGAGCGCCAGCCACCACACGCGGTCGCCCCTCGCGCAGGCCGAGCGGGCCACCTCGACCATCGCCTCGGTCTTGCCAGACGCGGGCGGACCGACCAACAGCGTCAGCCCGGTCTCACCTTCCGGGTGGGCACCGCCACGGGGGTCAGACCCTGCCGTCACTCAGCCCGGCTCTCCCTCACATGCCCGGCATCAGCGGCCTGTCCCAAGGGATCGCGTACGCCATGGCCGCCGCCGCCAGCAGGTAGAACACCAGAGCCACGCGGGGGTTGTCCGTCTTGCGAGCGCGCGCGCCGCCGATCCCGACAAGGGCTACGGCGATGACCATAAGCAGCGGGTGCTCGAGCAGGAAGAATCGCTGTTCCGGCACCCTCATCGCCGCACCCATGTCACCCATCGCGCCCTGCACGAGCGGGCTGACGAACCACAGAACGAGCCCCACCAGGACCTGCACGCCGAACAGGATCGAGAACCAGCGCCCGATGGAGGCCTGGGCGGGCGTCCAGCGCCGAGCGAACAGGGCACCGAGGATCGCCACCAGGGCGAAGGCCACGACGACCCAACGCAACAGGTTGTGTAGGTCCAAGAGACCGGAGTGAAGCATGTTGCCTCCCTAGATGAGCCGGCGCCTCAAGGTCGAGCGCTCTAAGGCCCTTACCTGGTCGCCAGCATCGCACGGACCGCGGCGTCGGCGTCGTGCACGGGCAGCCGGCAGACGCCGGCCAGGCACACGTACACGGTCACGGGCGCGTCGTCGCCAGGGTAACGGCCCTCAGAGAGCGGAAGGTCGGCGAGCGGATGACGTCCGCCCTGGGCATCGCCTGGGTCGAGGAGCAGCAGCACGTCGCTGTGGCGACCCGAGCTGCGGACGGCGCCGAGCACCTCCTCCACGGCGTCGCTACCTCGCGAGCCCACGACGACGACCTCGCGCTCGGAGGCCCGCATCTCGATGAGCAGTTCCAGGAGTGTGCCGAACGCCTGAGGCGCTCCCGCCGCAGCCGGGGCCAGTGGCACGACTGCTTGCCGCGCCCGGTCCTGCGCTTCAAGGTCCGAACGGTAGCGCCCGGCCCGCCACACGAGGCGGGCGGCAGCGACGTAGCGGCTGGGCACGGCGCCGTCGGTGTGGCTCTTGAGCCGTGCCGGCGCGCCGGCCAGCCAGGGCGCCGAGTCGAACCAGCCTCCGCCCACCGGGTCTCTGAAGTGCTCCTCGACTTCGTCGGCCAGCCTGAGGGCCTCGACCAGCAGCCAAGGCTCCAGGGTCACCGCGTACAGGTCGAGAAGACCGTTGCCTAGGAACACGTGGTCCTCGAGCAGGCCGGTGACGCTGCTGGCGCCTTCGCGCCAGAGGTGCTCGAGGCGACCGCGCGCGTCGCGGCGGCCGACGAGGAAGCGCGCCAGGTCGCGGCCAACCGTCAGGGCTCGCTCCTCGTCGAGTACCGACCCCGCAGTTGCGAGCGCAGAAACTAGGAGCCCGTTCCACGAGGTGAGCACCTTGTCGTCCGTGGTGGGCCTGATGCGGCGGGACCGAGCACCTCTCAGTGCCGCCGCGGCCGTCACCAGCATGCTCTCCGCCTCCGACGGGTCGACGCCGAGGGTCGCAGCCACCTCGTCGATCGAGCTTGCGAGCCGCAGCACGTTCCCGCCTTCGAAGTCGCCCGCGGGCGTCACGCCGAAGCGCTTCACGGCCGCCTTTACCAACGCGTCGCCGTAGCCCGTCTGCCCTGTAGGCGTTCCCGACCGCGACAGGGCGGCTCGGAAGTCGGCGTCCGTCCAGGCGTAGAACCGACCCTCCTCACCCTCCGAGTCGGCGTCCAGCGCCGAGGAGAAGGCCGCCTCGCCGGGCGCGGGTGTCTGGAGCATCTCGTTTCGGAGCCAGGAGAGGACGCCGTCGACCACCGCCTTGTAGGTGGCCGAGTCGGCCAGCTCGTGCGCCCGGGCGTACTCGCGCATGAGCTGCGCGTTGTCGTAGAGCATCTTCTCGAAGTGCGGCACGCGCCAGCCAGGGTCCACCGAGTACCTGAAGAACCCTCCGGCCAGGTGGTCGTACACCCCGCCGCGGGCCATGGCGTCTAGCGTCCTGACCGCCATGCCTACGGAGCGCTCTCCGCCCTCGGTGAGGAGGAAGCGCAGCACCGCGTGAGGTGGGAACTTGGGACCGCCGTTCGGGTCGCCGAAGCCGCCGTTGGCCATGTCTTCCTGGCCCGCCAGCGTGTCGAGCGCCTCCGTGACCGTGGCGCCGACGAGCGCGTCGAAGCCGTCGTCCGGCTCAGCGCTTGGTAGGTCTAACCCTGGCGAGCGGACCACGGCTCCTCCGAGGCGCCCCAAGCTCTCGCCGATCTGCTCGGCCGAGGCCACGACGTCGTCGCGCCTGTCTGACCAGGCGGACCTAACGGCCTGCAGCAGGCGCGTGAAGCTCGGCATGCCGTGCCTGTCGACCGGCGGGTAGTAGGTGCCGGCGTGGAAGGGCTTGCCTTCAGGCGTCAGGAAGACCGTGAGCGGCCAGCCGCCAGAGCCGGTCATGAGCTGAGTGGCGTTCATGTAGTAGTCGTCGATGTCAGGCCGCTCCTCACGGTCGAGCTTGACGCTGACGAAGCCCTCGTTCAGGAGGCCGGCAACGGCTGGGTCGCGGAACGACTCGCGCGCCATCACGTGGCACCAGTGGCAAGCGGAGTAGCCGGCAGAGAGCATGACGGGCCTGTCAAGCTCGCGGGCACGCGCGAACGCCTCCTCGCCCCACGGGTACCAGTCGACAGGGTCGTCTGCATGCTGTCTCAGGTAGAGGCTGAGCTCGCCAGCCAGGCGGTTGGCCACGCCCCAACGCTAACCGCGGGCGCTGTGTTGACAGGTAACAAGGGTCCCGGCGCCAGCTCGAGGACTGGCGCCGGGTACCGCGCTGGCTAAGGTGACGCTTCAGATCGTGAGAGAGGACGCGGCTATTACGTCCAGCGCTGGATAGACGCTACCTGCAAGCCGCTTACGGATTCCTTACGGCAACCTCTCGGGGTACGTGACGAGGCCGGAGCCGCGCAGGAGGCCCTGCATGGCAGCGTTGGCGGCGTCGGCGGATACGCTCGCTGTCACCGTGTCCCGCACCTCATCGAACGGCCTGACCTGCTGCGGACGGTGGTCGTAGACGATCAGCGCGTGGTAGCCGAACTGCGTCTGGACGGGGCCTGCCACCTCTCCGACCTCGGCGGTCACGACGGCCTCCTCGAACGCGGCCACCATCATCCCGCGCTGGAAGCAGCCGAGGTCGCCGCCGTTGGCCGCGGTGCCGTCGGTGCCGTGCTCGGCGGCCAGTGTGGCGAACTCCTCACCCGCCCTGACCCTATCGACGAGCTCCGTCGCGAGCGCCTCGTCCTCGACCAGGATGTGCCTGGCGCAGAACGTCTCCGGCTCCGTGTAGCTGCTGATGTCTGCGAGGTAGCGAACGCGGACCTCTTCGTCGCTCGGCACGGCCTCGGCGCGTAGCGCCTCCAACACCTGCGTGATGAGGTCGGCCTCGCGGATGATCGTCACCAGGTTCGCCTCGGCCGGGAAGCCAGCGTCAGCCAGGGCGGTCTCGTACTCCTCCTCGGGGACCGAGGCCCTCAGCCCCTCGAGGGTCTGCTCGACGGAGGCCTCGTCTGGGGTCAGGCCGCGGTTGTCTGCCTCGCGGAGCAGCACCAGCTCGGTGCCGCGCTGCTCGAGGTAGTTGGGGAACAGCCCGCGAAGCTGGGTGGCGATCTCCTCGGTGTACGGCACGCCTTGCCCAGCCGCGAAGCTGCGCATCGCGACCTCGAACCGCCACTCGATGTCGCTGAGGCGCTCGACCCTGTCGCCGAGCCGCACCAGGACGGGGTCGTCCTGTGGCGTACCCGGTGCGGAGGCGGCGTCCGGCTCCGCGGTCTGGGTGGTCTGCGGCTCCTCGGCCTCCGCCCCTCCCTGGGCGAAAGCGAGGGGCACGCTGAGCGTGAGCGCGGCGACGAGGCCGAGCAGCAAAGCTCGGTGCCAGCGGTCGATGCTAGGGAAGGTCTTCACCCACGCAGGCTACTACGGGCCGCCCGCGGGCCCTCGAACCTACGGTCCAGGAGTCAAGCGACCTTCTGGGCTGCGGCCAGCTCCCCGTACAGCTTGCGTTGGTCGTCGCTGAGGGTCTCAGGCACCGTCACCCGCACCTCGGCAAGCAGGTCGCCACGCCCGCCGCTGCGTTGTGGCCAACCCTGCCCACGCAGCCGCAGGACACGACCGGTACTGGAGCCGGCCGGCACGGTCAGGTCTACCTCGCCGTCCAGGGTCGGCACCTTCACGCTGCCGCCGAGCGCCGCCACGTGGTCGGGCACCCGGATGGGTACCCGCAGGTGATCGCCGTCGAGCCGCCACACCGGGTGCGGCAGGTGTCTCACCTGCAGGAGCAGGTCGCCGCCGCTAGGTGCCTGGCCGCGCAGCCGTAGCTTGACGCCGTCGCGTACGCCCGCCGGCACCGTGACGTCGAGCTGCTTGTCGCCGACCCGGATCGTCGTCGGGCCGCCGCGGTACGCGTCTAGCAGGCCTAGGTCGAGCCTGGCCTCGGCGTCGGCGGGCCGGGGCCTCGTGGCGGTGGTCTGTCGACCGAAGCTGAAGGGGTCAGCTGGCACCCCGCCACTCGTGGCTCGAGGGTCCATGCGGCCACCCATGGCGCCTCCGAAGAGGCTCTGGAAGAAGTCGGAGAAACCCGCGAACTCCTCAGGCGACACGTTCGTGTAGAACGTGCCTCCCTGGGTGCCGAACGGAGCGCCCTGGGCGAAGTCCGGGACGCTCCCCGTCCGGCCGTACGTGTCGTAGAGCTGACGCTTCTCGTCGTCGGAGAGGACCGTGTAGGCCTCGTTGACCTCCTTGAAGCGCTCCTCTGCCGTCGGGTCGTCCGGGTTGCGGTCGGGGTGGTGCTTGGCGGCCAGCTTGCGGAAGGCGCGCCTGATGTCCTCGGTAGACGCGCCCCTCTCGACGCCCAGCGTCTCGTAGTAGTCCTTGAACTCGGCCACTGCTTACTCCCCGACCAGCCAGCGCCCGCGCGCTAGTCCGCGTCCTTCGCCACGATGACCTTGGCGGGTCGAACGAGCCGGTCGTCCTTGGTGAAGCCGGCCGAGTAGACCTGGACGATGGTCCCCTCCTTGGCGTCTGGGCTGGGAGGCACGACCGCGAGGGCCTCGTGGAGGGCCGGGTCGAACGTCTCGCCCTTCAGGCCCATCACCCGCACGCTCATCGCGTCTAGCTGCCTGAGCAGCGAGTCGCGGACCGCCCTGACGCCGGTGACGAAAGGACCCTCCTCGTTGGCGATGACGGCGGCCTCCAGGGCGCGCTCGAGGTCGTCGTAGACGTTGAGCACGGGCATCAGCGCGCTGTCGACGCCCAGCTCGCGCTCGCGGGCGAGCTCGTCCTGCATCCGCCTCCGGTAGTTGTCGAACTCGGCGCGGGCGCGCAGGTAGCGGTCCTTCGCGTCTGTCGCCTCGGCCTCGAGCTCCTGGAGCCGAGCCCTGGTGCTGGCGAGCTCGTCGCGAAGGATCGCGACCTCGTCGTCCGACGCGCGCTCCCTACCTTCGGCGGGGGCGTCTGCCGCCCCCGCCGCGTACGTGTCTTCCCTGTTCAGGTCGTCGCGCACTTACCCGCCCTCAGCCCGCCGGCTTGAAGTCGGCGTCGATGACTTCCTCGTCGTCGGCTCCCTGGTCGGGCTGCTGGCCTTCGGGTTCGCCGCCCGCCTGCTGGGCCGGCTGCGCCGTGGCCTGCATGAAGGCCTGGACCTTCTCCGCCAGGTCGCGGCTCTGCTTCTCTAGGTCGTCCTTGCTCGGCTTGCCTTCCAGCAGTGTCTGGGCGGCCGCGATCGCGTCCTGGACCGGCTTCTTCTGGTCGTCGCTGGCGCCCTCCGCGTCGTCCAGCGCCTTCTGGGCCTGGAGCCGCAGGCTGTCCAGCTCGTTCTTGGCCTCGGCCAGCTCGCGGACCTTCTTGTCCTCGCCGGCGTGCGCCTCGGCCTCCTTGACCATCCTGTCGACCTCTTCCTCGCTGAGGGTGGTCGTGTTCTGGATGGTGATCGAGGCCTCCTTGCCCGTCGACTTCTCGCGGGCGGTGACGTGCAGGATGCCGTTGGCGTCGATGTCGTAGGTGACCTCGATCTGCGGCGCTCCGGCCGGCATGGGCGGGATGCCCTCGAGGTTGAAGCGGCCCAGGGACTTGTTGTCCGTCGCCATGGGACGCTCGCCCTGCAGCACGTGGATGGGCGCCGTCGTCTGGTTGTGATCCGCCGTCGAGAACGTCTCTGACTTGCGGACCGGGACGGTCGTGTTGCGGTCGATCAGCTTGGTGAACACGCCGCCCTTCGTCTCGATGCCGAGGGACAGCGGCGTGACGTCGAGCAGCACGATGTCATCGACCGCGCCGGTGAGGACGCCTGCCTGCACGGCGGCACCGAGCGCGACGACCTCGTCTGGGTTCACCGTCTGGTTCGGCTCCTTGCCGAGCACGTCCTTGACGATGCGCTTGACGGCCGGCACGCGGGTGGCGCCCCCGACGAGGATGACCTCGTCGATCTTGCTCTTGTCGAGCTTGGCGTCACGCAGCGCCTGCTCCACCGGCCCCTTGATTCGGGCCAGCAGCGGCGCGACGAGCTCCTCGAACTTGGCGCGCGTCAGCTTCTTCTCGAGGTAGAGCGGGGCGTTGGAGCCGGGATCCATGGCGATGAACGGCAGGCTGATCGTGGTCTCGGGCAGGCCGGACAGTTCGATCTTGGCCTTCTCAGCCGCCTCGATCAGGCGCTGCAGGGCCTGCTTGTCCTTGCGCAGGTCGACGTTGTACTCGCTCTTGAACTCCTCGGCCAGCCAGTCGACGATCGCGTAGTCCATGTCCGAGCCACCGAGGTGGGTGTCGCCCGCCGTGGAGCGGACCTCGAACACGCCGTCGCCGACCTCGAGCACCGAGACGTCGAACGTCCCGCCACCCAGGTCGAAGACGAGGACCGTCTCGTTGCCCTTCTTGTCGAGGCCGTACGCCAGGGCGGCTGCCGTTGGCTCGTTGACGATGCGCAGGACCTCGAGGCCGGCGACCTTGCCGGCGTTCTGGGTCGCTTCGCGCTGCGAGTTGTTGAAGTAAGCGGGCACCGTGATGACGGCCTTGGTGATCTTCTCGCCCAGCTTCTCACTGGCGTCGTCGACCAGCTTGCGCAGCACCATCGCCGAGACCTCTTCGGGCGTGTACTGCTTGTCGCCGACGACGAACCTCACGCCGCCGTCCGGGCCCTTGACGACCTCGTACGGCGCGCGCTCGGCCTCCGCCTCGATCTCGTCCCAGGTGCGCCCGATGTAGCGCTTGACCTCGAACAGGGTGCCCCTGGGGTTGAGCACCGCCTGGCGCTTGGCGACCTGTCCGACCAGCCTCTGGTCGTCCTTGAACGCCACCACCGATGGCGTGGTGCGGTTACCTTCCGAGTTCACGAGCACGATCGGTTCGCCGCCCTCGATGACGGCGATCACGCTGTTGGTCGTGCCCAGGTCTATACCTACGGCCTTCGCCATGTCTGTCTCCTCGCTAAGCAGTGTCGGTTGGCAGCGCCGCAGCCGCGGTCACCGTGCCTACTTGTCCATCAGCACGAAACCTATGCGCACTGGGCGCAGACTCACGTCTCAACTGCTAGTATAGGAGTTTCCGTTGAGTCATGTCAACAGATATGAGTCTGGTCGTATCAACTTTCTTCTCGGTCATACCAGCGCAGGCCGTGCTGCACCGCCACCGCTCGGCCGTCCGGACCGAAGTGGAAGCGGCCGCCGTCCCAGGCGGCCTCACGACCGTCCTCCTGGGTGACCAGGACGAACTCGCCGTCGACCAACAGGCCCACCCTGCCGACCGGTTCTCGGTCGTCGCCCGCGTACGCGTTCAGGTGAACGCTACCGTCGCTCTCCGCGGGCGTCACCTCGAGCCGGCCCCATGGCTCGCCGGACGCGTACACGCCCGCCAGCGCCACGAGGTCCTCGTCGCGCTCGTCCCGCCCCTCCACCAGGCGGTACGGCCAGCCGTCGTATACGGCCTTGGCGGGGTCCTGGCCGGTCGCCAGGTTGAGAGCCGCGTGCCACAGCCTCAACGCCGGCGCGTCGTCGACGTTGGTGAGCACCGCTACGCCTAAGCCCAGCTCTGGCACGAACCCCTGCGACGAGGAGACACCCTTGAGGCTGCCACCGTGCCTGACGACGGTCAGATGGCGCCCGTCCACGACCTGCTGGCGGACGTTCCAGCCGAGCCCGTAGCCGGCGCCGGGAGCGGCCCAGGCGCGAGGCGTGACAAGCTCGCCGAGCAAACCTGGGTTCATGCCAAGTGCAGCCCCGTCGCCACGTAGGAGGAAGCGCAGGTAACGACCGAGGTCATCGGCACTGGCCTTCATGAACCCCGTGCCTAGGTAGGCAGGCGACTCGTTCCAGACGTGCGAGCGGATGACCGCACCGGAAGGGTCGTGCGTGTACAGCGTTGCCACGTCACCGGTGGCCATGGCCGCGTCGGTCGAGTAGGTGGCCGTGCTCATGCCGAGTGGCGCGAACACGCTCTCGGCAACCACCTCGGGGAACGCGCGACCCGTAGCTCGCTCGATGACGGCCCCGACGAGCGCCACGCATTCGTTCGAGTAGCTGGCTACCGAACCCGGGCTGGCCAGCGCCGGTCTTTCCCCGACGCGCATGTACTCGATGAGCTCGTCGTAGTCACCGATGCTTGGCGGGTCCTGGTAGCGCCGGGTGCTGTAGGCGTCGGCCGGATCGGCGGCCTGGTTGCTCTTGAGAGCGTAGTCGAGCGCCCGCAAAGGCGGCACACCCGTCGTGTGGCTGAGCATGTGCCACAGCCGCACGTCGTGACGACCGTCCTCCGCCTTGCCGAGACCCGGGTAGTCGAAGCCGGGCAGCAGGGCGGCGATCCGGTCGTCGAGACTCAGCTCACCCCGCGAGACCAGCACCAACGCGGTCAGCGCCGTTACCGACTTGGAAAGCGAGGCGAGGCCGAACACGGTGCGCGGCGTGACGGGCAGCCGTGCCTCGCGGTCGCGCCATCCGAAGCCACGTGTGTAGACGCACTCGCCGTCCTGCACGACGACCACCGCCGCACCCGGGACCCGCTTCCTGTGCAGGTACTCGCCTGCGAACTCGTCGAACTCGTTCAGCCAGTGCACCTCGCGGAGTCTAGCCCCGGCGCGGGCGTATCCTCTAGGCCATGAACCGCAGCGACGTGATCGTGGTCGGGGCAGGCATCGTTGGCCTCGCCACGGCCCACGCCCTCCTGAACAGGCGCCCAGGTCTCAGCGTGACCGTCCTCGACAAGGAGGAAGGCGTCGCCAAGCACCAGACCAGCCACAACTCCGGCGTCGTGCACTCCGGCATCTACTACCGGCCAGGCACCCTGAGGGCACGGCTGTGCGTCTCGGGCGTCGGCATGATGCGCGCGTTCTGCCAGGAGCACGGGATCCCATACCAGGAGGTCGGGAAGGTCGTCGTGGCCACCGACCCGGCTGAGGTGCCGCGCCTCTCGGCGCTCTTCGACAGGGGCACGGCGAACCGCGTGCCCGACCTCGAGCTGATCGGGCCCGAACGCCTCAAGGAGATCGAGCCCCACGCCGCCGGGCTGCAGGCCATCTACTCGCCGCGCACCGCGATCGTCGACTTCCCTGCGGTCGCCAGCAGGCTGGCCGAGCTGTTCGAGGCGAGCGGTGGTGAGCTGCGGCTCGGCGTGAAGGTCGAGGGCATGAAGGCGACGGGCTCGGGCGTGACGGTCTCGACCGACCAGGGACCCATGGAGGCCGGCCACGTCATCACCTGCGCGGGCGTCCAAGCCGACCGCATCGCCAGGCTGGCAGGCGCCGACGTCTCCGACGTCCGGATCGTGCCGTTCCGGGGCGAGTACTACATGGTCCGCGAGGAGCGGCATCACCTGGTCAAGGGCCTCATCTACCCGGTACCCGACCCTGGGCTGCCGTTCCTAGGCGTGCACCTGACCAGGACCGTCCACGGCGAGGTGGAGGCCGGCCCCAACGCCGTCTTCGCGCTGTCGCGCGACGGCTACAGCTCGTTCGACGTGAAGCTGGCAGACGTCGCGGACGCCGTGGCGTTCCCCGGACTGTGGGCCATGGCCGGGAAGTTCTGGAAGGTCGGTGCTTACGAGCTCTACCGTTCGTTCTCGAAGACGGCGTTCGTAGAGGCGCTGCAGCGGCTCGTGCCCGAGATCGGCATGGCGGACGTGCACCGCGGCGGAGCGGGTGTCCGCGCGCAGGCGTTGGGCCGCGACGGCAAGCTCCTAGACGACTTCGTGATCCGAGAGAGCCAGCGGGCGCTGCACGTGATCAACGCGCCGTCACCGGCTGCTACCGCCAGCCTGGCGATCGCCGAGCACCTCGTTGACCGCGCGTTGGAGACGTTCGACGTCTGAGCTAGGCGCCGACAGGCTCCCACGGTGGCACCAACGCGCCGCTGGCCACGTCGACGAGGCCGAGGTCCGTGAGCTTGAGCTCGGGGACCACCGGCAGCCCAAGGAAGCTGAGCGCCATGAACGGCGCAGGCAGGGTCACACCGAGTCGGGTCGCGGCCTCGTCAAGACGGTCGAGCGCGGCCGCCACCGCTCGTAGCGGGGCGTCCGTCACCAGGCCGGCGAGCGGCAACGCCAGCTCCGCCATCACCTCGCCGTCCGCGACGGCGACGAGCCCGCCGCCCAGCTCCTCGAGGCGCATGCACGCCAGCAGCATGTCTCCGTCACTGACGCCGACGACGAGCAGGTTGTGGTGGTCGTGACCGACGCTGGATGCGAGCGCCCCACGCCGCAGCCCGAACCCTTTGACCAGGCTCGCCGCCCCACCGCCGTGCTTGCCATGCCTCTCGACGCAGGCCAGCTTGGCGAGGTCTTGATCTGGGTCGGCCACGACGGCGCCGTCCTCGAGCCTCGGCTTGACCAGCTCGGAGCGGGTCACGATCTGGTTCGGGACCGCGACGATGCAGCGTGCCCGCCCACCCTCGGGCGGAGCGGGAACTTCGAACGAGCGGGCGGTCAGCCGGCCCAGCCGGACCGTACCTTCGAGCGCCGAGTCGTCAGCCAGACTCAGCCGCTGCGCCCTGGCCGTCAGGCTGCCGCCTCGGGCGACGAGGGAGCCGTCCTTGTAGACGCGCTCGGCCCTCAGCTCATGCATGGATGGCATCACCGAGAGATCCGCGAAGTAGCCGGCAGCGACGGCCCCGCGCCTGCCCAGACGGTAATGGAGCGCGTGGTTGTAGCTCGCGCACCTTACGGCGTACACCGGCTCCACCCCGCCTGCGATGGCCGCCCTGACGGCGTGGTCGACGCCGCCCTCTGACAGCAGATCGTGCGGCAGCCTGTCGTCCGTGACCAGGCCGACGCGGTCGGCGTGACGAGGGTCGAGCAACGGGAGCAGCGCAGCCAGGTCGCGCGTTACAGAGCCCTCGCGCACCATCACGTACATGCCTGCCCGCAGCTTCTCCGTCGCTTCTCGTAGCGTCGTCGACTCGTGATCCGACGAGACGCCGGCGGCCAGGTAGGCCTGCAGGTCGCGGCCAGACAGTCCGGGCGCGTGGCCCTCCGCCGGGACGCCGTTGTCCTCGGCCAGGCCCACCTTGGCCAGTACGGCATCGTCGCCTGCCACCAGCGCCGGGAAGCTCATGACCTCGGCGACGCCGACCACCCTCGGGTGGCCCGTCAGACGCGTCATCTCGGGTAGGCCGAACTCTGCGCCGATCGTCTCAAGGGGTGTGCTCGGGACGCACGAAGGGATCGTCACCCAGACGTCGAGCGGCAGGTCGTCCGCGGCATCTAACAGCCACCTGACACCGGCCTCGCCAGCCACGTTGGCCAGCTCGTGTGGGTCGCAGACCACGGCGGTGACACCGCGCGGCACCACGACCTCGGCGAACGATGCCGGCGTCACCAGCGCGGACTCGATATGCACGTGGCCGTCTATCAGCCCGGGGACGATGAACGCCTCGCCCAGCTCGACTGTCTCGCGGGCGCCGCTCAGCCCCTCGCCCACCGCCGCTATCAGCCGGCCAGACACGAGGACGTCTGCCCGGCGGACCTCCCCGCCGAACACGTCGACGACCTGCCCCCCTGTGAGGAGCAGGTCGCCGGTCTCTCTCCCGGCCGCCACGGCTACAGCGCGGGCGACCTCTTCGGTTGTGGGTAGTGTCGGAGGCCGACCGCCCCTCGGCACCGCTCTAGCTCACTGACCAGCCAGTGGCGATGAGCTCTTGCCGTCGTTGCGGGCGTAGTAGGGGTTCTCGCCGGCGTCGTGGTCGGTGGAGTCCTGGACGCGTGTGACCTCGGGCACCTGCTCACGGATGATGCGGTCGACGCCCTGCTTGAGCGTGACGTCCGCGGCGCCGCAGCCCTGACAGCCGCCGCCGAAACGGATGTACGCGACGCCGTCCTTGACGCCGTCTAGCGTGACGTTGCCGCCGTGGCTGGCCACCCCTGGGTTGATGTGGGCGTCGAGGACCTCTTGTACCTTCTGCTCGAGGGGGTCGTCCCATTTGGGGCTCGGGAAGAACACCTTGAAGCCGGACTGCATGACGCCGTCAACGAAGTCGACGGTGGCGCCGTCCAGCGACCTGGCGCTGAGCGGGTCCAGGTACACCTCGAAGGAGCCCTCGTCCTGGACGTGGTCGTTCTTCTGCTTGTCGGTCGCCTTGACGAGCCAGAGCCGCTGCTCGGCACGGGTGCCGGCGATCCTCAGCGCCCCGACGTCCTGCGAGGCCTGCGCCTGCATGAACTTGAGGACGCGCTGCTTCGCTAGGTCTGTGAAGGTCAGCATGACGGTCTAACGTTACCAGCAAAGGAAAGCCCCCTGGGGTGTCGCATGTTCCCCAGGGGGCGTCTGGTCGTGGACCCAAGCCGGGGCGCGCCCGGCACTTGGATGCGCAGGTTGCCTAGAGGACCTGCATGACGTACTGGTCCGTGGCGCGCTCCAGGCCGTCCATGTCGGCGACGTAGACGCCGCGCGTGCCGGACAGGGCGCCGTCGTTACGCAGCTCGCCGAGGATGCGCGTGATCGTCACGCGGCTCGAGCCCGTTAGGTCTGCAAGGTCCTCGTGCGTGAGCGCGAGGGGCAGCTTGACGGCATCACTCTGGTCGTCGGACGGCAGGCCGAACTGCTTGGCGAGCCGCAGGAAGGCACGGGTGACGCGGGCGCCGACGGGCATCTCGGCCTCGTCGAGCATCTCGCGGGAGCGCCTGAGCTGGCGCGCCAGGCTGCGCAGCACGTAGTCGCGCAGGCCGCGGTCGTTCATGGCCTGCTGCGGGTCTATGGGCGTCAGGCAGGCGTCGTGGACCGCGATCACGGTCTCGGCGTGCTTGCCACCGTCGAGCGCGCTGAGGCCAAGCACGTCACCAGGGCCGTACAGGTCGGCGATGCGGTCGCGGCCCAGGCTGGTCGGTACCACCGCCTTGAGCACGCCGTGGTTGACGACGTAGAGGCTGGCGGCGTCGCGGTCGGCCTCGTAGAGGACCTGACCGGGTTCGAGCGTGCGGGTAGGCAGAGCAAGGCCGCTGGGGACGATGCCTGGAGCTTCGCAACCGCTCGGCGTATCGAGTGCTTCGAACGTGTCGAGCATGGTTGACTTCCTTTCTCATCTCAAGGGCGCGGCCCGTGGCCGGCCGGACGATGGCTGGGGAACTAGAGAGCCCGCATGTATCGCGGGCGACGACTACAGAAACTATAGCACCCCGGCCTACATATGTCCATACTGAGGAGGCGCGGTGATAGTGGGGTGAGACGCGTCCAGGACGTCGTTCCTAGTGCCCCTGCCGCACCGGACGCCATGTGCCGGCGATGAGCGATAGTTAACTTTCCTCACATTTGACACATGTGAGATGGTACCTTACCATTTGAGGCATGAATGCTGCAAGCGGCGGGCGGCCGTTGACACCCACCCAGGAGCGCGTCTACACGCGCCTGGTCGAGCACCAGCGGAGGAACGGGCGGCTGCCAGACCTGTCAGACATGGCCAGGTCGCTCGGCATCCACTACGTGTCCCTGCGCCAGCACATCGAGGCGCTCCAGAAGAAGGGCTACCTAGAGTTCGAGAGCCGCGGCCGCGGCCGCTCCCCTCACCTGGCGCTACCCGCCCAGGCCACCGGCGTCCCCGTGCTTGGCGACATCCCGGCCGGCCCGTTCGATGCCGCCATCGCGCACCCAGAGGCTTACCTGCCGCTGCCCGGCACCGCGCAGGCCAGCTTCGCGCTGCGCGTGCGTGGCGACTCCATGGCCGACCTCATCCAACCCGGCGACGTCGTGCTCCTCTCCCGCAGCGAACCCGCGCGCGACGGCAAGATCTGCGCGGTCCGCATCGAGGACGAGGACGCCACCCTCAAGTACTTCTCCCGCCTCTCAGGCGGCAAGGTGCGGCTGACGCCGCACAACGACTCCTACCCAACGCTCACGGTGCCAGCTCAGGACGTCAGCGTCGACGGCGTGTACCTCGGCCTGTTGAGGGGCAGCGCGGCGGAGTCCTTGCTCGAGCCCGCCTGAGTGCCCTGTCCTCGGTGTCAGTTCGGGGCGCCGGTCTAGCCCCGCGCCGGGCGAACAGCCGCCCCACGCGCGAACAGCTCCTCGGCCTCGCGCTCGCTGAGACCCGCTTCCGCCACCAGTACCTCGAGGCTGTGCTGGCCTAGAAGCGGCGGTGCCGGGGCCTCACCGACCGCCGGCCGCATACCAAGGTCCTTCCCCGCCGGATCGGTCGCGAACCACAAGGGGTTACCGACGAGCGGCACCTCACCAGCGGTCGGGTGCTGTGCAGTCACGACCGCACCCCTGCTCACCGCCTGCGGGTCCTCGAACGTCTCGGGCAGCGTCAGCACCGGCGTGGCCGGGACCCCAGCACGGGAGCAGGCCTCGATCAGCTCGTCACGGCGCCAACCCTTCACTAGCTCCGCCAACCGGGGGACGAGCTCGCCACGGTGCTCGACCCGCCCACCGTTGGACGTGTAGCGCTCGTCGTCGGCCAGTTCGGGCGCGTCCAGCACCTCGCACAGCTTCGCGAACTGCCTGTCGTTACCAACTGCCAGCGCCAGGCCGCCGTCCGCCGCCTCGAACGCCTGGTAGGGGACGATCGTGGGGTGGGCGCTCCCGTGCCGCTCCGGGGCGGCGCCGGTGAGCAGCACCGACTGCGCCTGGTTCACGAAGCTCGCGAGCGCGACGTCGAGCAGCGAGACGTCCAGATGCGTCCCCTCGCCGGTCTCCTCGGCGCGCCTCAGAGCGGCCAACGCCCCGTACGCCGCGTGGACCCCTGTCAGCACGTCGATGAAGGCGACCGGGAGCTTGATCGGCCCACCACCGGGCTCGCCGGTCATCGCCATCAGGCCGGACAAGGCTTGCAACGCCCCGTCGTAGCCAGGCTGGTCGGCGCGCGGACCGGTCTGGCCGAAGCCCGTGATCGACACGTACACGACGCGTGGGTTCACAGCCGAGACCGACGCGAAGTCGAGCCCGTACCTGGCCAGGTCGCCGACCTTGAAGTTCTCGATGATCACGTCGGCCTTCTCGGCGAGCTTCTTGACGGCCGCGGCCGCATCGGGGTCCTTCAGGTCGACCGCGAGGCTGCGCTTGCCGCGGTTCACCGACAGGTAGTAGCCGGCCTCGCCGCCGACGTACGGCGGCCCCCAGCGCCTCGTGTCGTCGCCAGCCGGTGATTCTACCTTGATGACGTCCGCGCCCATGTCGGCGAGTAGCTGCGTGCAGTACGGGCCGGCTAGCACCCGACTGAGGTCGAGGACCCTGACTCCCTGAAGCATCTTGGGAGTCTAGCCCCGAAGCCTTGTGCTACCTTCTTACAAACCAACCAAGGGAGGAAACGCATGCGCACCGGATTACGGTCGATCGCCGCTGTCGCCACGCTGGCACTCGGCGTCTCGTTCGCACAGGTCCCGCTCTCGATCGCCACCGGGGGGACCGGCGGCGTGTACTACCCGACAGGGGGCGGCTACGCCCAGGTCATAGACCAGTTCGTAGACGGCTACTCGGCGACCGTCGAGGCGACCAACGCGTCCGTCGACAACGTCGCGTTCATCTCGAGAGGCGACGCCGACCTGGCGCTGGCGCTCGCCGACACCGTGCTGGCCGCCTACCAGGGCACCGGAGACTTCGGCGAGGGCGGCACGCTACCTCAGCTCCCGAACCTCAGGGCCATCACCGTCGCCTACACGAACGCCGTCCACGTCATCACACGTGCAGACTCGGACATCAACAGCCTGCAGGACCTCGCAGGCAAGCGCGTCTCGGTCGGCGCCCCAGGCTCCGGCACCGAGGTGTCGGCGCAGACGATCCTCGAGGCGGTCGGCATCACGTACGACGACTTCACCGTTCAGCGCCTAGGCGCCAACGAGACTGCCGACGCGCTTCGCGACGGCGTCATCGACGCCGGCTTCTGGTCTGGCGGGATGCCGACGGGCGCGGTCATGAGCCTGGCCGAGACGCACGACATCAGGCTGGTGGCTATCAGCGACGAGGAGTACGAGCAGATCCACGCCGCCGACCCCACGCTGATCCGCTACACCTTCCCAGCCGACGGCTACCGAGGCGTGCCTGAGACGCCCTCGATCGGCACCCCCAACCTGCTGATCGTCGCGGCCGAGATGGACGAGGAGCTCGCCTACGAGTTCACCAAGGCGCTCTTCGAGCACATCGACGTGGTCCGGGCCATCCACCCGTCCGCCAACGAGACCGTGCCGCAGACCGCCCTCGACTCGCCCATACCTCTGCATCCGGGAGCGATCCGCTACTACGAGGAGATCGGTCTCGAGGTGCCAGACCGGCTCCGCGCCGACTGACAGCCGGAAGCAAGAGATGCCCTGCGCGCGTGTCTGGGAGCCCTCTTCCCGGACGCGCGCGCAGGCTAACGAGGGTCTGGCTCGCCTGCCTGGCTCTGGCCGCTCCGACGCTTTCTACGGCCGGCGGCGACGGCTGGCCACACCTTGTCGTGACCACCCGGGACGGAACCGTGCTCGTGGACGTCGCCCTGCCCGACACGTTCACCTGGGAGATCGAGTGGCGCCACTCGGTGGCGCAGGTGATCGTCGTTGACGAGTTCGCGTACCGTGACGGCCTGATGCTCGTGACCGCCCAGGAATCCCCACACCTAGACATCGCCGGGCTGGGTGGGTTCGCGGGTCGTGGGAGCATGACCCAGCTACCGGGCGGCACGTACCGCCTCAGCGAGATCGACCTGCCGCTGCACGGCAACGTGCACGACATCATCATCGGAACCGACCGTGCACCCACGGTCCTGATCGTGGGAGGCCAGCGCTACCAGCTCAGCCGCGCCCACGCGGGCGAGCACGCCCGCATTCACATCGAGGTGGTCAGCAGATGACGGACAGGCCAACAGACGCCGTCGACCCCAGCGCCGTCGAGCACAGGGGCGTACCCATGCTCGCTTGGGTCGCCATCGTGGTGACCGTGTTGGCGGTCGCCCTCGGCGCCTTCCAGCTCTACACGGCCGGCTTCCGTCCGTTCAACCTCTTCATCCAGCGCGGCTTCCACCTGATGATCGTCCTGGTCATCACGTTCCTCGCCTTCCCGCTTCGAAAGCGGAAGCGGGCTGCCCTCGACTGGGTCGTGGACGGTCTCTTCATAGCCGCCTCGGCTTACATAGGCCTCTATCTTCTGCTCGACCTCAACGGCATCATCGGGCGTTCCGGGTTCTTCATCCAGCGCGACATCGTGGCTGGGATCATCGCCGTGATCGTGGTGCTGGAGGCGGCCCGCCGCACCATAGGCTGGGCCATCACGATCGTCGCGATGGTCGCGCTCTTGTACGCCATGGCGGGTCCGCGCGGGGCTTTGCCGTGGCTGGGCGAGCTGATGCCAGGCATCCTCGCGCACCGCGGCTACTCGTTCGACCGCATCATCGGCCACCTCTACCTCGGCCAGGAAGGCATCCTGGGGCTGCCGCTCGGCGTGGCGGCCACGGTCGTCTTCACTTTCATCCTCTTCGGCGCGTTCCTGGAGTCGACGGGTGCTGGTAAGACGTTCATGGACATGGCGTACGCCGTGGCGGGTCGTCAGCGCGGCGGGCCCGCCAAGGCCGCGGTCGTGGCGTCGGGGTTCATGGGCTCGGTGTCAGGCAGCGCCATCGCAAACGTCGTGACCACGGGCGCGTTCTCGATCCCGCTGATGAAGAGGCTCGGCTACCGCCCGGAGGAGGCCGGCGGCGTGGAGGCGGCAGCCTCGACCGGCGGCCAGATCCTGCCGCC
Organism: uncultured bacterium; assembly: GCA_964517055.1. GTDB lineage: Bacteria > Deinococcota > Deinococci > Deinococcales > Trueperaceae > DASRWD01. Next base: position 28,460 of record CAZFAQ010000008.1, on the reverse strand, counting down.
CGTCATGGGCGCGGGGGCCTTCCTCATGGCCGAGTACACCGGCGTGCCATACGCCGAGATCGTCAGGATCTCGATCGTGCCTGCGATCATGTACTTCGCCACCGTCTACCTGTTCGTCGACCTCATCGCCCTGAAACGCGGCATGCGCGGCATCCCGAGGTCGGAACTGCCGCGCGTCAGGGACGTGCTTCGCGAGGGGTGGTACTACCTCGTTCCGCTGGCGGTGCTCATCTACTTCCTGATGATCAACGTCTCGCCGAACCGCGTCGGCTTCATCGCGATCGTCAGCATCCTCGCCGTCTCCGCTCTGCGCTGGGTTGTGCGGCGGTTCTGGCTCAGGCCGGCCCCTCCGAAGAACCAAGCCGGCGAGGTCATCGAGGACACCTCACAGGACCAGACCGTCTCACAGGACGCCATCCTGGGCTTCCGCGGGTTCATAGACGCCTTCCGAGTCGGGGCGCTCAACGCGTTGCCTGTGAGCGCGGCGTGCGCCGTCGCGGGGATCGTCGTCGGGATCATCACCCTCACCGGCCTGGGCCTGAAGTTCTCGGCACTGATGCTCGCCTTCTCTGGCGGCAACCTTCTCATAGCTATAGTCCTGATCATCCTGGCCAGCCTCGTCCTCGGTATGGGTCTGCCCGTGACGGCCAGCTACATCGTGCTCGCCGTGCTCGCCGCGCCGCTCCTGCAGACCGAGTTCGGCATCCCCCTGCTGATCGCGCACCTGATCATCTTCTGGTACTCGCAGGACTCCAACGTGACGCCTCCCGTCGCGTTGGCGGCCTTCGCCGGAGCCGGCATCGCGCGAGCCGATCCCATGCGCACCGCGTTCCAAGCGTGGAAGATGGCCAAGGGCCTCTACCTGATCCCACTGTTCATGGTGTACAACCCCGAGCTGATCTACGGCGGCGAGACCTGGTACTACATCTGGACGATCGTCGTCGGGTTCGTCGCCCTGGGGGCGTTCGCGGCGGCCCTAGAGGGATACATGTTCACGCGGATGGCGTGGTACTCGCGCGTCCTGGCGGCCGTCGGCCTGATACTGATCTTCTACCCGTCGTTCACCCACGAGGCCGTCGGCATGACGATCATGCTCGTCGTGCTCGGGATCAACCTGTTCAGGCGGCGTGTTCAGGTGCGCGCGGAGGCCCTCAGCGCGTGACGAACTCGGGCACCAGCCCCTGGTCGTAGTCGCGGCCTAGGACCCGCAACGCCCGGTCTGGCCGGTCGGTGATGATGCCGTCGACGCCCATCGCCACCAGGTCGCGCATCGTCGCCTCGTCGTTGACCGTCCAGACGTGGACGTCAACGCCGCGAGCGTGCGCGGCCTGCACGAAGTGCGGCGTCACCACCTGTATGCCAGAGAACGTCATGGGCACCTGCATGGCGTCGTACGGCGGCGTGAGCACGGCCGAGAGCCTCAGCTTCTCGAGCGCGACGAAGAACGCCACCTCGGTCTGAGATGCGGAGGTCGCGACCTGCGGGCAGGCCTCCCTGAACGCGGCGAGAGGACGCCCGTGGAACGAGCCGACCATGACGCGGGTCGTCGCTCCGGCGTCGGCGATGTAGTCGCACAGCCGCTGCGCGACCTGTACGTCGTCCTGCTTGATCTCGACGTTTACGGCCCTGTCTGGGAAGGCGCTCAGCACCTCGCCCAAGGTCGGCAAGGTGACGCCCCGAGCCCGGTAGTGGTAGTCGTCCTCCGACGCGTCGGTCCGCGGCCCGTCCGTCGTCCACCTGTACCCGGCGTCGAGGTGCCGAAGCTCCATAGCCGTCATGTCGGACACGGGGCCGCTGCCGTCCGTCGTGCGGTCCACCGTGTCGTCGTGGATGACGACGAACTCGCCATCGAGGGTCTCGTGGACGTCTAGCTCGAGGACGTCCGACCCCAACCGCGCCGCACCGTCGAACGCAGTCAGCGTGTTGTCCGGCCACAGCAGGTTGCCGCCGGCATGGGCAAGGACGGCGACCTCTCCGGCGTCAGGTAGCAGCGTGTCGTACGCGTGGTCCGGGCGCGGGTTGGCGATGACGGCCATGACAGCGTAGAGGATCGCGAGGGCAGCTACGACCACCGCGAGACCGCGTAGGAAGCGCATGGACGTTAAGGTACCGCGAAGATCACGAAGGAGTCCCCGTGCTAGGAAAGCGATATATCATGCAGGGGTCGAATGTCCCTTGACGGGCACCCGGGGGGGTCGTCCCGTCGCTCCTGTTCACATGGAGGTCAGATCGAGGATGAGGCAACGTCTTAAGATTTTGATGCTGGCGACCGCCGTCGCGCTGTTCGCGCAGTCAGCCCTAGCCCAGTCGGACGAACTACCCGTGGTCAACGCGGCCATGGAGACCGTTGGCACGTTCTCATGGGTGGTCCACGCGATGGACTACTTCGACACGGACACCGCCAACGGCATCCAGGTGGTCGGCACCCCGTACGCGAGCAAGCAGGCGACGGAGATCGCGCTGCGCAGCGGCGAGGCCGACGTCAAGGTCGACGACTTCCTGGCCCCCGTCCTGCTACGCCAAGCGGGCATCGGCGCCAGCGGCATCTACCCGTACGCGACGGCCGTGGGCGGGTTGGTCGTGCCCACCGACTCCGACATACAGGGTGTCGCCGACCTGGACGGCCGCACCATCGCCGCCGGCGCGCTGCGCGACAAGAGCATCCTCATCCTGCGGACCCTGACCATCTCCGAGTTCGGTTTCGACGTAGCTGACGGCCAGGTCGTCCAGGCCGCGCCGCCGCTGATGATGCAGCTCACCGCCTCAGGTGAGGTAGACGCCGCACTGCCGCTGTGGCACTGGGTCGCTCGCATGGAAGCCGCCGGCGTGGCCCGCGAGATCATGTCAGTTGCCGACATGCTCGAGGAGCTCGGCCTGCCCCGCAACCTGCCCAACCTGGTCATCGTCGCGCGTGACGACATGCCTGACGAGCTCAAGACGGCGTTCATCGCCACGCTGCAGGACACGTTCGAGGCCATGCTCGCCGCCCCGACGGACGACCCGTTCTGGCAGACGATCCTCGACGAGGAGCTCTACTCGCTGCCCGATCCCAGCCAGTTCCCGCAGGTCATCGAGCGCTGGAAGGCCGGCACGACCGATGAATGGAACGAGGAGACGATAGACGGGCTCGTCGACATGGTGCAGCGTCTCGTCGACCTCGCCGGCTCGGATGCGGTTGGCGTCGAGAGCATAGATCCGGCCGCGTACACCACCGAGTTCCTGCCCCGATAAGGAACCAACCTAGTGGCGGTGGATGCGGACATGGCGTCTCGGACCGCCACCCGCGACGCGGAGGCGCTGCGAGAGGGCGGCATCAGCATCGTGTTGGTGCTGGTGTCGTACCTCTCGCTTTTGGCCGTCTGGATCGTCGCGGCACGAGTGCTCCCGAACCTGATACCCGGGCCGGTCGAGACCCTGGAGTTCGTCGCTCGTGAGTACCGGCGTGGAGTGCTGCTCGGGCATCTATGGATAACGGCGCAGAGGGTGATCATCGCCTTCGTCATCGCGATGATCCTTGGAGTAGCCGCCGGCGCAGCGATGGGCGCGTCCAAGCGCATCGACGACCTCCTGCAGGGATGGCTGGTCGTGCTCCTCACGATCCCCCGGATCCTGCTGTTCGTCGTCGCGTACCTGACCATGGGCCTGTCCGACGTAGCCTTGGTCGTCGCCCTGATCGTGACTGTCGTGCCGACCATCGTGGTCGCCGTACGGGAGGGAGCGCGGGCGATCGACCTGTCGCTCGTCGACATGGCTCGAGCCTTCAGGCGCAGCCGGTCCGCCATCTGGCGCCACGTGATCTTCCCGCAGCTCCTTCCTTTCATCGTCGGAACGGCACGCGGAGCCTTGGCCCTGAGCTGGAAGATGGTCGTGCTTGGCGAGCTCCTGGGCCGGACCTCCGGGGTCGGGTACCAGATCTCCTTCTACTTCCAGTTCTTCAACATGACGGGCATCCTGGCGTACGGCGTGACGATGATGGTCCTCCTCGCCGTGGTCGACCTCGGCATCATGGGAACATTGCAGCGATCCGCCTTCCGTTGGCGGGCTCCGTCCCGGGCCAACGCGCTGGGATGATGGCGAACATCTCGGTGGTAGGGCTCAACAAGTCGTACCCCTTACCAGGGGGCGAGCGGCGTCAGGCTCTGAGCAACATCGACCTCGAGGTGTCCTCAGGTGAGTTCGTTTGCCTGCTCGGGCCTTCGGGATGTGGGAAGACAACCCTCCTCAACATCCTTGCGGGTCTCGACAGCCCGGACTCGGGCGTCGTGCGCGTCGGGCCCGAGAACGATCCGCCGGTGACCAGTTACATGTTCCAGGAGCCGCGCCTCCTTCCATGGCAAACGGTGCGTGCCAACCTGCGTTTCGTGCTCGATAGCGCCCCGGCGGACGCGGACGACAAGATCGACTTCTGGTTGGACCGGGTCGGGCTCCCGAAGCGCCGAGACGACTATCCGCGACAGCTCTCGATCGGCCAGCGGCAGCGGGTCGCGGTGGCACGAGCGCTCATCATCGAGCCCGACGTCCTGTTCATGGACGAGCCCTTCTCTTCGCTGGACGAGTTGACGGCGTCCAAGATGCGCGAGGAGCTGCTCGGGCTCTGGTCGGAGCTCAGGTGCACCGTCGTCTTCGTTACCCACAACCCACTCGAGGCGGCGTTCCTCGCTGACCGCATAGCCGTGATGAGCCCGGGTCCTGGCCGGATCGTCGAGGAGATGGACGTTGTGCAGGCCCTGCCTCGTCCGAGAGATTCGGACGACGCGAAGCTGTGGGAGGTGTCGCGGCACGCGGTCCGCCTGCTGAGGGGCGAGACTTCAACCACCGAAGTCGCCAATGGGAAGTTGGAGATGTCGGATGCCTGATCCCGACGACAGCCTCATGGTCAGGGTCGACAACGTGAGCAAGCGTTACGGCAGGACGCTTGCCCTCGACGACGTCTCCATCAGCGTCACTCGAGGCGAACGCTACGCGTTGCTGGGTCCGAACGGTGCCGGGAAGACGACGTTGATCCATATCCTGTGCACCATCCACCCGGCTGACTCCGGCACGGTGATCGTCAACGGGTTCGACGTCAAGCGACAGCCACGCAGGGCGCGTCAGGGTCTGGGCGTCGTCTTCCAGGAGCCGAGCCTAGACACACGTCTCACCGTGGAGGAGAACCTCGAGTTCCATGGCAGGGTGTTCGGCGTGCCGCGCCGCTTGAGACGGCAACGGATAGACGACCTACTTGGACTGGTAGAGCTGACCGAGTGGCGAGACAAGCTCGTATCAACGCTCTCCAAGGGGATGCAAAGACGCCTCGAGATCGCCAGGGCGCTCGTCCACGACGCGAAGGTTCTCATCCTCGACGAGCCGACCGTGGGCCTGGACGCTCAGACGAGGTCACGCATGTGGGACTACATAGCCGAGATACAGTCCAAGCACGACCTGACGGTCCTCGTCACGACCCACTACATAGAAGAGGTGGACAACTGTGACCGGGTCTGCATCATCGACCACGGGAAGGTCTTGGCCATCGACTCTCCCGAGGCGCTCAAGTCTGAGCACGGTCGGACGCTTGTCAAGGTGAGGACGCGTGACGTAGACACGGCGGATCGCCTCCTAGAGGACTACCCAGGTGACAGGCGGTCTGACGGCGAGCTTGTGCTTCAGGTCGAGGAGGCGACGAACGTCACGGGTCTGCTGCGAACGTATGGGAACCGACTGGAGTCGCTCACGGTCGAGAGCCCAACGCTCGAGAGCGTGTTCCTTAGCCTGACTGGCCGGGCCATAAGGGACCCTACCGCCGAGGCGAACAGCAAACGTGCGACTAGACGAGGACGGCGCTGATGAACCGCGAGCTCAAGGCACCTGGTGTTGGCAGGTACATCAGCGGACTGGCAGCTATCTGGTTGCGGGAACTGAAGAGGGCGATGAGGGACAGGGGCCAGTTCGTCGGCGGGATCAGCCGACCGCTCCTCTGGGTCATCATCCTCGGCGTTGGCCTCAACCCGTACTTCCGCGGGGAGGTCTACGGCGAGGTGCGCTTCGTCGTTCCCTATACCTACCTCCAGTACATCTTTCCCGCCGTCATCGCGCTGAACATCATGTACACCTCGGTCCAGTCCGCGGTCTCCGTCATCTGGGACCGTGAGTTCGGGTTCCTCAGAGAGGTCCTGGTCTCGCCCCTGCCAAGGTGGCTAGCGCTCCTCGGCAAGGTCCTTGGCGGCACGACCGTGGCGATGATCCACGGCGCGTTGGTACTCGCGTTGGCTCGTTTCGCCGACGTGGTGATCACGCCCGAGAAGGTCCTGCAGGGGCTAGGGATCATGTTCCTGCTCGCGTTCAGTCTCACCTCTGTCGGCGTGGTCATAGCCAACCGCCTTCGGTCCTTCGAGGGCTTCGGCGTCTTCTCGAACGCTGTGATCCTGCCGCTCTACTTCACCTCGGCGTCCATCTTCCCGCTAGATCCTGCCCTCACCAGGGCACAGACTAGGGTGATCTACCCTGAGTGGCTCGTGACGATCGTCGAGTGGAACCCCATAACCTACGCAGTTGACGCGTTGAGGGGCATCTTCATCGGCTTCAACCAGTTCGACCCACGCTACGGGCCGATAGTGCTCGTCGCTGCGGCTGTCCTCTTCTTCGCCCTCGCGCTCCGCGACTTCCGGCGGGCCTGAGGCCATAAGGTCACCGATGGCTAGCACGTCCGAGCAGCCTCGCAACACCGCGTTCCGCCCGGGAAAGATCTTCTGGAACGTCGTGATCGTCGTAGGCATCTTGGCAGTGGCCAGTTGGCTGCCACCGGACACATCGCTTCAGGTCGTCAAAGACAGGGGTGACCTCCGAGCCTGCGTACCGACGTCGTACCCGCCACTCGTCTACCCAGCCGGCGCCAAGCAGCCAGGGATAGACATCGAGGTCTTGTCGGAGGTCGCAGAGCGGCTGAACCTCTCGGTCAGGACGGTCGAGAACCCTGCCATCGGTCGGGACTTCAACCCACGGAACTGGCGAGTCACGCGGGCCCAGTGTGAGGTCATCGCTGGCGGCGTAGTTGGCTCGGCCACGACGCGTTCGTTCCTCGAGACCACGGATCCGTACTTAGAGACCGGCTGGGCCATAGTCTTCCCTTCAGGTCAGCGCCAGCTCTCGGGAGCGGTCGTCGGGTTCCACGCCGGAACCAGCGGCCTTGACCGCATCTCTCTCAGTCGCTACCTTCAGTCGTCCGGAGCTACCGTCCGTATCATCTCGAGCCAGGCCGGACTACTTCGTGAGATCGAGTCCGGCGAGATCGACGCTGCTGTGACCGAGTCACTGTCGGCACGTCAGATCGCTTTCGACATCGATGGAAGCGTCGCTTGGGTGCCGGACCAGGTTCGCTATCCGCTCGTGTTCGGACTTTGGAAAGCAGACCTGACCCTCAAGCGGGCTCTCGAGTCCGCGCTCGACGACCTCGAGCGTGACGGCACGCTCGATCTCATACTCGAGAGCTACGAGATCGCAGAGATCGAGGCCTGTATCGCCTGTCGAGTCGACCCCGGAGAGTCCGCAGAGTGATGACGTCCAGAACTACCAGCGAGGCTTCCGATGGAGCGCTCTTTCGGAAGTTGGTCGCCGTGAGGACCCGCCTGCAACTGAAACGCCTCACGATCGCGCTTCCGTGGTCGCTAGCGTTCGGTGCGTCGGTCTTCGGGGTCGCTGTCGGCCTCGGTCGCCCCGCGGTGGACGCCATCGTCCTCGCTCTCTTGGCGACCCTGGCTTGTACCGCGGCCTCTCTCGTTCTCTGGCAGCATCTGCGGCCGCTATCGCCCTCGCGGGTCGCACGTATCGTGGACCGGCGCCTTGGCCTACATGAGCTGCTCGCCACGACTCTGGAGGTCGGTTCGACGACCAACGTCGTAGCGGCGGCTCTGCATAGGAGCGCCGACACACATGCCGCTACGATCGACGTGAGCTCGGTGGAACCGCTGAGATGGCCGATCGGTGCCAGTGTTGTCGCCTTCTTCGCGGTCATGTTGGGCGCTCTCTCGATGGCGTTCTTAGGTGGCGAGAGGACCGTCCAAGCGGTTGCTCAACCGATATCACCGGTCACGGCTGCAGAAGTCAGCGCTCTTGCTGCCCTCGTAAGAGACGCGGCGGAGCAGAGAACGGACCAGCACCTGGCGGCCGTCGCAGGAGCGTTGGAGGAGCTCGCCGCGGAATCAGGAGCCCGTCAGGAGGCTCATATCTCTGACACGAAGAGACTGGCCGAGCTCCTCAGGTCCCTCGACCGGATCACCGCGCCGGCGGGATATCTAGGCAACAGGTCGACGGTTGCGAGCCCCCTGGACACCGCGTCCGATTCTGGGGTTGCCGAGATGATGCAAGCGTTGGAACTTCGGCTCGCGCCGTTGCCGGTTGGTCAGAGCGACCCAGACGTCTTCGACATCGAAACGACATGGCTTCCGGGCGATCAGATGCGCCAGGAGCCGATCTTGGGCGACGGTGGCGCTACGAACCGACCGGAGGGACCCGTCGAAGCTCGGTACGTATCCGTGGACAGCGTCGACGGTCAGCCAAGTCAGACGGACGATGCAGCCACGGCCGAGATCGACTCCGCCGCGATCATCGGGGCTTCGAAGGACGCCACGACGGGAGCTAGCGAGTTGGCCGGACTGGGTACCCAAGACCTCTTCGGGAACGTTGACGAGATCGCGACACCCGCCGACACGGACACCATCTCCCTCAGTGGTCAGGAGACGGAAGGTAGGCGTGTCGCTGTCGAGCTATCCCCTGACGCCGTGGATGCCCAACTGGCAGGCGGCACCGGGACGGTGGGCGACTGGCGCCACGCCGACCTACCGCAGTTAGCGCTCAACGACCTACCGATCCTCTATAGACCGGTCGCAGGCGACTACTTCCTACCTTCACAGGAGACGGTGAGCAGATGACCTCTATGAGCAGTGCTGGAGCTAGCGTGAACGATGTTGGTCCAACCGAGGCGGAGTTGGAACGCCTCCAACAGGACATGCGCCTACTGGACGCGGTCAAACGAGAGGTAGCCACGGTCGTGGTGGGCCAGGACGAGGCCGTTGAACAGTTGGCCATCGCGATCGCGAGTGGCGGCCACACCCTGATTGAGGGAGCACCCGGGCTCGGCAAGACCCTACTCGTCAGGACGCTTGCCACGGTCACGGGGTTGAACTACTCCCGCATCCAGTTCACGCCGGACCTGATGCCGGCCGATGTCACGGGCACGATGACTCTCGTTTACGAGGACGGGAAACCTACAACCCGCTTCCAACCCGGGCCTTTGTTCGCTCAATTGGTGCTCGCAGACGAGATCAACCGAGCCACACCGAAGACGCAGGCAGCCCTACTAGAGGCGATGCAGGAGCGAACCGTGACCGTGGCTGGAACCGAACATCGCATGTCCGAACCCTTCTTCGTCCTCGCGACACAGAACCCGTTCGAGATGGATGGCACGTACTCACTGCCGGAGGCCCAGATCGACCGATTCTTCTTCAACGTCCTGGTGGATTACCCGAGCCAAGCGATGCTCGAAGACATCCTCGACCAGACGACCGGCGTGACCGTCGCAACGGGAACTCAAGTGATCACACCAGATGACATCCTCAGGATCCAGCGGCACGTACGGGAAGTGCCCATGGCGAGCCACGTCAGACAAGCCATCGCACGCTTCGTCCGCTCCACCTTGCCATCCGAACCGTCGAACACGCAGCAAGTGAAGAACTACGTGAGGTTCGGGGTCAGTCCGCGCGGCGCGCAGGCTCTGGTTCTCGCGGCCAAGGCCAGGGCACTGGTGAACGGCAGGTTCAACGTGAGCCTCGAGGACGTGCGGGCAGTCGTCGCTCCTGCGTTGAGGCACCGCCTCCAGCTCAACTACCAGGGCGTGGCAGACGGTGCGTCGGTCGAAACGCTTCTGAGCGAGCTCTTCGAAGTTCAAGCACGGACCGTGTCAGCTTGAAGCAGGTCCAGCCCTTGCTCGTCCTTGCAGACCCATGACCCTTCTCACGCCAGAGCTTCGTCAAAGCCTCCGGCGCACCCGAGTCGTTCCCGGCCTGGCTATCGCCCGCGGTGGTGTGGGCGAGCGCAGATCGCGTACGAAGGGAGAGGGCATCGAGTTCGAAGACTTCCGGCCGTACGCGTTCGGCGACGATATGCGGCGCCTCGACCCCCACGTACATGCCAGGCTCGGCCAGAACGTCATCAGGCAGTACAACGTACCGGAACGTCTCTCCGTCTCGATCCTCCTCGATACCAGTGAATCCATGCTCTTCGGCGAGCCGGACAAGGCTCGCATCGGGATGAGTATGGCGGCTGGTCTGGCGCTCTGCGCACTCACGGGTTCGGACACCGTCCGTTGTGGAGCGCTCGTCGCTGACCGGGTCGACTGGCACCCCGTCCTTCGAGGCGTTGGCCGTCTGGACGAGCTCGAGGCATGGCTTCTGAAGCGGCGTTTCGGCGGACGGGTCGACCTTCTTGGAGCGATCACATCATCGATCACATCACTGCCCAGACACGGTCTCTTGATCCTCGTGAGCGACATGTGGTTCGACGACGTGGCGCCAGCACTGAGCATGCTGGCGAGCGCCGACCAGTCGGTAGCTGTCGTCCGCGTGTTGGCGGCGGAAGAGATCGACCCTGCTAGGTACGCGTCGGGCCCAGTGAGGTTGATAGACAGCGAGACTGGCGAGGACATCGAGCTAGACGTAGGCGGTCCCGCCCTCGACCTGTACAAGACGTTGGCCAGCGAGGCGGCAGCGAAGTTGCGGCGAGACGTTCTAAAGGTAGGCGGTCGGTTCGCGACCGTCACCAACGACGGGGACCTGGCAGACGTGTTCCAACGCGCACTCAGGCAGGCGGACATCATCAGATGACCTTCGCGGCCCCAGGGTACTTGGGCGTGTTGGCGCTCCTGCCGCTACTCGTGTACCTCCACATGAGACGACACCGCTACCTGAGAGTCCCGACAACGGCGATCTGGCGAATGGTCCACGAACGCTCCGAACCTCGGCCGCGGGTACGTCCGGTGCGAGCATCGCTCGCCCTGTTGCTCCAGATCGCCACGGTCGCGTTCGCGGCGTTCGCATTGGCGGAACCACGGTTCACAGAACCGACGGCAGGACACCAGGTACTGATCATCGACGGCGGGGTCTTCGGGGGCGCGTCTGCCGGCTCAGGCGGAGATACGGCGTACGAGGCTGGATGGCGAGCCTGGCTCCGAACCCGACCCCGAGGAGCTGGGAACGTATACAGCGTCTGGTGGGTAGGTCCGACGACTCGACCGCTAGCCATTCGGCTTGATTCACTGGACGCCGTAAGGCGGTCCCTCGAACTCAGTTCCCATGCCGACGCGCTGGCTGACTGGCGGGCCGCTGCGAACATCCTGCCGGACGACATCTTCGTCGATGCGGACGTTACGGTACTGGCGAGCGATACCGATGTCGCCCGAGAGGCGACGGAAACGTTGCGACGATCCCAGCACCTCGAGTTCGGGAGGCTGGCAGTCCCGGACAGCAACCTCGGCATCATCTCAGCTTCGATCGACCCGACCGAGGACGGTGAGACATGGGACCTCGCGGTCACCGCCTCTGTGCGTTCGGACGGACCTGGCACAGCGCCGCCTGTCACATTCGATGTCCGGTTCACCCCAAGAGGCGCCAGCACCTCGCTTCCCTACGACACGGCCATCGTCGGCGTAACACGAGCGAACCAAGCCCGCTACTCGGCGAGCCTTACCCTTCCCGGGGCGGGCCTCCTGGAGGTACGACTCGTCACGTCTGACGGACTCGCGGTCGATGACGTGGTCAGGTTCGACCTCGATCCCGCTCCTCCGCCAGCGATCGTCCACGTCTTGAGCGCGTTCGGAGACACAAGCCCCGCCGCCAAGGCGCTTGAGGCTATGGACCGGTTCGACGTTTCGGTAGTACCGGAACTGGCCAGCACACATCCTGACTTGCTGGTCGTCGAGGGCGTAGGTGATCCGTTCGAGGCAGACGCCAGGCCCCCGTATGCGGTGCTGTGGTTAGGCACTTCGCCTGACGTCGCATCAGTGAGCGACCTGCGAGCAGGCCCGGCCGGGACCGCGCGCTGGGACCGATCACACCCGGCAGCACACGGCACTGCGTGGTCCCTCACTGGGTCGAGTCGCGCCTTCGACCTACCAGGTCACGGGCCGGAGGTGTTGGTCGAAGGCGTATCCGGAACGCTCGTGTCCGCCAAGGCTTGGGCTGGCGGCCGCGAGGTCATATCAGCGTTCGACCCTGGAGACAGGAGCTTCGTTGCGAGCGACCAGTTCGTCAGCTTCATCGTTGACGTGGTCGATTGGTTGGTGCCACGGAGATCCCAAGTGGCGACATGTACCGTCGGAGAAACGTGCAGGCTGCCGTGGTCGCAAGTAAGCAGTGGCATCGAAGCGATTTCGGACGGCACCGCGTCCTGGTCGTCGCCTCCCTTGTCCACGGAACTGCCTACGAGGCTAGATGAGCTGTGGACACCTCAGAACGCCGGCCTCTGGGTGATCGAGAGCCCGGGCGGGATCGTGACGTCGGTAGCCGTGAACCCGCCACTTGGCATCACGGACTCTCTTGGACCGACGCCAGCGTCCCCGGAACCGAGGATGGGCGACGGTGGACCGGCACCGGTCTTGCCATGGCGAGGGCTGGCCACGGTCCTAGCGCTCTCCTGCCTACTGATAGCAGTCATCGAGAGCGTCGTCGCTGGCCGTGGAAGTGAAGGCTTCTGGCGCCGCCCCATCCTCATGTCTCCAGGCGCCGCCGGCCGGCGGTCACGTTCACTGATGGGCGTGCAGATCCTTGCGATGTGCGCAGCTCTGGCCGCTCTGTTCGCGGCGCCGTTCCCGCTGCCGACGCCTGCCAACTGGCTCGTACTCATCGGAGGCACGGGTAGCCACGAGTCGCAGCTACCGATCTCGGACTGGGGCGAGGATCGCCTCGTTAGGGTCTCACTTGCCGACGCTGACGGGTCTGTCGACATCGGCCGCGCCGTTCAGGACGCCATCGCCTCGGTCGATCCCGCGATGGACCTGGACATCGTTGTCGCGTCCGATGTGTCATCGACCCAAGGTCATTCACTTCGGGCGGGACAGACGCTCTTCACACGATCCGCGACCGTTCACGGGTACAGATCGCCATGGACGCCAACCCAGTTCGACGTGGCGGCGACCGACCTAACAGCACCGCAGAGCCCATTCAAGGGAGACGTGGCGCAACTGACGGCGTCCTTGTTCGCTTCCAACCCGTCCCAGACTGACGTCAGGTTGCTGATGGCCGGCGAGGCCGTCTACGAACAGACCATGTCGCTCGACGCTGGCTGGACGACACTGTCGGTACCCGTCGAGCTGAACGAAGCCGGCACTGTCGAGGTAGCGCTCGAGGTTTCGGCTCCGAACGACCCTCTGCCGATCAACGACCGGTACGAGACCGTCATCGATGTCCGGGTGGCACCAGTTGTCGCCATGTTCGCAAGCGACGACGAAAGTGCTGCCGACCTAGCTGACGCCCTTGTCCTACAGGGGTTCGATGTCGAGCTGAGGGCGCCGCACACGATGGGCACAAGGGCGGAAGAGTTCATCGGTTACGAGGCCGTGATCGTGATGGACGTGCCGGCAGTAGACCTCGCACGGACACAGCAGGAAGCCCTTGAGAACTGGGTGCGGTCGTCGGGTGGCGGTCTGCTACTGCTTGGAGGTGAACGCAGCTTCGGGCCAGGCGGGTATCTCGAGACCCCGCTCGACCTGGTATCGCCGTTGTCTTCCAAGGTCTCTCGGGACGCACCCGCCGTGGCCATGCTGTTCGTGCTTGACCGGTCAGGGTCGATGCAGCAGACCGTCGACGGGGTCACTCGTCTCGAGATCGCCAAGGAAGCGACCCTGGCTGCGAACGACCTGCTGGGAGAGGGCAGCGAGATCGCGGTAGTCGTCTTCGACGAGGAGGCTCGCACGCTGCTCCCGTTCACGTCGTCGAGCGACCTCCGAACGATCGAAGCCGCGCTTCGATCGCTGGTTCCTGGCGGGGGGACCTCTCTCGTGCCCGGTCTGGTCGCGGCCTCCGAGGTGCTGGAAACAACGGACGCCGCCGCCAAGCACGTCGTCGTCATGACCGATGGTCTCTCACAGCCTGGCGACCTGGTTACCGCCGTCGAGCGGTTGGTGGAGCTTGATGCCACGGTCAGCGCCATAGCCATCGGCACCGGGTCGGACATCGAACGGGTCCGCAGCATCGCCCGCATCGGTGGCGGCACCGCTCACACGACCACCGACTTCAGGGCCTTGCCGAGCATATTGGCGCAAGAGGCGATGCTCCTATCGGGTGACCCCGTGGTCCGTCAGACGGTCGTCCCACGGAGAACTGGAGAGGACGTCGGCGTCATGGCAGGTACACCGCAGGCGTTCCCGCCGGTCCATGGCTTCGTCGAGACGACGGCCAAGGTGGATGCGACGGTACTCATCGAGGAAGGCGAAGGGCGTCCCCTGCTCGGAGCGTGGCGGTACGGTGCCGGCCGCGTGATGTCGTTCGCCTCTCAAGCTGTCGGTCCATGGGCAGACGCTTGGTCGAACGACAGCGACTATGCCCTTTGGTGGAGCCAGTGGCTGCGCTGGGTCGTCCAGCCAGGGGCTGTTGAAGGACTAGTCCTGGAAGTTGCTCACGTGGGCGACGAGCTCCACGTCTCGGCTACGGCAACTGGAGAGCGCGGCCGGCCGATCAGCAGTCCGTCGATGGTCGTCTCCGCTACCCCGGTCTTGGCGCCGGCCGCCGAAGGTGTAGCGTCAAGACCGGTCGCGACCGCGTACCTGAGGGAGACCACGCCTGGCCACTACGTTGGGGTGCTTCCGATCGGTCAGGGTGAATGGGAGGTCTCTGCAACCGTAGAGCTCGACGACGTGGAGTACACCGCGACGACGCTTGCCGTTCACAGTTATCCGGCGACGTACGCAGGACCTCCCAACACCGACCCAGGGCTGATCGGCTTGGTAGGGCTCACCGGTGGGAACATGTTGTCGCCTGCCTCCGACTGGAGCCCGGCGAGACGTCTGACCTGGAAACTGACCTCAGCCTGGCGGCCGTGGCTCGTCGTCGCGATCTCCATCTGGATGTTGTTCCTCGTGATGCGCTACGCACCGGGGTGGCTGGCCCCTAGAAGACTCAGAACCCGGCCAGCCGACGCAAGGAGACCCAAGCCCAACCGAACACCGGCGATGCCAACCCGCTGAGGAGCGTCGCAGCGACGACTACAGTGCCGACCAAGCGTGTGCGGGGACGGGACGCCGTGTTCGCTCCGCGGTCGCCAAGAACACTCCACCACAGCCCGCCCATCAGTGGCGGTAATGGAACGAGGTTGAGGACTGCCGCAGCTGTCGCCACCTCGAACGTAGCGTCGAGGAGTGCCGCTGCGGTGAACGCCGCCGAAGATCCAAGGGCACTGAGTACGAGGGGTCTAGCGAACAACGCTAGGACGGCAAGCGCTAGAAGTGAGACGGTCGTCAGAACCAGTGTCACCAACGTGCCCATGACCGGCCGACGGAACTCCCTGGGATCCGCATTCAAGTCGCGCATCCATGTGGTCCTGAAGAAGATCGCTGCCACTACTCCGAACACGTCTAGGTGGGCGAACGGGCTCGCCGTCAGGCGTCCGTCGTGAGCTGGCCCGTGATCGCCAACAAGGCGAACCGCCAGCACGGCCACCGGCCCATACGCCGCCAGAACGACGAGCGTTGCCCCGAACCGCAGCAGCAGCTGGTTCAAGGTGATGTCGGGTAGCGTCAGCTCCACGACCCGTACCGTACTAGCAAGCTGTCTTCACGGTTGAGTGCCCGGGAACCCAACCTGCTGGTATATCTCGGCAAGCCTGCCGTCTTGGATCAACGCCGCGATCGCGGAATCCACGGCGTCTCTGACGAATAGTTGGTCGCTCCGTAGGACCATGCCCACCATGCGCGCCGGTAGGGACACAGGGTCCGCTGGAACCTCGTGGACCTGGACTCCCAGGAGCTCGGCTGCGAACCGAACGGCAGGCTCCCAAGCTACGCCAACTTCGACAGTGCCATCTACCAGCCGCTCTATGAGGAGCGGTGCATGCGGATAGGGGAAGCGTCGCCACTGACGCTCCTCCGGAAGACTACGTATGTAGGCGCCGACTTGCGCGTCCCCTTCTGTCAACATCGTCGTACCAACGATGCTCCCGGGTGGTAGGTCGCCTAGTCGAGCCGGCCCACTCTCCGTAGTCACAGCTACGAAACGCGTTCTGACGTATGGACGGCTGACCGTCACCCATGGGTCGTAGACGCCGGCGCCCAAGGTGAAACCAAGGAACGCATCGCAGTGGTTCGTCAGATATACGAAGAGCTCGTCCTCGGAGATCGGGATCGTTCCGAGCCCTTCGATGTTGATGCGGCTGGTCACCTCATACAGTTCGACTTCCACCAGTAGCGTTTCGCCGATGGCGAGAGCCACGGACCTGTCGAGATCGCCAGTGATACCGGCCGGGTAGACGCAGAACCGCAAGAGCTCGCCATCTATGCGCCGGTACCGCTCGATGAACTCCCTAGGCACGTCCGGAGGGGCACCGTCCGAACCGGGGTTGACTTGAGCGCCTACCAGCCCCACGTTCAATAGAACGAGTACTAGTAGAAGTTGACGACCAAGACCGTAGACACGCGACATGCGGCCCTATCACCGATCCCCATCTGGCTCAAAACTGCAGGGTCCGAAGAGCAAGCGCTCTTCGGACCCTGCTTCACCTGTTCGGCTACGGAAGCCTGAAGACGTATAGGACGTTGCCGCCGCTTGGCTGACGGATCTCAGGCGTCAGGTTGCGGTAGCTGACGCCACCACCAGCCGCGATCGCGATGTACTGGACCCCATCGACCATGTACGTGACCGGGAAGCCACCCGCCGAGGAGTTCAGGAGCTGCTCCCAGAGGATCTCGCCGGTCGCGGAATCGAAGGCCCTGAAGCGTCGCGCGTCGTCCGTAACGAAGACGAGTCCGCCGTCCGTGGAGAGCAGGGCTCCACCGATGCCGGCGCGCTGGCGCATGTTCCAGACCGTCTCGCCGGTCGCAACGTTGATCGCCGAGAGGCGACCGACCTGCTCATCGCTGTCTGGGACGTGCTGTGCCGAACTTCTAGCCGAACCGTGGTGCGCTCCCAAGGTGGGCTGGACAGGGTTCAGGCTGAAGTTCATGCACGTATCGTTGGTAGCTGTGTAGAGGATGTTCAGCGCGGGGTCGTAGGTCACGGCCTGGTTCCAGTTGCGACCACCGAGCAGGTACGGGCAGACGAAGATCTGTTCACCGATCTCCGGCTGCTGTATGTCTGGGTTGTTCACGCCCTTGTGGTTCTCGATGTCTACATCGATCAGCACGTTCTGTGGGTTGGTCTCACGGGCCCACAGGAACTCACCTGTGGCCGCGTCCAGCGTCCACACGATGCCGGTCTTCCCGGGGATCCCCGTGATGACCTTGCGCGTCTCACCCGGCGTGATGTCCGGGTTGATCCACTGAACTTCGTCGGCGCTCGGCGATACTTCCGTCTCGACGATGAGTCGCTCGAACGGATGGTCGAGGTCCCATTCCTCGTTCGGATGGTACTGGAAGTACCAGACCAGCTCACCGGTGTCGGCGTTCAGCGCGATGGTCGAGTTCGAGTACAGCACATCGGCGTTCCCAGTTCCGCGCTGAGCAGAGCCCCAGGGGATGGGCACAGCGACGCCGTAGTAGATGAGGTTGAGCTCGGGATCGTAGCTGGGGGCGTTCCAAGCGGACCCACCGCGCCGGCTCTCGTTCGGGACGTCTCCCCAGGTCTCGCCGCCTGGCTCGCCTACGGCCGGAATGGTGTTGGTCCGCCACAGTTCTTCACCGGTGTCGGCGTCGTGTGCGGAGATCCAGCAACCGGTGTTGTAGTAGTAACAACCAGACATGCCCTGGACTACCTTGCCGTTGATGACGACCGGTCCACCCGAGTAGTGATGCCCGATGGTCCAGTCACCGACCTGCTGCTCCCAGACCACCTGTCCGGTGTGTACATCGAGCGCGACCAGGTAGGCGTCGTGAGTTGCGATGATGAGTTTGTCTTCGTACAGGACGCCGTTCCTGTTGGCGGATGCCAGCGGGGCGACGTGATCCACGACCTCACGTCGGTACTCCCAGAACAGCGTCCCGTCCGTCGCGTCCACGGCCTGTACGTAATCGTTGCCCTGGACGAGGAACATGACGCCGTCATGGATCAGGGGGGTCATCTCGTTCCGAGCCGGATCGAGAGTCCACGACCACGCGAGCCTCAGGCTATCGACGTTCTCACGGTTGATCTGGTCCAGCGGGCTATGCGCCCATTCGTTGAGGGTCCGGCGGAACATGAGCCAGTCGTTCGGACTGGGCTCGGCGAGCATCTCGTCCGTCACGGGCGTGTAACTATCCAGCGCACTCTGAGCCGTAGCGGCGGTAACGAACGCGAGGACGAGGGCCAAGAGCAACTTAGCGGTCTTCATCTAGCCTCCTGAGATTGAACCGAGGATGATCCGAGAACTTAGAAGGTCACGCCTGTTCAGAAGGATCGGCCGATCACTCACCTCCACTTGCAGGAGCCGGTGCGATCACGACCTGCTCCAACATCTCGACGTCTGCTACCAGCCGCGACTCACCCGCGGGGAAGCCGTTGGTGGAGAGGATCAAGGCAACGAGATCGGCGTACTGCTGGTCCGAGAGACTGCCCGGGTTACCGAGCGGCATGTTCTCGTGAACGAAGGCGTAGAGCTCGCCTAGGGACTTGCCTTCCCAGAAGAACATGAACGGGAGCCCCGTCAGCGGAGGAGCACTTGCGCTACCACCGAGCTCGTCGCCGTGGCAGGCCGCGCAATCCCGGTCGTAGGTGGAGGCGATGCCTTCTACCTGCTCGACAGTGAACACGCCATCGAGCGTGGATGCACCGCCTGGGGCGGCTTCTGCGGGTTCATCTCCACCTGCGGACAGGGCAAGCCCCAACCCGCTAACGACCGCTGCTACGAAAGCCGCGCGCAAGAATCGGAAGGGCTTGCGGCTTGGGGTACCTGAGTCATCCAACATCCCGAGGTCTGCTCCTTGTCTGTTAACGAGAATTGACGCTCGGGACAAATGTCCCTCTGCGTCGATAGAAGATATACCATCCTTCGCCAGCCGGATGGACCGTTGATTAAAGTTGCGTTGGGAAGCTGCGCTGAGCTTGATGACGCGTTCGAGGTTCGCGGCTCGGAGGCCTACCTGTCGCCGATCCCCCCAGCAGTACCGGGGATCCCTTCGCCTTCCAGAATCCTTGTGAACGTTCCGTCGGAGACGAGCGCTGCGATCGCGGCGTCGATCTGTTCGCGAACGAAGGCTTCTTGTTGGCGCAGGACCATGCCGATGGCCACGCGAGTCTCGTGAAACGGTCGCGGATCGATCACGTACACGCCCGAGGATCGCGGGTCTCCGTCCGTGAGGCTGAAGAGAGTTGGCTCCCAGATCTGCATGGCACCGATGGTTCCGTCGAGCAACCGTTCGAGCATCAGGGCGTTGTCCGCGTACGGTATACGCCTCCAGCGCGACGCTTCCTGACGAGCTTGCAAGAAGGCGATCAGTTCGCGGTCACCGGCGCTGACCATCTGAGCGCCTATCAGATCTTCGATGGGGACGTCCGCGAGTGACTCGATGTCGGGGTCGGCCACGGCCATCACGTAGCTGAAGGATGCGTAAGGCCTGGTGATCGTTAACCAACTCGGCAAGGTGTTCGAGTGGAGGCTGAAACCCATGAAAGCGTCGCACTCGTCGGTCAGCCAGATGAACAGGTCCTCAAGGAACCCCTCGGCGCTGATAGACGTCGTGAACTCGACCTCGTAGAACGCATGCTCCAACAGGAGTGCGTCGGCGATGGCAGCCGCCGCCAGCCTATCGAACTCGACTGTGGGCGATGAAGCGTCGATGCAGAAGGTGACGTTGTTGCCACCAACCCGCCGCCATCCGTCATAGAACTCCGGTGGCACTACAGGCAGGTCCGACTGAGCGACGGCGACAGACGGTGACCAGGCACAGACTAGTGACAACAAGAGTCCGAAGATCTTCATCTGGAGGACCTCGATATACGAAACCGCGCGGTCGAAGGGCGGGAGATGACTCCCGCCCTTCGCAGGCTCGACAAGCGACGTCAGTCCTGGGGCAACCTGAACACGAAGATCGAGTTGCCAGTCGTCGGTACAGGCGTATCAGGGTACAGGTGTGCAGAGCTGTTCGCCTGAGCGTTGAAGCCTGTCGGAACGACAACGTACTGCACGCCGTCGACCGCGTACGTCATCGGGTAGCCGCCTATGGGCGCGTTGAGGCGCACCTGCCACAGCACGTCACCCGTCTGTTCGTCGAACGCGTAGAAGCGCCGGCCGGCGTCACCCGCGAACACGAGGCCACCTGCCGTCGTCAACGCGGAGCCGCTGATGATCGGTCCTTGGGTATGGCGCCAGAGCTGCTCGCCGTCTGTCACCGTGAGCGCCTCGAGCACCCCAGCGCCTTCGGCGCCTGGAGCCAAGGTACGCGGCCCGGAGGAGATGGAACCGACCGCGTTGCCTTGTGTGAACTCGGAGACGTTTGGCGAGAGGGTCTGACAGGTGTCAGCCAGCGGGACGTAGAGGGCCTGAGTGTCGGGACTGTAGGCCGAAGCCATCCATAGCTTGCCGCCTGAGATGCTCGGGCAGAACATCACCTCTTGACCCTCTTCGGTCGGGATCAGGTCAATGTTGAGGTTCACCGTACCGTCTGGGTCAACGCTGGAGACGACGTTCTGATATACGGTCTCCTGTGACCAGAGGTACTCGCCAGTCTCGCGGTCGAGCGCCCAAGCGATGCCGTTCTTGCCGGCGACGGTGACGAGCAGGTGCCTCATCTCCCCGTTGACCTCGGCGTCTATGAGTAGACGCTCGAACGGGCTGTCAAGGTCCCAGTTGTCGCGAGGCATGTGCTGGAAGTACCAGACGAGCTCGCCGGTATCAGCGTTGAGCGCCAGCGTTGAGTTCGTGTAGAGCACGTCACCATCGCCAGAGCCACGGATGATCTCGGGGTACGGGATGGGCATCCCGGTGCCGTAGTACACGATGTTCAGCTCTGGGTCGTAGGCTCCGGTCGACCACGGCGAGGCGCCCCAGCGGTTCTCGGGTGGGACACCGTTCCACGATTCCGCTACCTCTGGGTTGTTCGGGTCGACCAGCGTGTTGAAGCGCCAGAGCTCTTCACCGTTGGTGGCGTCGTGGGCAGTGATGTAACAACCGCCGTTCGTGCCGAAGATGCTGCAACCGGAAGTGCCCGTGAAGATCTTGCCGTCAGCTACAAGGGGTCCGGCCGTGAAGCTATACCCCTTCTCCCAGTCGTTCACCTGGACTTCCCATTCCACCTGGCCAGTGAGCGCGTCGAGCGCGATCAGCTTGGCATCCACGGTGGTCAGGATCACGTTGTCGTCCCATAGGGCGACGCTGTTCTTCTGGCGGGTGGCCTGGTAGTTGTGGTACCCACCAACGAACTCGGGACGTACGTGGCGGTACTCCCAGATCAGATCGCCGGTAACGGCGTCCAGCGCCTGGACGATGTTCTGGTTCGTTGCCAAGTACATGATGCCGTCGTGCACGATCGGCGCGACCTCTTGCAACCCGGCCTCGGCCATCGGCCAAGCCCAGGCCAGCTCAAGGTCTCCGACCGTCTCTTGGTTCACCTGGTCCAACTGGCTGTAGCCCCAGTTGTTCACGGTGCCACGCCACTGAAGCCAGTCCTCAGGGGCGGGTTCCAGGATCATTTCGCTAGTAACGGGCTCATATGAGCGTTCCTGGGCGAAAGCTGAGCCTAGTAGCCCGACGACCCCCAAGGTTCCAATGAGGATTCTTGCGTATAGCTTCATCTGGCTGCTTCTCCTCCCTCGGATTCCTCTCCGACTAGCTCTTGCAACACATGCGCGCGAGGCGCACGGTGCCGAAACTTGGGACTACTCGACAGGCGCCAGATCGATCTGGTGGAACAGCTCCGGATCGGTGGGAAGCTCCTCGTCTCCAGCTGGATACCCGTTGAAGCTCAGGATGAACGCGAGGATGTCGGTGTAAGCCTGGTCGCTCAGGCGGCCCGGGGCCGTTGGGGGCATCGAAACGCTGAAGAACCCATAGAGGTCTCCAGCCGTGTTCCAGCTTCCGAACAGCTCACCGCCGGAGAGACCTGGGGCGAACACACCCTCGAGCTCTGTGCCATGGCAACTAGAGCAGTTGACCCTGTATTGCGCTGCGCCGCGTGAGGCCTGTTGGGCCGTGAACCACGCCTGGACGTCAGTCTGAGGCTCTGTTTGGGTTGGCGCGCTTGGTTCCGATGGGTCGGTCGGAGGGGCGTCTGTAGTGTCACCTGCCGAGAACGCGATCAGGCCGACCGACAAGGCGGCCAACATGATCAGAACGCTGATGGTCCTTTTCAACTGGATGGGCTTCATTTACTCCAATCCTAGTCGCGGATCGATCCTGTTCCATTGCCTAGGCCACCTGCGCAGCTCGAGCGTGTCACTCGATCTCACGCCCGATGGGTTCAAAGTGGTGCAACACCTTACGAGCCTGGTGTCGAACATATTCATCCACTTAGATGACCATAGGTGCCGACGGATATATCTTACAACATCCCATCGGCCACCATATATCTCTCGGCATGACGTTCTATCGCGAACGGGACCCGCACTCCTAAGGCAGGCACGTGTATCTGCGGTGCCCGGGCCCGGCAACTCTCCAAGCGTCTCTCGTGAAGGCGTCGTACCCTGGCGGTGCGCATGCGCTATCGCGGGCCTGACGATGTCGACAGAAGGCGGACGTGACAGGACGGCCGAGTGGCGATGGACCCGAGGTCAGGACTTAGGTGTCCGACCCCAGGCTGCGTCCCCACCGTCGCTACGACCCACTACGCGACCAGTGGGTGCTCGTCTCCCCCCAGCGCACACAGAGGCCATGGCAGGGCCAGGTCGAACGCGTCGACGAGGGGAGCAAGCCCGCTCACGACCCCGACTGCTACCTGTGTCCCGGTAACGAGCGCGCCGGCGGCGCGGTCAACCCGCACTACGAGCGCACCTACGTCTTCACCAACGACTTCCCTGCTTTGCTGCCAGGTGATCACGCGGCCCCGCCAGCCGGACCCGGGCCCTCGACGCAGCCGGACCAGGGGCTGTTCCGCAGCGTCGCGGCGCCCGGCACCTGCCGCGTCATGTGCTTCTCGCCGCGCCACGACCTCACGTTCGCCGAGCTGAACGAGAGCGCCCTGCGTGACGTCGTGGAGCTCTGGGTGGACCAGACGACGGAGCTATCGCGCGAACACGTATGGGTCCAGGTGTTCGAGAACAAGGGCGCTGCCATGGACGCGTCCAACCCTCACCCCCACGGTCAGGTCTGGGCGATGGACGCACTGCCGACCGAGCCGGAGCGCGAGCTGCAGTCACAGGAGCGCTACCTGGTGCAGCACGGCTCTCCCCTGCTGTTCGACTACGCCAAAGCCGAGTCGGACCGTGCCGAGCGCGTCGTCGCGGCCACCGAGCACTGGCTGGCCGTCGTCCCGTACTGGGCCGTGTGGCCGTTCGAGCTGCTCATCCTGCCCTCTCGGCGCAAGGTCGCTGGCCTGCCAGGCCTCACCGACGAGGAGCGAGGCGACCTCGTCGACCTGTGCAAAGCGGCGTTCGGGCGGCTGGACAACCTGTTCGAGACCAGCTTCCCGTACTCGTTCGGCTGGCACGGTGCGCCGAACCGGACCAGGGGCACCGAAGGCTGGCAGCTTCACGCTCACGTCTACCCTCCGCTGCTGCGCTCCGCGACCGTCCGCAAGTTCATGGTCGGCTTCGAGCTGCTGGCCGAGGCGCAACGTGACATCACGCCGGAGCAGGCGGCCGAGAGGCTGCGCGCCATGCCCACCAGGCACTACAAGCAGACGGATGGCGGCGGCGCTCCGGAAGGCAGCCGAACGCAGGGCGACCGGTGACCGCCGCCCGTCTCGACGGCGCGCGTGAACGGGCGTTGCGAGGCTTCGAGAAGGCGTACGGCGCCGCTCCCACCCACCTCGCCTGGGGGCCGGGCCGCGTCAACCTGATAGGCGAGCACACGGACTACAACGACGGCTTCGTCCTGCCGATGGCGCTGGAGAGGCGGGCGTACCTGGCATTGACGCCGCGCGCCGACGGCCGGGTGCGACTCGTCGCCGCGGACCTGGACGACCACGGCGAGTTCAGCCTCGAGGAGCTCGGCCCGGGCACCGCCGCCCGTGCGACGGCGCAGGGCGTCAGAAAGCGACCGGGATGGCTCGAGTACCCGAGGGGCGTCGCCTGGGCGTTGCAACAGTCGCCTAGCATGTCCTCTGGCCTGCAGGGATTCGACGGCGTGCTGGCGTCCGACGTGCCGCGCGGCGCAGGCCTCTCGTCATCGGCCGCGGTGGAGCTAGCGGTGGCCGCTGCCCTGCTACGCCCTGGACCTGATGAATCTGGATGGGACCCGAGAGCGGTGGCGCTGGCCGCTCAACGCGCCGAGAACGAGTGGGTCGGCGTCGCCTCCGGGATCATGGACCAGCTGGTCGGCGCCGCCGGCGTGGAGGGTCACGCGGTCCTGATCGACTGCCGCGACCTGTCGCTCACTCCCGTGCCGGTGCCTGGGTCGGCGCGCGTCGTCGTGCTGGACACCGGCACGCGGCGCGGTCTCGCCGGTAGCTCGTACAACGACAGGCGCACGGCCTGCGAACGCGTCGCCAGCGCACTGGGAGTGCCGGCACTGCGTGACGCCAACGCCGGAGACCTGGCGGGCCTAGTGGGCAAGCTAGACGAGGTCGACCTGCGCCGCGCCAGGCACGTGGTCGAGGAGAACGATCGGACCGTCGCTGCTGGAGCGGCCCTGCGCGCCGGCGACTTAGAGGCCGTTGGCCTCCTGATGTCAGAGAGCCACGCCAGCCTCCGCGACCTGTACGAGGTGTCCTCGCCAGCCCAGGACGCGATGGTCGAGGCTGCCGGCGCGGCGCCCGGCTGCCTTGGCGCGCGCATGACGGGAGCGGGGTTCGGTGGCTGTGCGGTGGCGCTGGTGCGGGAGGACGGTATCGACGCCTTCACGTCAGCAGTCGAGCGCGACTACGTGAAGACCACTGGCCTCACTCCTACGCTCTATCCGGCGATGCCGGGAGCGGGGGCCGGCATCACCGATCTGGGCGAGGAGCCTAGACGGTAGCTTCGCGGTAGGTACGAGCCAGGCTGACTTCACGTGATATGACACACACATAATATAATGCCTGCGTCATAATCGTGATGTGTCTTGGGAAGTTGTCCTGCTGCGACCATGCTCGAGCGGGGACAGTGAGGTTTGCATCTTGTTCATCTTCGACCCTGACCGCAATGCGGTACTCCTAGTAGCCGGTGACAAGTCAGGCGCCTGGAGTGAGTGGTACGAGGAGAACATCCCGGTAGCCAAGGGGCGCTACGAGAAGTGGCTAGCAGGTGAGTACGCCTGAAGGCGAGCTGATTCGGTCAGTGAATCAGAGAATAGTGACGGTAAGAGTGATGAAGAAGTGGCGTGATGTTCGCGCGAAGGCAGTTAGCGAAGGGCCTTTGAACGAGGAGCGGGTGCTGGAGCACAAGACCCGCATGCTCGGCGAGGTGCGCGCCCATAGGCTGGGTGAGGTCAGGAGTTTGTACGGCCTGAAACAGGAGGACGTCGCCAAACGCCTGCACGTCTCCCAGTCGCGCGTGTCACACATCGAGCGCGGTGACATCGACACGGCGCAGATCTCGACCCTACGGGCGTACGCCAAGGCGTTGGGCGGCGACTTGGAGATCAGCGTGCGCGTAGGCGACGACCGCATTCCGATCACCTGACCCGGAGTGGCTCCGAACCGACCGCGAACGGCGGGCCGTATTGGCCCGCCACCTACTTCTCGTGTCGTTGGTGGGTTCGAGCGGCGGTGGCGCTCGCCAAGCAAAAGGCCCGCGCCAACACGTGTTGGCGCGGGCCTCTTCCCAGGTCAATGTCCCACGACGCGGCGACCAAGCACCGCTCCCTCTAATCCGCTGGAGGTCCCAACCCCTTCGGGCAAGACCAAAAGATCAATCCAAGAAATCCCTTAGCTTGCGCGTCCGACTCTCGTGGTACTTCAGCTTGCGCAGCGCCTTGTTCTCGATCTGACGGATGCGCTCGCGGGTGACGCCGAAGTGGCTGCCCACCTCTTCCAACGTGTGCTCGCGGCCGTCCACCAGGCCCTTGCGGAGCTTGAGGACCATCGCCTCGCGCTCGTTGAGCTTGTTGAGCGCCTCTTCCAGCTCCTCCGAGAGGATGATCTTGGACGCCTCGTCCACAGGCGACTCGATGTTCTCGTCCGGGATGAAGTCGCCGTAGAAGCTGTCCTCCTCGTCGCCGATCGGCGTCTCGAGGGAGAACGGCTCGCGAGTGAGCTTGAACGCCTCCTCGACCTTCTCGGCGTTCCAGTCCGGGCCCATGGCATCGGCGATCTCGGCGTAGGTGGGCTCGCGCGATAGCTCCTGCTGCAGCCGGCGGCTGGCACGGGTGAGCTTGTTGATCGTCTCGACCATGTGCACCGGGATGCGGATGGTACGAGACTGGTCGGCGATGGCGCGGTTGATCGCCTGCCTGATCCACCAGGTGGCGTAGGTCGAGAACTTGTAGCGCCTGCGGTACTCGAACTTCTCGACCGCGCGGATGAGGCCCTGGTTGCCCTCCTGGATGAGGTCGAGGAAGCTCATGCCGCGGCCGTTGTACTTCTTCGCGATGGAGACGACCAGGCGCAGGTTGGCCTCGATGAGGTGCCTGCGCGCCAGCTCTCCGTCCTCGACGATGCGCTGCTGGCGGCGGCGCTCGCGCTCCTCTAGTTGCTCGGCCTGCTCCTCGAGGCGCTTCTTGGAGGCCTCGCCCTCTTCGATGCGCCTGGCGAGGTCGATCTCCTCTTCGAGCGTGAGGAGCTTGACCCGGCCGATCTCCTGCAGGTACTGCCTGACGGGGTCGTTGGTCTTTACGCGGGCGTCGGCCATGGCCTCGGCGCGCGCTTCCAGCTCCTCGCGGTCCAGCTCTTCGCCGTCCTCGAGCTCTTCGTCGTCGAGCTCTTCCTCGTCGAGCATCTCGTCGTCAGCGAGGTCTGCGACCGCAACGCCACGCTTCTCCAGGGCCTCCATGAGGTCCTCGAAGTTCTGCTCTTCAGGGTCCAGCTCGAGGCTCTCGACGGCGCGCCTGAACGCGTCGGCGATCTCCTCGCTGTCGAGCTGGCCCTGCTCGGTGCCGCGTTCGAAGAGCGCCTGGATGGGCTCCGTGTTCAGCCACGCTGGCCCGCCAGCGGTCGGCTTGGCCTGGTCCGCTGCGGCGCCCTTGACATCGGCCTTCGGCGCTGCGGTCGAAGCGCTCTTGGGCTTCGCCGTCTTGCCCTTCGGCGCCTTCCCAGCCGGCTGCTTGCTAGCCGTAGCCTTCGTGCCGTCGGTAGCGGGCTTCTTCGGGGCTGGCTTGGACGACCCGGCCTTCACTGCCGTCTTCTTGGCGCTCGCCTTCGCGGCCCCGTTGCCGCTGGCAGCGGACTTCGCCTTGGCGCCGTCGCCCTTGGTGGCCGCGCTCTTGCCGGCGGGAGCGGCCTTCGCGGCAGGCTTTGCGGCGGACTTGGCCGCAGGCTTCGAACCGGCCGACTTCGTAGCGGCCGCCTTGGACGCGGCAGGCTTGGGCGCGGCCGACTTCGACGCGGCAGTCTTCGTAGCGGCCGCCTTGGAGCCTGGCTTCGTCGAGCCGGACTTGGCCCCAGGCTTGCTGGCCGCGGCCTTTGAGCTCTTGGAGCCGGACTTCACAGCAGCCGTCGCCGCAGCGGTCGGAGCGGCCTTCTTCGTTGGCGTTGCAGCCTTCTTCGCCGGCGCCGCCTTCTTAACGTTGGTCGCCGCCTTCTTCGCGGTCGTCTTGGTCTTAGCGGCCGTGCCCGCGGCGCCATCCGCCGCAGCCGCAGCCACGAGGGTCTTGTCGAGCTTCGTCTCGTTGGTCTTCGCCACGCTGTCTCCTCTGCTCATGCGAGCGCCGAAACCTACTACGCGCCTGACCTCGGTCAGGGCGGATCGCTACCCGGCACGCCCGGGTGATCACGTACTGGCGCTTGCTCAGTGGGGTAACTAGGGTCTAGTGGCGTAAAGGGCCTCGCCCCAGGAAGCGCGCAAAGCAAGATGATAGCACGGGAACCCGCAATAGCAGTGGCATCCGAACGACGTCAACAGGGCCTTGGCCACGGAGCAACGAAGGGGATCAGTTCAACGACTGGTTGCTCTCGTCCCCCATCAGCATCAGGTCGTCGAAGCCCGTGTAACCGGTGGGCTGTGCCTGGTCCGGACCGGCAGCGGGGCCCACGAGCTGCGGGGGCTCTGCGGGTGCCTTCTTGGCGCGCTCGCTCGACGCCTTCTCACTCAGCTTGCGCTCGCGCGCCGCGTCCTCGGTGAGTCGCCGCAGCACGCGCTCGGCCT
>CAZFAQ010000007.1:65622-67485 GCA_964517055.1 uncultured bacterium | reverse complement strand
CACAAGGAGCTGATGGACAAGATCGGCCGCGAGCGCGGCTGGCCGCCCCAGCGCCGCGAGCAGTTCGAGTCCGAGGTCGCGCACGGATCGCTGTACGTCGGCTCGCCCGAGACCGTCGCCCGCAAGATCGCCCGCGCTGTAAAGGCGCTAGACGTCGGCCGCTTCGACCTGATCTACAGCACAGCCGGCGCTGTACCGGCGGACGCGAGGCTCAAGTCCGTCGAGCTGTTCGGCACGAAGGTCATCCCCATGGCGCGCGAGCTCCTCGCAGAAGCGAGCGACGAGCCCGAGAAGGAACTCGTCGCCGGATGACGCCCCGTACCACCACGCTCGGGATCCTGGGCGCAGGCAAGCTGGGCACCGTGCTGGCGCGTCTGGCTGGCAAGGCCGGTTACCGAGTGCTGATCTCCGGCTCTGGCGACCCCGAGAAGATCGCCCTGACGACCGAGGTGCTCACGCCGGGTGCCACGGCAGTCTGGCCTGCCGAAGCCGCTCGGGAGGCGGAGATCGTCGTGCTGGCGTTACCTCTCGGCCGGTACCAGGAGCTGCCGCGCGAGGAGCTGGCCGGCAAGCTGGTAGTCGACGCTATGAACTACTGGTGGGAGACCGACGGGCTCCGTGACGACCTGAACGACCCGAGCACGACCAGCAGCGAGCTGGTGCAAGCCTTCCTCGGCGGCGCGCGCGTCGTGAAGGCGTTCAATCACATGGGCTACCACGACCTCGAAGGTGAGGCACGGCCGGCGGGCGCTGCAGGCAGGAAGGCCATAGCGGTCGCGGGCGACGGTTCGGGCGATGTGCAGACCGTCAGCGCGCTCGTCGACGAGCTCGGTTTCGACCCTGTTGTCATAGGGCACCTAGCAGCTGGCCGCTACCTCCAGCCTGGCAACGCCGCGTTCGGGGCGAACGTGGAGGCTGAGGCTCTGCGCTCGCTAGTGGAGGCGGCCCGGGGCATCGATACGGACGAGTCCTATTCCCGGGTGGCTTGAGAGCGGCCCAGACCGCGCCGGAAAAGCTATGGGAGAAGCCTATCCAGGTCCAGCGCGACGATCAGGCCGTGTTCCACCGCCCTCAGCGCGCTTTCCGAAAGCT
Organism: uncultured bacterium; assembly: GCA_964517055.1. Lineage (GTDB taxonomy): Bacteria > Deinococcota > Deinococci > Deinococcales > Trueperaceae > DASRWD01. The sequence continues at coordinate 66,393 of CAZFAQ010000007.1, read as the reverse complement.
GTCCTAGGCGCTCAGTAAGCTTGCTTCGGTCGAGAGTAGTTACCTGGTGACACAGAGCTACCGAAGCAGTCGCCAGGCCACCTTCACCTTCTTCCAACGCGACCGCCGTTGGGCCACGTAGTGCCTGCTTCCTCGATGTGCTCACTGGGACTACGATCAGGCTGCGCCAACTCTCGAGGCTGTTGAAGGCGTCATGTGAGACGACGATCGCAGGTCTGCGGCCGCGCTGCTCGCTTCCAGATCGCGGCGACAGGTCTATCCAAAAGACCTCGCCTCGTACTACTCCTCGAGTTGCAGCCACGACTCGAGCCCAGCTTCTTCTAACCCCTGGTCAAGTTCCGAGCCGGATCCCGCGACCGCAGCGACGTATCTCCTCAGTTCCTCATCTATCTGAGATCGCTTGGCCCTTCCTACAAACTCTTCGATGGCAGTCCTGGCAAGTGTCGTAGCCGGCGCTCCGAGGCGTTGGGACTGCTCCATCAAGCCGTCATGCAACTCGCGGGACAACGGTACATGCACGCTCTTCTTCTCTCCTATTGCCATACATCACCACCAGTGTTGTGGATGAATCATGACACGCTTTCTGTCATCGTTTGTAAGAACGACAGAACGTTACGCCCCAACATCGCGCCCAGCGAACCTCACGCCACCCAGCACCACCAGCAACACGGTCCCAAGGAGCAGGAGTAGCAAGCCGCCAAGGTCGAACCCCGTCGTGATCGGGTCCTGACCGTACGCCCAGTCGAACGGCGAGAGCCGGGCGAGCCACGG
>CAZFAQ010000007.1:0-65522 GCA_964517055.1 uncultured bacterium | reverse complement strand
TGATCGGGTCCTGACCGTACGCCCAGTCGAACGGCGAGAGCCGGGCGAGCCACGGAAGGTCGGCGATGTCCGCCACCGCGTCCGACACGTAAGCGCCCACGGCGATGAGGGCCCCCAGTCCGGTCGCGACAGACATCCTGCCGGTCACGGCACCGCCGAACAGCGCGGCCGCTCCGATCAGGCTCGTGAGCAGGAAGAGAGCGACAGTGACGGCAAGTAGGTCGACTGGGTCTATCCCTAGTTGAGCCGAAGCGTTCAGCGCCAGGATGAGCATAGAGCCGACCGCGGTCGGGATCGCGACCCGCACGAGCAGGGCCAGCGCAGCTTCGATCACGACCTGCCAGCGCGTCACGCCGTGCGCGAGCGTCAGCTCGAGCGTGCCTGACTCCTCGGCGCCGGCGATGCTGCGGCTACCCCAGACGATGGCGGCGATCGCCAGCAGCACGAACGCCATCAGCCCGAAGTAGCTGACCTGCGTGTAGCCCGGGCCCGTCGCCATCATGTCGATGCCGAACAGTGTCGAGAGCTCGGGCGGGAACATCTCCACGTACGTCTCGATCAGGTCGGTGCCGCCGACGCTCGGGTAGAGCGGCATGTAGATCAGGACCGCCACGGCCAGGCCGACGGCCCAACCGATCAGCCCGCGACGGCTCTCGAGCAGCTCGCGTCGGAAGAGGTTCACGACCCATCACCCCGGTACAGGCCGATGACGGCGTCCTCGAGCACAGGCTCCTCGATGAGCAGGTCCAAGACCTCGAAACGCGCGAGCGTCTTGACGAGGTGGTCGACGTCGCCTTCGACCATCAGGGTCAGGTGCGTCTCGCCATCCCGCTCGTCCAGGACCACGTCGCGTGTGCGGTCCAACGAGGTGATGGCGTCTCCGAGGCCGGGCTCGCTACGTACCGTCGCCCGCAGGCGGCGTTGCCTGCTCTCGCGCAGCTCCTCGGTACAGCCAAGGCGGATCAGATCGCCCTCGTGAAGGACCCCAACACGGTCCGCCGCCTGCTCGATCTCGCTCAGCACGTGAGAGCTTAGGAAGACGGTCTGGCCGTCCGCCTTGGCCTCCCTGACCAGCGCGAGGAACTCCTGCTGAACGAGCGGGTCGAGGCCGCTCGTCGGCTCGTCGAGTATCAGCAGCTCCGGCTCGTGCATGAACGCCTGGACCAGTCCGACCTTCTGCTTGTTGCCTTTGGAGAGCTTCCCCACCTGCCTTTCCAGGTCCAGTCCGAGGCGCGATGACAGTCGCTCGATCGAGCCCTCGGGCACTGGGCCGGAGAGGGACGCGTAGTGCTCGAGCAGTTCGCCAGCCCGTGTGCGGCCCTCCAGCCTCAACTCTCCAGGCAGGTAGCCGATGCGTCGACGAAGAGCGGCGCCACCTTCCCGCGGGTCGTGACCAAGCACGCGCACGGTTCCCGCGCTGGGCCGGATGAGGTCGAGGAGCAGGCGCATCACCGTCGTCTTGCCGGCCCCGTTCGGGCCGATGAGTCCGAACACCTCGCCCTTCTCGATCGAGAGGTCGAGGGCGGAGAGCGCTGTGGTGGCGCCGTATCGCTTGGTCAGCGCTTGGGTCTGGACGATGGGGAACGTCACTTGGCCGGCTCGAAGAACTCCCGTAGCACGGCTGCAAGCACCTGCGGGTCGGCCACATGGCCCTCGTTCTCGACCGTACGACGGACCGCGCCCGGTATGGCCCCGGCGATCGCGTCCGCCGCCGCGCCGAAGAAGTTCGGCTGTAGGCCCTGCATGGACGGATCTCGTCCTCCGCCGGTCGCTACCAGAACCTTCTGCGAGATGCGCCCGAGACGGTCTACGGGAGGCGGGCCGTCGCCTAACACGGCAGCGTCGTACGCGAGCGTCGGTGCGAGGCCCAGCAGGGGTTCCCAGAACTCGGAGTCACGAGCCGCGTCGATGTCTGCCTCTGGCGACCCAGCCAACCGCATGAAGTGAGCGAGCGCCTCGTCCCTAAGGTCGTTGGCGAGCATCCTGCGAAGGTCCTCGACGTACCGTTGCCAGTGCGCGACTGGTTCACTGCCCAGGCTGTATGGCACCTCGTAGACGGCCAGACTGACGGCCGGTACCCCGCTGGCCGCGGCCTCAAGGACGAGAGCACCACCGGAAGAGGCGCCGAACAGGTGGGCAGACCCTCCGGCTTCTGTGGCCAACGCCTGCAGGTCCTCGACCTCACGCTCCACGGCGTACGGCTGGGTGTCGCCGCTACCGCCCCGACCGCGGCGGGAGTAGTTGTAGACCGTGAACCAATTGGCGAGCTCCGTGGCCAGGGGAGCGTTCTCGCTGCTTCCGTCGAGTCCGCCGCCAACGAGGATGACGGCCGGACCTTGCCCCTCGCGCGAGTACGCGATGCGTGTGCCGTCTTCGGACCACAGATGACTCATACGGTGAACCTCCATCGGAAAGTGTGACCTGGTACGGGCGCACACTCAGGTACGTGCCCGAAGAGCATGGCGCATCGCTCGACCAGGCTCTCGACTGGTGCGCGCCTCTCGAGCATCCAACTGTCGAGCAAGGGCGTCGCTTCGCCTCAACACCTCGACGACCGAGTACGGTGGCCGGGAGACCTTGTCCAAAGTCTGACCGTCGAAGCCGGAGAGGAACATGGGAGCGCTGTGGTACGCGGCTGGGTGCGTGGCGGCCTCCAGGGCCTCTTCCTCTGCCACCAGATCCGGGAACAACAGGTGACCCGACACCACGCAGTCGAGGGCCAGCGGCACCAGATGGTGCTGGGCACACGTGCGCAGGGCGGATGCCATATGCCGTCGGCTCGTCTGCTCGTCGCCCACCGTCAACGTGGCCCGCAGCCGCTCGCTCGTCGCCTGCGCGAAGATCCGATGGCGCCCATCCGGTAGGTTCGCCGCTCGTTCGTGCCAGCGTTCGGCCGTCCTCGAGGCCCCCTCGCGGTCACCGAGCGCCAGCATCACGTGAACCGGCAGGTCGCGCACCTCGCTGAGGTCGTACCGGTCGAGTCCTTCTCGTAGAGCGGCTTCCGGCCCGGCCGTGTGGAGCGCTACCAACGGCGCCGCCCACGGGATCCAGTGGAACTCCGATCCCCAGTAGACCGGCTCGGGCACTTCTGACCGACGGCTAGTGAGCCTGGTCGCCTTCTCGTTGTGACTCACGGCCTCATCGAGTTCGCCGGCGTTGAGGTAGTAGTAGGCGGCAATGGAGTGGAGGTCGACCTGTGCGTAGGGTGCCGCCCGCCCGTCGAGCACTGCGTTCAAGTGCTCGAGGGCCACCCCTAGCGCGGCACGATGATCCCCACAGGAGTCCGTTAAGTGCGCCCCCAGGTGGTAGGAAACGGCGGTCGAGAGCGAGAGGAGCCCGTTCCGACGGAGGTACCTCAGTCCCAAAGCGAGCAGCGCACCGTGCCGATGTACCGAAGACTCCCTGATCGCTAGGTGCCTATAGCAGGATGCGACCAGCTCCCAGGACTGCGCCTCCCGCAACCGCCTCAACGCCGCACGGACGAGAGGACGTGTGCTCTCGGGACGGTTCGAGGGCTCCTCGGTCTCGGCGAGCGTGAGAACCGCCAGGCCCTCCGCGGCGATGTCGTCGGAGGCAGCGGCGGCGACCGCTGCCAACTTAGCGTGCCTTCGGGCTTTCAGAAGATCGTCTTGGATAACCTGCTGCGCGAGCATGAGATGCAACCAGGCGGCGGCTGCCGACCGGGTGTCGAAGCGGTCGAGCGCAGAGACGATCAGGTCGTCCATCAGTGCGTTGCGCCCACGCGCGTTCAGCGTGCCCCTCATGATGGGCAGGAGGTGCACGATGTTCTCCCCCGCCCCGCGCTCGACCGACCATCGCCACGCAGCGATCGCGTCAGGCATGGCGCGTTCGGCTGCCCTTGCGGCCTCGCCTTCGGTACCGAATGTGGTCCGATTCTTTATCCGCTGCATGGTCAATGACACGTGTTCTGCATGCTTGTCACGCGCCCCTTGCTCCAGCGCGGGGTCGTCAGCCAGCCGCTCGGCCGCGAAGCGCTTGATCAGTGGGTGAAGCGCGTAACGGGCTCCGTCTCTCCTGACGAGTGAGCGGCGCTCGAGACGCGCCAGATCTGCGAGGGCCGGCCCGCAGATGGCCTCGAGATCCGCGGCCGTGAAGCTCTCCCTGAACACCGATAGCACCGACAGAACCGCCCGCTCGCCGTCGGCAAGGAAGGCCCATGCTTGTTCGCATAGGCTGAGCAGGCTTCGGTGTCGTTCGGGAACGCTTGCTGCGAACGCGGCTATCTCCTCGGGGCGATGTTCCAGACGCTCGGCCAACTCCGCGAGTGACAGCACCCTGACAAGACCTGCAGCCATCTCCAGTCCGAGAGGCAGACCTCCAACCAGAGCGCAGATGCGCCATGCCTCAGAGATATCGGACTCAGCCGAGAAGCGTGGCACCGCCCGCCTGGCTCGCTCCTCGAAGTAGCGCACAGCGGCACATCGTGGCGTCTCGGGGTCATCTGGCGAAGGCGTCATCTCGAGGCCCTCCAGGAAGAACAGCGTCTCGTCGCTCAACGCCAACGGCTGCGTCGAGGTGGTCATGACGACGAGCCGCTCGGTGCTCGCAAGCAGTTCCTCGAGCACCGAGCCCCATGAGACGAGGTGCTCCATGTTGTCAAGCACCAGTAGGGTGTGCGCTTGGTCGAGGAACCTGCCAAGGGCAGGCAGGGCCGCCTCCCTTGAAGGTAGCGTGAACCCCACCGCAGAAGCGACGTGACCCAGTGCCGCGACCTGACGGCTCACGGGCTCCATGGGCACGAACATGGCGCGCTCGAACTCCTCCTCTGCGAGGACCAGGTGGCACAGCTCGATGGCCAAGCGAGACTTGCCGACACCCCCGAAGCCGGTAACGGTGACCAACCGCCCGGGCTGCTTCAAAAGCGTTCGTACCTCGTCGAGCTCCCGTTCACGCCCGATCAACGGCGACGTCGGCTTCGCCGGTAGCATTGGGGCAGCCGTCGACGTCGGGCGCTCCGAGGAGATCTGAGCCGGCGCCGCGCCGAGCTCCACGCCGAGTTCGGCCGCGGCGCGCCGTACGCTCGCGGCCCGCGGGCTACCCAGCATCGACAGCGCGGAGTGAAGCTCTTCGAGTCGGCCGGGCTCGAACTCGATGCCCGCCTCGTACAAGCGGTTGGCCCGCTCGGCCAGCTCCAGGGCCTGCATCAGGTCGCTGGTCTCGATCAGGTCTAGCGCTCCCTCGACGAGGGACGAGCCGACAATGGCGCCGAGGTAGTCGCGGGTATCGAGGATCCATTCCTCGAGTTCCGCACCCACGTTGACGGCATAGCCGTCTAGGAAGGGACCGCGGTAGCTCTGCGAGGCTCGGCGCCAGTCTCCCGACGTCGTCGCGGCGACCAACTCCATTACGTCACAGTCGACCTGTGCGACGAGCCTCTCGCCGTCCGCGGTCAACGCACCCGGCATGCCGGCCCTCAGTTGAGACGTCGCAACGGCGAGGTTCTGCCGCGGCCGCTCATGTCCCGGCCAGAACAGCGTCGCCAACCGTCCTCGGTCGGCCGGACCCTCGATCGCGAGGTAGGCCAGCAGGAGCAGAGGTTTTGGCCGGCGGAAGCTTGATCCTTCCAGCGCAAGACCCCCGAGCGTGCGCAGGAGCACGATCCCAACCCCCTCAGGCCTCAAGCCGCCTGGCGAGGGCAGCGCTCCGCCTCAACACCTCGTCCACGGAGTACGGAGCGCTAGCTGCCTTGGCTGGCGGCGAGCCGCGAAATCCGGTCAAGAACAGAGGTGTGCTGTGGTACGCAGCTGGGTGGGTGGCGGCCTCCACGGCCTCCTCCTCTGATACAAGGTCCGGGAACAGGTGGCGGCACGACACCATGCAGTCGAGGGCGAGGGGCACGAAGTGGTGCTCGGCGCAAGACCGTAGTGCGGCTGCCAGATGCCGACGTTTTTGTGCGCTGTCGCTCGCCACGGTCGCGCGAAGCCGCTCCCTCGTCGCTTGCACGTGAAAGTCGTCGCGCATGACTTCGTGGGTCCTCAACCGCTCGTGCCAGCCTTCGGCCATCGCCACAGCACCTTCGCGGTCACCGCAGGCCAGCTTGACGTGCACCGCCAAGTCACGTGCCTCGACGGTATGAACCCGGTCGAGGCCCGCGCGCAGGGACGCTTCGGGACCTTCCGTGTGGAGGGCCACGAACGATGCGGCCCACGGCATCCAGTGGTACTCCGGTGTCCAGTACACGAAATCAGGCGCTTCCGCTCGCCTGTTCGCCAACCTGGTCGCGATCTCATGGTGACGGTAGCCGCCCTCTAGGTCGCCAACGTTGAGGCTGTAGTAGGCGGCCATGGAGTGGAGGTCGACCAGTAGGTAGGGCTGGGCCAGGGCCTCTTCCACCGCAAGCAGGTGCTCCAAGGTGACATCGAGGGCCGCGCGATGGTTCCCACACGAGTCCGTGAGGTGCGCCGCCAGGAAGTAGACGAGGGGGGTGTCTGTCGACAGGTACTTGTGCCGGCGTAGGTACCTTAGTCCCAACGCCAACAGCTGCCCGTGACGGTGAGCAGAGGCCTCACTCTTGGAGAGGTTCACATAGCTGGTGGCGACGAGCGACCAGTCCCCTGCATCTCTAGACTGCCTCAGCAACGCACGGAACAAGGAACGCGTACTGTGCCAGTTCTCGGGATCATCCATCACGGCAAGCCTGAGCTTCGCCAAGAACTCCGAAGTGGTGTCGTTAGACACCACAGCAGCGGCCGCAGCTGCTTTCACATGGCTCCTGGCCATTTGCCTATCGCCTTGGATGGCCGCCCTGCTCGCGAGCATGATGTGCAAGTGGGAGGCAGCGGCGGGCAGGTGGTCCAAGCGGTCGACCGCTGCGTCGATCAGTTCGTTCCACGTGGCGATGCGGCCACGCCCGTTGAGTACGCTAAGCAACATCGGCATGAGGTTGCAGATGTTCTCCCCCGCCCCGCGCTCGACCGACCAGTGCCACGCAGCGATCGCGTCTGGCAAGGCGCGTTCAGCGGCCCTCACGGCCTCGCCCTCGGTCCTGACGTCAGTCCGAGTGGCGTACTGCCACATGGCCCTAGCCACGTGCTCGGCATGCCTATCTCGGGCAGCGACCTCCGCGCCGGGGTCGTCAGCCAGGCGGTCGGCCGCGTAGCGCTTGATCAGAGGGTGAAGCGCGTACCGCTCGCCGTCCCGCTTGACGAGCGATCGGCGCTCTAAGCGGGCGAGGTCGGCCAGTGCCGGCCCGCAGACGGCTTCGATGTCTTCTACCGAGAAGCTCTCCTTGAACACCGACAACGCCGCCAACACCGCCCGCTCGCTGTCCTCCAGGAAGGCCCACGTATGCTCGCAGATCCGTGACAGGCTCCGGTGCCGCTCCGGCACGCTGACCGTGACGGCCACGATCTCCTCGGGCCGCTCTTCGAGGCGCTCGGCCAACTCCCCCAACGACAGCACCCTGACGAGGCCCGCCGCCATCTCCATGCCCAGCGGCGATCCCCCGACGAGGCCGCAGATGCGCCAGACGGCATTTAGATCGGACTCGGCCGCGAAACGCGATACCGACCGCCTGGCCCGCTCCTCGAAGAAGCGCACGGCGGCACATCGTGACGTCTCTGGGTCCTCGGGCGAAGGCGTCAACTCGAGGCCGTCCAGGAACAACAGCGTCTCGTCACGCAACGCCAGAGGTTGCGTCGAGGTCGTCAGGACCACGAGCCGCTGGGTGCGCGCCACAAGTTCCTCGAGTTCGGAGCCCCAACCTACGAGGTGTTCCATGTTGTCCAGGACGAGAAGGGTGCGGCTCTCGTCGAGGAACAGCGCGAGCTCAGGCAGAGCCGCGGCGCCCGGCGACAACGAGAAGCCCACCGAGGACGCCACGTGTCCCAGTGCCGACTTCGGATCGCTCACCGGCTCCATCCGGACGAACACGACACGCTCGAATGCTCGCTCCGCCGCCTTGTGGCACAGCTCGAGGGCCAGACGAGACTTGCCAACGCCGCTCAAGCCTGTGATGGTGATCAGCCGCGAGGGCCCTTCGAGAAGGCCATAGAGCTCGTCGAGCTCTCGTTCACGTCCGACCAGGGGCGACACGGGCTTCGGAGGCAGCTGAGTGGCAGTCGTCTGCGTGGGCCGAGCCGAGGTCCGCGAAGCCGCTGAACCACCAAGCTCCACTCCCAACTCCGCGGCAGTGCGCCTGAGGTCCGCTGCGTGGGGGCTACCGAGCTGTGAGAGCACGGAGTGGAGCCCCTCGAGCCGCTCCGCCTCAAGGTCGATGCCACCTTCGTACAGGCGGAAGGCGCGCTCAGCGAGATCGAGTGCCTGGCGCGGCTCACCGATCTCGATGTGCTCGAGCGCTCCGTCGATTAGCGACGAGCCGAGCATGCCACCAAGGTAGTCGCGGGTCTCGAGGACCCAACCTTCCAGCTCCTCACCCACGCCGACCGGGTAGCTCTCGAGGAAGGAGCCGCGGTAGCTCTTCTCCGCGTGTCGCCAGTCGCCCGCGGTCACTGCGGAGACGAGCTCCCTCGCGTCGCAACCCACCTGCGCGACTAGTCGGCCGTCTTCTGATGAGAGAGCGTCCGGCGCGACCGCCCTTATCTGTGAGACCGCCACGGCGAGGTTCTGTCGTGGCCGGTCGTGGTTCGGCCAGAACAACGACGCCAACCGGCCTCGGTCAGCGGGACCCTCGATCGCAAGGTAAGCCAGCAGGAGAAGAGGTTTAGGACGACGGAAGCTGGATCCTTCCAGCGCAAGGCCCCCAAGCGTGCGCAGGAGCATGCCTCATGTTAGGGCTTCTAGACAGCGCTAAACGGTGACTAAACGCGGACGCCGCCAGCCGTTTAGCGCCCGTCAAGTACGTGGTCCCTACTCTGCCTCCACTTCGAGCCCGGCTAAGGCCGAAGTTGGGAGGACTTGATGACCAAGCACCGGAACCTAGTCAAGCTCGGAACCCGCATCGCGACGATGTGTATCGCTGCGACCATCAGCCTGGCGTCCGCTAGTCCTTTCCCTGTCCTGGACCCTGGACCGGGAGGGGGAGGCGGTGGCGCGACCGATCAGACGGCACTTAGTCAACCAGCCGGAACCAAGCAGGCCCCGGTCCAGCAGACCGCCGTCTCGACGCCCAAGGTGCTGGCCGAGGGGCTAGGCGAGCTTCAGGGCAGCACGGTAGGCCCCGATGGAGCGCTCTACGTCACCGCGACGCTGGGCGGCCAGGTCTGGCGCGTAGATGTCGCGACCGGCGCCACTTCAGTGTTCGCCAGCGGGCTGCCGGCGCGCGGGTCAGACCCGTTCCATGTCGGCAGCGGCGTGGTGGACGTCGACTTCCTGGAAGGCACCGCCTACGCGCTGGTAACGAGCGTCGGCCCCGAGTTCGGCGCCGAGGACTACGCGGTAGGCATCTACCGCATCGACGGACCTGACACGCACACGGTCATCGCAGACCTCGGGGCTTGGTCCGTTGCCAACCAGCCAGACGTCGAGTTCTTCATCGCCACCGGTTTCCAGTTCGCTATGGAGTCCTACCGCGGCGGGTTCCTCGTCACCGACGGCCACCACAACCGCGTCCTGTGGGTCAGCCTCGACGGCGCTGTGACCCAGCTGATCGCCTTCGGCAACGTCGTACCCACCGGGATCAGCACCTCGGGCGATGCCATCTACATCGCGCAGGCCGGTCCCCTCCCGCACATGCCGGAAGACGGCAAGGTGCTGGTGTTCGACTACGGGTCGACCCAGGCGAGCGAGCTCGCAGCGGGCGCACGGCTCGTGGTGGATGTCGAGCTCGGTGAAGGCCAAGCGATCTTCGCTCTCGCGCAGGGCGTCTGGGAGGGCGAGTTCGATGGCGAACCGGCGCTGCCCGACACCGGCTCCCTGGTCCGTGCGGACGGGAACGGCGGGTTCATCGTGCTGGCCAGCGAGCTGAACAGGCCGACGTCGATGGAGATCATCGGGAACACCGCCTACATCGTGAGCCTCGACGGCGCGATCTTTCTGGTCGAGAACATCGGAGACGCTCAGGTAGCCCAGAGGTAACGACAAGAAGAGCGAAGGACGAAGGAGGGAGGACTCATGAAAGATCGTCTGTGGAAGACCAGCGTCGTTGGCGCAGCGTTTGTACTCGCCGCGACGCTCAGCATGGCTGCCGCGAGCAGCCCCTTCCCCGTGCTCGATCCCGGAGTTGGAGGCGGCCACGTGATCGCTGCACCTTCCAGGCCGGACGCGCAACTGCAGGAGGTCTTGTTCTGCGGGAACCGGGAGGCGACCATCCGCCAGGTCGAAGGGCAGGTGATGGTCACAGGTAACCCTTGGGACCTGCTCGCGGCGCATGGCGCTTCCGACAGTTGGATCGCGGCATACGAAGAGTCCGACCTCGAGGAAGTGATCGCCGCCTACGACGCCTGGTTCTGCAACGCTGGAGCGGAGATGGCCCTAGCCACGGGGACGGCGAGCGTACGCCAGACTGACGTCAGTGGAGCCGCTCTCGATCCGGATCTGCGAGTGGTGTTCGCGACCGTGGGTTCCGGGGTACGCGTCTACCTAACGCCGTACTAGGACGCCCTATAAGTAGCCGCCGCCGACCGTCGTCTCGACGGTCGGCGGCGCCTTGCCGGCGAGCACGGACACAGCCGCCGAACTCCGAACCCAGGGCCGTTCGGCCCATCTTGAACTGCGTAAAGAAGCTCCTTACCGTTGGTTCTGGAGCGGCAGCACCAGGGCGAAGACCCGTTAGCCTCCTTCGAAGAGTGGGGCAGCGAATCAGACCAGATGGCCCCACGGGATTCCTTGAACCGATCCGACACCACGAACGCCTGACTACTATTTCGTAGTCGCACCCCTTGACTACCTTTCCGTAGTCGTCTAAGATGACTACGTATTGGTAGTCAGGAGGCGGGAATGGAGTTCACCGGCAAGGTCACAAGCGCCGAGTCGCTGGGGAGGATCCTGCAACAAGCCCGCCTGCTCAGAGGCCTGAGCCAACGCGAGCTTGCCGAGCGCCTGGGCACCACGCAACGCTACATCTGGGAGATAGAGGCCGGCAAACCGTCCATCTTTATGGAGCGGCTGTTCGCGGTACTGCGCGAGATCGACGTTGAGCTCTCCGCCACCATCAGATCGCCAAAGGCAGATGGCTGACCTAGTCGTCGAGCTGTACGGCAAGCGCGTCGGCACGCTGAAGGGCGACTCGCGCACGTTCGACCTGGAGTTCGAACCCGATGCCGTGAAGACGTTCGGCATCGACAGCCCCATACTTTCGGTCGCCGTTCCCCTGGCGTTGGTGCCCACACGAGCGCACAAGCAGAAGCGCCGCAACTTCTTCCGAGAGCTTCTTCCTGAAGGCCGAATGCTGAAGCGGCTAGCCCAGGGAGCGGGCGTGCCCGAGATCGACACCATCGGGATGCTACGCAGCTACGGTCGCGACGTCGCCGGGGCACTACAGATCTGGGACCCGGACGTACCCGGCGAGCCCCGCCAACCGAGACTCGAACCGCTCGACGAGGCCGGGGTGGCAGATCTGCTCGAGAACGTGCGGGACTTCCCGCTAGGCAACAAGCCCCGGGGCGGTAAGTCGTCACTGGCCGGGGTGCAGGACAAGATCGTCCTGGCGCATACCGCGGCAGGCTGGAGCAGAGCCCTCGACGGCTACCCTTCCACCCACATCCTCAAGCCCGTGCCCGAGGGCCTCCCCACCGTCATCTACGACGAGGAGTACGGCGCCCGCCTAGCCCGCGCCGTAGGGCTGATCCCATACCGCACGTGGATCCAAGATTTCGCGGGCGTGCCGGCACTGGTCATCGCACGCTACGACCGCCCCCCCGAGGCCCCACAAGCACGCCTCCATCAGGAGGACTTCAACCAGGCCCTCGGCGCGAGCGGCGACGAGAAGTATCAACGGTACGGCGGGAAGGCCAGCCTGGAGCGCATCGCGCGCGTGCTCGAACAACACGCGAGGCCCGAGAGCCGTCAGGCGCTCCTCCGGATGGTGGCGCTAGCCGCCGCCGTCGGGAATCTGGATATGCACGCCAAGAACATCTCCCTCCTGCACCTCGAAGAGGGAACAGTGGAGCTGGCTCCGGCTTACGACTTCGTGCCGCAGTCACACCAACGGAACGACGGGGAGATGGCGCTCGCGATCGCTGGCGAGTACCGCCACGCGCATGTCACAAGGGCTCATCTCGTCGAAGAAGCCCTGACTTGGGGCCTCGCCGACAGTGAGCCAGTCATCGACGAGGTGCTCGAGACGGTGCTCGAAACCGCTAGGCAAGAAGAACCACACGCACGAGCCTACCCACGCTTGACGGAGGATATCTCACGGTTCACGCAGAACCTCCTTGAGGGCCGCGCGGCCGGTCACGGTTCCGCTCAGTAGCGCCCTTGACACGAAACTACATGGCTTGCCATATACTAATACATATGGCTAGCCAAGCATTGCCCCCAAGGAGGGCAGGAACATGAAGCCACCAGCCCCCGAGCAGGTGGTCACCTTCGCGCGACATCGCTCCCTCGGCTACCAGGTCAACCACTTAGCTCGCCTGCTCGCGCGGTCGATCCGTGCACGCATCGAGCCGCTGGGAGTCGTGCCAGGCCAGTTCGCGCAGTTGCTTGCACTCTACGAAGAAGACGGTTTGACCCAGGCTGAGCTGTGCGACCGCGTGCGTATCGACCAGTCGACCATGGCCCACACCCTCAAGCGCATGGAACGCGACGGCCTCGTGAGCCGCACCCGGGACGCCGCCGACCGGCGCCGATCGAGAGTCTATTTAGCGCCCCGCGCCCTAGATATCCAGGGCTCTCTGGTTAGCGCCGCTGGCCAAGTCAACGTCCTGGCGCTGCAAGGCGTGCCGTCACAAGAACACGAGCGCCTGCTCGACACGCTCGCGCACCTCATCGCCAACCTGGAGGCCGACCCGGCCACGGACCCGAGGAGCGATCGAGAGGAACGATGAAGAAGCCGACCACCCCAGCAGACACCTACACCCGCACCCAGCAGGCGCTGCACTGGATCAGTGCACTTCTGATCCTCGCCATGTTCCCGATGGGGTTCACCATGGCCCGCACCGACAGCGAGGCGCTGCGCGCTGCCCTCTACGCCGCCCACGCGGTAGCCGGCATCCTCATCGCCATCACCTCGATCGTGCGGATCGTGCTCTCCCGCCGCCGCCCTGTCGCGCCGCCCCCCGGCATGCCCGCCTGGAACGAGTTCCTGCACCGCACCGTCCACCGTCTGGCGCTGTTCGTGCCACTCGTGCTCGCGCTCAGCGGTGTCGGAGCCCTGGCCCTGAACGGCCTGCTGCCCGCCGCCCTGCAACCCGGAGCTGTCATCCCCGCCACCCTCGAAGACACCCGCGCACAGACTGGGCACCGTTTCATCGCATGGGCCTACCTCGCCCTGCTGGCCATGCACGTCGCCGGAGTCATGCGTTACCAGTTCACCAAGGGCGACGTCATGCAACGTATGGGCGTCCGCGGTTTCCCCACCAAGCCGGGCTCGATGGCCGTTCAAGTTGCACGGGACGAGGCAGGTCGCCTCTAGATCGGCAGCGTCAAGGGAACCGGATACTGGTGCGGAAGGTAGCTAGTCTGTTGACGTAGGTCGCTCAAAGGCAGCTTCGGCGCTGAGCCGGTCGGACCAGCCGTACCGTCAGGTCGCGCAGGAGCTCTGATCCACTATCGGACGCTCCGACGCAACACAGAAAGGAACTCATCGATGCAGCTGACCATGAAGAACCTGCCCGTTCGCGAGGGACCGCGACCCGCAACCACGCCTTCGAACCCCCACACCCAGCTCGACCAGATCGCCCCCGTTCATCTGCAGGACCTGGCTCGCGAGTACGCACTGTCGCTTCCGGCGTAGGCCCAGGCCCTAGTCGGGTATCCGTCCCTGGCGCGGTAGCGTTCTACGTGGACGCGCCCTCCGGACGAGCCTCTCATTCCCCTGGTGGTCATGGTCTACGGCCCCAGGGAGGAGAACGAGCTCGCGGTCGTCAAAGTAGCCATCGATGAGGCCAACCGTGCCGCCGGCCGACAGCTACCCGGCCCGGCGAACAGGTCCTGAGAGCTACGCCGGAGAATCGGTAACAGCCGTCTCACCTCCAGTCGATCTTTTGACGACTCCAAGAGTCGAGTCCAAGAAGGCGATCGCGCCATTCGTCAGCGCCATGCGCTGACCTGACGACGCCACCCAGCAACCGGCTCGAGGCGCTGAAGGGAGATCGCGCTGGCCAACACAGCATCCGCATCAACGACCAGTGGCGCATCTGCTTCCGTTGGCACGCCAACTCTGCACACGGCGTCGAGATCGTCGACCACCACTAGGAGAAGGAGGAACCATGGCTCCCACCACCAAGCATCGCGACATCCCACCGATCCACCCCGGCGAAGTACTCAAAGAAGAGTTCCTCGCTGAGTACGGCCTCTCCCAATACGAGCTCGCCAAGCGCATCAACGTGCCGGCCCCGCGCATCAACGCCATCGTCCTCGGCAAGCGCGGCATCAGCGCCGACACCGCCCTGCGCCTCGGACGCTTCTTCGGCAACAGCCCCCAGTTCTGGCTCAGCCTACAGAACCACTACGACCTGCAGTCCGCAGAAGAAGCATTAGCGGAAGGACTTGAGCAGGCTGTGCCCGTCAACGTGCGAGAACTCACCCACCAGGACGCAAGCAATCACGCTGATCCACATCGCTAAACGTAGGCTCCCGCAAGGGCAGAACTGTTTTACCAGCGGTAGTGCCGGATATGCTCGCCGCGCTCGGCGATCTCGCTCATGGCCGCTAGCCCCACCTCGATGTGCAGGTCGGTGAAGTCCTTGAACACCTTGCTGGCCGAGCTCTTCGTCTTGATGCCGCCGCGCTTCAACGGCAGATCCGAGACCAGAAGTAGCGCGCCGATGGGCACCTTGGAAGCGAACCCGACGGAGAACAGGGTCGCCGTCTCCATGTCTATCGCCAACGCCCGCTCGTCGTAGAGCAGCTCCTTGAACTTCTCGTTGAACTCCCAGAAACGAGTGTCCGTGGTGTGCACGACTCCCGTGCGGTAGTCATGGCCCTTCTCGACGATGATCTGGGACACGAACTTCTGCACCTTGAAGGTGGGCAGAGCAGGCACCTGCGGCGGCATGTAGTGCCGTGACGCGCCCTCGTCGCGGATGGCCGCCGTAGGCAGCACGAAGTCACCGACCTCGAGCGACCGGTGAAGCCCACCGCACATGCCTAGGAACAGGGTCGCCTTGGGTTCCGCCGTGGCGAGCACCTCGATGATCAGCGCCGCCACCGGCGAGCCGACGGAGAAGTTGATAAGCGAGACACCCAACGACTCCGAGTGGCGGGCGGTCATGGCGGAGCCGCGCGTCGTGACGACGTCGTCCGCCATCTTGCCGAAGCGCTCCGAGTAGTACTCGAAGTTGGTGAGCAGCACCTGCTTCTGCATGCCCTCGGGCGGCGTGCCCGTGTAGCGCTCGAGGATCTGGCGTCCTATCTCCCACTTGTCAGGGTTGTTGTAGATGAGGTTCAGGTTCACGGGACGCGCCTCGTCGTGCGAGCCCTGCTCGACGCCGTCGTCGGTGTCAAGTGCCACGCGCTCGCGTTGTCCTGGCGTCGAAACGCTCGGTGCGGTGACCGCCTCTTCCCTCTCGCGCCGGCCTAGCTGCCACTCGGCGGGGTTCTGTTCGTCTCCTCGGTCCATGGAACATGCTAACCGCGGGCGTGAGAGGCCCCGTCGGTGAGCGCCGGCGAGCCCGAAGTGATCCCGATGAACTGGGTGCGGCCAGGGGCGCACGTGGTCTACATGGCGAGACGCTCGGGTGGCCTCGACCAGGGGTAGAGTCGCGTCCGTGACGACCACGACCCGCGCCAACCAGAGCTTCGAGCCACCGGTTGCGGAAGCCGCCGTCAGTCAGGCAGAGGTCGCGCGCCGTTGGGCGCCACTCGCCGCCAGCTGGCTGGTGATGGGGCTCGAGATGCCCGTCGTCAGCGCGGTCATGGCGCGTCTCGCGAACCCCGAGGTCAACCTGGCTGCGTACGGCGGCGTCGTCATGCCGATCGCACTGCTCATCGAGGCGCCCATCATGATGCTCCTCACCGCCAGTACCGCCCTCGCTAAGGACAGCGCCTCGTACCGGTTGATGTACCGCTTCATGATGGCGGCGGGACTGGCGCTGACCGTGCTCCACGCCGGCCTGGCGTTCACGCCCCTGTACGACATCATCGTCGTACCGCTTCTCGGGCCGCCAGAGGTCGTGCGCGAGCCCGCTCAGCTCGGCCTGGCGTTGATGCTGCCGTGGACCTGGGCGATCGCCTACCGGCGCTACCACCAGGGGCTGCTGATCCGTTTCGACCGTTCCCAGCACGTGAGCATCGGCACCGTCTGTAGGCTGATCGTGCTGGGGCTGACACTACTGGTGACCGCCATGTTGGGCGCCAGCGGAATCGTGGCCGGCGGCCTCGCCATCGCCATGGCCGTCACCGCCGAGGCCGTCTACAGCGGCGTCGTGACCCGGCCCATCGTCACGGGCCCGCTGGCGCGGGCGCAACCGGTGGATCCACCTCTCAGGTTCCCCGCCTTCTGGGCGTTCTACGCGCCCCTGGCGCTGACGTCCTTCGTCTCGCTCGTCGTCCAGCCGCTGGGTAGCGCGGCCATCGCGCGCATGCCAGAGGCGCTGCCGTCGCTCGCTGCTTGGCCGGTAGTGAGCGGGCTGCTGTTCATGTTCAGGTCGCTGGGCTTCGCCTTCAACGAGGTCGTCGTCGCGATGCTCGACCGCCCAGGAGCGTTCGGAAGCCTGCGCCGCTTCACGCTGTCGCTCGGAGGCGCCGTGTTGGTCGCGACGCTGCTTGTGGCGTTCACGCCGCTATCGAACCTGTGGTTCTCCGTGGTCTCCGGCCTCACCCCGGAGCTCACGCGCCTGGCGACCCTAGGCTTCGCGGCCGCGCTGCTGTGGCCGCTTCTCGACGTGTTCCGCAACCTCCTGCAAGGCGTCGTCGTGCACGGCGGCAGAACAAGTAGCATCAGCGAGTCGATGTTCGTCTTCCTGGGCGTGGCGGCGCTCTTGCTGCTGATCGGCACATCGTGGCGTGCGTTCCCTGCGCTGCCCTACGCCATGGTCTCTTTCGTCGTCGCGACCGCCGCGCAGGTCGGTTGGCTGTGGTGGCGAAGCAGACCGGCGCTCCGGAAGTTAGCGGCTCGAACGGCGCCTTAGCGCGGCGAATGACGCTGCCTACACAGCGAACCAGAGCGTACGTGGGTCAAGTCCCTCTGGCGCGCCCTCGGCCCTCTGACCAGGAACGGACGCGGCGAGTCGTTCCGCGAGCCGGTGCGCCTCTGCCAGGTATGCCGCGAAGTCCTCGGCGGGCGATCTGGGGGAACGGGCGACCGGGGTCCAGCCATCCGGGTCGAACACGGCGACGACGTGCTGCGGCTCGCTCTCGTGGCACCAGCTGCCGGTGCGCCAATCGAACCGGTAGTGACGTACGAAAAGGTGGCCATGCTCGGCTATGAACGCGATGGCCTCCAGCAGGAACTCGAACTCCTCGTCCGTGAGCAGGTAGTGGAAGCTCACGCGCGCCCAGCCGGGTTTCACCCCCTCGTAACCGGCCTCTATCGCCTTGAGGAAACAGCTCGACGTCTCGTCGTCGATGCCGAGGAGCGCGTGGCCGTACGGTCCGGCACAGGAGCATCCAGCTCGCCCCTGGATGCCGAACAGGTCCGATAGGAGCCTGACGACGAGCTTCGCGTGGAGCTGCTTGCCACCGGACTCGACGAGGAACGAGGCGACGGCCAGACGCGGCGCGGTCAGGTTGCCGAGGACCGTGACGCCTGGGATGCGCGCTAGGCGGTCGAGAGCTCGGGACACCAGCTCGCGCTCTCGGGCCTCGATGTTATCGACACCGACCCGCTCCTTGACTCGGAACGCCATGGCTGCCCTGAGCTTCTGGATGATCGCAGGTGTGCCTGCGTCCTCCCTGACCTCGACGTCGTCTATGTACCTTTGGGAGCTGCGGCTTACGTAGGTGACCGTCCCGCCACCGGCCGTCGTCGGGCTGTCGAGGTGGTAGAGCGACTCGTGGAGGAGCAGGAGCCCGGGCGCGCCGGGCCCGCCGAGCAGCTTGTGCGGGCTCATGACGACGGCATCCAGCCAGTCGTTCGCCCCATCGCGACTCGGACCCACGTCCACCTTCACGTACGGGGCGCTCGCCGCGTAGTCGAAGACGGCCACGGCGCCGTGATCGTGGAGCATGGCAGCTAGACCCCTCACGTCCGAGATCAGGCCGGTGACGTTGCTGGCCGCCGAGAACGAGCCGATCTTCTGGCGCCCGGCGAAGGTGGGGTCGCGCAGCGCCCGCTCTAGAGCCCCTTCGTCGATGTGGCCGTCACCGTCGAGGGGCACCATCACGACCTCGGCCAGCGACTCGCGCCACGAGACGTCGTTCGAGTGGTGCTCGTACGGACCGACGAACACGACGGGCCTCTCGGCCGCCGGCAGGCTGCCGAGAAGCCGCTTGCGGTGTTGCGGAGACACGCTCACGCCGAGGATCTCCTGCAGGCGCTTGAGCGCACCTGTCGCGCCGGTTCCTGGGAACAGCAGCTTGTAGTGCTGGTCTGCTCCCAGGCAACCCTTTATGTACTCGGCAGCCTCGTGGGTGAGCCTTGTCGTAACCGCTCCGGTCGCGCTGTCCTCGGTGTGGGTGTTCGCGTATAGGGGCAGGACTGCGCGGGTCAGCGCGTCCTCCACCGACCTCAGGTGCCTACCCGAAGCGATGTGATCGGCGTACGTGATGCGGCGCGCGCCGTACGGCGTGTGCACGCACGCGCCCTGGTCCACCAGGTCATGCCGCAGGGACTCGATGACGTCCATGGTCACTCCCGTGCCGGAAAGGGTACACGGTCACGTACAGTCTAGGTTGTGAGCGCGGAGCTGACCCGACTACTTGGCGAGCGCGTCCTCGTCCTGGACGGCGCCATGGGCACGATGATCCAGCAGGCGAACCTAGCAGAAGAGGACTTCCGCGGGGAGAGCTTCCGAGGGCACGAGTTGGACCTCAGGGGCGCCAACGACGTCCTGGTCCTCACCAGGCCGGACCTCATCGCAGGCATCCACCGCGCCTACCTGCAGGCCGGCGCGGACATCATCGAGACGAACACCTTCAACGCCACCAGCATCGGGTTGGCAGAGTACGGCCTGGGGGGCGCGGTAGCTGACATCAACCGAGAGGCCGCCCGTCTCGCCCGCAACGTCGCGGACGAGCTCGAGACGAAGGAGCGCCCGCGGTTCGTGGCCGGGGCGATAGGGCCGACGAACAAGACCCTGTCGCTATCGCCCCGCGTCGAGGAGCCGGGCTACCGGGCGGTGACCTTCGACCAGGTGCACGCCGCTTACCTCGAGCAGGCGGCGGCGCTCCTCGAGGGCGGCGTCGACCTCCTGCTGATCGAGACGGTGTTCGACACGCTCATGGCGAAGGCGGCGCTGCTCGCCTGCGAGGACGCGATGGCCAAGGCGAGCAGGCGGGTGCCACTCATGCTCTCCGGCACGATCGTCGACGCGTCTGGACGCCTGCTCTCGGGCCAGACGCTGGAGGCGTTCTGGACGTCGGTCAGGCACTTCGACCTGCTGGCGGTGGGGCTCAACTGCGCGCTCGGCCCCTCGGAGCTGCGGCCACACGTGCAGGAGCTCTCGGCTCTGGCTGACACCTTCACGGTCGCCTACCCGAACGCCGGCCTGCCCAACGCCTTCGGCGGGTACGACCTGGGGCCGTCCGAGATGGTGGCCGTCCTGCGCGAGTTCCTGGACCGGGGCTGGGTCAACGTCCTAGGTGGCTGCTGCGGCACCACCCCCGAGCACATAGCGGCGTTCGCTGAGGCCGCGGCCGGCGCCGCGCCAAGGGTCCCTGCTCGACGGGACGAGCGCCCACGCTTCGCTGGTCTCGACCCCGCAGTGCTAGGTGCCAACGAAGGCCCAGCCACGCTGCGTGGCGCGGGCTTCGTGAACATCGGGGAGCGCACCAACCTGACCGGTTCGAAACGCTTCAAGCGGCTCGTCGTGTCGGGCGACCTGAGTGCGGCGCTGGACGTGGCCCGCGAACAGGTAGCCGGCGGCGCGCAGGTCATCGACGTCAACTTCGACGACGGCATGGTCGACGGCCCAGCCACGATGTCAGCCTTCCTCGACCTGCTCGCGTCGGAGCCGGACGTCGCCAAGGTGCCCATCATGCTGGACTCCTCCGTGTTCCAGGTCCTCTCGGAGGGCCTCAAGCACGTGCAGGGCAGGGCCATCGTCAACTCGATCTCTCTCAAGGAGGGCGAGGACGAGTTCCTTAGGCAGGCGGCCATCGTCAGGCGGTTCGGTGCCGCCGTCGTCGTCATGGCGTTCGACGAGACCGGCCAGGCCGATACCTTCGAGCGGCGCGTGCAGGTGATGGAGCGCGCATACCGACTCCTCGTCGACCGGGCCGGCTTCCAGCCGGAGGACATCATCCTGGACCCGAACGTGCTGACCGTCGGGACCGGTATGAGGGAGCACGCGCGCTACGCCGTCGACTTCATAGAGGCCGTGCGCTGGGCCAAGAACAACCTGCCCGGTGTGCTCACGTCCGGTGGCGTGTCCAACGTGTCGTTCTCGTTCCGGTCGAACGCCCGCGTGCGCGAGGCGATGCACGCCTCGTTCCTCTTCCATGCCGTCAACGCCGGCCTCGACATGGCCATCGTCAACCCCGAGACGCTGACCGTCTACGACGAGGTCGACCCGGAGTTGCTCACGCTCGTCGAGGACGTGCTGTTCGACAGGCGCGAGGACGCCACCGAGAGGCTCGTCGAGTACGGCTCGGCGCACGGCGGCGGCGCGGCGGCGCGTGAAGAGGAGCACGAGTGGCGCTCTTGGCCCGTCACCGAGCGGCTTCGCCACGCCCTCGTCCACGGCATCGACAAGCACGTCGAGCTCGATGCCCTGGAGGCGATGGAAGAGCTGCCTGGCCCGCTGGAGGTCATCGAGGGTCCGCTCATGGACGGCATGAACGTCGTCGGCGACCTCTTCGGTAGCGGGAAGATGTTCCTGCCACAGGTCGTGAAGAGCGCTCGCGTGATGAAGCGTGCGGTCGGGGCGCTGACGCCGCACCTCGAGGCACGGAAGGCGGCAGGCGGCAGGCAGCGCGCAGGGAAGATCGTCATGGCCACCGTCAAGGGCGACGTCCACGACATCGGGAAGAACATCGTCGGCGTCGTACTGGGCTGCAACGGCTACGAGGTCATGGACCTCGGCGTGATGGTCCCGGCCGACAAGATCATCGACACCGCCTTGGCAGAGGGCGCGGACGCCATCGGGCTCTCGGGCCTGATCACGCCATCGCTCATGGAGATGGAGCACGTGGCGCGGGAGATGACGCGTCGCAAGGTCGACCTGCCGCTGCTGATCGGTGGGGCGACGACCTCGCGTGCCCACACCGCCGTGAAGATCGCCCCCAACTTCAGCGGCCTGACCGTCCACGTGCCGGACGCGTCGCGCGCCGTCGGCGTCGTGGCGCGCGCGATATCTGACGCAGAACGGCCGGCCCTGACGGCGGAGGTGAGAGAGCAGTACGAGACCATCCGAGCGCAACACGCCGCACGGCAGGACGCTCGCGGCATCCTCGACCTGCGTGCGGCTCGCGACCGGGCGCCTCGCTACACCGACTGGTCACACGTCGTGAGGCCGAAGGCGCCGGGCGTGACCGTGCTGAACCCGTACCCGTTAGGGGACCTGCTGGCCGTCATCGACTGGGGGCCCTTCTTCTCGGCATGGGAGCTGCCCGGCAGGTACCCGCAGGTGCTCGATGACCCACAGCGCGGCCCGGCTGCGCGCGACCTGTTCGAGGACGCACAAGCGATGCTGAAGCGAGCGCTTGCAGGCGGCTGGCTCGAGGCTCGTGCGGTCTTCGGCCTCTTCCCTGCCGCGTCCCGCGGCGATGACATCGTCGTGTACGCGGACGAGAGCCGCGCCCGTGACGACCGCGTCCTACCGACGCTCAGGCAGCAGACCGCGAAACGCGAGGGGCAACCCAACCTGGCGCTCTCCGACTTCGTGGCGCCCGAGACCTCTAGCGCCGAGGACTGGGTGGGTGCGTTCGCGGTGAGCATCCACGGCGCGGAGCAACAGGGAGCGCGGTTCCGTGCAGAGTCTGATGACTACTCCGCGATCTTGCTCACCACCCTCGCTGACCGCCTCGCCGAGGCGTTGGCCGAGCGGCTGCACCAGCGGGTACGCACCGAGTTCTGGGAGTACGCCGCCGGAGAGGACCTCTCGAACGAGGACCTGATCGCCGAGCGCTACCGCGGCATCAGACCTGCGCCCGGCTACCCAGCCTGCCCGGACCACCGCACCAAACGCGATATCTTCGAGCTCCTAGGCGCTACCGCTGCCACGGGCATCCAGCTCACCGAGGGGCTGTCCATGACACCGCCATCGGCCGTGTCCGGGCTGTACATCGCACACCCGGAGTCCACGTACTTCGGCGTGGGCAAGGTCGGCAAGGACCAGGTAGTTGACCTGGCGACACGGACCGGTGTCCCGGTCGCAGAGCTCGAGACGTGGCTCGCACCCAACCTGGCCTACTCGCCCGCGGTCGCGGCCGACTAGTCAGCCAAGCAGCTCGCCCAACCAGTCGACGATCCCGACCCTGATCGGCATGAAGTAGAGGTTCCCGCCGCTCGAGCCGACGTCATCGATCACGCGCGCGGCCAGGTCGCGGTGCCATGGCAGCGTGGGCTCGAAGCCGGCCGGGAACACAGCCCGGTTGCGTGACAGCCAGTAGCGTTGCGAACGCTGCGAGGTCACGCTCGTCACGCCCCAGAACACGTCGGCGCCAGCCATCAGCTCGCGCCAGACCTGCAGGAGCCTGAGGTCGAAGAACGGCTGCGTGAACAGCCCGTCGGCGCCTGCAGCCAGCTTGGCCTCGGCGTAGGCGAGCTCTGCCGCGAAGCCTGCCCTGTACGGGTCGAGCGCGCCGTATACCCGTAGGCCAGGGTCGGCTGCCTTGAGCATCCTCAGCGCCACGATCGCGCGGCTCTCGCCCTGCGCGCCGTCTGGAGTGGTGACGGTACCGGTCGCGTGGTCCGCGCCAGCGGCACCGACCTGCCCCGGACCCTCGTCGCCGGAGACGACGAGCACCTCGCGCGAGCCCGCGGCGGCCAGCCCAGCCAGCACCTCGTCGACGTCGCTCAACACGGTACCGGCCCTGACGTGGGGCACCGTCGACCATGCGCCCGCCCGCCGTACCTCCCGCGCGGCATACCAGCTCCTCAGCTCGAACTGGCTCAGGTCGGGCACGTTGACAGTGTCGACGCCTTTCAGGCATGCCACCTCGGCCAACTGAGCGCTCAACGACCCGAGGTCGCGCGGCACCAGTTCGACGCTGAGTCGCATCCGCGAAGGGTACCGGAGCGTTCCGCCTTCCGGCGGTGGAAGGTCACACCGGACTGGCGGTCAGGCCAACAGCTCGCCATGCGCCGGCTCGAACCGAGCCGTGAAGTGGCGCAGCACAGGTGGAGCGTCCACGATCCGCACGCCCCGCACACGGTCGCGGATGTCGCCGACGTACGCGATCACCTCAGCCAGGTAGTCGACGTGGCTCTGCGTGTAGGTGCGGCGCGGGAAGGCGAGGCGAACGAGCTCGAGGCGCGCGGGCTTCTCGCTCCCGTCGGGCTGCCTGCCGAACATCACGGAACCGATCTCGACCGAGCGCACGCCGCCCTCCAGGTACAGGACGCAAGACAGCGCCCAGGCCGGGTACTCGGACTGCGGTACGTGCGGCAGGAGCGCCTTGGCGTCGATGTAGACGGCGTGGCCGCCTGTGGGCTGGACGATCGGCACGTCCGCGGCCAGCAGACGGTCCCCTAGGTACTCGACCGACCGAACGCGGTACCTGAGGTAGTCCTCCGCCAGCGCCTCCTCCAGCCCGATGGCCAGCGCCTCGAGGTCGTAGCCCGCCAACCCGCCGTAGGTCGGGAAGCCCTCGGTGAGGATGAGCTGGTTGCGAGCCGCCGTGGCCATCTGGTCATCGTTGAGTGCGAGGAAACCACCGATGTTGCCCATGCCGTCCTTCTTGGCGCTCATGGTCGCGCCGTCGGCGTACGAGAACATCTCGCGCGCGATCTCTCGCGGGCTCTTGTCCCCGTAGCCTGGCTCGCGCGTCTTCACGAGGTACGCGTTCTCGGCGTACCGGCAGCAGTCGATGAAGAGCGGCACGCCGTGCTCTCGGCAGGCAGCGCTCACCTCTCGGACGTTGGCCATGCTGACGGGCTGGCCACCGCCCGAGTTGTTCGTGACCGTGAGGATCACCAGGGGAACGCGTGACGCGGGGTCAGCCAGCGCCCTCCTCAGAGCGTCGACGTCCATGTTGCCCTTGAACGGCTCAGACGAGCTCGTGTCGCTCGCCTCCGGCACAGGCAGGTCGAGGGCCGTGGCGCCCACGGCCTCGACGTTGGCGCGCGTGGTGTCGAAGTGGGTGTTGTTCGGTACGACGTCGCCGGGCCTCAGGGCGACGCTGCACAGGATGCGCTCGGCCGCCCTGCCCTGGTGCGTGGGCAGCACGTGGGTGAAGCCGGTGATGCCCTTGACCGCGCTCTCGAAGCGGTAGAAGGACGGGCTGCCAGCGTAGCTCTCGTCGCCGCGCATCATGCCGGCCCACTGGGCGCTGGACATGGCGCCTGTCCCGGAGTCGGTCAGCAGGTCGATGAGCACGTCGTCCGAGTGAAGGCCGAAGAGGTTGAAACCGGCTTGGGCGAGAGCACGTTCGCGCTCTGCGCGCGTCGTGAAACGGATCGGCTCGACCGTCTTGATGCGGAACGGCTCGATGATCGTCTTGAAGCGGGAGTCTGGAGCGTTCACTGTCCCTAGAGTCTATGTCCGACCCGGGACCACCCGAGACCGCCATGGGCCAGTCAGAGACAAGGCCGCGCTGCTCAGGAGCCTAGTAGTTCTCCTATGCGCCTCAGCGCCTCGCGCACGTTCTCCAGGCTCGTCGCGTAGCTGAACCGCACCTGCCCAGGCGCCTCGAAGTCGGTGCCTGGAACGGCGGCGACGCGTGCCTCGTCGAGCAGTCGGATCGCGGCCTTGCCCTCGTCCGGGTCTATGGACGAGACGTCGGCCATGGCATAGAACGCACCCTGCGGCATCGGTGTCCTGAGCCCCAAGGCGTTCAGGCCCTCCACCAAGGTGTCGCGCCGTTCCCTGTAGGCGGCACGGGTCATGCGCTGGAACTCGGCCGTCTTCTCGACCTCGTTGAGCGCCGCGGCCGTCGCGTGTTGCGCTACCGCGTTGACCCCGTTCGTCGACTGTCCCTGGAACCGAGTCATGCCCTTGATGAGCTCAGCGGGCCCGGCACCGAATCCGATCCGCCACCCGGTGAGGGCGTACCCCTTGCTCCCGCCGTGGATGACCAGCGTGTGGTCGGGCGCGAAGCGCGCGGCCGGCGTGAACTCGCCGTCGTACACGAGGTGCTCGTACAGGTCGTCTGAGAACAGCCAGATGTCGTGCTTCTTGGCCAGCTCGGCGATGCCCCTGACGAGCTCGGGCGGGTAGACCGCGCCGGTCGGGTTGGAAGGCGAGTTGAGGACGATGACCTTCGTCCTGGGCGTGATCGCAGCTTCTATCGCTGCCAGCTCGGGCACGAAGCCCTGGTCAGGCGTGGTCTTGACGATCACGGGAACCCCGTCCGCCAGCTTCACCTGGTCGGGGTACGACACCCAGTAGGGCGCCGTGATGATCACCTCGTCGCCCGGGTCGATGACCGTGCGGAAGCCGTTGTATAGGACCTGCTTGCCGCCCGAGCTGACCATCACTTGGTCGAGGCCGTAGGTGAGGCCGTTCTCGCGCTGGAACTTCGCGACCAGGGCCTCGCGCATGTCGACCGTGCCGGGGACGGGCGTGTACTTGGTCTTCCCCAGTCGGATCGCCTCATGCGCGGCTTCCAGCACGTGCTCTGGGGGCTGGAAGTCGGGCTCGCCCGCCGTCATCGTGACGATGTCGACGCCCTGCCGCATCAGCTCCTTGGCTCGGCTGTCGAACGCCAGGGTCGAGGAGCCTCTCAGGTTCTTCACCGCGCGGGATATGCCTGGCAACTCCCGCCTCCTAAGCGAGCTCTGACGGGTCGAAGAAGATGCCGATCTCGCGCTCCGCCGTCGCCGGCGCGTCGGAACCGTGCACGACGTTCTCGTCGATCGTCGTGGCGAGGTCGCCACGAATAGTGCCTGGGGCGGCGTCCTTCGGGTTGGTGGCGCCCATCATCTTGCGCCACTCCGCGATGGCGTTCTCACCCTCGACGACCATGGCAACGACTGGCCCCGACGTGATGAACGAGACGAGACCCTCGAAGAAGGGCTTGCCCTCGTGCTCACCGTAGTGACGCTGCGCCAGCTCGCGGCTGATGCGCATCAGCTTGAGGCCCTTGATCCGGAAGCCCTTGGCCTCGAGGCGGGCGATCACGGTACCGCTCAGCCCGCGGCGTACGCCGTCTGGCTTGACCATCGCGAAAGTCTGTTCCACTGCCATGACGGCGGACTGTACCACGGGGCAGACTTGGTCTCAGATCCCGAGTTGCGCCAGGTGGTTGATGTCGTGCCCGGCCATCATCCGCACCATCAGGTCGGCGCTCTCGAAGCCACGCTCCGGGTGATAGGCCTCAGCGAGCCAGTCCTCGAGGGTGAAACCGGCGATGAGCGCCAGGTTCCAGGCGCGCACCGCGGCGAACGCCTCCACCGCCAGTGAGGGGTCTAGGCGTTCGTAGCGCGGCGCCCACTGGTCCTGGTCGAACGGCTGCAGCTCGACGCCAGGTACCGCCGCTAGCTGCCTGAGCCTGAAGCCCATCACGATCTCTACGTCTGCTAGGTGTGCGAGGACCTCGGTAGGCGTCCACTTACCTGGTGCGTACGGCGACTCGAGGACGAGCGGGCTGGCGGCCTCGGCGTACTCCTTGAGCCTGGCCGGTGTGGCGCGCAGGACGTCGACCGGGTCCAAGTCGCCGAGCAGGGAGAGGTAGGTGGAAGCTGGGTCGGCCACGGCCGCACTCTAAACAAGGTAGACGCTGGGCGGTGAGGGTTCAGGCCACGTCTGACTGGTGGAAGACGACCTCGCCCGCGTCGACGGCCCTAAGGAAGGCGTCCACGACCTCGGGGTCGAACTGGGTGCCGGAGTTCCGGCTGATCTCGGCGATGGCCTCGGTGATGGTCATCATCTTCTGGTGCACGCGGTTGCGGGTGATGGCATCGAAGGTGTCAGCCACGGCGACGATGCGGGCCTCCAGGGGGATGGCCTCTGCGCTCAACCCGTTCGGGTAGCCCCTGCCGTCCCACCGCTCGTGGTGGTTTAGGGCGATGGACTCGGCCAGCCGGATGGTGGGCGACCGCGAGCCAGAGAGGAGTTCCGCGCCGGCCTTGGCGTGGCCCCTCACGACCTGGAACTCGTCGTCTGTGAGGTCACCTGGCTTAAGCAGTATGGAGTCTGGAACGGTGATCTTCCCGACGTCGTGCAACCTGGCGGCCCGCATGAGCATCTCGACGCGAGCCGGCCCAAGCGCCATGCGCCTGGCTACCGCACCAGCCGTCTGGGCGACGCGCCAGGTGTGCTCTCCGGTGTCGTCGTCGCGGTACTCGGCGGCGCGCGCCAGCCTGACGAGCATCTCCAACTGCGAGTGCTCGAGGTCTTGGGTACGGCGCCTAACCGCCTCCTCGAGCCGGTCGTTCTGCTCCTCGAGCTCCTTCTGGTAGAAGCGCGCCTCGAGCAGGTTACGGATGCGTAGGCGGGTCTCCGTCGGGTTGACCGGCTTGTTGAGGAAGTCCTTGGCGCCGCTGGCGAGGGCAGCCTCTCTCAGCTCCGGCCGGGCGTCGCCGGTCACCATCAGTACCGGGAACGCCTCAGGCAGGACCGGCCGCAGGTCGCCGAGAACCCGCAGGCCGTCGCGTTGCGGCATGTGTTGATCCAGGACCACGAGATCTGGGCGCAACTCGATGTACCGCTCGACCACGCGCAGCGGCTCGTCGCAGACGTGCACGTCCTCGTAGCCTGCCCTCTCGAGGATCCCGCGGACCAGGACGAGCGACGCCTCGTCGTCGTCCACCAGCAGGATCTTCATGTGGCTCAGGTCCACAGTGTGGGAACGATAGTCGACCAGCGTCTGTACCACAGCTAAGTACTTCCTATCCTCCGCCGAAGTCGAAGGAGGACCGCCCATGGGGACGGTGCGCTCGCTGTCACGAGCGTAGGCCTGCCGTTGTCACCGCACTCTTACGCCTGCCCAGTCAGGGCCCATCTAGGTATGCGGGCCGCTCGCTTCAGAACCCGAGCGCCATCTGAGCCGCCTGGGTCGCTCCCCGCAGGGCGTCGTGCCACCACCCGGGCAGCAGGCCGAGCAGGACGGTGCCCACCAGGGCAGCGCCGATCGCGATGCCGGTGGCCGACGACCGGAAGGCCGGGCCCTCGTACTCCGGCTTCCTGAAGTACATGGCGGCCACGACCCTGAAGTAGTAGACGAGGGCCACCACGCTGGTGAGGATGCCGAGCACAGCTAGCCAGACGAAGCCAGCCGCGATCGTGGACTCGAAGACCATGACCTTGCCTGCGAAGCCCGCCAGCGGTGGGATGCCGCCGAGACTGAGGAGGAAGACCGTCATCGCCGCCGCCAGACCAGGGCGCGTATGACCGAGCCCAGCGAAGCGCTCGATGTCGTCACCGTGGTCGTTCTTGTCTACCATCAGCGTCAACACGGCGAAGGCACCAGCGTTCATGAGCGTGTATGCGGTGAGGTACCAGACCGCTGCCTCGACGCCGCCGTGATCGGGCGCCAGGACGGCAAGTCCGATGTAGCCGGCGTGGGCCACGGCCGAGTACGCGAGCATGCGCTTGACGCCGCGCTGAACGAGGGCAGCCAGGTTCCCGACGACGAGCGTCAGAGCGACGGACACCGCGACAGCGGTGATCAGCCACGGTTGCACCTCTGGCAAGACGGTGGCGACGATCCGCACCAGCGCAGCGAAGGCTCCGACCTTCACGACCACGCTCATGAACGTGGTGACGGTCGTGGGCGCGCCCGTGTAGACGTCTGGCGCCCACTGGTGGAACGGTGCCAACGCGGCCTTGAAGGACAGTCCGGCGATCACGAGCCCCGCTCCGAGGGTCGCGAGCGACAGCACGGCGCCTTGTGCCAGCGCCATCACCACGCCCTCGTAGACGAACGTGCCGGCGGCGCCGTACAGCAGCGCCGACCCGTAGACGAGGATCGCGGAGCCGAACGCGCCGAGCAGGAAGTACTTCATGCCGGCCTCTTCTGACTGACGAGCCCCCGACCGCCAGGCGGAAAGCACGTAGACGGGCAGCGAGAGGATCTCGAGGCCGAGGAGCAGGGTGATCAGGTCGCCCGCGGCGGCCATGACCATGGCCCCGAGCGCCGACAGGAGCATCAGCGGGTAGTACTCCGGATGCTCCATATCCAACCGCGAGAGCTGGTCGTAGCTGACCAGCACGCTTAGCGCCGTGCCGACCAGGATGACGAAGTTGAACGCGAGCGCCGGGACGTCGGCCAGGTACCTGAGCCCGAAGCTGGCCCCGCCTGCGCTATCGGAGAGGAACACGGCCAGATTGAACGCGAACGCCGTGCCGACGCCGAGGAGGGCGACCGCAGCGGTGAGGCGCGAGTCGCGCTGGAACAAGGCGATGAGCAGGCTGACTATGGCCGTCGCGAGCAGGGTGATGGCCGGCGCGAGGTGACCCCAGTCCACGTCTAGCACAGGTGGGAAGCTCATCTATCGCCTCCGAGGGCAAGTTCCGGGTCCTCTTCGACGGAGGCGCGAGCTGCGGCCTCGTTGGCAGCGAGGTCATCGGGGACACCCGTGCCAGCGAGCTGCAGCGTGGCGACCTGAGTCTGCGCCTCGATGCGCTCCAGCTGCGGTGCGGGCGAGAGGCCGAGCCACAGGACACCGGCGATGAACGGGACGAGAACGTAGAGCTCGAGGGGCCCGAGGTCTCGCGCTGGGGTCGTCTGTGGCCCCTGGAACAGCCTCTGGTAGACGTTGACCCCGTACACGCCGGCCGCGATCACCGACATGGTGGCGACGACCGCGACGAACGGGGCGGTCTGGAACGCCCCCAATAGGCTTAAGAACTCGCCTGGGAAGTTGCCGAGCCCCGGCACCCCGATGAAGGCGAAGATCAGGAACAGGCTCACGCCGGCCAGCAGAGGGGCGCTCTTGGCCA
Organism: uncultured bacterium; assembly: GCA_964517055.1. Classification (GTDB taxonomy): domain Bacteria; phylum Deinococcota; class Deinococci; order Deinococcales; family Trueperaceae; genus DASRWD01. Next base: position 35,355 of record CAZFAQ010000007.1, on the reverse strand, counting down.
GCCCGCCGTAGGCGTCCACGTCGAACGACAGTCGGCGCGCGTGCAGCATGCCGGTCACGATGAAGAGCCCGCCAGTCGAGAGCATCTGGGCCGCGAGCAGGTAGATCGCGCCGTTCAGCCCGGCCACGTGCAGCCCGAAGATGCCGACGGCCACGATGCCCATGTGGGAAAGCGAGGCGTAGGCGAGCAGGCGCTTGAGGTTCGTCTGGCTGGTGGCGATGACCGCCCCGTATACCGCCGTGAACGCGCCGAGCGCGATGAGCAGTGGAGCCAGCCGCTCGGCGCCCATGGGAAGCACAGGCAGCGCCCACGCGAAGAAGCCGTAGCCGCCGACCTTGTATAGGGTGCCGAGGACGTCGGCCGCGCCCGAGGGGTGGTTCTGCTCGTTCAGGTCGATGAGCCAGGAGTGGAGCGGCCACAGCGGGACCTTGACGACCATACCGAGCGCGAGGCCTGCGAAGAGCCACGTCTGGGTGCCGACGCTGAGGCTCCGCGCCGCCAGCACGAGGTCCTCGATGTGGAACGTCTCGGCTCCGGAGAGGACCTTGAGGGCGATGATCGTCACCAGCATCACGAACGAGCCGGTGACCGCGTACGCCAGGTACTTGAGGGTGGCGGCGCGCCGCTCGGCGAGTCCGAAGGTGCCCAGGAGCAACAGGCTGGGGATCAGCGTGCCCTCCCAGAAGACGTAGAACAGCAACATGTCGCGGGCCATGAAGATGCCGGTGAGGCCGGCCTGCGCCAGGAGCAACCATCCCAGGAACCGACCCGGCCTCTCCGCCACCGTCAACGAGGCGAAGAGCGCGGTGGGGATCATGACGAGAGAAGCGACGACGACGAGGACCGAGGCCGCGCCGCCAGGGTCGAGCGCGAAGCTGGTGCCGATGCCAGGCAGCCACGGCAGGTTCACGGCCTGGGCACCAGGCATGAACAACGCCACGAGGAACGTGGCGATCGTGCTGGCCAGAGCGACGAGCGTGACGAGGCTACGCCTGACCCCGGCCAAGGAGGCCAGCGCCGCGCCCAGCACAGGCACCAGCAGCACAGCGAAGGTCGTGGTCACCGCGACCCTCCCGCCAGGAGCGCGACGGCCGTCACGGCCACGGCGCCTATCAGCATCGCCAACGCGTAGAGCCGCACGTAGCCGGTCTGCCAGAGCGTCGCCAGGCGGCCCAACAGTCCGACCCCACCACCGGCAACGACCAAGCCCTGGTCGAGGACGTCGCGGTCGAGGAGGCTCAACCCCTCGGCCACGCTCTCACCCGGCCGCACGAACACGGCGTCCGCGGCCGCGTCGAAGCCCATGCCGGAGCGGGCGAGCGGTGCGAGCGCCGTGGAGTCCAGCCGCTTGACTGTCCTGCCCTTGTCGACGGCGTAGAGCCAGTACCCGATGGCGAGGCCACCGAAAGCCGCCGCAGCCGAGGCCGCGATGAGCGTCCACTCGGCGCCGACCGACAGGTGCTCGAAGTCGAGGGCCGCGGTGACGGGGGCCAGCCACTCGGCGATCAGGTTGCGGCCAAGGAACGCCTGGATGCCGAGGTACCCGGCCAGCACGCTGCCCACCGCGAGCACGACGAGCGGCACGGTCATGACGGTCGGCGACTCGTGGACGCGCTCACGCGCCTGGTCCGTGAGGCGCTCCTCACCCGCGAAGACGAGGTAGTACCAGCGGAACATGTACGCGGCGGTCAGGACAGCCGTGACGAGCAGCAGAGCGAACAGCAGGGGGCCGGTGCCGCCCTCGAGGAGCGGGCTGGTGAGGGTGCCGTGCAGGATGGCGTCCTTCGAGAAGAATCCGGACAGCAACGGGACGCCAGCGATCGCCAGCGTGGCGATCAGCGAGGTGGTGCCAGTGACCCGCATGCGCTTGCCAAGGCCGCCCATGCGGCGCACGTCCTGCTCGCCGCCGAGGGCGTGGATCACCGAGCCGGCGCCAAGGAACAGCAGCGCCTTGAAGAACGCGTGGGTCACGACGTGGAAGATGCCGGCCCAGTACGCGCCTGCGCCCACCGCAGCGACCATGAAGCCGACCTGCGAGATCGTCGAGTAGGCCAGGATGCGCTTGATGTCGGTCTGCGCGAAGGCGGCGATCGCCGCTATCAGCGCCGTCAGCACGCCGATCCACGCGACGGTGGCAGCGGCCGCTGGCGCCTGGGCGAACACCGGCCCCGTGCGAGCGATGAGGTACACGCCGGCCGTGACCATGGTCGCGGCGTGGATCAGCGCCGAGACAGGCGTGGGGCCGGCCATGGCGTCAGGCAGCCACAACTGCAGGGGTAGCTGCGCCGACTTGCCGGCCGCAGCGAGCAGGTAGAGCAGGCCGATGCCGACCAGGGCCGCTGACCCGAACGCGACGCCAGGCGCCGCGCGCGTGACCGTCTCGATGTCGAGGGTGCCGAACACCCGGAACGTCAGGAACATCGCGATCAGGAACCCGACGTCGCCTATGCGGTTGACGATGAACGCCTTCCTGGCCGCGTCCGCGTTCTCCCGCTGCCGGTACCAGAACCCGATGAGCAGGAAAGAGCAGACGCCGACGCCCTCCCAGCCGACGAACATCAGCGGGAAGCTGTCCGCCAGCACCAACACGAGCATGGCGGCGACGAACAGGTTGAGCTGCGCGAAGTAGCGGCCGTGCGAGTCGTCGCCCTTCATGTAACCGATCGAGTAGACGTGGATCAGGAACCCGACGCCGGTGATGACGAGCGTCATCACGAGGCTGAGCTGGTCGACCATGAACCCGAGGTCGACGCTCAGGTCGCCGGCGCGGAGGAACTCCGCGAAGACGTACCTCACGCCCTCGGCCCCAGCCGGGTAGGCGAAGAACGACACCAGCGCCAGGACGAAGCCGGCGCCGACGGCAACAGAGGCGATGATCCCTGTCACGGGCTCACGGATGCTTCGGCCAGCCAGACCGTTGATGAGGGCGCCGACGAGAGCGATGAGAGGCGCTAGCACCACTACGTTGACCGCAGAGAGGGCCAGGTCGGTCATGCGCGCACCTCGACCAGCTGGTCGACGTCGGTCGTGACGCGGTGCCTGAAGATCGCGACGAGAATGCCCAGTCCCACGGCCACCTCCGCGGCCGCGACCGCCAGCACGATGAACACGGCGCCTTGGCCCTCCAGGGCGTGCACGCCGCCCGTCGACGACCACTGCCTGGCGTACGCGACGATCGCCAGGTTGCCGGCGTTGAGCATCAGCTCGATCGAGAGGAACACCAGGATCGCGCTGCGCCGCAGCACGACGCCGACCGCGCCCAGGCCGAAGAGCACGGCGCTCAGGGCGACGAAGTACTCGGTAGGCACGTTCACGCCGGCTCGCCTTCGCTCAGGTCTGGCTCGGTCGCCAGGACGGCCGGCACCTCGGCGGCGCCGCTGTCGTCGGGATCGCGCTGCACGAGGCTGACGGCGGCGATGACGCCCGTAAGCAGCAGCACGGCCACCAGGTGGAAGGCCAGCAGGTACTCGCTGAAGAGGACGGTGCCTATACGCTCTGGGTTCCCTCCCTGCAGGACCGCGTCGACCGCGCCCTGCCCGGGCGCCGGCCTGCTGTTGACGAACACGGAGGCCCCGACCGCGACCGCGCCGAGGAGCCCGACGCCGTAGGCCGTCGGTCTAAGCCACGGCCACCTGGCTACGGGAGGCTGCCTCTCGACGTTGAGGAGCATGATCACGAACAGGAACAGCACCATGATGGCGCCGGCGTAGACGATCACCTGGATCGCGGCCAGGAAGTGGGCATCGAGCAGGATGTAGGCCACGGCGACGGACAGCAGCGTACCGACCAGCCCCAACGCGGCGTGAACCGGCTGCCGCGCGGTGATGACCAGGACGCCCCCAGCGACCGCCGCTGCCGCGACGAGCACGAAGCCGATCACGTGGCCGCCCCTGGCGCCTCGACGGTCCCCATCATCAGTAGTCCACGCCCTCCAGTTCGGGCCGGTGGCCGGCCTCGAAGCCGAGCCGCACGTCCGCGCCCTTGGCGGCGGCCTCGCGGCGCTGCCACTTGCTGCCCTTGGTGCCGACCAGCAGGTCCTCCTTGCCGTACACGAGGTCCTGGTAGCGGTAGTCGGCGAGCTCGAACTCGTGGCCGAGCACGACGGCGCCGGTGGGGCAAGCCTCCTCGCACAGGCCGCAGAAGATGCAGCGCACCATGTTGATCTCGTAGATGCTGGCGTAGCGCTCTCCCGCCGACTTGGGGTCGTCCGGGTCGTTCTCGGCTGCCTCGACGTAGATCGCGTACGACGGGCAGACGGCAGCGCACAGCGAGCACCCGATGCACTTCTCGAGGCCGGTGTCAGGGTGCCTTAGCAGGTGGTGCCGGCCCCGGAACCGCGCCTGGATCTGCACGGGCTCCTCCGGGTACTGGACCGTCACGGGGCGTTTGAAGAGGTGCGAGAGCGTGACGCCCATGCCCTTGGCGATGTCGATGACGCTCATGAGGTCCCTCCCTGTGGCGACTCAGACGACAAATGCGATCACCGTCCCAGTGATGAGGGCCGCGACCAGCGCGATCTCGAAGAGGTAGAGCCAACCGAAGCGCATGAGCTGGTCGTAGCGCAGCCTGGGTAGCGTCGCCTTGAGCCATATGAACAGGAACACGAAGATGCCCATCTTGAGGATGAGCCATACGAACGGCCACTCCGACATGCCTGGCACGATGTTGTCGACGAACCCAGGCCCGCGCCAGCCGCCGAGGAACAGGGTCGAGATGAACGCCGAGGCGGTGAACATGTTGACGTACTCGGCCATCTGGTAGAGCGCCCACTTGATCGACGAGTACTCGGTCAGGTAGCCGGCGACGAGCTCCTGCTCGGCCTCAGGCAGGTCGAACGGTGTCCGGTTCACCTCGGCCGTGCCCGAGATCAGGAACGTGACCATGGCGAGGGCGAGACCGGGCCACAGCCACGGGCTGACCGACCAGATGCCGACATCGACGATGTGGCGCAGGTTGACCGTGCCCGCGACCATGATCACCGAGAGCACGGAGAGCCCGAGACCCAGCTCGTAGCTGATGATCTGGGCGGACGAACGAAGGCTCCCGAGCAGCGCGTACTTGCTGTTCGAGGCCCAGCCGCCGAGGAAGATGCCATACACGCCAAGGCTGGTCACGGCCAGGATGTAGAGGAGCCCGATGTCGAGGTCCATGACCCACGGGTTGAACCCGAAGAGGCTGCCTGGCGCGCCGGCCGGGATGGCGCCGAAGGCCGAGAGCGCGCATACGATGCTGATCGCAGGCGCAAGCACGTAGACGAGCTTGTCGGCGCTCGTCATGACGATGTCTTCCTTGAAGATCGACTTGATCGCGTCCGCGATCGGTTGCAGGAGGCCGGCAGGCCCCACCCTGTTCGGCCCGAACCGGTGTTGGAAGCGGCCGAGCAGCTTGCGCTCGATCACCGTCATGTAGGCGAACGCGCCCAGCAGCACCAGGCACAGCACCAACGCCTTGATGAAGGTGACGAGCAGTGGGTCCCGTACGACCTCGGCCACTAAGCCACCGCCTCCCGCTCCCGGAGAACAGCCAGCGTCGAGAGGTCGGCGTGCGCCAGGCCCTGCGGTTGATCGGCGGTCGCGGGGATCGTCATGAGACCGGCGGGCGCGTCGTCGGTGACCTTCACGGTGGCGCGCCGCCACAGGCCGTTAACGCGCAGCCTGACGTCGTCGCCGTCTGTCAGTCCGTGGGCGCCGGCGTCCTCAGGGTTGACGCGGAGCCTCGGGCCGCCGCGCTCGGAGAGCAGGTGCCTGTTCAGGTAGGCGTACTCCGGCCGCACCATCGAGGCCGTCACGACCACGTTCCCGCCGCGGCGCTTGCCAGCGTCCGTGGCAGGGCTGGGAGCGCCGTCGCGACGCTGCGAGACCGGCTTCACGTCGAGGACCGCTCCCCACTCCGGAAGCGTGGCCAGGTCGATGTCGTGGCGCTGACGCAGCACCCGGTGTGCGCTCCTCACGCTGCGGCCCTCCAGGCGTTGCCCCAGAGCGTCACCCAGCCGCTTGACGACGCCGGTCAGGTCCTCGCTGGCGCCGCCCTCGACGGGAGCAGCCGTCACCTTGAGGAACCGGCCCTCGAGGTTCACCACCGTGCCGTCGCGCTCGTAGACCGTCTTGGCAGGCAGCACGACGTCGGCAAGCGCGGCCGTCTCGGTCAAGAAGCTGTCGTGTACCACGACCAGGTCCTTCTGCTTGAGCCGCTCCGCGACGTCTGGGTCCTGGGCAGGGTCTAGGTGCGAGAGGATCAGGGCCCTGGCCGTCTCGAGCATGGCCGGGTAGGCGTAGTTGGCATGGTTGGGCAGGACGCCGAGGAGCTCGAGGCCGTGACTGTTCGCCATCGGGCCGATCAGCATGACCTTGGCACCCGTCGCCTTGGCGAAGGCAAGCGCCGCGGTGGTCGCCTCCTGCGATGCGAGCACCGTGCCGCCCAGGACGACGACTGGCCGCTCTGCCTTGGACAGTCGCTCGGCTGCCGAGCGCACGGCCTGCGCATCTACGCCGTGGGTGGTCGTGTCGGCCGTGTCTCCGCCCGCCCCGGCACCCTCGCCGGCGGCTGCCTGCAGGTCGCGGAACAGCCTCGCCTCCTGGCCCGGCGCGTAGACAAGCGCCGCGCCCGCGTAACGCATGAGGTCGACGCGGAAAGGAGCCGCCACCGTCAGCAGCCTGGCGTCGCGTGGCTGCCGCTCCTTGAGCCTCAGGTCGGCGATCGGCACGCCGTGCGGCATGAGCTCGGGCGGCGTCACGCCCTTCATGGCGTCCTTGATCCTCAGGTCGACGATGCTCGCCTCTTCTGTGACGTCGCCGGCGACGAAGATCGCGTCCGCCGTCGCAAGGTCGTGCAGGCTCGCGCGCGTCGCGGCGCCCGCGATGACCGATGCCTCGTGCCGCGGGGCGTGGTCGACCTGACCCGTGCCCAGGTGCTCGGCCAGCGCCAGCGCGCCGATCCCCTCCTCAACGGTCGAGTCCGCGCGCAGCGCGATGCCGACGTCCTTGCCGCTCATGCCGCCGAGGCGCTCGGCGACGAAGGCGGCGGCCTCCTCCCAGGAGGCAGGGACGAGCTCGCCGCCGCGCCTGATCAGCGGGGTGAGCAGCCTCGAGTCGTCGTCGACGTACTCGTGCCCGAAGCGCGTGCCGTCGTCGATCCAGGTCTTGTTGACCTCGGGGTTGAGGCGCGCCTTGATGCGTTCGATGCGCCCGGTGCGGGAGTCGATCCACACGGCCGAGCCGGTGGCGTCGTCCATGGTCACGCTCGGCGTGTGGTGGTACTCCCAGTTGCGTCCGCGGAACCGGCTGGTGGCGTCCAGGAGGGCGCCGACCGGGCATATGTCCGTGATGTTGCCCGTGAAGTTGTTCGGCAGGCCCTGCTCCTCGGACGAGATGTACGTGTGGTTGGCGCGGTCGATGAAGTCGAGGACCTCGTCGCCAGGCACCTCCTCGAAGTACCTGACGCAGCGCTTGCAATGGATGCAGCGCTCGCGGTCCAGCGTGATGAGCTCGGAGAGGGCGTGGTGCTTCTCCTGGTGGCGCTTGTCGAACTCGAAGCGCGAGATGCCGGAGCCGTACTCGTACGAGCGGTCCTGCAGCTCGCAGGCGCCGCCCTTGTCACACACCGGGCAGTCCAACGGGTGGTTGATGAGTGTGTACTCGACCATCGAGTTCTGAGCTCGCTTGACCGGCTCGGAACGCGTGTCGATGACCATGCCCTCCATGACCTGCGTCGTGCATGTCGCCATGAGGTTCGGGAACCAGAAGATCTTGGGCTCGCCCGTCTCCTCGTCGAGGATCCAGCTACCGTCCCTGTCCTTGCGCGGAGCGCCGACGCGTGCCAGGCACATGCGGCACGCCCCGATGGGTGACATGTACTCCTGGCTGCAGAAGTACGGGACGTCGTCGCCTGCGCTGAAGACCGCGTCGATGGCGCTGGTGCCCGGCTTCAGGTCCAGCTCGACGTCGTTGACCGTTACCTTCATGCCTGCCACCAGTCGCTCTTCGTGTACTTGGGCACCTTGTGCTCCGCTAGGTGCTCGTACTCGTCCCTGAACCACTTGAAGCTGGCCTGCACCGGCATCACGCACGCGTCTGCCAACGGGCAGAACGCCGTGCCCCTGATGTTGCCTGCCAGGTCCTCGATGAGGTCGACGTCCTCCTGGGTGCCAAGGCCCTCCACCAGCTTCTGGTAGAGGCGCGGCAACCAGTGAGCAACGCCCTCGCGGCACGGCGTGCACTTGCCGCACGACTCGTGAGCGTAGAAGCGCACCAGGTTGAACATAAGGTCGACGATGTCCTTCTCACGCGGGATGACGATCACGCCGCCCGTACCCAGCATCGAGCCGTTCTTGGCCAGGGTGCCGTAATCCATGTTCATGTCGAGGAAGCGGTCCTCCCACGGGAACATCGGCGTCGAGGAGCCGCCGGGGATGAACGCCTTGGGCTCGAGCCGAGGGCCGCCTGCGAAGTCGTAGATGAGCTCGCGGAACGTCGCGCCCATAGGCATCTCGTAGACGCCGGGGCGCACCACCGGCCCAGAGACCTGGTAGAGCTTGGTGCCCTTGCTGTCCTCCGTGCCCATCGAAGCGAACCAGGCGGCGCCCCTGTTGATGATGTGCACGGCGCTGGCCAGGCTCTCGACGTTGTTGATGGTGGTCGGCTTGCCGTACAGGCCGGCCGCAGCCGGGAAGGGCGGCTTGAGGCGCGGGTTGGCGCGCAGGCCCTCCAACGAGTTCATGAGCGCGGTCTCCTCGCCGCATATGTATGCTCCGGCGCCGCGATGGACCGTGATGTCGAACGAGAGGTCGCTGCCCAGGATGCGATCGCCCAGCAGGCCGGCTGCACGCGCCTCCTGCACAGCGGCGACCGTGCGCTCGATGCCGACGAGGTACTCACCGCGCACGTAGATGAAGCCGTGGGTGGCGCGCATGGCGTAGCCGGCGATGATCATGCCCTCGATCAGCTGGTGAGGGTCGTCCTCGAGTATGTAGCGGTCCTTGAACGAGCCGGGCTCGGACTCGTCGGCGTTGCACAGCACGTAGCGTGGACGCCCGTCCGGCGGCGGCATGAACGACCACTTCACGCCGGTCGGGAAGCCCGCCCCGCCGCGGCCGCGCAGGCCCGAGGCCTTGACCTCGTCTGTCACCTGCTCCGGCGTCATGGTCGTGAGCGCCTTCCGGGCGGCATCGTAGCCGCCGTGCGAGCGGTAGAAGTCGAGCGTGTGCGCGCCGTCTACGCCCACGTAGCGGTACATCGAGACCTCGTAGCGCGGGTCGTGGCGGCTGAGGATCGGGCCGGCGCCCGCCTCCTGGCCATGCGTCTGGTCGGACATCACTCCTGCCCTCCCCCGTCACGGGCACCGTCGCCATCCGCACCGGAGGCGGCGGGCTTGTTCACCGGTGTCGCCTTCTCTGCACCCTCTATGTCGCTCCCGCGCTCTCGCCATGGCTCTGGCAGCTCGCCCCGGCGCATGGCCTCGATGAGGTGGGCGCAACGACCTCGCGATACGCGCTCGTAGTAGGTGTCGTTGACCTGGAGCACTGGCGCGGTGCCGCACGAGCCGAGGCACTCGACCTTCTGGATGCTGAAGCGGCCTTCCGGGTCGCGCTCGCCGTTCACGATGCCGAGCTCGTCGACGAGGTGGTCGTACATCTCGTCGGCGCCAGCCAGCGAGCAGGAGATCGTAGAGCACACCTGCAGGTGGTAAGTGCCGACCGGGTACTCGTGGTAGGTCGAGTAGAAGCTCATCACGCCCTTGACCTCGGTGACGTTGATCCCGATGATGTCGGCGATCTCGTTCATCCGGGCCTCCGAGACGTGGCGCTCGGCGTTCTGGACCTCCCACAGCAGCGGCATGAGCGCGCTGCGCCTGCCCTCGGGCGGGTAGCGCCTCAGGATCTCCTCGAGACGTTCCTGCTTGTCTGCGAAGAACGGCGTCACGGTCTTCAGTTCGATCACTTGTCGACGTCTCCTAGCACGGGATCGAAGCTGGCGATGTTGATGACCATGTCAGCGAACAACCCGCCGATGCTCGACACCTCGAGCGACTGTAGGTTGGCGAGGCTCGGCGCCCGCACCTTCACCCTGTAGGGCATCGAGCCGCCGTCGCTGACGATGTAGTAGCCCAGCTCTCCTCTGGCGCTCTCGGTGGGGACGTACACCTCGCCGCGCGGCGGGTGGTAGCCCTCCGTCACCAGCTTGAAGTGGAAGATGACGGCCTCCATCGACGTCTCCAGCTCGGAGCGCGGCGGCAGGCTGATGCGCCTGTCGGGGTCGATCGTGGGCCCTGGCTCGAGCCTGTCGACCGCCTGCTGCACGATGCGAAGGCTCTCGTGCATCTCGTCCATGCGCACCTGAAGGCGCGCCCAGATGTCGCCGTCGTCGTAGCAGGGAACGTCGAAGTCGTAGTCCTCGTAACCGGAGTACGGCGCAGTCTTGCGGAAGTCGAGCGGCACGCCGCTGGCCCTTAGCGAGGGGCCGGTCAGGCACCAGTCGATCGCCTGCTGGCGGGTCAGGACGGCGACCCCGCGCGTCCGAGCCTCGAGGATGTCGTTGCCCATGAAGAGCGTGTCGTACTGACCGAGGTACTCGGGGAACGTCTTGAGGAAGTCGCGGACCATGGGCTCGAACTCCTCCGGCACGTCCTGCCGCAGGCCGCCGACCCTGAAGTAGCCGTAGTTCATGCGGACGCCGCAGACGTTCTCGAAGATGTCCATGAGCTTCTCTCGCTCGCGCATCGTGTAGAAGAACGGCGTCAGCGCGCCCATGTCGAGGAGCGTCGTGCCGAAGAACACGAGGTGGCTGGCGATGCGGTTGAGCTCGGTGAGGATGACGCGGACCCGCTGGGCCCGTATCGGCACGCGGGCGCCCATCAGGTGCTCGACCGAGACCATGTAGGCGAGGTCGTGAGCGAACCCGTTCACGTAGTCCATGCGGTTGGAGTACGTCACGCCCTGGTGGTACGTGCGGTTCTCCATGGTCTTCTCGAAGCCGGTGTGCAGGTAGCCGATGTGCGGCCGCAGCGCCCTGATGCGCTCGCCCTCCAGGTCGACGACCAGCCTCAGTACCCCGTGTGTGCTCGGGTGCTGCGGACCGACGTTGATGCGCATCCGCTTGGTCTCGAACGCGCCGAGCGAGGTGCCTGGCGTGGCTTGGGGCACCGGTGCCTTGGTGGCCATCAGGCCTCTCCCGCCTCGCCGGCGTCGAGGTTGCTCGTCAGCCTCGACCGCGGCCCCGGCACCTGCGTCGCCCGCACGCCTTCACGGGTCCCGCCCTTCCATCCCGTCAGGCCGGAGTCCCTACCCGTGAGACCGGCCCTGAACGACGGCGGGTCTATGAAGCGCCCGTCGTTGAACAGCGTCGGCGTCTCGCCAAGCGGGTAGTCCTTCCGGTGCGGGTGGCCGTCTAAGTCCTCGGGCGTGAGCAGCTTGCGGAGGTCAGGGTGTCCGTCGAAGACGACGCCCATCATGTCGAAGCACTCGCGTTCGAGGAAGCTCGCGCCCGGCCAGATGCCCGTGCTCGTCGGCAGGGTCTCGCCGTTTTCCAGGTCGACCCTCAGGCATAGCCTGGCGCCGCCTGACAGGTCGTGGACGTTGTAGACGACCGAGAAGCGCTTGCCCATGTGGCCTGGGAAGGTGAGGTAGTCCATGCCGTGGATGTCGGTGAGCATCTCGTAGCCGAGCGTCCTGACGGCTTGCAGCGCCCCCAGGATCGCCTCCTTGGGCAACGTGACGCTGGTCAGGCCCTTGAACTCGTGGACGCTGCCGCCCATGTCGGTCAGGCTCGCAAGCGCCTCGTCGCGCAGGCGCTCCAGGTCGGCCGCCCTTGGCATCGTGAACCGAACGCGGCTCACCGCGACCAGCCCTCGACCATGGGCAGGCGCTCGCCGCGCTCGTCGAAAGCCTCGCCCCTCACCTTCTTCTGGAGCTGCTGGACCGCGTAGATGAGCGACTCCGGCCGGGGCGGGCAGCCGGGCACGTAGATGTCGACCGGAACGACCGAATCGACGTTCTGCACGATCGCGTAGTTGTTGAACATCCCGCCTGACGAGGCGCAGGCGCCCATGCTGATCACCCACTTGGGGTCGGGCATCTGCTCGTACACGCGGCGCATGACGGGCGCCATCTTCTTGCTGAGGCGTCCGGCGACGATCATCACGTCGGCCTGCCTCGGGCTGGCCCTGAACACCTCAGAGCCGAAACGGGCCATGTCGTTGCGGGCGTTCGTCGCGGCCATCATCTCGATGGCGCAGCAGGCGAGCCCGAACGTCACCGGCCACATGCTGTTGCTGCGGCCCCACTTGACGAGGTTCTGGAGCGACTCGAAGAGGAAGCCCTCCGCCTCCAGCTCCTGCACGTCGCGTTCGAAGAGGTCCCTGAGTCCCATGCTCACTTCCAGTCGAAGACGCCCTTGCGCAGCAGGTACACGAACCCCACCGCTAAGAGGACGATGAAGATGACGGCGTTCGCCAGCAGGAACTGCGGCGCGGCGTTGAACTTGACGGCCAGCGGGTAGAAGAAGGCCGTCTCGAGGTCGAAGATGATGAACATCATCGCCACCAGGTAGAAGTGGATCGGGAAGCGTTCCCGCGCTGAGCCCGCGGCTGGGATGCCCGACTCGTACGGGGCCAGGGTCGTCTCGCTGGCCTTCTTAGGGCCCACGAGCGAGCTCGCCACCAACGCCAAGACCGCTATGAGCCCGGCGGCCAGGAACATCATGAGCATCTCGGCGTACACGCGCGCTCCTTCCCTTGGAAAGCGCTGCGGAGCCTGACTTGCCTAGGCCCCGCACGTGCGTAGTCGTGAAGCTCGGGCTAGCGCGCCAGGCGGCGGTACGCCGTCTCGTGCGCGATTTCACGAACTCCAGTGCCAAGAGTCTATCAAGGTGTCTCGGGGGCAACAAGGCGAGCGACGTGAGCAGTGGTAGACGGTCTGGAGCGATAACATGGTCGGCGGACGAGAGGCCTAGCCAAGTCCCGAGCACTCAGGTGCCGCTGGGGCCCGGCGGCACCTGTCCGGACACACGAGGGTCGTTAGCTCAATCGGTAGAGCAGCTGGCTTTTAACCAGCGGGTTCCGGGTTCGAGTCCCGGGCGACCCACCACGTCCTTCGCTCGGTCGCAGGGTCACACATCGATCAGGCTCACGACGAACAGCAGCGCCACCTGGCTACCAAGCACCCAGTCGGGGTAGCCGAGCGCCTGCAGCACGAGGGCGGGCAGCGCCACGAGCAGAGCCGCCACCAGCTGCGGCTCCAGGCGACCCGGGTCGACACCGCTCCACGCCGAGTACTTCTCGACAGCCAGCACGCCGGTGAGGAGCACGGTCAGGTAGGCGACGAGCAGCCCGATGCTCGCGTCCGCCGCGCCGATCGGAACGGCCGAGAGCACCAGCCACGCCAGAGGCGTGAGCACGGCCAACACGACCAGCACGGGAACTACGCGACCGAGGTTGCGAGCCGAAGCCGGCACGGGCACCAGTTTCGTCGGCATCCCAGGACCAACGAACGCTGCCGTCGCCCTGGCGGTCATGAACCCTGCAAGCAGGACCGTCAGCGCGCCGCCGAAGCTCCCGCCGAGCTGGGCCGTGCCACCAGCGGCGCCTACCGCGGTGGCGCCTCCCACCACCTGAGACGCCGCGAGCAACCCCGCGAGGGACGCGGCGAGCGCCTTTGCGGCCAGGAAGAACCAGGTCCTGACCGGCCGGCGGTAGAGCGCGCTGGCGGTGCGCCAGGCGAACGCCTGCCATGCGGGGGCCGACGGTTCGGGCCGGGCCAGTGAGCGCCTGGGCCTCGTGCTGCCCGGCCTGTCGTAGAGGGTGGCAAGCAGGCGATCGCGCTCCCCTGGCTCGGCGCCCGAACCCAGGCCGAGGCCGGCCATCGCGGCGAAGAAGCGCATCACGCGCAGGCCCTGAAGCTGTCCGAGCACGAGGCTCTGAGCGGCGAACCGACGCGGCCACATCTCGGTCAGTGAGCGCCGGACGGCGATCAGGGTGACCGCCGTCAGCAACATGGGCGCGATCACCACCAGCGGCGAGCCGCCGGTGAGCGCAGCGGTGACCGACAGCGCCATGGTCATGGGCGAGCCGTGCACCGCGCCGGCGCCGGCGCCGAGAAGGTACGAAGCGGGCGGCGCAGCCGCCGAGAGAGCCCAGGCGAGCGGCAGCCATAACGCGGCGGAGCGCGCAGTGGCGCCGTGCGAGCCCGTCCTGGCGGCGTACCTGAGCCAGGCGAGGTCGAAGCGGGCGAGCCCCAACAGGGCCAGTGCCAGCGGCGCCCACGGGGCAGGCTGATGCAGGAACGACGAGGAGAACAGAGCCCAGATGGCGCCAAGCGCGGCACCGCCAAGTGCGCGTGAGCCGCGCTGCAGCCAGAGCCGGTAGCTGAGCGTCCGATGCGGGCTGACAGGGGCCAACGCGAGCCTGTACAGGTCCCGGCTGTCGAGGTGGACAGGCGGGACCCTGCCGGTGAGCAGGACGCTGAGCAGCCACGCAGCGACGACGAGCGACGCGTAGGCGGCGACCGACTGTGGCAGGGGCGTCGCGGCGCGGGGCAGCGCCTCGAACGCTGACAGCCCGAACACGACGAGCCAGAAGATGAGGTAGCCGACCGTCCACCAACCGATGGCCCGCCCCACCCACCTGACGTAGGCGCGCAGGGACCGGGCGACGGTGCGCCGGCGCAGGAACCCGACCGCGCTCGTCACTTGCGCCCGGCCACGCTCGCAGGTCGCCGCTCGTCCCGAGACTGAGCCGCCGGCTGTAGGCGGCCGTCAACCACCTCGACCACCTTGGCGTCTAGCAGCCCCGCCAGGTCGCGCTGGTGGCCCGTCAGCAGCACGGCGCCACCTTCCTCGCACCGACGCTTTAGGAGGCTTGCCAAGCGCTCCTGCGCCTCGAGGTCGAGGCCGTTGAAGGGCTCGTCGAGGAGGGTGAGCGGGCGCTCAAGCGCGATCGCCAGCGAGATCGAGAGCTTCTGGCGCATGCCGCGCGAGTGCGTGCCAGGGTACTCGCCGAGGCGGCTCTCGAGTCCGAAGCCCTCGAGCAGGTCGAGCGCCCTTGCCTCGGCCTCGGGCTCGCGGTAGAGGGCGGCGTTGAGGAAGGCGTGCTCGGCGAGGGTCAGGTCCTCGTAGAGCGCCGCCTCGTCAGGCACGAACACGAAAGCTGCGCGCCCGGAGAGCGTGGCGGGCGGCCGGCCGGCGATCTCGACGTCCCCGCTCGCAGGCACCAGCCCGACGATCGCTCTCAGGAACGTGCTCTTCCCCGCCCCGTTCGGACCGGTGAGCAACGTGAGGTCACCGGCCGACAAGCGGAGGTCCGAATCGTGGACGATCTCCACCCCGCCCAAGCGGACGCTCAGGCCCTCAACGCTCAGTACCGGGCCCGCCTTCTGTTTCGCCATCCCGCGAGCCTTACACGTTTCGCGGGGCGCTATCCTCGGGACATGAGGCCAACGCCGATCGCTACCTTCTCGCTAGCTGCACGCGACCCCGCGACCGGCGACCTCGGCGTCGTCGTAGCCAGCAAGTTCCTCGGCGTCGGCGCCTACGTGCCGACAGCGGTCGCAGGCGTCGGCGCCGTGGCCACGCAAGCCTTCTCGAACGTGACGTTCGGTCCTCGCGGCATCGCCGCGCTGCGCGAGGGCCTCTCCCCCGAGCAGTGCGCACAGGAGTTCCGTGACACCGACCCAGGCATCGAGCAACGGCAGTTCGGCATCGTCGCCGCGAGCGGCGCTGCCGTGACGTTCACCGGCGCCAAGTGCCATGCCTGGGCGGGTGGCGTTTCGGGTGACGGCTACGCCGCTCAGGGCAACATCCTCACCGGGCCCGAGGTCATCGGCGCCCTGGTCGATGCGTTCCTCGGCAGCACCGAGCCGTTCCCTGAGCGGCTGGTAGGGGCCCTCGCCGCTGGCGAGGCGGCGGGTGGGGACAGCCGAGGCAAGCAGTCGGCTGCCCTTCTCGTCGTTGGCGAGGGCAAGGGCTACGCGGGGCTCAACGACCGGTGGATCGACCTGCGCGTCGACGACCACACGGAGCCGGCTGTCGAGCTGGCACGGCTCCTCGAGCTGCACCGGCTCTACCTCGACAAGCCGAGCTCCGAACCCCGGGCGCTTGACGAGGAGGACGTCCGATGGATCCAGGGCGTGCTGCGTGCCGAAGGGCACCTCTTGGGCGAACCGACAGGGTCGTGGGACACGAGCACCGAGGCCGCGCTGGAGGCGTTGTTCGGAGTCGAGAACTTAGAGGAGCGCTGGGTCGGCGGGCCCAGGGTCGACACGGTGGCCTGGAGCCACCTACGAGAGCGGTTCGCCGACGGTGGTCGACGGGGCTAGACGGCCCGCGGCCCGGGTACGCTGTTGTTGACCGCGTCGCGCGGCCATGCTGTAGAATCGTGAGCGCTTGCTCTTGAGCGCGTGCGTTCGTGAGCGCCGGACACGGCGGCCGAGCGCGGCCCGAGAGGCCCCTTCGACTAGCGGTCAGGTCACAACCCTTTCAAGGTTGCGGCACGGGTTCGAATCCCGTAGGGGTCACCACGTGATGAGGCGTCCGGGAACGGGCGCCTCTTCTCGTTACCGGTACGCGCGAAGGAGCCGCGCACGCGTCCCGACGTCGGGGACCTCGGGCACTCCCGTCGCGGGATCACTCGTCGCTCGGGCCGAGTATCGTTGGCGGCCATGGAAGAGCCGCTCGACAAGGCGCCCATGGGTTCGCCCGTCACAAGCGCACGGCCCGCCAGGGGTAGCGCGGCTCGCGTCGGCATCGTCGGCGCCGGCAACATCTGCGACCACTACCTGAGGATCGCGGAGGGCTTCGAGAGCTTCGACGTGGTGGCGGTGGCCGACGCCTTGTCCGAACGGGCTAGCGCCAAGGCCCAAGCCCACGGCGTGTCGGCGCTGACCGTCGATGCGCTCCTAGCGGACGACGACATCGACGTTGTCGTGAACCTGACCGTGCCGGCGGCACACGCCGCCGTTAGTCGCGCCGCGCTCGAGGCAGGCAAGCCCGTCTACAGCGAGAAGCCGCTGGCGACCGTCAGGCAGCAGGGGGCCGACCTGCTGACGCTTGCCGACGCTCGCGCCCTGCGCCTCGGCTGCGCGCCTGACACCTTCATGGGCGCCGGGTTGCAGACCGCGCGGGCCGCGCTGGACGCCGGACTGATCGGCACACCCGTGGCCGCCACGGCCTTCATGATGAGCAGCGGTCCGGAACGGTGGCACCCAGACCCGGCCTTCTTCTACGCTCCCGGCGCCGGGCCGCTATTCGACATGGGCCCGTACTACCTGTCGGCGCTCGTGAACCTCTTCGGTCCGGTGGCGCGCGTCGCCGGCTCGGCGGTGATAGGGCGCGGCTCACGGCCCGTGCTCAGCGAGCCGCTGCGCGGTCAGAGCGTCAGCGTCACCACGCCCTCTCACGTGAGCGCGCTTCTCGAGTTCGCGACGGGCCCGGTCACCACCCTCGTCACCAGCTTCGACGCGCTCGCCTCGCAGCTCCCATGGTGCGAGGTCTACGGCACCGAGGCGACGCTCAGCCTGCCGGATCCCAACACGTTCGGGGGACCCGTCAGGCTGAGGCACGCCGGTGAGAAGGAGTGGCGGGAGCTGCCGGTGTCACGGCCATACGCCACCAACAGCCGGGGCCTGGGCCTCGCCGACATGATCACGGCCTCGGCACATGGCCGGCCGCACCGCGCCAGCGGCGAGCTGGCGTACCACGTGCTCGACGTGATGCAGAGCGTGCTCGAGGCCGCGGAGGCGCGCTCCTGGCTCGAGCTAGGCAGCACGACCGATCGCCCGGCACCGCTCCCGGAGGACGCTCGCTACTGACGGCACCCCCGATATCGGAGCGATCCAGTACTCACCGGAACTCGACGTCGTCGAGCTGCAGGCTGAACTCGCCTGGCTGCCCGGCGGAGAAGATGACGGCCATGACGCCGGCCGGGTCGCAACCGCCGACCTCGGAGAGCTCGACCGCGTAGTCCTGCCACTCACCAGTGGTCTCGAACGACGTCTCGGCCGGCGCCTGCCCGAGGTTCTGGCAGAAGAGCTGGACCCGGAACGCGCCCTCCGTGCCCTTGGCCGCGAAGTGCAAGGTCGGCTTGGTCGAGAGGTCGGCCGGCGCGAACGGCTGCGAGCCCGGCATGAACATCGCCCCAGCCCACGGCTGGGAGAACGCACTGCCGACGTTGCCCGTCACGTGCAGCGAGCGGGCGCTGTCGCCTGCGCCGCCCTCGACCACCTCGATGCTCGCGGTCGAGTCGCCGCCCGCCTGCTGGTCGGTGGTGGCCACCCACTCGTTCCCGAAGCCCACGCTCAGGTCACCCGCCTCGAAGTCGCTGACGGCAGCTGTCTCGCCCTCGGCCAGCGCGTCCGCCTGCGCCTGGGCCGACTCGCGGGCGGTCGCCAACGCCTCTGCGTAGGCGGCGCGGTCCGCCCTGACGCCGCGCTTCCATACGCCGACGATGTCGCGCGTAGCCAACACGTGCTGGGTAGGGTCGCCGTTCACGAGCACCACGTCGGCGACGAGGCCAGGAGCTATGCGGCCGCGGTCGTCGAGCCCGAAGACGTCGGCTGGCACGGACGTCGCCGCCGCCAACGCCTCGGTGGGTGTCAGCCCGGACCGGGTGAGCAGCTCGAGCTCGCGATGGATCGAGGCCCCGTATGCCGTGCCCGGGTTGGGCGCGTCGCTCCCAGCCAGGACGGGCAAGCCCGCCTCGTGAAGGGTGGCGACGCCCTGGCTGGCGGTGCCGAAGCTCAGGGTCCCGGCGACCTGGTACGGGTTCGCCAGGCTCTGGAGGTCGGCCGGGGTCAGGTACGGCGCGATGTTGGGGTCGGTGGCGAGCGACTCGTCGACGGGGTCGTCCGGTCCGATGCTCTGGAACACCGACAGTGTCGGGATCACGAACGTGCCGTGCTCGACCATCTGCTTGACCAGCTCCTCGTTCGGCAAGGCGTCAGAGAACATGTGCCCTAGGCCGTCGGTGCCGGCGTCGACGGCGACCTCCGCGGCCTCCAGTTCCTGCACGTGGGTCACCGCCAACAGACCGTGCTCGTGGGCCGCGGCGATGACGGCCTCGACGGTGGCAGGGTCCAGCGTTGGAAGGGGCTCCTGACCCATGCCGCCGAAGGTCTCGATGACGACCTTGATGTAGTCGGCCCCGGCGTCGACGCGGCCCTGAACCCACTCGTCTGCCTGCTCGGGACTCGTCAACGTGTCTACGTCGACACCGAACTGCGTGCCGTGGCCGCCCGGGGCCGTGGCGAGCCAGCCGGCCGAGAACAGGTCTGCACGGTACCCGGCGCCACCGTCCGCCTGCTCCTGGCGCATCTGGGCCGCGAACGTCTCGTCCGTGAACATGTCGAGGACGGTCGTGACACCGAACACCAACGCCTGACGCAGCATCTCAGGGGTGAACGTGTGGACATGAGAGTCGATCAGGCCGGGCAGGAGGGTCATCCCGGCGCCGTCTATCACCTCGGCGCCGTCGGGCACGGCGATCGCGTCGCCCACCTCGGCGATCCGGCCGGCCTCCAGCAGCACGTCTACCCTGCCGAGTGAGCCCTCGCCGTCGAACACGTTCACGTCCTTGAACACGAGGGGTCGCTCCTGCTGCCAGGGCGTGGTGGTCGGCTGGTCGCTCACTTGGCCGAGCGCGTACGCCAGCAGCCCCAGGGCGACCAGCGTCGCGATGAACAGTCTCTTGGTCATGTAGGAACTCCCTACCGGCGCCGGCACGAGTCACCTTGGGCCCGGCGCCACCGACAACGATTCAACACGTCCCTGTACGTCAGGTGAGCGGCAGGCGAAGTATGATGCCGGCCCACGGGCGGTTAGCTCAGCGGGAGAGCGTTCGCTTTACACGCGAAGGGTCGGGGGTTCGATCCCCTCACCGCCCACCAGAGATACCTGGCTAGGAACTCGTCTTGAACGGGTCTCGAGAGGCGTCCCCGGGACGCGCTCGCGCGGCGTCTTCGTCCCGCGCACGCGCAGCGTTTTCATGCCGTGGGCGGGTTCCGCCGCCGGCCAGGCCGGAGCCTCTCTCGTCGAGCATGTCGAGGAACTCGCTCACGACCTCGGGGTCGAAGTGGCTGCCCGACTCCTGTTGGAGGTAGCCGACAGCGCGGTCCTGCGTCCAGGCCTGTCGGTACGGTCGGTCGCTGGTCAGCGCGTCGTAGACGTCAACGACCGCGAAGAGGCGGGCAGCTATGGGTATGTCGGTACCCCGCAAGCCGAGCGGGTAGCCTGTGCCGTCCCACCGCTCGTGGTGGGAGTGCGGGATCGCCAGAGCCGGCCTCAGGAAGCGGATGCCGCTCAGGAGCTCGTGGGCGAGCGTGGTGTGGCGTTTCATGACCTCCCACTCCTCGTCGTCGAGCTTGCCAGGTTTGAGGAGTATGCGGTCAGGCACGCCCATCTTGCCGATGTCGTGAAGGAGCGCGCCGCGCCTGACGTGCACTAGCTCCTCGCCCTTGAGCCCGAGCCGCGCGGCGAGCTGCACAGCTAGCTCGGTGACGCGCCGGCTGTGGCCCTCTGTCTCCTCGTCCTTCAGGTCGAGCGCTCGCGACCAGCCTTCGATGGTCGTGTCGTACGCGAGGCGGAGCTCGATGTTCGAGCGCTCCAGCTCGTCGAACAGGCGTGCGTTGGAGAGGGCGATCGCGGCCTGGACAGCCAACGCGTCCAGGAAGTCGTGCCAGTCGTCGGAGTCGGGCAGAGGATCATCGTCGAAGACCTCGAGTACGCCCTGCAGGTGGCCCTTGGCGACGAGCGGCACGCCGACGTACGCGACGAAGCCCTCCTGTCCCGAGCGCTGGAGGCTCTGGAACGAGCGCCAGACCTCGTCCGCCCCCTCGATGACGAGCGTCTCGCGGTCGCGAGCGACGGTGCCGCTCGGTCCCTCCCCAAGGCGTGCCCTGAGTCCCCGCATCCCGGCGCTGAGCAGACCCTTGCTCGCGCCGAACCGCAGCACCTGCTCGGTGCCGTCGAAGAGCAGGATGCGCGCAGCCACCACGCGAAGCTTGGTTGTCACCTGGTCGAGCATGACGCCGAGGGTCAGGTCGATGTCCAACGAGCCGATGATCGCCCTGTCGATCTCACGCAACGCGGTCAGGCGCTCGACCCGCTCCTGCAGCGCCTGGTTCAGCGTATCGATGTGAGCTTGGGCCCTGTCGATGTCGCTGCGGTCGACGCCGCTGGCCACGAGGTACGTCTGACCCTCGAGCTCCACGCGTGTGGCGCTGATGAAGTACGGGTGCTGCAAGCCAGAACGTGCCGTGATCCGTAGGTCCGCGGCGCCCGACCCGGTGTCGAACACCTTGCGGATGTAGCTGCTAGCCACCTGCTTCTGCTCGTCATCGTAGAGGCCGAGCGGGTCGAGCGAACGCAGCTCGTCGTCCGTGTAGCCGGTCAGCCTGCGGAAGTGGCCGTTCCAGCGAACGAACCGCCCCGAGCTGTCGCGGAGGAAGAAGATGCCTGGCAGGCTCTCGATGATCGCGTCTGAGAACCCCTTCTCCTCCAGGAGCCTGGTCTCCGCCATCGACTGCTCGATCACCGCCGATCGCATGGCGGCCTGGAAGCGCAGCCCGAACCGGTCGAGGAGGAACGCCACGACGACGAGCACGAGCCCGAACTGGAGCGCGTTGAGCCAAGCTGGTTCGGTAGGTCCAGACGTGCCGATCCCGAGCGGCGATCCGTGGATGAGGGGGGACGCCAACGCGACGGCCAGCGACCAGCCTGTCGTGAGGCCCAGGGCCAGGCGGTCCAGCAGCAGGCCGGACAGGATCACGGGGATGAAGAAGAGCATCAGCGCGATGCCAGACTCGTTGAGGCCGTTGACCAGCGGTGGCAGGGTGGCGGTGAGCAGCACCAAGCCACCGGCGACGCTCACCGCGAGCCGCATCCGGCCGCTGTTGTTGAGCGCGATGGTGCCGGCGACGATCAGCAGCAAGCCGACGTTGGTGCCTATCACGACCGGCTCGACGAACTCGCTGCCGAGAAGCACGGCGTTGATGACGACGGAGAGAGCGACGATCGCGAAGAGCGTCCACAGGAAGCCCTCGACGACCTGTCTCTGTTGATGCCTCAGTCTGCCGAGCAGCTGTTTGCTGTTAGGCACGCCAGCGCACGACCGATCCGTCGTGCGCGACCAGGCGATCCCCCAGACCGCATGAAGGGCGAGCCGGCGAGCCACCGCCGACCGTGCGCGCCGTCGCCGGAGCGTTCATGGGCATCCCCCGACACCTGACCCCTCTCCCCCGCTACCGATTACACAACCAGCGTAGCCGCTCCGAAGTTAGACACGTCACGGAAACGCCCTCGCGCGGGCGGCGGTCGGCGCGCACCGGTACTCAGGTCCGCGAGGCGAGCCAGCCCATCGTCTTCTCTGCCAAGCGGTCGAGGGCCACGACGGACATCTCGATGTGCTCCTCCTTGGTGTCCTCGATCTTGTTGTGCGAGATGCCGTGGAGGCTCTGTGCGAAGAGCATCACCGTCGGCACCCCCGCGCGTGCCACCTCGGCCGCATCGTGCAGCGGGCCGCTAGGCAGGCGGTGCGAAGCGCCGGCTGCCTCCTTGACCGCCTCGTCGGCGAGCTCGATCAGGTCTGGGTGGAAGGGCATCGGGTCGATGCTCCAGAGGTGGCTCCACTCCACCTCGACGTCGCCATCGCTGGCGAAGCGCTCGCTCGCCTGCTTCGCGTCGGCCAGCATCCCGGCGAGCTGCCTGCCGTCCAAGTGCCTCTGATCGAGGGTGATGTCGCACTCCGCCACCACCGAGGTGACGATCCCTGGCCGCGTGACGCACGAGCCGATCGTGCACACGCCGCCGCGGCGGTCCGTGATGGCGTACACCTCGGGGCTCATGCGCGCGGCCGCCAGGAAGGCGTCCCGCCTCCTGTCCATCGGCGTCGAGCCGGAGTGTGCCGCCTGACCACGGAAGTGGATGCCGTGCCTCTCCACGCCGAACGTGCCGAGCACCACGCCGAGCGGCAGGTCCAGGTCGAGGAGCACGGGGCCCTGCTCGATGTGCAGCTCGAGGTAGGCACCGGCCTTGTCGAGCTCGGCGTGGGCGTCGTTCATGCTGTCGAGGTCGACCCCGCAGCGCTTCAGGGCGTCGACGAGCCGCACACCGTCCGCGTCGCGCCGCTCGCGCTCCTCGTCCGGCACCAACGTCGCGCCGGCCGCGCTCGAGCCCAGGAGGCTCCGTCCGAAGCGGGCGCCCTCCTCGTCGGCCCAGTCGACGAGCCTGACGGTCACGGGCGGCTTGCCGCCGTACTCCTCCTTGATACGCCTGACGACCTCGAGGCCGGCCAGCACGTTGAGGCAGCCGTCGAGCCACCCGCCGCCTGGCACCGAGTCCATGTGCCCGCCGATCAGTAGCTCGGTGTCGGACTCGCCGCGTAGCGTCGACCAGACGTTGCCTGCCGGGTCCATGTGCGTCTCGAGGCCGAGCTCGTCGAGCTTCTCCCGCAGCCAGGCGCGAGACTCCAACCAGGTGTCCGTCCAGGCGACCCGCCAGGCCCCGTTCTCGTCGCCCGTGCGTGAGCGGAGGTCCTTGAGCTCGTTGACTGTGCGTTTCGGATCGAGCGGCGACATGTTGACCCCTTCCGTGGCGCGGCGCCGCACCACAACGCGACCGACACCGAGCCATAGGTTCGTCGTCTGTGGCGCGATCCTAACGCTGGCCACCCGCCCGACGCGACCCCGCGGCTCCAGACATGGACTCGTGCGCTCGAAACGCGGCGTCAGCCCCCGGCCGACACCCGGTCCCGGCCACCACGCTTGGCGTCGTAGAGCCGGCGGTCGGCGAGCTTGAGCAGGTCTAGCGCCTGCGCCACACCGTCAAGCTCGCTGACGGCCGCGATGCCCGCCGACACCGTGACCTCGAGGCCGTCGGCGATCTCGAACCATGGAGCCGACTTGATCGCCTCGCGCGCCTTCTCCGTCACGGGCCCCGCTGCGACCTTGCTCGTCCCGACGAGCAGCACAGCGAACTCCTCGCCACCCCAACGGGCCACGACGTCTGTACGACGGAACGTGTCGGCCAGCACCTGGGCGGTGACCCTCAGGACCTCGTCCCCGACCAGGTGGGAGAAGCGGTCGTTGATGGCCTTGAAGTTGTCGACGTCGAACAGCACGAGACAGAGGTCGTTCCCCTTGTCAGGGCGACAGCGCGCGACCTCGTCCTGGAGCCTGCCGTTGAGGAAGCGCCGGTTGTGGACCTGCGTAAGCTCGTCGGTCGAGCTCATGCGCTCGAGCCGCTCGGCCTGCGCGCGCAGAGCACGGTTGGCCTCGGCCAGCACGCGACCGGTGACGATCGGCAGCTCGTTGTCGTGCGCCAACCCGGCCTCGAGCTCGACCAGGAGCACCCCGACCAGCACCTCGCCATACTGACGTTGCAGCGTGTCGAGCTCCGTCAGGTGACCACTGAGGCGGTCGTAAGCGGCCTCGTACCTGCCCATGTGCGCGAGCGCGTGCGCCTGCTCCCGAAGCATGTCGTTGGCGGCGGCGTCGGCGCCACCCTGTCTGTGCAACGCCTCGGCCAGCTCGAGTTCGGGCAGGGCGTCCGCGTAACGGCCGGCCTCGGACAGTACGCGGCCCAGACCCTCCGCGACCTCGCCTCTGAACGGCAGCGTCTCGTCTTCGATCTCCTCCTTGGCCGTACCGAAGAGGTCGAGGGCGGCGGCGAGGTCACCTGTGGCCGCACGGGCGGTACCCAGCTTGGCCAGCGTGGTGGCGACGTAAGCCCTCCGCCCCAGGCGGCGGAACAGCGCCAGGGCGGCCTCGAGGCTCTTGATGGCCTCGACGTGGCGCCGCAGGGCGCCCAGGGCGCGGCCGCGGTTGCCAAGCGCTATGGCGGTGCGGAGGTCGTCTCCTTGAGCCGCGGAGTCGTCTGTGGCCCGCTCGAAACAGGCAAGCGCCTCCTCGACCCGGTCGGACTCCATGTAGACGTTGCCGAGGTTGTTCACCAGCGCCGGCAGGACGGCCAGTCCAGCGCTCTCCAGCACCTCGATGCCGGCGCGCAGGTGATGGATGGCACGCTCGTGGAAGTCGCGGACGCCGTAGACGGACGCCAGGTCGTTGTGCGCTTGGGCGGCGAGCACAGGCAAGCCGAGCCCGGCGGCGAACCGCAGCGCGGCGCGCCCGAACGGCAGCGCCGCCGCCACGTCGTTTGCCTGCATGGCGCTGCGCAGGCCGAGGCGCAACGTCTCGGCTATGACCTCGCCTGCCTCGGGCGTGACCCTGTCCGGGTCGAGGCCAGCCAACCGCTCGGCGAGCCGTAGGCCGACGGTGTCCAGCGAGTCCAGGCCGCACAGAAGCTCGATGTCGTCGAGGCTCTGGATCACCTGGGCCTTGGCGCCGTGGGCGTCGTCCATCTCGACGAGAGCCAGCGCCCCCTGCAGCGAGGCGCGCAGGTCTTCTACCGGATCGCCGCCACCGGCCGGGTTTTCCATGTCCTCACATTGTCGCGCTTCCGGCTGGGTCAGTACAACTGCGAGCGACCGTCACCTTGCGTCCCTGAGAGCCCCGAGCAGACGCCGCTCGAGGTCCCTGGGCTCTGGCCCGACCCCTAGGCGCCTGAACGAGGTCAGCAGCGAGGCGAGGTCGCGCCTGAGCAGACCCAGCGCCTCAGGGGAAGCGGAGGCTTCGACCGTCTGCGGCACGTCGATCAGCCAGACGCGGCCCTCGTGCCACAGCAGGTTGTACGTCGAGAAGTCGCCGTGAACGAGGCCTGCCCGCGCCAGTTCGACGAGGATCCCGAAGGACTGGTCGAAGGCGGACCGAGCCTCGTCGGCAGCGAGCCTGACGTCCGAGAGGCGCGGCGCGGGCTCGCCACCATCTCCGATCAGCTGCATGAGCACGACGCTGCCTGACGTGTGCAGCTCGCTCATCTCCGGACCCACCGCGGGACGCGGCACAGGCAAGCCCATCTCGTGCAGGCGCCACAGCGTTATGTACTCGCGAAGGACCCAGATCGACTGCTTGGCCGCGTTGCCGGCGTGGGTGCCCTTGCGCATGGCCCTGGCTGTACGCGCGTCTCCGACGTAGAAGCCGCTCCAGTAGCCGGCGTCGTCCTTGAAGGAGCGCAGCGTCCTGTCCTTGTACAGCTTGGCCACGAGCCACTCCTCGCCTCGCTTGGCGACGTGAACCCTCGCCTCCTTGCCCCCACGCAGCGGGCTCCCAAGCTCGGTCAGGTAGCCGCGTTCGTACAGCTCCTGAAGGTCCGGGTCACTGAACACGGTCTCGGTCGTCGGCCGCGGCGCGTCACTTTCGTCCCAGACAAGGTCGCGCTGCCTGTCTCGCTTCTTGATCCGATCCTCGCGGCGCTTGGTCTTGGCGAGGCTGCGCCTCGCCCGGTCCTTCAGGTATGCGCCCTCGAGGGCGCCGTCGTCTTCGTACCTCGGCAAGCCGGTTCCTCCGTAGAACGGTCCCTGGCTGAAGTCGCTCAACCAGGCTGGTCGTCGACGGCTACCGAGCTACCGGCCGCGCAGCGACGTGCGCACACACGCCTCTACCTGGCGCTGCCGCTTCGTCGCGCGCTCCTCGCTTCGGGGTAGGGCCCGGCTCGGGCCCCGTCTTCCGGTCGCCCTAGGGCTTCAGCGGAAGGGTCCGGAGATGGGGTAGCGCGGTGCCGTGAGGCTGTTCACTGTCATGTCCCGAACGATGTCGTCAGCCATAGCGCTCCCCCCTCTCGTGGGTCGCGAGCATAGTAGCGCAGCTACTGCAACTCGCCTAGTACCGCCTGGTCGGGCAGCGTCGACCACCAGTCCCGCAGCCACTTCGACGACCCATCGGGCCCTGCCAACCACTGCCCCGGCCGGGTTAGCCTCTCGCATGATCCCCGTCATCGACGGACACAACGACACCCTGCTGCTGCATCACGAGGAGCCGGCGCGCGACTTCTTCACGAGGCAGGAGAGCGGTCACATCGACCTCGAGCGGGCGCGCGATGGCGGGCTGGCCGGCGCCTTCTTCGCCGTCTTCCCGCCGCCACGAAAGGTCGATGGGTTGCCGACATCGTTCACGCGGCGCGACGGCACGACGGCCCGGCCCGCGCCACCCGTCGTGGACCACGCTCACGCCGTGACGACGACCAACGCCATGGTCTCGCAGCTACTGAGGTGGAACGCCGACCCGGAACGCCGCCTCCGGATCGTCAGGAACGTGCGCGAGATCGAGGAGGCCATGTCGGCCGGTGCGTTGGCTGCCATCCTTCACTTCGAAGGGGCGGAGGCGATCGACGTCGACCTAGCGGCCCTCGACGTCTATCACGCGGCCGGTCTCAGGTCGCTCGGCATCGTGTGGAGCCGAGCCAACGCCTTCGGTTACGGGGTGCCGTTCACTTTCCCTTCCTCACCGGACGTCGCACCCGGCCTGACCGCGCACGGAGTGCGCTTGGTGAAGCGCTGCAACGAGCTGAAGATCATGGTCGACCTGTCCCACATCAGCGAGAAGGGCTTCTGGGACGTGGCCGACATCTCGGACGCGCCCCTCGTCGCCACCCACTCGAACGCGCACGCCCTGAGCCCTAGCCCTCGCAACCTGACGGACGATCAGCTCGACGCAATAAGGGAGTCTGGCGGCCTGGTCGGCGTCAACTTCAACGTCGGCTTCCTAGCCGAGGACGGATCGGCAGACCCGGGTCTTCCTCTCGACGTCATGGTCCGGCACGTTGACCACCTGGTCGAAAAGCTGGGGCCCGAAGGGGTGGCCATGGGCTCCGACTTCGACGGCGCCACGATGCCGTCGGCGATCAGGGACGTCGCCGGCGTGCAGCGGCTGTTCGAGGCGCTGTCGAGCGCCGGCTACGACCAGGACAGCCTCGAGAACCTCGGCTACCGCAACTGGCTGAGGGTCCTCAGGCGAACGTGGGGCGGCTGAGCCGGGCCTAGCGCCTGCCGACGCGGACGCGCTCCAGCACGGCAACGCCCTTGCGCGCGGCGTCCTTCACCATCTCCGCCGCGACTGGCTGGCAGACGAGGAAGCCCTGCACCGAGTCGCAGCCAGCCTCGATGACGTGGCGCAGCTGCTCCTCCGTCTCGACGCCCTCTGCCGTCACCTCGACGCCGAGCGCCTTGCCGAGCGCAGCGACCGCCTTGAGGATCGCCAGCTCACTGGTCGCCTGTTGCCGCGGCTGCCCCTGCTCCAGGAACGCCCTGTCGAGCTTGATGGCGTCGACAGGCAGCTCCTGCAGGTGCGCGAGCGACGCGTAACCCGTGCCGAAGTCGTCAAGGGCCACCTTCACGTCGAGGCGCCTGAGCTCGGACAGGACGTCGGAGCCGCGGTGCCTGTCGGCGAGCGCGGCGGTCTCCGTCACCTCGACCTCGAGGCGTCCGCCCGGCAGGCCCGAGCGCTGAAGGGCGCGCCTGACGTCCTCGTAGAGACCACCTCCTCGAAGCTGCAAGGGCGAGACGTTGACGGCCACGCGCGGCACGACGAAGCCTTCCTCGTCCCAGCGCACCAGCTGGGCGAGGGCAAGCTCCAGCACCTCCTGGCCGAGGGTGACGATCTGACCGGTCTCCTCAGCCAGCGGCACGAACGAATCTGGGCTGAGAAGGCCCCGCTCAGGGTGGCGCCAACGCACCAGCGCCTCGACGCCTGCCAGCCTGCCACCCCGCAGCTCGACCCTAGGCTGGAAGTAGATGGTCAACTGGGCATTGCCGAACGCTTGCCGCAGCTCGTCCTCGAGCTCGAGCCTCTCCTGGACCCTCACCTGCATGGCCGGCCTGAACACCGCGAACGATGGCCCGCGCGCCGCCTTGGCGCGGTACTTGGCCTGGGAGGCCGCCTTCATCAGCGTGCCAGGCGTCTCGGCGTGGTCAGGGAACACGGCCACGCCGACGCGCGGCCGGAACGTCACGCTCCGACCCTCGAGCACGACGGGCTCCACCATGCCACCCACGATCCGCTGCGCGATGTCGGTCGCGTCAACCGTGTCGTGGAGCGGCCTCGTGATGATCGCGAACTCGTCCGTGCCGAAGCGCGCGACGGTCGAGCCCTGCGCGACGGTCTTGAGCCGCCTTGCGGCGAGCCTCAGCATGTCGTCCGCGGCGTCCTGGCTGACCGCGTCGTGGATGAGCCGGAAGCCATGCAGCTCGAGGTAGAGGACGGCTACCTTGTGGTCCTTCTCCCTGGCGGCCGCCAGCGTGTCGAGGAGCAGGCTCTCGAAACGTTGCCTGTTGGGCAGGTCGGTGACCGGGTCGTTGTTGGCTAGGTAGTCGACGCGCTGCTCGAGGGCCTTGCGCTCCTCGTAGAAGGCGTCGCCGCCGTGCCTCGTCCCTACCTCTGCACATATGGCCATCCTGGCGAGCTTGCCGCCGTAGACGAGCTCGAAGACGCTCACCACCGCCTCGAACTCACCCCTCTTGCCACGCATGCGCATGGTCTCGGCACCGTTCAACGTGGCCAGGAACGGGGTCTGGGCAGCCGTGTAGTCGCGCCTGGTGGTGCCGTCCAGCTCGCCTGCGTGTAGGTCGGCGAGGCCGCGTCCGGGTGCGGCGCCTGTCGCCAAACCGAACACCTCGCCGGCTCGCGGGTTCGCGGCGAGCAGGTCGAGCGATTGAGGGTCGTAGACGACGACCGCCTGCGGATGAGTCCGGAAGAAGGCCTCTGTTGCCCTACCCGGGCTGTGCGTGCGTTCCTCCATCGGTCCCGTTCCGGGCGTGAACGCTCCCCCCAAGCCGCGGGGGCGCGCGTATCAGGCCGCGCCTGTGCCCTCCGCGCTAGATGATACCGAGATGAGCGTCTCCGGGACTCGCACGCCGAACCACGCCGCGGCCACCACGCCGACGAGCCCGACAGCCACCGCGGCCGGTCCCAGAGCCAACGCCTGGGCAACGAACCCCACCACAAGGGGCCCGCCAACCATGCCGGTGTCACCGATGAGCCGCCACCAGCCGAGGAACTGAGGGGCGGCCCGAGGCGGCGCGAGGTCGGCGGCAAGGGTCATCATGGTGCCCGAGCCCAGACCGTTGCCGAAGCCGATGAGGACCGACAGGGCGAGCAACGACCAGAAGCCGGTCGTGAGCGGCATCAGTGCGACGGACAGGCCCAACAGCAGGAAGCAGGGCACGATCGCCGCCTTGCGTCCGCGGCGGTCCATGAGCCAGCCGGCCGGGTAGAACATCAGCATGTCGACGAGAGCTCCGGCGCTGACAACGAGGCCGACCTGTAACGAATCGAGGCCCAGCACCGCCGCCCCGAAGAGCGGTAGCAGCACTCGGCGCCCGGCGCGTACCGCCTGGCCGAGAACCTGACCGATCCCGGCGTTCACCAGCGTCGGGACCGCCGCGCGCATCGCGGCCCGCGACTCGGCGGCGGGCGGACGCGTCGCCGCGACGCGGACGTTCGGCAACGCTAAGGCCACGAGCAGCAGAGCGCCCGACACCACGACCGCGTACAGCGCAAGCGGAGCGGCGAGGCCGAGCACCGCGGCCACGACGCCGCCGATGACTGGGCCGATGAAGCCGCCGAACCTGTTGACCCCTCCGTAGAGCGCGATCAAGCGGCCACGAGACCCCGTCCCGGCCGACCTCGCGAGGTAGGCGTGGCGAGCGAGGTTGAAGAGCGCGATGCCGACGCCTGCGAGCACGCGCAGCGCCAGCACGGTCAGCAGGTCTCGCGCGGCGGCCGTGGCCAGCACCGAGGCGGCTGCCACGCCGCCACCGATGAGCAGCGCGGTCTTGGGCGAGACCCGGGCGGCGAACCAGCCCGCCGGCACGTCGCCGATGAGCATGCCGATGGCCTCTCCCGCGAGTACGAGACCGACCATGACCAAGGAAGAGTCGAACGACGCTACGTACAGCGGCAGGGTCGGCGTGAGGATGCCGTCGCCGATCGCGACGATGGCGGTCGGCAAGTAGATCGCCAGCGCCAGACGGCGTCCGTCCTCGTCCAGCCCACGCCGTGTGCTCCCGGCCTCGCCTTGCTGCCGGCTCACGTCCGCCTGGCCGACTCCCAGCCCCTCAGCCTCAGCGCCTGGCGGTAGTGCTGGACGAGCCGCTCTGCGGACGCCGTCCACGACCAGAGCTCGGCCTCGCGCCGGCCGGCCTCCTTCAGCCGCCGAGAAAGCTCGGCGTCAGCGACCACCGTGCGAACGCCTGAGGTGAGCGCCTCGACGCTGCCGGGGTCGACCAGGACGCCCGTGCGGCCGTGGTCGACGACGTGAGGGATCCCGCCCGCGCGGGCCGCCACCACTGGCACGCCAGCCGCCATCGCCTCCAGCGCGGCGAAGCCGAGCGTCTCCGAGTCGGACGGGAACGCGAAGACGTCGCCGCTGGCGTACGCGGCTGACAGGTCATCGCCGTCCAGGAAGCCGGTGAACACCGTCGGGGTGCCGGCCAACTCTGACCTCAGCCAGTCCAAAGCAGGGCCGTCGCCAACGATGGCGAACCGCGCCTCACCCGACAGGGCCCGGGCCGCTCCCGCCAGCACGTCTACTCGTTTCTCGAACGACACCCTGCCCGCGTAGACGACGATGGGCAGCGCGTCGCCTCCGGCACCGAGGCGGGCCCTCATCGCGTCGCTGCGGTGCCGGGGATGGAAGCGATCGGCGTCGACGGCCTTCGGCCACAGACGCACACGCCTTATGCCGAGCCCCCTGGCCAGCTCGACCATCTGTGGGCTGGTGGCGAGGTTGACGTGCGCGAGGTTGTGCACCTCTCGGTCGAGCACCTCGAGCGGTCGCTCGATCCAGCCGAGGGACAGGTCCCTGACTACCTTGGGATCGGTGTGGAACGAGGCGAGGAGCGGCAGGCGCCGACGCCTGGCGGCGAACGCGCCCCATGTCCCGAACAGGACCGGGTTGACGACGTGAACGACGTCCGGCCGGAACGCGTCGATCTCACGGCTGAGCCGACCGGAGGGCAGCGCGACGGTGTGCTCCGGGTACCACGGGAAGGGAACCCCGCTGGCCGGCACGACCCTCGCCCCCGCCGTGCTGTCTGGAGCGCCAGGCGGCGCGAGGACCAGCACCTCATGGCCGAGGCGCTCGAGGGCCTCCAGGGTAGCGACTAGTCGCGTGACGACGCCGTCCACCTTGGGCAGGAACGTCTCCGTGACGAGCGCGATGCGCAGCCTGTCGTCACCTGGCGCCAGGTCGGGTCCTACCGGCGCCGTCTCAACCCGGTCTCGGGCCGATCCGAGCACGCTCCTACGCGTACGAAGCCAGAAAAGTGCGAAGCGACTCCGGTCCGGGGCGCAGAACGTCGTCGGGGAGCTCGGAGAGCGGTGTGTCGCCGAAGCGACTCACCTCGGCAAGTGATGGGCGCGAGTCGTCGTAGTACAGCAGGCCTGTGACCAGCTCACCGTTCTCGTCGCCGTGTTGCAACCGCTCGAGGGCCTTCAGCCTGTCGTTCGCCTCGTAGTCGGCCTCCAGCTTGCGCAGCGTGAGACGCGAACCGTCGTGGAGCTCCACGACCGTCGTCGTGCCTGGGTCGTAGTCCTCGATGAATATCTCCTCCTGCGGAGCCACGTAGCCGAGCTCCTGTAGGGCGCGCTCGTTGGCGCGGCCCCAGGCGTAGCTCTTGCGAGAGTCGTCCTCGTCGTTGAACGCCACGCATGGGCTGATGATGTCGAGTACTGCCAGGCCACGGAAGCTCATGGCCGCCTTGAGGAGCTCACGTACCTGCTTGGCGTCGCCGGCGAACGAGCGAGCGACGAACCCTGCGCCCGCCACGATGGCCTCGACGGCCACATCGATGGGCGGGAAGTCGTTGTGGCCAGCGTACTTGAGCTCCTGGCCGTGCTCCGCGGTGGCCGAGAACTGCCCCTTCGTGAGCCCGTACACGCCGTTGTTCTCGACCACGTACGCCATGCGCACGTTGCGCCTGACCATGTGCTTGAACTGCCCGAGCCCGATCGACCCGGTGTCACCGTCGCCGCTGATGCCGATCGCCCGTAGCTGGTGGTTGGCCTGGAGGGCGCCCGTGCCAAGGGACGGCATCCGGCCGTGCAGGCTATTGAAGCCGTGTGACTGCCCGAGGAAGTAGGCGGGTGACTTGCTCGAGCAGCCGATGCCTGACAGCTTGATAACGTCCTGCGGCCTGATGTTCAGGTCGTAGCAGACCTGGATGATCTGGCTGGCGATCGAGTTGTGGCCGCACCCCTTGCACAGTGTCGACGGGCTGGCGGCGTAGTCGGCCTTGGAGAGCCCGGCTAGGTTGAGCTTCTGCACGCGGTCCATCAGTTGGCTCTCCTGTTCATGTGCGCCTGTACAGTCTCCTTGACCCACTGGGCGGTCAGGGGCATGCCGTCCAGGTAGCCGGCGCCCGCGAGCTTGGTGGCGTGCTCCGGCAGCTCGGCCCTGAGTATGTTCCTGAGCTGGTTGTCCCTGTTCATCTCGATGACAAGCAGGTCGTCGTGCGACTCGATGAACTCGGCGACCTCTGGGCCGAACGGCATGGCCCTGACCCTGAGGAGGTCGAGGGTCACCCCGGCGGACGCCAGTTGGTCTCGCGCCTCCTCGATCGCGTAGCGGGTCGTCCCGTAGTACACGATGCCGAGCCTGGCGCCCTGTGCCCGCTCGACGACCGCGGCCGGCACGTACGACCTGGCAGTGTCGTGCTTGCGCGCCAAGCGGTCCATGTTCTCGAGCCACACGTCGCCGTCCTCCGTGTATCGCGCGTCCTCGTCGTGGCCGGTGCCGCGACCGAACCAGGCGGCGCGGGGGTTCGGGTTGCCTGGCAGCGTGCGGTACGGGATGCCGTCGCCGTCGACGTCGGCGTAACGACTGAACTTCTCGAGGCGCTCGACCTCCTCGGCGGAGAGCACCTTGCCGCGCTTCAGCGGACCTTCTGGGTAGGCGAAGGGCTCTCCCATCCAGTTGTTCATCCCCAGGTCGAGGTCAGAGAGCACGAGGACCGGGGTCTGCAGCTGGTCGGCGAGGTCGTGGGCCTTGTAGCCGAACTCGAAGCACTCCTCGATGGAGGACGGGAACAGG
Source organism: uncultured bacterium (assembly GCA_964517055.1). Lineage (GTDB taxonomy): Bacteria > Deinococcota > Deinococci > Deinococcales > Trueperaceae > DASRWD01. The sequence goes on along the minus strand of CAZFAQ010000007.1, from coordinate 1,456 downwards.
AGAACGTGCCGGGTGTCGCCGTGCCCTACGCCATAGGCGAAGGCCACGTCGCCCTGGCTGGAGCGCGTCGGCAGGCCGGTGCTCGGGCCGACGCGCTGGATGTCCCAGACGACGGCTGGCACCTCTGCGTAGTACGCCAAGCCTAGGAACTCCGCCATGAGCGATACGCCGGGGCCGCTCGTCGCGGTGACCGACCGCGCCCCTGCCCAGCCTGCTCCTACCACCATGCCGATCGCCGCCAGCTCGTCCTCGGCCTGTATGACCGAGTAGGTCGGGTTTCCTGCGGCGTCGTCGCGGAGCTTGGGCAGGAAGTCGCGGAGGGCGTCGATGAAGCTGGTGGAGGGCGTGATCGGGTACCAGGCCGCGAGGCTGGCGCCCCCGAAGACCGCCCCCAAAGCGCCGGCCTCGTTGCCCGTCATGAGGATGAGGCCTTCCGTCGCGTTCATCGGCTCGACGGAATATGGGTCAACCTTCTCGACGCTGCCCTCAGCCCACTCGTGAGCCCTGCGCACGACGTCCATGTTGCTGTCGATGAGCTTCGCCCTCCCGCCGAAGTGGTGGGAGAGCGCCTGGTGGATGACGTCGAGGGGCACGCCGAGGAGGTGGGCGACGACCCCCACGTACGTCATGTTGGCGATGTAGTCCTTGATCTTGCCCTTGACGTCGACGTCAGCCAGCAGTTCCTTGACTGGCACCGGGTAGTACGTGAGGTCGGTGCGGTCCGGCTGGTACCTGATATCGGCGTTGTAGACGCAGACGCCGCCGGACGGGAGGCCGGCGACGTCAGCGTGGACGGTCGCAGGGTTGAAGGCTACGAGCAGCTCGGGCGGCCGACGGGCGATGTAACCGTGACGGCTGACGCGGATGTGGTACCAGGTCGGCTGCCCCTGGATGTTCGACGGGAAGATGTTCTTCCCGTGGACGGGTATGCCCATCTTGAAGAACGACCTCAGCAGGGTCAGGTTGGCTGTCTGGCTACCGGTGCCGTTGGCGGTAGCGACCGCGATCGAGAAGTCGTTCACCACTGTGGCCGGATCTCGGCCGACCCGCGTGCTGCTCAACGGTTCCGGGATACCCATGCTCGTTCGCACACCTCCAGCGGGCTGGCCCCGTTCGCCGGCCTCGGCAGGCGCACGGCCGGTGCCACCGCTTCACGCGGCGCGGGCGGTTGCAGCACGCAGCTCCCCGCGCCAGTTGGCGGCATAGTACCCCGCTGTCTACGGTGCCCAGGCGCGTATGTCGTCACATGAGTGACCGCACCTGGCCGCCCTCCGGTGTCGACCGACCTGTGCTCAGGCCTCGAGCATGTAGGCTTCCTCCTCGTCGCTGAGTTCGGTAGCGACAGGCGTTGGCAGCCTGACCGCGCCGGTCCTCTGCAACGCCTCGTATACGCCCTTCTTCATCTCGTCTTCGAGGTCCGGTCTGGTGGTGAGGAGCTCAACGGCCTTCTCCTTGC
>CAZFAQ010000006.1:10882-67634 GCA_964517055.1 uncultured bacterium | reverse complement strand
TTGAGGGCCAGGAGGTCGTCGACCCAGTCCTGCGAGCCACGCGTGGCGTCGATCAGCTTGTCCTCCGTCTCGCCGTAGCCGCGCAGGTCTGGCGCGATGGCGCGGTAGCGAGGCGGGAGGGCGACCATCACCTCCTCCCAGAACGTGCTCGACGAGGCGTTGCCGTGCACCAGCAGCACGGGCACGCCGTCGTCGGGTCCCGAGGTTAGGACGAAGGTCTGCAGGCGGGAGGTGGGAACTAGGCGCGTGCCTATGCCTTCTAGGTGATCGATGGGAGCCATTTGGCTCGAACTTACCGCGGCGCCGACCAGGGACGCCGAGCCCCGATGATGCGATGATGACCAGGCATGCCGCTAGAGAGCCAGGTCGAGGACCTCGTCACACGCGTGCACGCCACGCCGCACATGACGGTCGTGGCCTTCGCTGGCGCGGGGTCGCAGGCGGTGGCCTGGCTGCACGCCGTGGGCGGCTCGAGCCGCACGGTCATGGCGGCCGTGGACATCTACCACGAGCAGAGCATGCGCTGGCTGCTGGGGGACATGCCGGCAAGTTTCACGTCGCGGGGCGTCGCGCGGCGCATGGCGGCGGCAGCGTACGAGCTGGCGCGCGGCTTCCGGCGCGAGGCGACACGCGAGGACCGCGTTACGGGCGGCCCGGCTCTCAGCGGCCCGTCGGTCCGCCCGCGCGTGCCCCTGTTCGGTCTCGGCAGCACGGCCACCATCGCGACAGACCGCACCAAGCGCGGGGACCACCGCGTGGCGTGCGCCGTGGCGGACGCCCTCGGTACGGTCACGTACTCGCTCACCCTCGAGAAGGGCGCCCGCGACCGCGATGGCGAGGAGGAGTTGGTCAGCCTCGTGCTGCTCGGCGCCGTGGCCGACGCGTGTGGGGTGTTCGGGGCCCCACCGCTGCCGCTCACGCCTTCGGAGGAGCTGAGCGTCGAGTACCGCCCGAGCGAGCTCATCGCGGGTGTGGCGGCCGGTTCGCGACGACTGGCAGTCGTCGGGCTAGACGGCCACGTCACGAGCGGCGAAGGGCTGGGCCCCAGAACGCTCCTGTCTGGGTCCTTCAACCCGGTGCACGAGGGCCACCTCGAGCTAGCCAGGGTGGCTGCCGAGCACACGGGCCTGCCCGTCCTCTTCGAGCTGCCACTGCTCAACGCCGCCAAGGCACCCCTGGACCTGACGGACGCGCGTAAGCGGGCGTTGCAGTTCGCCGGACGCGATCCGGTGGCGGTCACTTCGGCCCCGCTGTTCGTGCAGAAGGCCGAGCTCTTCCCCGGCAGCGTGTTCGTGGTGGGCAGCGACACCGCCGTGCGGGTGCTCGACCCACGCTTCTACGAGGGCGAAGCTGACAAGATGCACGCCTCGCTCGACGCCGTGAGGGACAGGGGTTGTCGGTTCCTCGTGGCCGGGCGCGACCACAACGGTGGCTACAGGTCGCTCGCGGACATCGCGGTGCCGGAGTGCCACCGCGACCTGTTCGAGGCCATCCCCGAGAGCGAGTTCCGGGAGGACGTGAGCAGCACGCAGATAAGGCGGTCTTGGGCTAGGGGTTAGTGGGCCCGCGCCGCTCGGCGGCCGGCGGGTCGAAGTAGAGCAGCCACAGGCGCGCCGAGCCCTCCGGGTCGCCGTCGTACGCGACGGCCGAGCGGGACGACGTCGAGCCGCTGCCCGTCGCCGACTCGAGCACGAACGCGAGGGGACTGCCGGTGACCCATTCCGGCCGGTCGACGAGCTGCTGGACCTGGTTCCGCAACGAGGGTGATGCCTGCCGCGGCCCGCTCTCGCCCTCGGTCCATGGTTCGACCTCCCAGAAGGTGGTGCCGATCCGGGTGCGGCTGGAAAGGTCCAGGGCGCTCGCGGTGAAGCCCGCGGCCGACACGGTGTTCTCCAGACCGACCAGCAGGGCGCTCCGCTCGTCGGCCGAGGCCTGTGCCGTGAACACGAGGCGGGCGTCCACGACCGTGGCCCCCTGCGGCACGCTCACGTCGATGAAGCGCAGCCCTGTGTACTGACCGGCGCCCAGCGACGGATCGACCGGCATGTCGAGGGTTGGCTCGTTCAACCGGACGGTCCCGGCTGGGACGGTTCCGCCCGACTCCCTCAGCTCCTCAGCGTCGTCCTCCGCGGCAGAGATCCTCAGCTCGAGGAGCTTGCCTGGCGCGATCGGGTCCGGAGAGTTGTCGTGGATGCCGGGGGCGTAGATCGAACCGAACCCGAGGCCAGAGGCGAACAGCCCGCCGCCAGCGCCGGTCTCGGCCACGTTCAGCTTCACCTCGCACGTCGCGCACAGGCCCAGGTCGAACCGATCGTCCGCGTACACGCCCCCGCCGTCGCTGCCAGCAAGGTTGCCGCTTATGGCGCTGGCGCCCTCGAGGCTCAGGCGGCTAGTCTCCCCTGCGCCGGAGACGTAGACGCCGCCGCCGCGACTGGCGGCGACGTTGCCCACCTCGCCACCGACGAGCGATGCCGCGAGCAGGTCGACGCTGCCAGACGAGTAGATGCCGCCGCCCTCGATGGCCTCGTTGTCGTCTATCACCGAGTGGATGAGTATCAGCTCACCGGCGTTGCGAACGCCGCCGCCTTCAGCTGCCCTGTTCCGCACGACCCGGCTGTCGACCATCGTGAGGCGGCCGGTGTTGGTGATGCCGCCACCCACCGCGCTGCCACCTGTCGAGTCGTTGTCTGCGATCTCGGAGTCGATGACCTCCATGATCCCGTCGTTGCGGAGGCCGGTGAAGCCCAGTACGGTCGCGTGGTCCGTGACGGTGGAGCCGCGGAGTCGCATGAAACCGGTGTTGGCTACGCCGCTCACCAGCTCGCCGTCGTTGTGGGAGAGCTTCACCTCTTCTAGGAAGGCGATGCCGTCGTTGACGATCCCACCGAGCTGCTCTGACGAGCTGAGAGAGACGTCCACCCTGAACAGGTGCATCTCGCCCGAGTTGTAGATGCCGAGGGCACCGTTGTCGAAGATCTCGCTGTCCTCGAGGAAGGCGTACGCGTCGAAGCCGACCGACGCGACGACGCCCCTCTCGTCCGAGATGAAGCTGCCGTTGCCGACCAGCTGTCCACGCGCGATCCTCAACGAGCCGTCCGCGTTGTAGACGCCGGAGCCCCGCCCAGGACTACCCGACCCGCCGCCCGGCGCGATGTTGTCGGTCATGGTCACGTCTGTGAGCTCGACGGCGCCGCCGGAGCTGAACACCGCTCCACCCGACCGGCCGTTCCCAACGCGGTTGCTCTCGAAGCTGACGAAGGTCCCGACGAGCGTGCCGCCGGCGACATGGATAGCCCCGCCGTCCGCGTCGCCCGCGTCGCCGCCGATGAGGCTCAGGTCGCTGAGGCGGAGGCTCCCCGACTCGGCGACGTGGAAGAAGCGGAAGAGCTCAGAGGAGTCGCGCTCGATCGTCGCTCCCTGCCCCCGAATCGTGATGTCCGTGACGATGCTGGGCAGCGCGGAAGGACCGCTGGCGTCGCCATGGGCCTCGGTGAGCGTGACGGCAGCCCCGGAAGGAAGCTCGATCACGTCGGCGCCCTGTCCGGCCTTGCAGCCCCCTGCCTCCTGGTCGGTGTTGGCCGCGGTGATGGCGTCTACCAGCGAGCAGCCCTGCCCGCCCGTGCTGCCGCTGAGGTCGTCGACGACGATGGGTGCTTTCTCGAAGTTGGCGACGACGGCGGTCGGGCCCGAGACCAGCACCTCGCACGAGGAGGCGACGCCGTCACATGCGCCTTCCCAACCAGAGAACCGTTGGCCCGCGGCCGGCGTGGCCGTGAGCTGGATGGTCGTGCCAGCCGGTACGACGGCCACGCAGTCGGTCGGGCAGCTGATGTCCGCCTGGGCGGCCGTCACGCTGCCTGAGCCGACGACCGTGACGGTGACCTCCTGGTCTGGTAGCTGCCCCTCCCCCGCACAGGCCGTTAGGGCGACCAGCGCCAGGGCCAGCAGCGCCGCTAACGGCGCGCGCTGCCGCGTGGCCAACGGGACGCGCTGCCGCGCCGCCGTGCGCCCTTCACGGCTCGTCGTCCTCGAACGGTCACGCCTCCGCCAGCTCGTCACAGGCCTCCTCCGCCTACCTTCGTCGGACGTGAGGCAGCCGAGCTCGGATGGCGCCTCGCCGCAGCAAGTGCCGACAGTCTATGTGGCGAGCAGTGTGAGTAGGGGCAGGGCGTGATTAAGGTCCGGGACGCGGCCCGGGCCGGAAGCTAGCCCCTCAGGTAGCGCCCCATGGGTGGGCCGACCACCTCGCCGCGGTCGTAGACGAGCTGGCCACGCAGGTATGTCTGCCTGACTCGCCCGGTAAGCTCCTGGCCCTCGAACGGCGAGTAGCCCTGTCCGGACTCGGATCCCTCGGCCCTCACGACGAAGGTCTCGGAGGGGTCCAGGAGCACAAGGTCGGCATCGAACCCTTCGGCGATGTCCCCCTTGGCCACCAGCCCGAACCTCCGGGCTGGCGCCCAGCTCGTCAGCTCGGCCATGCGGTTGGGTGACAGCCCGCGCTTGGAGCCTTCGGAGTACAGCCCGGACAGCAGGTACTCGGTGCCTCCGAAGCCGGACTTGGCGAGCCAGATGTCGTCTGGGTTCTCTTCAGCGACCTTCAACTCTGTCTTGCAGCAGGCGTGGTCGGAGACGACCCAGTCGACGTGGCCTTCGAGCAACTTCTCCCATAGGTACTCGACGTCTTCACGCGGGCGGATGGGCGGGTTGACCTTGGCCTTCGGACCCGCCGGGCTGTCGACGTCAAGCAGCAGGTGGCCGACTGTGACCTCGCGTTTGAAGCTGATGTGCGGGAAGAGGTCTTGCATCATGATCGCGGCCTCTAGGGCCTTGCGGGAGCTGAGGTGCAACAGGTTGATGTTGGCCGCGCCCGTCTCGTATGCGAGGTAGGCGGCGATGAAGACGGCGAGGCCTTCGGAGTGTGGTGGTCGGGCGGCGTTGTAGGCGTGTAGGCCCTTCAGCTTGCCGTCGCGCTCGACCATGGCTGTGTAGGCGTTGAGGATGTCTGCGATCTCGCAGTGGAGGGAGAGCGAGATGGTCTCGGCGTGTTCGGGGTTGTCGGCGATGAGCTGGGTGAGCTTGCGCATGATGAACTCGAAGTGGGCGAAGTCGTAGCTCTCGCCCTCGGCCAGGTGGAGGAAGTTGCGTTGGGTGCTGGAGCGGCCGTGTAGGCCGTGGCCCCCGTAGAACATGAAGATCTTGAACGAGGAGACGCCGTGTCGGTCGAGGAGCATGGGCATCTCGTCGATGTGGCCCTTGTTGATGGGGGCCAGGTGGTAGGCGTAGTCGACCCAGTAGTTGCCGTTCGAACGCTCGAGTACCTCTGGGTAGAAGTCGGCGTACGGGCCTGACTTGTTGAGGTAGTAGTCGCCTGTTCGGAAGTAGGTGAGGGCGCTGGTGACGCCGCCCATGGCCGCGGCCTTGGACTCGGTGACGGCGTCCTGCTCGAGCGGCGAGTAGATGCCGACGTGCATGTGGGCGTCGACGAGGCCGGGGAAGGCGATGAGGCCACTTCCGTCCACGACCTGGCGCGCGTCGGACGCCGACAGGCCCGGCGCCACCTTGGCGAACCGACCGTCCTTGACCGCGATGTCCGTCTCGGGCGTGCCCGTCTGACGCGGGCGTGCGATGCGGACGTTCTTGACGAGAAGGTCGTAATGTGGTCGGTCGCTCACTGCTCTCCTCCTGGGGCCTGGTCAGGCCCGGTGTCTCGTCGGCGGCTGGCGTGTTCAGGTGGACCATCCGGTGCAACGAGCACGATGCCGTCGGCAGCTAAGGCCGCGATCTCGTGCGGTGCGTAGCCGGCCGCGGACAGCACCGCGCGCGTGTGCGCTCCCAGGCCGGGCGGGTCTGCGCGCTTCTCCCATGACCTGTCGCCGAGGCGGAACGGCAGGGTGGGCAGGACGCCGTGCTGGCCGTCGGGGAACGCGGTCTCGAGCAGGCTGCCACCCGCTCTCAGCTGCGGGTCGTCGAAGAGGTCCTCGGGCCTGGCGACGGGCGAGAACGGTAGGTCGGCGCGTTCGCACATGTCGACCGCCGCCTCCAGCGTCATGCCAGCGAACACCCGCCGCAGCTCGGGCAGCAGCCACTCGCGCTGAGCGATGCGGTCGTTGTTCGTCGCCAGGCGGGGGTCGTTCGCCAGGTCTTCTCTACCTAGCTCAGCGCAGAAGCGGCGCCACTGCTTGTCCGAGGTGACGCCGATGAAGACGAGCTGGTCGTCCGCGGTGCGGAACTGGTGGTAGACGGCCCAGGCGCTGACCCGCTCGGGCATGGGCGGCACCACCTCGCCCGAGGCGACGGCGTACGCCATGTGGTGACCCATGATGAAGGCGGCGGTCTCGAACAGCGCGCTCCTGACGACCTGCCCGCGGCCGGTCGTGTCGCGCTCGCGCAGTGCGAGGACGACGGCCATGGCGCCGTAGACGCCCGTCATGACGTCGACGATCGAGGCGCCGGCGCGCAGCGGCGTGCCGCGCGGGCCGGTCATGTATGCCAGGCCGGACATCATCTGCACGACCTCGTCCAGCGCGGTGCGCTGCTCGTACGGACCGGGCAGGAACCCTTTGAGGGTGCAGTAGACGAGCCGCGGGTATCGGCGGGTCAGGTCCTCGGGCCCCAGTCCGAGGCGGTCCATGGTGCCGGGCGCGAAGTTCTCGACGAGGACGTCCGCGGTCTCGAGGAGCCGGTGGGTGGCCGCCAGACCGCGCGGGTCCTTGACGTTCAGCACGACGCTCTTCTTGTTGCGGTTGAAGTACGGGTAGTAACCCATCCCGAAGCCGCGGAGGGCGCGGGTCGGGTCTCCTTTGGGCGTCGGTTCCACGCGGATGACCTCGGCCCCCAGGTCGGCCAGCACCAGCCCGCAGGTGGGGCCGAGGACGGCCTGCGTGAACTCGATGACGCGTACGCCAGCCAGTGGGGAACCGCCTGGCGCGGGCGCCACAGGTTCACCGTTCGCTGCTGCGCCGCTCACCGGCGCACCGTGTAGTCGCCGCCCGCCTTCAGGTACGGCACCAGGCCACCGGCCGCCAGGATGTCGGCCATCACGGGTGGCATGCGGGTGGCGCGGTAGGTGCGACCCGACGTCTGGTCGATGACCTCGCCCCTGAGCGCGTCCACGCGCACGAGGGAGCCGGGGGCGATCTCGTGGCCTGGTACCTCGAGCACCGGCAGGCCGATGTTGATGGCGTTGCGGAAGAAGATGCGCGCGAACGAGCGAGCCAGGACGACCGAGATGCCGGCGGCCGCGATCGCGATGGGGGCCTGCTCGCGACTCGAGCCGCAGCCGAAGTTCTCGCCCGCCACCAGGACGTCGCCTGGCCGGACGCGGCCCGCGAGCTCTGGGTCGTAGTCCTCGAGCAGGTGGGCGGCCAGGTCGGCGGTGTCGAGAGTCTTCGTGTACTTGCCAGGGATGATGCGGTCCGTGTCGACGTCGTCGCCGACGACGTGCACCGGCCCACCCAAGGGTTCGCTCACGCGCGTCCGCGCCGTCATGCCACGCCGCCCAAGACCTCTGCCGGGTCCACGATGTGCCCGGCCACCGCCGCCGCGGCCACTAGTGCCGGCGAGCCTAGGTAGACGTTGGCGTTGGGGTTGCCCATGCGCCCACGGAAGTTGCGGTTGGTCGTGGAGACGACGGTCTCGTCGTCACCAGGCACGCCCTGATGCGTGCCGACGCACGGTCCGCACCCCGAGGTTATGAACGTCGCTCCAGCCGCGGACATGGCCTCTATGGTCCCGTCCCTGAGCGCAGCGTCGAACACGGTGCGGGAGGAAGCGGCGACTATGAGCCTGACGCCAGGTGCGAGCCGGCGCCCCCGGAGCATCTGGGCCGCCGCGTGCAGGTCCTCGAGCCGCGAGTTCGTGCATGAGCCGATGAACGCCATGTCGACCTTCGTGCCGGCCACCTCACGGACGTCTCTCACCTGGTCTGGTTGGTGGGGCACCGCCACCTGGGCGCCCAGGTCTGAGACGTCGAGGCGGTGCGTGGCACGGTAGCTAGCGCCTGGATCGGCGGTCAGGCCAGCGAGTGGACCGTTCGTGTGCAGCCGCTCCAGCAGGGCGTCCGGCATCTCCTGTCGCTCCAGCCCGGCGGTGTCGACGATGGCGGTCTTGGCGCCCATCTCGGCGACCATGTTGGCCAGCACCATGCGGCTGGCGAGGGTCATGGTTGCGACGGTGTCGCCGCTGAACTCGACCGCCTCGTAGGTAGCCCCGGCGATACCCAGCCTGCCCACCAGGTGGAGGATCACGTCCTTGGCGTGCGTTCCGGGCCGCAGCGTTCCGGTCAGCTCTATGCGTAGCGTGTGCGGCACCTTCAGCCATATGCGACCGGTGTGCATGACGGCGGCCAGGTCCGTTGAGCCGACGCCCACCGCGAACGCCCCGACGGCGCCGAGGGTAGGCGTGTGCGAGTCGGCGCCGACGAAGAGCTCGCCCGGCGCCACGTGGCCGTTCTCCATCATGAGCTGATGGCAGATGCCGTCCCCGACGTCGTAGAGCTTCACGCCCTGCTCGCCGGCGAAGCGGCGCATGAGGGAGTGGAGCGTGCTGATGCGCTCGTTGGGCGCGGGCGTGGCGTGGTCGAGGATCAGTGCCAGGCGCTGCCTGTCCCACACGCGCGAACCGCCCATCTGCTCGAAGGCCCTGATCGCGAACGGCGCGGTGGCGTCGGTCGCCATGGCGTTGTCGACTGGAACGACAACGATGTCGCCGGCCTCGACCTCGTAGCCTGCCTGCCGCGACAGGAGCTTCTCGGCCGCCGTCTGGGGCGTCGCGGTCTGAGGCGCCACGGTCTGGGGCATCAGCGCCGCGCCTGCTGCCCTGGCGCCTGGGGCGCGGCGTACGAACTTGGGTCGCCCTGGGGTGCGTCTTCCAGCCCTCCGCGCTCCCACAGCTCGAACATACGGCTGTTCATCGTCTCGCCTAGCAGCTCCTTGGCTCGGGCCGTGACGCGCAACAAGGCGTCCAGGTCGACGCCGGTGTCGACGCCCATCGACGCCAGCAGGTGCGCCACGTCCTCCGTCGCCACGTTGCCTGTGGCGCCGGGGATGAACGGGCATCCACCCAGGCCCCCGAACGAGGCGTCGAAGCGCCTGACGCCAGCCCGTAGGCCGGCCATCAGGTTCGCCATGCCGAGGCCCCTGGTGTCGTGCAGGTGGAGCACCAACGGCTGGTCGCCGACGGCCGCCTTGACGGCGCCCAGCAGCCGCTCGACCTTGAGCGGGTCGGCGCGGCCCGCCGAGTCGGCGATCGCCAGCTCCTCCACCCCTGCGTCGACGATGCGGCCGGATAGGCGCACGACGCGGTCGACCGGCACCTCGTCCATGCCGCAGCCGAACGCGCACTGCACGCCGCCACGGACCCACATGCCAAGCTCGCGGGCCAGCGTGATGTTCGAGAGGAGCTGCTCCTCTGCGTCGCCCAGGTCCATGCCGGCGTTGCGCTGGGAGTGCTCGGCGCTGGCAGACATGGACACGTCGACGTGCTTGAGTCCGGCTGTCGCCGCTCGCTCCACGCCGCGCCGGTTGAGGGCCAGGGCGCTGTAGACGACGCCCTTGAGAGCTGGCAGCGCCGCGACCACGGCCTCGGCGTCGGCCATCTGCGGCACCTTGTCCGGATGCACGAACGACGCCACCTGCAACCTCTTGAGGCCGGCGCCCAAGAGCCCATGCAGCAGCTCGAGCTTGTGCTCGGTAGCTAGGGTGCGCGGCAGGTTCTGGAGGCCGTCGCGTAGTCCTACCTCGATCAGCTTCACGCGCTCTGGCAGCCAGGCTGGGGTGCCCGGGCCGGCCTGGGTTGCCCGGCCGCGCGGGTCCGAACCGGGCCTCACGAGTGGTCGAACTCCAGCGAGTACTCGAACATGTCGCCTCTGTAGACGGCGTCGAAGTACTCGACGGGCCTGCCTGTGCTGCTCCTGACCACCCGGCGGACCCGCAACGCAGGCTCGCCCACCTGGGCGTTCAGGACCTCGGCGTGTCGCGACTCCAGCAGGGTCGCCCCGATGGTCCGGGCGCTCGTGCCGATGGCGACGTTGAGCCTGTCGCGCAGGTAGTCGAGCGACGACTCGCCGTATAGCAGGTCCTCGTCCGAGAGACCGCCTGGTGCTGCCTCCGCCACAGCCAGGGGCACGGTGACGGTCTGCAAGCCGATGGGCACCTCGGCCGCGAGGCGCAGCCGCTCGAAGCGCAGCACCTGTGCCGAGTCGTCGAGCTCGAGCGCCAGCGCCGCCTGGGCGTCGGGCCCTCCCGTGAAGCGCGATACGAGCTCGGTGCCGGAGCGCATGCCGTGGTCTTTGAGGTAGTAGGAGAGGCCGTGCGTGCGGACCTTGTCGGGCTGTGGGCTGTGCCTGACCTTGTGCGGGAGCGCGAACGTGCCCCTCCCCTGCTCCCTGACGACGAGGCCGTCGGCAACGAGCTCTTGGATCGCCTGCCTGACCACCGACCGCGACACCTGGTAGCGCTCCTGTAGCTCGCGCTCGGTAGGGAGCAGGACCGGCTGGTGGGCGTCCTGAAGCTCCTGGATCTGCTCGAGGAGGATCGCTTTGAGCTGGTGGTAGTACGGGACCGGGCTGCCACGGTTCAGGTCAGGCACGCGCACGAGACCCCCGACCCCAAGCCCGACACAGATTCATACGGACATTATGTTGTCCTGTTGACGGTCCGTCAACGCGGCGCTAGAGTGCAGCGGAAGCTCACATAAGGGGTGTGCGGCCCTGGCCATGGGCGGGGTCGAACGCGCCGAAGGAGGAAGTCATAGTGACATCCGGTACGGGACCTTTCGGCATGTACTCGCGGCGCATCTCTCATCTACGGCGTGTCGTTCTGGCGGTCATCGTCGCCGCGCTCGCTGGGCTCGCGGTAGCGCAGACGACCGTCACCATCGGCTTCAGCCTCCCGCTCACGGGCGGCGCCGCCAAGGAGGGCACCGAGGCCCAGGTCGGGGCAGAGCTGGCCGCGCAGGTCATCAACGACGCCGGTGGCTTCCAGGTCGGCGACCAGACGGTGATGCTCGAGGTCGTCTTCGAGGACGACGAGTGCAACCCGCAGGCCGCTGTCGAGGCCGCCAACCGCCTGGCGGTGGCTGGCTCCCAGTTCGCGGGCGGCAGCTTCTGTAGCTCGGCTGCACTCGCCCAGATGCCCGTCTTCGCGGCCCTCGACATCCCTCAGATCGTGTACGCGTACGCTGACGACCTCACCGGTGCGGCGCGCGAGCAGGGCGGCGCCGACATGTCGATCCGCCTCGGCCCCAACGCTCTCCTCGAGATGGCGCCGCTGGCCAAGTACGCGGTCCAGGAGAACGGCCACATGACGTTCTTCGCGCTGGGCCAGAACACGGACTTCGGGCGCAGCATGGTCGAGGCGTTCCGGTCGGTCGTCGAGTCGCTAGGCGGCTCGTACGTGGCCGAGCCCGAGTACTTCCCGTTCGCCAACGCCGACTACCGCACGATCCTGACCCGAGCCCGTGACTCCGGTGCCGACGCCATCGTCGCGATCGGCCTTGCCCAGGAGATGATCGGCATCGTGCTTCAGCACGACGAGCTGGGCCTTACGCAGCCCATATACGGGTCCGACCTCATGTCCGACAAGGCCGTCCAGGACGCTGTCGGCGCGCTCGCCCAGGGGACCCTGTCGCCGTGGTACTTCGACACCGGCTCCGACCCGCGCTCGTTCGACCGCCAGGGTGGAGACGCGGGAGCGATCGCCCTGCAGGGCGCCGCACAGGACGTCCTCGGGCTGGCGGCCAGCCGCAACCATGGCCTCGGCTGGGGCACGGTCATGCTCCTCAAGCAGGCGATGGAGCGCGCAGGCTCTACCGACCCGGCGGCCGTGATGGCCCAGGTCCTCTCGGGCGACACGTTCGAGATGCCATACGGCGAGTACGGGTTCCTACAGTGCGGCCAGGCCGACATCCGCGTCGGCGTGGCCGGGTTCGATGACAGCGGCCGCCTGCTGGTCGCTGATCGTGGCTACGCCGAGGCCGACCCCGCCGTGCTGTCGCGGGACGACCTCTGCGAGTAGGGGATGACGAGCCGGGCCGCGAGCACGCTGGCGTGACGCCAAGCCGGTGGCTCGCGGCCCACCAGGAGGCGCCCGCCGCGCAGGTCGCGGCGGTGCGCCTCCTCGACATGTTGGAGCGGCGCGAGCTAGGTGAGGCCGCGTCCCACCTGGCGCCGGGCTTCGCGATGGTCTTCCCGGGCCCCTCACGGTTCACCGACCTGGAAGATATGGCGGCCGGTGCCAAGAGCCGCTACCGCCGCGTCGCCAAGCTGATAGAGGACGTCGAGTCGTTCGATCGCGACGGAGCTGCTGTCGTCTACGTGCGCGGCGCCCTCTACGGCGAGAACCTCCACGGCGTGCCGTTCGACGGAGTGCGGTTCGTCGACCGCTTCGAGATCAGAGCCGGCCGCTTCGAACGCCAGGACGTGTGGAACGACCTGGCCGAGAGCGGCGTCCTAGAGCGCCGGTCCTAGAGCCGGGGCGAAGCGGGACCGACGCGTGGACACCGTCCTGCAACTCGTCCTCAACGCGCTGCACTCGAGCAGCCTGTACGCCCTGGTGGCGCTCGGCCTGACGCTCATCCTCGGCGTCCTCGACATCGCGGACTTCGCTCAGGGCGCGCTCTACATGGTGGGCGCCTACGTCGCGTTCTTCGCGACGAGCAGCTTCGGCCTGAGCTTCTTCATCGCCCTGCCGTTGGCGATGATCGTCGCCAGCCTGCTGTCGGCGACGAACTACGTCGCCGTTTACAGACCGCTGCGACGCTTCAGCGGCGCCACCACCTTCATCGCAGCCCTCGGGCTGTTGCTCATCCTGCAGAACCTCGCCCTGCTGGCGTTCGGCGCCGACTTCCGCTTGGTGAGGAACCCGCTCGCCGGGGTCCGCTTCCAGATCGCCGGCGCCAGCTGGACCGGGTACCAGGCGTTACTGGCCGGCACGGTCATCGTGCTCGTGGCGCTGGTGTGGGTGTTCCTGAAGAGGACGCCGGTGGGGAAGGCGTTGCGCGCCGTCTCGCAGAACCGCAAGGGGGCTCTCGTCGTCGGCCTCGACCCGTTCCGGGTCGAGATGACGGCGTTCCTGCTCGCCGGCGCGCTGGCGGGGGCGGCGGGGACGCTGTCCTCGGCCGTCAACGCCTTCGACCCGAGCATCGCAGCCATCGTCGTCATCAAGGCGTTCGCCATCGTCATCTTCGGCGGCATGGGCAGCGTGCCGGGCGCGATCCTCGGCGCACTGATAGTCGGCCTGGCCGAGAACCTGACCGGCGGCCTGCTGAGCGTGCAGTACGCCGAGCTGACTGCCTTCGTGCTCATGGTCGTCGTGCTGTTGGTGCGTCCACGCGGGCTGTTCGGCGCGCAGGAGGCCAAGCTGTGAGGCTGGCCGCCGTCGTCCTGGGCGTCTCTGCCGCGGTGGCGGCGCCTCACCTCTTCACCGGCCTGGCCGCGCAGCACCTGTTGGTGATCATCGCCATCAACGTGATCCTCGTGGCCAGCCTCGACCTGCTAGTCGGCGGCGCCGGGCTCATCTCCCTGGGTCACGCCGCGTTCATGGGGGTCGGCGCCTACACGTCTGCGCTGCTGGTGAAGGGCGGCTCGCCGTTCGTCTTGGGCCTGGCGGCCGCTGTGGCCGCCGCGGCCATCGCCGGTGTCATCGTCGGCGTGCCCGCCCTGCGTCTCAAGGGCCACTACTTCTCGGTCGTGACCTTCATCGTCGGGATCATCGCGACCATCCTCATGACCAACCTCGTCGACCTGACGCGCGGGCCCATGGGCCTGCCAGGCATACCGTTCGTGACCCTGAAGGTCTTCGGTTGGGAACACACGTTCCGCAGCATCGTGTTCAAGACTGGCTTCTACTACATCGCCCTCGGGTTCGCTGTCCTCACGCTGCTGCTGCGCTGGCGCGTGTCGCGGTCGCGGTTCGGGCGCTCGTTGGCGGCGATCAAGGGCGACGAGAACCTCGCGGAGAGCGTCGGCATCCCCACCTACCGCACCAAGCTGGCAGCCTTCGTCCTGGCCGCGGCCGTCGCGGGGTTGGCGGGATCGTTGTACGCGCACTACACGGCGTTCATCAGCCCCGACTCGTTCACGTTCGTTCACTCGTTCGACCTGTTCGTGATGAACCTCGTCGGCGGCGCCGGCACGTTCCTCGGACCGGTCGTAGGGCCGGCCTTCCTGACCCTGCTCGGCAGCGGCCTGCGCGGCCTGTCACCTGCCCTGTCGCACGTCATCTACGGCCTGCTGCTGATCGTGGTGATCGTCGTGCTGCCTTACGGGCTAGTGGGTGGGGCGAAGCGGCTGGTGGCGAGGGTGGCCGGTCGGCGAGGTGGTGGGGCGTGAAGGCGCGAGGCTGGCGTTCGCGGCGCGGACACGCTCCAGGAGCGCGGCTGGCGGGTGGTGGACCGTGAGCGACGCCCTGCTCGTCGTCGAGCACCTGAGCCGCCACTTCGGCGGCTACGCCGCCGTTTCCGAACTCTCGTTCCACGTGAAACACGGCGAGGTACTGGGGCTCGTCGGTCCCAACGGCGCCGGCAAGACGACGACGTTCAACGTCGTCACGGGCTTCCTCAAGCCCTCGGCAGGGCGGGTCCGCTTCGAGGGGGAGGACGTCACGGGGCTGCCTCCCCACGCCCTGGCGCGCCGTGGCCTGGTCAGGACCTTCCAGCACACGCGCGTGTTCGCCGACCTGAGCGTGCGCGAGAACGTGCGGGTGGCGAGCCACCTGCGGGCTACGGGCGGGCCGCTAGGCGTGCTGTTCGGGACATCGCGGCGCGAGGCGGACGATCTGCGTGCGCACGTCGACGGCGTCCTGGAGACCGTCGGGCTGGCCGCGAGGCATGACGCTCGAGCCGGGGCCTTGGCGTACGGGGAGCAGCGCGTTCTCGAGGTGGCCCTCGCCCTGGCGGCGCGGCCACGGCTGCTGATGCTCGACGAACCGTTCGCCGGCATGAACGAGTCCGAGTCGAGCGAGACCATGGCGCTGATCCACGCCATCCGCGACCGTGGCACGACCGTCCTGGTCATCGACCATCACATGCAGACGATGGCGAAGGGCTGCGACCGCCTGGTGGTCATGAACCACGGCATCAAGCTGGCGGAGGGATCGCCGACAGAGGTCACGAGCGACCCGCGTGTCGTGGAGGCCTACCTTGGGGCCGGAGAAGACGTGACGCCGCCGCGGGCTCTGGGTGGGGACCGTCCCGCTGTCCTGCGTTTCGACGACGTGAGCGTCTCGTACGGCCGTGTTGCGGCGCTGGACGGGCTGTCCCTGACCGTAGGCGAAGGTGAGATCGTGGCGCTGGTCGGCGCCAACGGGGCGGGGAAGACCACCGCCCTGCGCGCGGTCTCTGGCCTGGTGCCGCTGCGGACAGGGTCGATCGCGCTCCTGGGGCGGCCGCTGGCAGGCATGAGCCCCGCTGCCCGCGTGCGCGCCGGGCTCGCCCACTGCCCTGAAGGCCGCGAGGTGTTCCCAAGGATGAGCGTGCTCGAGAACCTAGAGATGGGGGCGTTGGGTGGCGGGGTGGCTGCTGGCGGAGTGGTTCGAGGCGAGGCCACGACCGTCGCGAGCGAGCCCCCCGGACTCGGCACGCTTGCGGGAGCCCTGGAGCACGTCTACGAGCTCTTCCCCCGGCTGAGGGAGCGCTCGCACCAGGCCGCCGGCAGCCTCTCGGGCGGCGAGCAGCAGATGCTGGCCATCGGCCGGGCACTGATGTCGAACCCGAAGGTGCTCCTCCTCGACGAGCCCACTCTCGGCCTGGCGCCGCTCCTCGCAGCAGAGGTGGCCTCGGCGCTCGTCCGCCTCAACGAGGAGGGCATGAGCATCCTGCTGGTCGAGCAGAACGCCGTTCTGGCGCTGGCCGTCGCCCACCGCGCATACGTGCTTGAGAACGGCCGCGTGGCGCTGCAGGGGGCGGCTGGGGAGCTGCGGGAGGATGAGGCTGTCAGGCGGGTTTATCTGGGGGTTTAGCGCTAGTGACGAGCGAGAGTGTGCGGTTCGGTCTCGTGGACCCCATGCCGGTATGACGGTGCTCGGGCCTTTCGACACGGCGTCCGGGCCGCGAACCGAAGACCGGCTTACTGTCTCTGCTGGGCTCGCGGGCGGCGGTGGAGATGTCGCATGCGTTCCTACTCTTGCGCCGTCGGGGGCTTCGTCCCCACAGCCGCCAATCCGGAACAACCCGAAGCGGCAGGCGTTCGCGCGCAGGTTTTCTGCAGCCCGAGTCTAGCCAGTGAGCCTAGGCGTGGGGATGACAAGCGGTGAAGCGTCGGGGGATGAGTTCTGTGATGGGTGCGGTCCACCGTGCATGGCCGGTTGCTAGGCTCCACGTG
Source organism: uncultured bacterium (assembly GCA_964517055.1). GTDB lineage: Bacteria > Deinococcota > Deinococci > Deinococcales > Trueperaceae > DASRWD01. The sequence continues at coordinate 51,316 of CAZFAQ010000006.1, read as the reverse complement.
CTGCTCACGCAACGTGCCGCAGCTGCCGCACAGCGGCTAGCGCACGTTCGGGCGTTCAACAGCCCAGGCTCTCAAGATCTCGGCGGGCGCGACTCGTGAGCGAACTCTCCTTCCGCCGGGCGAGGTAAAGATGCCAAGACGCGTTCTCGTAACGGGCGGCGCCGGCTTCATAGGCTCCCACCTCTGTGAGAGGCTGATCGAGGAGGGCCACGAGGTTCTGTGCGTCGACAACTTCTACACCAGTCGACGTGCCAACATCGCGCATCTTCTGAACGAGCCCAACTTCGAGGTCATGCGGCACGACGTGACGTTCCCTCTGTATGTCGAGGTGGACGAGATCTACAACCTTGCCTGTCCTGCGAGCCCTATCCACTATCAGAGGGACCCCGTTCAGACGATCAAGACAAGCGTTCACGGCGCGATCAACATGCTGGGCCTGGCCAAGCGGCTGGGGGCACGCATCCTGCAAGCCAGCACGAGCGAGGTCTATGGCGATCCTCTAGTGCATCCACAGACCGAGGAGTACTGGGGGCACGTGAACCCGATCGGGCCGCGGAGCTGCTACGACGAAGGGAAGCGAGCGGCAGAGACGTTGTTCTTCGACTATCACCGAACGGTGGGCCTCGAGATCAAGGTCGCGCGAATATTCAACACATACGGCCCTAGGATGGCTCTGGACGACGGCCGCGTCGTGTCCAACTTCATCGTCCAGGCGCTTCGTGGTGAGCCGATCACGATTCACGGCGACGGCCGCCAGACGAGGTCGTTCTGCTTCGTCTCAGACCTCGTCGAGGGCTTGATTCGCCTGATGAACACGAGTGGTGACGTGACGGGCCCCATCAACCTGGGTAACCCGACAGAGATCTCCATGCTCGACCTAGCCAGAATCGTCGTTGACCTGACCGGATCTCGATCCGAGATAGTGCACCGCGAGCTTCCCCAAGACGACCCCAGACAACGCCAGCCGCACATCGGCAAAGCGAAGGAGCTGTTGGCGTGGTCGCCGACGGTTGACCTTGCTTCGGGCCTCGCCATTACGGCGGCGTATTTCAGGGACCAGGTGGGAGTCGATGACCTCCATGCGTTGAAAGCGGCTCGGTGAGGAACAGCCTATGGCGAGCGTGGTGATCGCGCCGCGCAGGGCAGGACCATGAGTACTTACCGGGTGGCGGCGCTACTCACCTGCTACAACCGAAAGGCGAAGACGACTGCGTGCCTACAGGCGCTCTTCGACTCGGCCGAAGCCGACCGGACTGTCGAGATGCAGGCGTTCCTAACCGATGACGGCAGTACCGACGGCACAGCTGAAGCGGTCCGTAGCTCTGGCTGGCCGGTGCGCATTGCAGATGGCGATGGGAGCCTCTTCTGGACCAGAGGGATGGTTCGGGCATGGGAGCTCGCCGAGCAGAGTGACTACGACTTCGATGCGTACCTTCTTCTCAACGACGACACGTTGTTGGACATCGGCGCGATCTCCGCACTCGTCGGGCTGTCGCGGCAAGAAGGCACCGGGGCGATAATCGTCGCTGCGATCCGAGATCCCGATAGCGGCGAGGTCACGTACGGAGGGGTCGTTCAGGCGGTTGCTTGGCACCCCGCCAAGGTCGCGCGTCTTCCCGAGAGCGATGAGCTACAAGTGGCTGACACGTTCAATGCCAACTGCGTACTTATCCCCAGGCGGGTCTTCGAGGCCATCGGGATGCTCGACGAGCGGTTCGTGCATTCGATGGGAGACTTCGACTACGGCCTCAGGGCTACGCGAGCAGGATTCAGGGTGTTGGTAGCTCCTCGAACGCAAGGCGTATGTTCGCGTAACTCCGTGTTGGGAACTTGGGAGGATGCCTCACTTCCCTTGGCTCAACGGCTCGAGCTACTGAACTCTCCGAAGGGACTTCCGCACAGGGCCTGGCGTACGTACCTGAAACGCCATGGACCATGGTTCTGGGCACTGCTGGCACTTGGGCCTACCGTGAAAGTGGTCCTCACATGGCTATCACGCTCCCTTCCTAGCAAGCGGAGAACGCGCTCTGTCAGTGATGAGGATGGGCGCCTCACGAGTTCGGGTGGCTTGTGATGCTTGTGGGGATCTCGAGCGATGCGTGACACAGAATGTCAGACCGATAGGGAGCGGTCAGGTGGCGGCATTGCGAGCTGAAGTCACGTCTACTGGACACGATGCGAAGCTCCCGATCGGCGGGCGGACCAACGCTTCGCGTGTCGAGGACCGTAGCACGGTGGCTCGAAGACTCCTGCCTAAGTGGTTCACGCCAGCTCTACTGCTGAGTAGCGACCTGTTAGCCCTATCGATCTCCGCGGCAGCAGCGTTCATTGTTGGCAGGCTCGTCGGCGCCGACCTTTCGTCTGCCACGGGAACACAGTGGCTGCTACCCTTGTTGCCCGCGACGTTCCTGCTTCTAGGGCTGTACCCGGCTGCGGGCGTTGGGCCCGTCGAAGAGATGCGACGCCAGCTGACGAGCATCGCGGCGTTCTCCTTCGTTCTGGTACTCGTACTGGCGACTGCCAAGCCCGATGCGCTTTCAGCTCAGCTGGCAACGGGCGTTACGTTCTGGCTGGTCGCGTCATTCACGTTCCCTAGCTGCCGAGGATTGGTCAGACATCTGTTCGCACGATCGTCCTGGTGGGGTCGTCCCGCCATAGTACTGGGTGCCGGCAAGACGTCAGAGCTCCTGATCGCGCGCTTGGCGAACCAACCCGGACTCGACCTCAAGATCGTCGGCTGCCTGGACGATGACGAAAGAAAGATCGGCAACGTGATCCAAGGGGTGCAAGTGACAGGGGCCGTGCGAGAGGCTCCTGAGCTGAAGGCTCGACTTGCGGCCGACTACGCCATCGTCGCGATGCCGGGGATCCCACCTACTAGGCTCTCCGAGATCGTTCATTGGCTAGGCACTATCTTCGAGAACGTGATCGTGATCCCTAACGCGTTCGGAATGACGAGCCTCGGAACGAGCACGAGAGACGCGGGCGGGGTCGTCGGGATCCACGTGCGAGGCCACCTGAGCTCGCGTCGCAACAGAGCCGCGAAGCGTCTGTTCGACCTCGCGATGCTCGTACCCATCGGCATCGTATCGGTCCCCGCCATCCTCCTCGCGGCCGTTGGTGTCATGATCGTCAGCCCAGGCAACCCCTTCTACCGCCAGGTCCGAGAGGGCTACCGAGGTCGTCCCGTCAAGATCTGGAAGCTCCGGACGATGAGGAAGGACGCGGACGGAGTACTAGCGGCTCACCTCGCGACGAACCCCGAGGCGAAAGCCGAGTGGGAGCAGCACTTCAAACTGACCGATGACCCGCGCGTCCTGCCCTTCGTCGGCAAGTTCCTGAGGCGGACGAGCATGGACGAGCTACCCCAGATCCTCAACGTATTGGTCGGGGAGCTCAGCCTGGTCGGTCCGCGACCGTTCCCCTACTACCACCTCGATAGCTTCGACGACGGGTTCAGAACGCTTCGTTCGTCGGTGGTGCCGGGCCTAACGGGTTACTGGCAGGTGACCTCGCGCAGTACGGCCGACCTCTTGGCGCAGGTCGAACTCGACAGCTACTACATCAAGAACTGGTCGCTATGGCTTGACCTTTACATAATGGCGAGGACCCCTTGGGCCGTCCTGTTCGGGCCGGGAGCCTACTAGGAGTAGCGCGCTTGTTGAAAAGCGCACTCTCCCGCTGTACTCACGCTTTTCACCAGATACACACATAGCGTACGGGCCAACGAGGGGAAGAACCCTCGAATGCTGAGAAGCCTGCTCTCTATATGGGCGCTTGGAGCAGGTGGAGCGAGTAGCGCAACCGGTCGAGGGTTGTCTTGTCCGTAGTCACTAGACAAGCATCTCTACAGATCGAGAGTCCTGCGCCCATGGAGTTTGCATGGCGCAGTTCTTGTCTGGTCGCAGGGCCCTTCGGATTACGAGCGTTCCAGTTCTTCTTATCGTCCTTGTAGGTTGCGGTCACCTAAACCAAGGCACACAGCCGGTTGAGGTGGTGATCGAGATATCGCCTGCTGCCGCCCAGTTATCTGTCTCGAGCAAGAACGCCGTCGAGCAGCTGTCGACCAGTCGCTCGGCAACGAGGTCCGACACGCAGACGTTCTTGTACCTAGTCTCACCAGGAGAGATCGAGATATTTGCGAACGCAGATGGCTTCGAGCCCTTCCGAACTCGAGTCGAGATCAACCATGGCAGCAGCATGGGAATCGGCATAGCCCTATCTTCTCATGAAGGGCAACAACCCCAGTCCATCGCTGTCGATGCCGGGCTGGAACTGGTTGTCGGTGTGGGAGATGTCGTCGACTTGGTCGGAAGCGTCTCCTACGTCGGTGTTGAACACCCGCCCGCTGTCCAATGGAGCGTGCTTAACGGTCCAAGTGACGTTGCCTTCCACGACGCGACAGCTGTTTCGACTACAGCCGTTTTCAGCGTAGGCGGGCAGTACGTTCTTGAGCTATTGGCCACTGCAGATGCCTTGAGCGTCGCCGATACGCTACTGGTTGATGTCATCTCCGAAGGTCAGCCTGAACCCTCGCCGAATGGTCCAGATGATTCGCCGCACGAACCTGGAGCTGACAACCCTCGGCTCGGACTTCACGTAACCCAAATGGAGCTCGAGATCTGGCGCGAGCGGGCGAAGAACGGACCGTATCGGGCCGCTGGCGACGTAAGCCAGAACTCGCCGGGCGACTGGAAACGTATCGAGAAGAACGCCGAAGACTTCTTGACGGACCCAAGCGCAAGCAGATGGGATGGGCCTAGCGGAACAGGTTGCATAACGAGCGACCAAGCACTGGGATTCATTGAAGAAGCGGATCGGCCTAGGGATGCGGCGTTCGTCGACCTGGTGAACGGCACCCACAAGTATCAGGAAACGGTGAGCGCCTTCTTGATAGAACACGCCTCGGACCCTCGACTCGATCTAGGCGATAGCAGTCGCTGGTGTCCTGGTCAGCTGAAGGACAGCCCCTTCCACATTGCCAACTGGTTCACCATAATGCTGTTCGCATACGATTATCTCGAAGAAGACAGCCTCTCCCCATCTGAACATGCACTACTCAGGACCTGGTTCCTGACAGCCGCCGAGTTCATGAGCGCGGAAGTAGATCGTTCACTAGACATGCTCTACGTGAATAGATCCGAGGGTGATTACCGACTGTCGGCCATTGCCTCGATGAGTTGCGGGCGAGTAACGCACTACGACGGATGGAAGACTTGTTCCCTACACCGGCACTACAATAATCGGCGGGCCGCTATGGTCCGGTTCTTCGGCTTGGCCGGGATCAAGTTTGACGTCGATGCGCTTCAAGAGGCTTCTAAGACATTCTTCCGGGAGTTCATCACCTATAGCGTCTTTCCCGATGGGATGATCGGGGAGTATGAACGGTGGCGTTCGGACCTGCCTGACCTCGGATGGGCGTACGCTGCGAAGGCCTTAGCGACGCTGGTGACGTTAGCTGACCACTTCGCTCGCATCGGCGACTCATCGCTTTACAAGTTCAACACTTCAGCCGGCGCCCTCGGTACGGAAGGCGGCGTGAAATCGCTTCGTTTGGCAATTGATACCCTCCAGGCACTTGCTGACGGACAATTGAACTACTACGGCACCGATAAGGCCGACTGCCTCTCTTCAAAGTGCAGGATCGACGGAATCAATACCGCGACCAACTGGTTCGGCCTCCATGACGTCATGATCGCACCAGCAAATCTGTACTATCAGGACGACGAGCTTCGCAAAGGTTATATGCGAGACGGAGTGGCCGGAGGCCAATACCCCGATAAGCCGGCAGGGGTAGGCCCCAACCCTCCATGGATGGGTGACTGGGGAGTCTATCCAGGAATCTTGTTCACCTGGGGACAGATCGAGGGAGTGAGCACGTTCCCGAACTGAGACCTTCCCGACTCGAATGACGCAGGCGGGCCGGTATCGAGGATGCCGTGCTAGCCTTGTGCAGCGTAATGTTCTTCGGCTTGAAAGCAACGAACCCTGCTCTGGCTCGACTTCTCTTGGCAGTAGCGATATGGATGTTGCTCGGTCAAGCGGGCAGTCAAGCTCAATCGATATTGAGCTATTCGGCCGCGTTGACTGCGACGAGCGATGTTGGAGAGGTCGCCGTCCCGGGTCGTGTAGAGGTCGTCGGGAACACCCTTCGGGTATCCGGGTCAGGTGGCGACATTTGGCACACTTCAGATGGGTTTCGTTTCGTGTACGGAGAAGTCAACGGTGACGTAGACGTCGTTGTCCGCGTAGATTCGTTGGAGGCGTCCAATGGTTGGGCAAAGGCCGGTATCATGTTGCGAGAAGACCTGTCGCCCAGTTCGAGCCACGCCACGATCCTACTGACGCCAGAGCACGGGACCGCATTCCAGCGACGTACCGGAGACGGCAACATCACACGCCACTCAGACGGTAGTCAGGTCGAAGCTCCTTACTGGCTGCGCTTGGAGCGAGTCGGAGAAACCGTTCGCGGATATGCGTCGCAAGATGGCGAAACCTGGGGCCTGATCGCAAGCGACACGGTTCGCATGTCGTCACCAGTTTTCGTCGGACTCGCGGTCTCCAGCCCTGAGAGGGATACGCTTGCGACAGCGATGTTCAGCGAGTTCGGGATCGAGGAGCACGAAACCTCGGACCTCCGCCGGGCTTTTGAGGCGCCTCCCAGGTCTAGGGGCCTCCACTTCACACAAGCTGAGCTTGAGGCCTGGCGTATGCGGACGCGCCACGGTCCTTACCGAGCGACTGGTGATGTAGGCCCGCATTCCCCCGGGGACTGGCTGCGTATCCTGGACAACGCAAACTCCTTCCTCGATAATCCGGAACAGGCTTGGTGGCCAACGGCACAACGGACAGGGGGCTGCATCGAGCCCGATTTCGAGAACCCTCCGCTCACCGGGTCGGACAACATGCGCGATGCAGCGTTCGTGTACTTGTTGGTTGGGGGTGACGTCTATCGCGATGCTGTTAAGGCGGCGCTCTTGCGGCTCGTAGACAACCCTGAACTTGACCTGTCCGACCGGAAAACATGGTGCAACGGCCGACTAGCTGACTCTTCGTTCCTAGTCGCGCAATGGTTCCTACGGAACTTATTCATCTATGACTATCTCGGTACGGAGAGCTTCACCCCAACGGAACAGGTCGCTGTTGAAGCATGGATTAAGGGCGCTGCCAACTTCTTCCTCGAAGAAGTCGAGGACAGCCTGGATAGGCTCTTCGTTGACAGGTTGAATCGTGATTACCGACTCACCGACGTAGCTCGCGCTGCCTGTAATGAGGTAACCCATCTCGGAGGACACCGGATCTGTGCATTGCAGAGGTACTACAACAACCGCCGAGCCTCCCAGATACAGTTCGTAGGCATCGCAGGCATCTACTTCGATGAACAAGGATGGATCGAAGCCGCGAAGCAGAACTTCCGGGAGTGGCTACGCTTCAGCGTTTATCCAGACGGCATGATGGGGGAGTATGGGCGCTGGGAGCCACGTTTACCAGACCTAGGGTGGGCGTACGCCGCGAACATCGTGGCTACTATGATCACCCTTGCAGAACATCTTGCTAGGATTGGGGACACAAGCCTCTTCGAGTTTCGTACTGACGAGGGAGCCCTCGGTACCGAAGGTGGTGAAAAGTCCCTGCTTCTTACGATCAAGATGTTGGGCGCCCACGTCGATGGCTCTGTAACACACTTCGGAACGGACCAGCCGCGGTACAACAACGATGATAGATTCCTGATAGACAGTGTGCACGAGGAGAGTGGCTGGCGGGGACTTCACGATATCCTCGTTGCCCATAGCAATCTGTACTATCAGGATAGATACATATACGAGATGTACACGAGGACGGGAGACTCTATGCCGCCCTACCCAGAAGAACCTGCTCAGAACGGGCCAAGAAAGGTATGGAGCGGAGACTGGGGCCTCTACCCCGGACTACTGTTCATGTACGGGGGGTTGGAGGGGGTCGTCTGGCCATACGATATGGCGCCATAATCGCTCGCAAGTTTATGACCGCAAGACCATATCGTAGGCGGCTATGTAGTTGTCCACGACAGTTGACAAGCGGAACTCCGCGCTCGCATGGTCGAAACCAGCGCGAGAGGCTGACTCCCAAGAATCAACGCTCCCGAGCAGTTCGATCGCGGCGCGGGTGATTTGTTGCGGGTCACGGACGTCAACTAGGGTGCCCGCGCGTCCACCATCTAGGACCCATGGAACGGCGCCACTAGCAATACCGCCGATCGCAGGAGTGCGTTTGGCCATCGCCTCTATCAGCGTCATGCCGAAAGACTCCTCAAGCGAGGGGTGAATGAGCAGGGATGCTTCAGCCAATAGCGCGTGAACCTTGGCGTATGGCATCGCACCCAGGAACTGAACCCCCTTCGCTAGAGAGTAAGAGATTGCCCACTGGGCGGCGTCACCGCCCTCTTCGTAACCGTCTCCAACCAGCACTAGCCTCGTTTCTGGTAGTGCCTGTCTTATTGCCACGAATGCTTTCAGGAGCGCCTTGACGTTCTTGCGTCTGCTGAAGCCGTTGTTAATGGACACTATCTGATGCGGCGGTACGGGGAATGTCCTGGCTCTTGGCTCGAAAAGGTCGTCGTGAATCGCGTTCGGAATCATCTGAACCGGCAGTTTGGTGGCACCCTGGACCACGGTCGTGAGGTAGGGCGAAACCGCGGTGAAGTGCTTGCCTCGATTGAGCACTTGTCGATTCATATGCCATCGCACTAAACGATAGGGGTCTCTGTGTAGCATCAGAATGGTTGGAGCCCAGTCTCGAACCGTAATCAGGGTCGGAAGACCGGTTGACAAACTCGCCAGTGCGAATTCGTATGTCCAATGAGCATGTATCAAGGGGGGTTGATCACGCTCTAGCTCGGCTGCGAGGTAAGCACGCTCAACCTTGAAGTAATCTCGTGCTCGACGAGAGGGGCGGTAGGGCCCCACCTTGACTCTGAGCTGGTCGCCCTCGAGCGTGACGCCCTCGCTTACGGCGCCGAGCGTGTAGACGTTAACGTTCCATCCTCGGTCAAGAAGGGCTAGAGCAAGTTGTGCCACCGATGCGCCACTCAACACGCTCGGTAACCTGTCGCGGTGCACGGGTGCCAGGTGGTGACTCAAAGCATTGAGCGTGATGGGAGCACAGATGGCTACGTTCATCAAGCGAGATCGAGAGCAGTTGTGGGACCCGCGGCCGCGGGGCCGGCGGGAGAGAGCCGTTCAGTGATGACTTGGAACAGCCGCCGGTAGACTTTTTCGGCCTCCAGATTCTCATGCGCGAACTGGCTTGCGCGAACGCCCAACTCGATCAGCTGAGACCTTGGGAGGCTCAAGAGGAACTCCGCGGTTTCTACCACCTCGTTGGGAGAATTTACCAGGTACAAACCATCACACTTCGCAAACATATGCTCGTACCCCCTATGGTAGCAGGTCACATGGGGCACGCCTGCTGCCAACGAGATCGATAGCCGATTAGAGAAGTAGTAAGGAACATGATCGAAGTGGTCCCAGTTGACGCTTAGCCAAGCCGAACGGATCGTCTCTTCTTGCTGATCGAAAGGCAGGGGTCCACGAGAGCTCGGTATCCCCGACCACCCATTCCCGTAGAGCGCGAACCGTTGGCCGAAGCGCTTGGAAAGGATCCGGGCAAGGCGCCTGCGCCGGCGGGCACCTGGCAGAGTTCTACCGGGCGTCTTGGTGGCTCCGAAACTACCTATCATCACGAGGTCGTGTTTCCTGTTCATAGTCGGGTGCCACGGCTTGCCTGACCGGCTTGAATCGAAGGGTTGTGGCGCGACCAACAGGGTTCTAGCGCCCAACGATCGAGCGATATCAAAGAACTGCCCAGTTCCGGACATGATCACGAGGTCGGCGAGTGGCAGTAGAGTCCTGATCGAGGCACCCATCCTCTTCACGAACCACCCGTACGGATCTGCCTCGTGGTAAACGATGCGAGGGTTCGAAGTGATGGACTTGAGCCTCTGTATCTCTTCAACTGTTACGGGAAAGTCACTTACATGCTGCCAATAGATGATGTCGGGTTGGAACTCTTGAGCGGCTTCATGGAGCTTCCGCCATGTGGTCCGCGGATCTCCACCTTGTCTGAAGTCATGGAGGAAGGAGAAAGCTCGATAGGCACCAAGAGTCCCCTCCTGAGCTAGTTTCTCGAGGGCTCGCCGTGAACCGATCTGAAGATGCTGTGGGCTCAGAGACTCTTCGTTAGGTAGGTGAAGAAGTCGCGGACCGACAATGCGCGTCATCACTTCGCCAGCTTTCGGCGCTGCCCGGGGAGGAAGGCCAACAAACTTGGTTCGTTAGGTAGTGCCCTACGAAGTAGTGCTCTTGAGGCTTTTCGTTGCGGCCCAAGAAATAGTACTGCGATCATCGTGGCCGCACCAACCAAGACTTGGAGAGCAAGGACCAGGCCGTCAGGAGCGCCGAACGAGGTCATGAGTCGAGTACTCGCGTATATGGCGAGAGCTGTAGCTACGCCGCTCGCGAGCGAAGAGCCAAAGGAGGACACGACCGCCGTTCGCTGTAAGTCGATCAAGCGACAGATCACGAACGCATACGCGACGTTCAGCAAGAGAGCCCCCACTATCAAGGCAAGGCCGAACCCGAGGAGCCCCATCTCCTTCAACAGAGTGAACAACAAGAAGAGCAGCAAGAGGTAACAGCTTTGAAGTACGAGCTTCGCGTTAAGTGCGGCCTGTGCTTCTAGCAGCACGCCGCCAAAGTGTGTAAGAAGATGCAGAGGTGTGGCAATCGCCAATACGATAAGTACCGGAATCGCATCATCCCACCCGGGACCAAGCAGTATAGAGACGAGCTCCGGAGCTGCAACTGACATCCCTAGTCCGGCCGCCATCAGAACCGAGCCCGCAACGCCGAGCAGCAGTAGATAGCCTTGGCGGAGCTTCTCGGTGTCGCGCTGAACACTACTCAGCGCCGGGAAGAGTACCTTCGTCAAGCTCGTGCTGAAGAGCTGAAGCGGCAACCGCGCGATCATCTGACCCCGGTTGTACAGCCCCAGCGACGTCGCTCCGAGCGTCGCTCCGATAAGCAGCGTGTCAAGACTCGACGACAAGAACTCCAAGAAGCTGATCACGGACACTTTGCTGCCGAATGAGTAGAGCTTCTTGAAGTGAGCCCAGTTCAACGTAGGCAAGAAGCTGTGCCGGACAGCACTGTTCAGCCAGACCGTGGATATCAGCGCATGTACCAGTGCCGCCCCGACCAGACTCCATACGCCCCATCCAGTGAGCGCCATCGCGATGCCAGTGACGCAATAACCGCCGACGTAGGCGACAAGATCGATGATCGAGAGGATGCGGAACCTTAAGTTCCTGCGTAGCAACGCTTGTGAGGTCACGGCGAGGTTGTTCACGAGCAACGTCACGGCCATTACCCGCACGATCGGAACCAGCTCGGAAGAACTGTAGAGTCTTCCGATGAGAGGTCCGGAGACCCAGAATAAGGCGAAGAAGACCAGTCCTAAGAGCGCCGAAGAGGTGAAAGCCGCACGGATCTCAACGTTCGCGACCGCTTCCTTCTGAACGAGCGCGGAACCGACTCCCATCTGACCGAAGTACGAGCCGAATCGAAGGGCTGCCATCGCCATGGCCAAGAGGCCGAAGGCAGCTGGGTCGAGGAGGCGCGCCATGACAGCCGAATACCCGATCTGCGCCAACGCCGAAACTATCGCGGCTCCATAGGTCCACTTAAGGCTGTGTAGCGTTCTCGAAGCTAGGTTTGGGCTGCCTGCCCGAGTCATCTACTCGTGCTCGAGTTGGCGACCGCATCCTCATAGAGCCCGGTCATCTTCGAAGCTCTATGCTGCCAAGTCTGGTTCTTCGCGAACTCCCAGGCAGTTCGGCTCATGGAGGAGTGAAGTTTCGGATGCCCTGCCAGGCGCTCGATCTCTCGAGCAAGGGCTCGGACTACCTCCTGCGGAGAGGTGACTTCGACCATGAGCGCTGCTTCCTTTGGCAAGAAGTCGCGTGCACCCTGGTGATTGAGTGTAATGACCGGCAGCCCGCTGGCCATCGCTTCAAGGAGTTGCGCACCGAAGGAATCTCGGAGGCTTGTGAAGATGAGGGCGTCACTCTCCTCATACGCCCTGCGCAGCTCGCCCCAGTCGACCCGTCCGTGCAGCGCCACCTTGGACTCCAGGCCAAGGCGCCGGATCCATCCGTGAGCCTCTGATTCGAGTGGTCCGGACCCGTACACATCAAGGCGGATGTCATACGCGGGATCGACGGCGGCCAGCGACTCCAGCGTCAGTAGTAGCCCTTTGTTCGGAACAAGTCGACCAACCCAAATGAGGCGAAGCGGATCGGCAACTCCTCGCCCCTGTCTCGGGGTATCTATGAGGAACTCCTCGTGCAATCCGCAATCGAGGAAATACTCGACTTTGGCACCTCCCAGCTGCTGGGCTAGGGATGCGGTGTCCCTGTTCGTGGCCAGAACGAGAGATGTGCGTTGCATGCGCCTCCTAGAGGCCTGATTCAACGGATTGGCGAAGACGCTTTCTATCAGGAAGTTGCGCGCAGCCTCATTACGCCAGTCGTCACCAAAGTACGACCGGAATGCCCTTGGTGCCTTCTGGCCACCTCCGACTGGTCCTAGGATGAAAGGCTTACCGAGCCGGTGGAGCTGACTAGAGGACCTGATCGTTCCCCATGTCACATGATGGACGATCTCGTAAGCGAACTGCCGGTCTAGCTCCCTCGCTTTGGGGAGGATGCGCTTTTGCCACAGGATGTACTCGGTCAGGTACCCTCGGAATCTGTTGAAGGGCTTTGGTACTGGCGGTACGTCCACGAAATAGAAGTGAGGCAGCACTCGATCCGATGGCAACGATGCGGCGGCCTGTTCTATGGCCGGTTGATTCCTGTTGGTCGTGATGACGCTGACCTCGTGGCCCTGCTCTGCTAGCGACAATGCCCAGTTCCAACCGAGAGCCGATTCTGAACCCTGGTCAGGTCTGCAAGCGTAGGCGGACAGGAGGACCCTCACTACTTGCATTGGCCAGAACCGCGATGCCGTGGACGTTACTCGGTCGACCCCAGGTAAAGCGGTACTACGGCGAACTCCTTCCCTCAACTGCTTCGTGACGGAGTCTACGCCGGGGCGTTCAGCTCCCTTGTGACCATTGACTTGGCGGTATAGAGCGAGCGACTCGTGCTGCCCTTCGCAGTGCTCAATGCACTTGCGAAGCCAGAAGGACCGCCCGAGCATCGTCGTACGTGACCGGAACTTCGCGTCAGGCTTGGACCTCGCTAGCCTAGGAAGCCAGCCGCTCGCGGCTCACAGCCTCATCAATATAGGGGTCCCCTTGCGCCGGCACCGACTCCCTGCTGAGGGGAAGGCCGATACTCAACGCGATGCCAAGTATTACCGATTGCTCCGGGAGCGGCGCATAGGTGATGTAGTAGACAAGTTGCGACAAGAGAAGCACGAACGCCACTCGCTTGCCGGGCCCCCGATCGTCCCACCTGGGCTTGGCTAGTGCCCGCAAGGAAGCTCGGCCGTAGATGAGCAACAGAAGCAGAAGGCCCAGCGCTCCACCAACCAGAAGCATCTCTATGTAGTAGTTATGTGGTGACACGTCCACGGAATATCCGAGTTGCGGCAAGTATCTCTCGAACCCCGCGCCCAGGGGTCGACCGAGAACTACGCTCCCAACACCGTGCAATTGCTCGTCGAGCAGTACTCGCCAGCCCTCTACTCGCCATTCAAAGGTCCCAGTATCGGAAGCCGAGTCGCCCAGCACCTCCGATCCGCGGTCGCCATATATGGCAAGAACGCCGACCCCCGTAAGCACAGCGCCGATAGCCAGCACAGCCAGGAGCCGGTTTCGCAAGCGCGATTCAAGGACGAGAATCGCTAGGACCGTGGCAAGCAAGACTACCCAAACAGTTCGGTGCTGCATTATGACCACGAATGGCAGTAGGACTAGCGCCAGATTACGGTAAAGGCGGGGGTTCTTGGAGTCTACCCAAAAGTATAGACAGATGAGCATGGCTTGCGCCAACACCAGCGTGACGTTGGAATCCACGACTCTGAGGCGCTCCAGGTCGAGACTCGCCAAACCGATCGCGAAACGCTGAACGCTGACGACGCAAATCGCGAGACTTGCGACGATCCAGGCCCGCAGGTTCCAGTTCATTCGCTTGGCAACTGGCTCGAAGGAGGCGAAGTATGCTGCTCCGGAGATTACGTAGAAGTGCCTGCGGAGCTCTACTCCCGCGTCTTGGGGACCATGTTCGATCACACCTCGAACGAAGTTGACCAGCATCAGAATCGCGAGCAGCAAGAGCATGCCATGTTCTAGCCGTGCCCCGCGCCGTCCTATGAGATGCAACCAGCGCAGTAGGGCGACCAGCGCCAACGTTAGGTACACGACGTCGACGGGGTAGAGGTCGATTCCCGCAAGCGATGCTGCGACCGGGTCTCTCGGCAGGAGGACGCGTGCAAAGAGGACGGATAGGCACAGAACGATGCCGACTGCCGATCTCAGGTAAGTGAAGACCGCTACAGCAGTGAAGCAGGCCGCTGCTGCCGCCAACGAGGTCAGAGAGACAGCGGACTCTAGGAGGTCTAGATAGTCCATGGTCAGCTACGCCAAGATATCCCGCGGGAGGACGGTACCTCGCAGGCAGATGTGTCAATAGCGCCTTAGAGCCGACTCGCGGCTGCTACCCTCAAGAACATGGTCACGGAAGCAACAAGGTAAGTGCGTGGACTACCCTAACGAGACCTCTCTCAAGGAGGTATTCCGAACCGTCAGGAAGGCCCTACTGCCAGCGGCAGCGGTCGCACTGTTCCTGGGTGGAGTGACGTACTTCTTGCGTTCCCAGAGTTCGGACGTCTACGTTTCGACAAGTACGCTTGTCTTGTCACAGGGCTCAGCTCCGGCTAGTGCGATTGGCATAACTCTCCTTACTTCGCCCATGATTGACGTACGCGCCTATCGGACGGCCATCGAGAGCCCAGCGATGTTGAACGAAGTGCTTAAGCTCTTAGGCGAACCTGAACCAACGGGTCGCGATCGTAGCAGATTGTTCAGGCAGATCTCTGTCGGCATCGAACAGACGCAAGTATCTAGCCTCATCCACATCGATGGATACAGTAGTACGCCTGACGGCAGTGCCCGGGTAGCCACTGCCGTCACCGAGGCACTTATCGCATGGGACCAACAACGAGCCGTTCGCAGCTTGGACAGCATCGTAGAGACGCTGAACCATCAGATTCAGGCGATCGAGGAGCAGGTACGCATCAATCAGACGGCAACCGGCGACCAGGCGCGCATCAACGCGCTGCTGAGTTCCCAGAACTCGTTGATTCAGCAGCGCGACGCAGCCTTGGCGCTTAGAACCTCGGCCGTTGGCAGACTCGAAGTGCTGTCTCCGCCGGTGGCCCCGGAGGAGCCGATCGGCAACCGAAAAACCATGTACGCGTTTGCGGCGGGGCTATTGGGCGCGCTCGGTGTAGTTGCCGTTTACCTCATCCGGAATGCACTAGATAACCGAATGCGAACGTCGGATGAGTTCTTTGCAGTCACAGGCGTACCGGTCTTGGCGGAGTTCGTACGGCCCAGGAAGCCATCCCAACTCATCACGTTGGAGGAGGCCAATTACCTGGGTGCCAGCATCACGTATGGCCAGCCCGGCGAAGGTCCTAAGGTCATCCTCGTCACCAGTGTCGAGAGTGGTGAGGGATCCGCGAGCGTGGCGTTCGGACTTGCCGCCAGTATCGCTAACAATGCCCAGAACGTCTTGCTGATCGACGCCGATCTCAGAAACCCGGTATCGAGAGAGGCGTTCGCCCTGCCCTTCGGTAGCTTCACTGGGTTCGATGAATACCTCAGTAATCCCAGAACTCCGCTGGTGCCCGTCGACCATAAGATCGGAGGCTCGCCCTACTTGCACGTCGTGCCCTCGTACAAGCCCGTTGGCAACGCCTCAGCATTGTTGGTCCGCGGGTTCCGTTCCAAGATCGATGAGTGGAGCGCGTCCTTCGACGTGGTCTTAGTTCACGCACCACCTTTACTCACGGTTGCTGATGGCCTGATCATGGCACCGTACTGCAGCGGAGCGCTAATAGTTTGCGACCTAAGGGTGACGACTAGGAACCGTGTCAGAAGAGCGCTCCAACTGCTCGAGCGACTCGGCGTTCCGGTCTTCGGTGCTGCTACTACAGGCGGTCACCTTGAGGTCGAGTCCGGCCCAGTGTCGACATCCCCTGCACCAAGGAGAGGGGTCCACGCTGGCCGTGCTCGGACGACTACTACCGCTCTTCGGAGACGGTGACCTGCTGTCTAGTCAAAGGGACTGTGGAGAAGGCACCTGTCACACCCAGGTTCTTGGCGCTGGTGTCACAAGAGCTACTACGTGGTCGCGAGAACCGAAGTTGAGCGCGACAAGCCACGTAGTGTCATCAACGCCATAGGTGTCCCCGTACCGCCGCCACGCGCCACAAACTGGCAAACTTCAGCACGAAAGCCGTTGCAGACACAAACTAAGCGCCGATGTTTTCGACCTGGGCGTGAGCGCGACAGCTCCATCGGTGCCGTTGCCTCGCGACCACACCGTTGCCCGCTTGCTGTGACCGTTGTTCTGCGACTTGTCTGCAAGCCTACGTATCCTTGTTGTCTGTGAACGCCATCTTGCAAGGGGGAACAGAGTTGACGGCACCGACGCTAAGCGTCTGCATCCCCACCCTGGACCGACCAGAGTGGCTGCGTCGGGCGATCATGTCGGTCATCCAGCAGACTCAGGGTGGCGATGTAGAGCTGGTCATCTCAGACAACTCGCCAGGTTCCGAAAGCACCGATGTCGTGCAGAGCGCACTTGGTGCATGGCCAGGGCGTTGGACGTACATGCACAACGAGACGACGATCCCGATGATCGCGAACATCAATCAGGCGATCTCGCGTTCTATCGGGGACTATGTATTGATACTTAGTGATGATGACTATCTGCTCCCGGGCTCGCTGCAACCGTCTCTGGAGTTCCTACAGGAAGACCTAGATAGGCCGGCATGTCTATTCGGTGGTCAGATCGTCGACAAGACCGAACGAGTACTGAAGCGTAGCTCCTTCCCAGAGCACGTATTCCTAGAGCCGGCAGATGCCCTGGACAGGCTGTTCGCCGACTCGGGATTCGTAAGGTCACCGGCGATGATAGTCAACCGCGAGGCACTGGTTGACGTCGGGATGTTCGACCCATCCACGCACAACGTCTGTGATATCGACCTCTGGTTCAAGCTCTTCTCGAGGCACGGCCTTCATTGTGTTCCGGTGGCGCTCAGTGCATATACCGTTCACCGTAAGGCCTTCACGATGTCCAAGTTCAATACCAAGACCATCGATCTACTGCTGGACGTTTTCGCGAGAGCAGAGGCTTCTGGGGCGATCTCACCGGCCGAAGCAGTGCGGTATCGAGCGCTTTTCCTGCACCAGTACATCTTGGCGGGCACGTATCGCAGCCTCCGATGGCAAGGGTTCTCGGCAGCCCAGAAGGTGTTCGGCTTGTTCGCGCACGAGGATGTACGCGAGCTGCCCGTTCCCGGCAAGTGGTCCGCGATGCGTACGCTCTTCGGCCTCCTACTCGGTCGCCCACGGATCGCCATGCCGAGCACGAGAGACTCGTAGATGGAGTCGAGCACTGACTCCAGGCCGTACGCCTGCAGCCGTCGCGTGGTGAACCTGATCCGGTTCCTACCGCACTACCGTGTTCCGTTCTACATCGAGCTTGACCGTCTGATGCGTCGATCGGGTCTCCGCCTGCAAGTGGTCTACGGCGCGCGCGAGGCGAACGTGGCCGAAGACTACGAATGGGCCGTGAGTAGTCCCAACCGCAGCGTCTCATTGGGCGGGCGGGAGCTCATCTGGCAGCCAGCCCTATCCGTTGTGCGAGGCGCCGATCTCGTCATAGTCGAACAGGCAAGCAGACTCCTCATCAACTACTTCCTTGCAGCTCGGAACGCTCTCGGATGGAACAAGCTCGCGTACTGGGGACACGGGAAGAACTTCCAGGCGACCAGAGCCAACCTTCTGGCCGAAGCGATCAAGAAGCGGCTATCTGTGAACGCGCGATGGTGGTTCGCCTACAACGGCCTAACCAGAACTATCGTCGAGTCGCTGGGGTTCCCGCCACAGCGCATAACTGAAGTACAGAACGCGGTCGATACCGCTCACCTTCAGAGGCTGGCCAACGACGTTACCGAAGAGCGCAAGCGCGCTTTACTGGCGGAACTCGGGCTGAGTGGCGCCAACGTGGGGATCTACTGTGGGCGCATGTACACGGAGAAGCGGATCGACTTCCTCCTCGAGGCCGCAGCCCTCATACGAGAAGAGGTCCACGACTTCGAGTTGATCCTGGTCGGTTCGGGACCCCATCAACACTTGGCATCCGCTGCCGCTGAACAGCACGACTGGATTCGACATGTAGGCGCTAAGTTCGACGAGGAGAAGGTCGAACTATTCGCGTTGAGCAAAGTGTTCTTGATGCCTGGGCTAGTTGGCCTAGCAGTGCTGGATGCCTTCGCGCTCCAGACTCCGATGATCACCACGAGTTATCCCCATCACAG
This sequence comes from uncultured bacterium, assembly GCA_964517055.1. GTDB lineage: Bacteria > Deinococcota > Deinococci > Deinococcales > Trueperaceae > DASRWD01. Next base: position 32,723 of record CAZFAQ010000006.1, on the reverse strand, counting down.
TCCGGAGATCGACTATCTAGAATCTGGACAGAACGGCCTCATGACAGCCGACGATGTGGGCGCGTACGCCAGCGGTGTCGTTGGACTCCTACAGGACCCGGAGCGCCTTGAGGTCCTTAGAGCGAACGCTTTCGAAGCGAGCAAACGCTACACGATCGAGAAGATGGCTAGCAACTTCCACCAAGGGGTGCTATCTGCGCTTGAGGCCGCGTGAACGGTCGTTCTGCCGTGGCCATCAGAGAAGGCGCGAGGACTGTGAGCGCGCCCGATAGTCGTTCTGGGGCGAAGATACTAGGAACACGGGTCGACGTGCTCTCCTATGCGTCGGCGGTGGACCAACTCTTACGTTGGACCCGTGAACCGGTGGGCCGCGTGGTGTGCGCGGCCAACGTTCACATGATCATGGAGGCTCACGACTCGCGAGAGTTCCAGGACGTAGTGAACAGCGCCGACATGGTCACCTCGGATGGCGTCCCACTCGTCTGGACGCTACGACTCTTGGGCCTGGCAGATGCTGAACGCGTGTACGGACCGGACCTGATGATTCACCTGTGTAGAGCTGCGGAGGCCAGCGGGGTTCCTGTCGGCTTCTACGGAGGAACTCAGTTAGTGCTGCATCGCATGGTGGAAGCACTTCGAAACAAGTTCCCGCGGCTCAACGTCGCTTACGCTCACTCCCCGCCGTTCAGAGAACTCAGCGCTGAGGAAGATCTCGACGTTATCGATGCGGTGCGCGCGTCAGGGGTAAGGTTGCTCTTCGTGGGCCTAGGGTGCCCGAAGCAGGAACGTTGGATGGCGGCGCACAAGACGGACTTCGGCGTCGTTCAGATCGGGGTTGGGGCGGCGTTCGCGTTCCATGCGGGAACGGTCAAGCAGGCTCCGAAGTGGTTGCAGACGCGAGGGCTGGAGTGGCTCTTCCGTCTCGCCGTCGAGCCGCGGAGGTTGTGGCGTAGGTACCTCATCCACAACCCAAGGTTCGTAGCATTGGTTGCTACCGAGCTCAGGCGTCGGGCTCGCTGAAGAGGAGCTGGCATGGCACGCGCACTCATCCTCGGTATAACCGGCCAGGACGGATCCTACCTGGCGGAGCTCCTGCTTCATAAGGGTTACGAGGTCCACGGCGTGATCCGTCGCTCGAGTACGTTCAACACTGAGCGCATCGACCACCTGTATGAGGACCCACATGAGGTCGACGCCCGGCTCTTGCTGCACTACGGCGACCTCTCGGACGGCCCGGGTCTCCGACGCATCCTGGAGGAATCCCAGCCGGACGAGCTTTACAACCTTGGAGCGCAATCCCACGTTGGCGTCAGCTTCATGCAGCCCGAGTACACCTGTGACACTGACGCGTTAGGGGTGCTCCGCCTTCTGGAGGCGGTCAAGGACTACGCCAAGAGAACTGGGAGCGGTATTCGGTTCTACCAGGCCGGTACCAGCGAGATGTTCGGCGGTAGCGCCCCTCCTCAGTCGGAAACCACACCTTTCTATCCCAAGAGCCCATACGCCGCAGCTAAGGTCATGGCCCACCATCTCGTGGTCAACTACCGGGAAGCGTATGGGTTGCATGCGAGTAACGGGATACTCTTCAACCACGAGAGTGAGCGGCGCGGCGAGACCTTCGTGACTCGCAAGATCACGAGAGCTGCCACCCGCATCAAGTTAGGCCTGCAAGACAAGCTGTATCTAGGCAACCTTGACAGCAGGCGTGACTGGGGTCATGCCAAGGACTACGTCGAAGCTATGTGGCTGATGCTTCAGAAGGACGAGCCCGGGGACTACGTGGTAGCCACGGGAGAGAGCCGGTCTGTCAGGGACTTCGTCGAGATGGTCTTCGGCCGCCTTGGCCTGGCATGGGAAGATCATGTCGAGCTCGACCCCCGATACTACAGGCCGACGGAGGTCGACTTCCTCCAGGGGGACGCCTCTAAGGCCCACCGCGTACTCGGCTGGAAACCGTCGATACCCTTCGAGGAACTGGTCACCAGGATGGTTGCCAACGATCTGGAGCTCGCAAGACAAGAGAAGACACTTCGGGACGCGGGGCACCTGGTGGCAGTTCGAGGGGCGGCGGGCGCATGACAGCGGTGCTGGGTCGTGGGTTCCTGACCCCGTCGACATCCATCTACGTGGCCGGGCATCGGGGCATGGTCGGCCGCGCAGTTCACGCGCGACTCGTTCGAGAAGGTTTCAGCAACGTGATCACCCGCACCTCCGGAGAACTGGACCTGCGATGCCAGGAGGCGACTCACGAGTTCTTCGAAGTCGAGCGGCCCGAGGTGGTCGTCCTCGCAGCCGCGAAGGTGGGCGGTATCCTCGCGAACGACACCTATCCGGCTGATTTCCTCCTAGACAACCTTCAGATCGCCACGAACGTGATCTCGGCAGCGCATGAGTTCGGGACGAAGAAGCTGCTCAACCTCGGGTCTTCCTGCATCTACCCGGCCGAGGCACCTCAGCCGCTCACGGAGGCTCACCTGTTGACGGGGCCGCTGGAGTCGACCAACAGAGCCTACGCCGTTGCGAAGATCGCTGCGATCGAGCTCTGCGACGCATATCGAAGGCAGCATGGAGACGACTTCATATCTGCTATGCCTACGAACCTTTACGGAAGACATGACAACTTCGACCTGGTCGGTAGTCACGTCGTTCCTGCGCTGATGCGGAAGATGCATGAGGCGAAAGTGACTGGTGCCCCCTCCGTAGTGGTTTGGGGAAGCGGCACTCCGCGACGCGAACTCATGCATGTCGAGGACTTGGCTGATGCCTGTCTCTTCCTCTTGAAGAACGCCTCGCGACCCGGTCCGATAAACGTTGGGACGGGCAAGGACGTCTCGATCCGAGAGTTGGCGGAGCTGATCGGGAAGACGGTCGGCTTCGAGGGCCAGATCGAGTTCGACACCACCAAACCCGATGGAGTCCGGCGTAAGCTTCTCGACGTTAGCCTTCTCGAAGGCATGGGTTGGCGGGCGGCGATAGAGCTTTCAGATGGACTTCGCGATACCTACGACTGGTTCACGCAGAACGTGGATCAGGTTCGCGGTCTCAGCGCCCTCTCCGCCAGCGGCGCGGACTAACAGGACATGCGGGAACCTAGATGCGAGCGTTGCGAGCAAAGCGAGCACCCGGTCTGAGTAGCTGTCAGTCCAGGGCTGTAGAGGCGTTCTTGCTCGGCAACGCTCCTACGGAGGTCGACGTCGGCGGGTTGATCCTCGCTGGCGTAGGAGCGTACGGCTCCAGCGTGATCGCGAAGCACCCAGAGGTTGCATCAGCCTACCCTCAAGAAGCTATCGAGCGGCTACGGCGGGAGTACGTTCGCAGCTCGGCGCGCCACGCTGCGATTCGAAGGGTGATCGCCAAGCTCTTGGGAGCTTGGCGCGAAGCGGGCATCGAGGCGCTACTTCTCAAAGGCTTCTTTCTCGCGGAGTACGTATACGACGACGCGAGTTGGCGCCCTTACAGCGACGTGGATCTCGCCATACGGTCCGAGGAACTATCCGGGAGTGATTTGGCCCAGGCCGCAGCTCACGTCGCCACCGAAGCCGGATGGTTCGTCACCTGGCGCTTAGGCGAACCACCGCGGGCGGATAGTCTTCACGAGCTCAGCTACAACGGCCACGAGCTCATGGGTCTGTATCACGCGGCCCTCGGCTTGTCCGTCGATGTCCACAGGCGGTTGGTCCATAGCAATGCTCGCCGCTCGTTCAGCGTGCGCAAGCAGGAGCGCTTGACAGATGCCGTTTGGCTCGATGCCGGCGTTGCCCAGCTAGAGGGTGTCGAAGTGTCAGTGCCTTCTCCGGTAGACGCCGTCTTGATAGGAGTGATCACGGCCCGAAGCTGGTCACAGGACGCGCTGGCGATCAGACCGTCGGACTTCCTGGACCTGAAGTTCCTCTTCCAGTACGGCAGGCTTACCTCCGCCGATGTTCTAGCCCGCTCACGTGAGCTCCGCATCCCGAGGACGGCTGGACACTTCTTACGCAAATGCAACCCAGAAACAGGGAAACTCGAGCTGGATGCCCCTAACGCGCTACGGCTGTTCTTCTATGATCTCGCGATCATGCCCGAACGAAGCCACCGCAGTCTCGAACGCCTGTGGTGGAACCTAGTGGCCGTGCCGACGGACCTGGTTGACATCGCTCGTGAGGTTCCGATGGTAACGGTGTCCGTCGCCCGGGCCCGGCTTGGCTGGTCGCCTTTCAACAGCGGAATCGAAGTGGGCCGACGCCCGCTGGATCGCGACACATGGCGCCGTACGACGTTCGCGGTCAGAAGGGCGCTTCAGCTCAACGGGGTGTGGCCCGCGTCCAGGCCGGATCTAGCGTTGGCCTGCATGTACAACTCGCTGACCATGCGCGGAATCGCCGTCGCCCTCAAGCAACGCGGCGGCCGGCTTTGGATCGAGGCGGAAGGAGTGGTCCCAGACCACAGCTTCTTGGGGCTGGCAGATCGTGCGACCAAGCGTGTTATCTCCCGAGGCCTTGCTGAGCGAAGCGAGGGGTAGGTCCCCACGATCTGTTAAGGCCCGCAGGTCAGCCAGTTCAGAGCAACTGCAACTTCCTAGCGTGAAACGCCTCGGCGTACCTCGACGGGGACCTGCACTCCATACCTCTCAGCCGCATCAGACCTCTGAACGTCCCATCGTCGTACCAGTCCTTGCCGCGCTGACTGGCGAAGTGCTCGGCCAGGTGGCGCAGCTTCCTTTCGACGGCCGCCTCCTCTAGGGGAACGTAAAGGTTCGGACGTCCCAAGTCTCCATCCCACTTAGGGATCTCGTACTCGAGGATCAGATGGTCGCGCCAGTGTTGCCAGGTGATGTCGGAGATGGCACGGTGGTCCTGATGCCGGTCGTCACGATGATGGGTGAGGACAAGTTGTGGCTCCGGGAGTTCTCGTTGCAAGGATGCGATGGCTTGCTTCGCTTCAGGCGAGCGATCTAGGTAGCTCTCCACCAGCCCAAGCACGCGTACGTCCGCCTGGGCCAGACCATCCAGGAGCGCCTGTGCGCTAGCCTCGGCCTCGGCGACTCGCTCGCCCGGTGCCGTGGCGACCACCCAGGAAACAGTGCTGCCTGGCCGGTTCCGAAGCAACGTGAGAAGGGTCCCGGCGGCGCCTATCTCGATGTCATCAGCGTGCGCGCCGAGGCACATAACGCTTAGCGGCCCCGGCGGAAGCTCAAGCCCTAGCACGCCAAGTTAGCTTCCGGCCGCGCCGTAAGAGGTGGCTTCCAGCTGCCGCCACAACTGCCACGGCCCCGGGCCCTGTTGCAGCAAGGTCGAGAGACGCATGTGGTCCTTGTAGGTGTCTACCGTCGACCAGAAGCCGTCATAGACATGACCGTGCAACCGACCTTCAGTGATGAGCCGGGCGAACGGCCTTTCGACCAGCTCGTCTCCGGGCTCGATGTAGTCGAATACCTCGTAGTCGAGCGTGAAATAGCCACCGTTGATCCTGACGGCATCTCGGATGCTCTGGATCGCCGTGACCCGGCCGGAAGGCTCGTCCACCGAGACGTGGTGAAGGCTCAGATGCGGCTTGACACAGACGAAACTGGCGATCGCACCCTTCGACTCGTGCCCCGATACGAGATCCGGGAGCGGGGCGTCGGTCAGAGAGTCGGAGTAGTTGGCGAAGAACCGCTCCCCTACCGGCAAGTACGGCTTCACGGCCATGAGACGCTCGGCGATCGTGGCGTGGAGACCGGTGTCTACGAACTGGACGGTCCACGTGGTCATGTCCTGTGGGGAACCGGGCGCTACGGATCGAGCTCCCTCGAGTTGGGCCATGACGGCGCCCTCGACCGACTCCTGCACGACCTCACCCTTGTACCCGAGGCACAGCAAGAAGTCGGTGTAGCCGAAGTGCGCGTAGTACCTCATGACGTGAAGCACCAGCGGGTCGTCCCCCAGGGGAACAACTGGTTTGGGAATGCGAGGCTCGTGGTCACGCAGGCGTAGACCGAAGCCACCGCAGAACAGGACGACCTTCATGTTTGAGGTGCCCCCTCTCAGGTGCCGTTCACGATAGTCGTCGTGCAGCGTCCGCGCTATGACCAGTGACCAGGCCCGTGTGCATCGAATTCGGAGGCGGTTGTGACGAAACCTGACCTGCGCCGAGCACGCCTTTCATACAGTTCTAATGATGCTAGAAGCTTACGGTGCCGATGCCTTGATCGCGCCCAAACGATCGCTCAGCTGCAGGGCATGTGGCAGCGACCTGGCTGACACGTTCGTCGACCTGGGCGTTCAACCCCTCTGCGAGAGCTACGTGACCGAGGCGGGGCTCCATGAACCAGAGACCTTCTACCCGCTGCGAACCTACGTGTGTGGGCGCTGTCTCCTGGTACAGGCCCAGGACTTCGCGACTGCAGAGGAGATCTACACCGAGTACGCGTACTTCTCCTCGTACTCCTCCTCATGGCTGGCGCACGCAGCCGAGTACTGCAGTCAGGCCGCGGCCTCCGAGGGCTTAGGGGAGAGGTCTTTCGTCGTCGAACTTGCCTCGAACGACGGCTACCTGTTGAAGAACTTCGTCGCGATGGGTGTCAGGGTCTTGGGTATCGACCCGGCCCGCAACGTCGCGGCCGTTGCACGTGAGAACGGGGTACCGACGCTGTCGGAGTTCTTCGGCAGTGACGTCGCGAGGAGAGTCGTCGGGGAACACGGAGCGGCCGACCTTATCGTGGCCAACAACGTTCTGGCGCACGTTCCCGACATCAACGATTTCGTTCAAGGGGTGTCGGTACTGCTAAGCCCCAGTGGTGTGGCCAGCTTCGAGTTCCCTCACCTCCTGGAGCTGATCAGGTTCCGCCAGTTCGACACCATCTACCACGAGCACTTCTCGTACCTCAGCCTCGTGGCTGTAGAGAAGCTGTTGTCTGCGCACGGCCTCGAGGCCACACACGTCGAGCGGCTGCCTACGCATGGCGGCTCGCTCAGGCTGTGGGTAGCCCACATCGGGTCCAGACCGGTGCGGGCGTCCGTGCAAGAACTGAGGGACGACGAGGCCCAGGCCGGGCTCGACTCCGTGGCGACCTACAGGGGCTTCCAAGGGGCGGTGGCTCAGGTCAAGCGCGACCTGTTGCGGCTGCTCATCGACCTCCACGACGATGGTCTGCAGGTGGCGGGATATGGGGCACCAGGCAAAGGGAACACGCTTCTCAACTACTGTGGTATCGGGCCGGAGCTACTTCCTTACACGGTCGACAGAAACCCGTACAAACAGGGCAAGTACCTTCCCGGCAGCCACATTCCCATCCACGAGCCGCACCGCCTCGACGAGACGCGCCCCGACGTGATCCTGATCCTCCCCTGGAACCTGAAAGACGAGATCGTCGTGCAGCTCGCGCACGCTCGCGACTGGGGAGCGAGGTTCGCCGTGCCCATACCAACGCCTGCACTGATCTGAACCAGCAAACGGGGGAGGGGAAGCTATGACCGTTGCCGTGATTGCGCCAACATCGGAACACCAGCCGTTCTCGATGAGGTCGCTGATCGAAGAGCTCTACCCTCTACCAAGGAGCCTCTCTGGCGAGGGCCTGCGGCAGACGTTGCGGGTCATCCAGCGCGAGCTGGACGGCCTTGAGCTTCGCGAGGTTCCGAGCGGCACACGTGCCTTCGACTGGGAAGTTCCGTTGGAGTGGAACGTACGCGGCGCTCGGATCGTCGGTCCGGACGGCAGAGTCGTCGCAGACTTCGATCGCCACAACCTGATGCTCGTGAGCTACAGCGAGCCCTTCAGGGGCCGGATGCAGCTCGAGGAACTGCGTCATCACGTACACACGCTGCCTGATCGACCGACGGCCATCCCGTACGTCACGTCGTTCTATAAGCGCTACTGGGGCTTCTGCATGCCGCACACAGAACTCGAGGCTCTGGAGGATGGCACCTACGAGGTGGAGGTAGATACCAGTCTCCGACCTGGCTCGCTCACGTACGGCGAGCTGATCATCCCGGGGCGGTCGAAAGACGAGGTGCTCCTCACCTCACACGTCTGCCATCCGTCGATGGCCAACGACAACCTTAGTGGGGTCGCAGTTCTGACAGCACTAGGGCGGTGGCTCACAACGGAGGACCGTTGGTTCACTTACCGCGTGGTGTTCGCGCCAGCGACCTTGGGCACGATCGTGTTCCTCAGCCAGACCCCGGTCGTGCGCGAGCGCGTACGCCATGGGCTGGTGCTAGCTGGCCTTGGTGACGACGGAGCTCTCTCCTACAAGGAGACGTTCCAGGGTGACGCGTACATAGACCGGACGGCCCGCTTGGTTCTAGCCGAACACGGCGAACATAAGGTCCTGCCGTTCAAGCCGACCGGTTACGACCAACGACAGTACGCCAGCCCCGGAATCCGGTTGCCGGTTGGGGGTCTTGGTAGGGCGGAGCCGGCCTCGTACCCCGAGTACCACACCTCCCTAGACGATCTGACGTTCGTTTCAGACGAGTCCTTGGAGAACGCCCTGGAGGTAACGAAAGAGATGATCTCCGTTCTGGAGGACTCTCAGCCTCTCATAAGCACGGCGCCATACGGAGAGCCGCAGCTCGGGAAGCGAGGCTTGTACGAACCTACCGACACCTCCACCGCCAGGCAGTCGGTGCTGTGGAACCTCGTCCTGGCGGATGGTGAGCACTCGATCCTCGACGCGGCCGAAAGGTCGGGGCTACCGACCCGGGAGCTGATCGCAGCGAAACGGAAGCTGGAGGCGGCCGGTCTTATCGCAACCCCATAGAAACGTACTTGACCTCGAGGTACTCCTCTAAGCCCCAGTGCCCGCCCTCACGGCCGATGCCCGACTGCTTGACGCCGCCGAACGGCGCTTGCGGCGTGCTCGGGACGCCGTCGTTGACGCCGACGATGCCGTAGTCGAGCGCCTCTGCCACCCGCCAGGCGCGTGACACGTCGTTCGTGAACAGGTAGGCGGCGAGGCCGTACGGCGAGTCGTTGGCCATGCGCACGGCCTCCGCCTCGTCGTCGAACGAGATGACGGGAGCCACGGGCCCGAACGTCTCCTCATGCATCATCAGCATGTCGCCTGTGACGCCAGTGAGCACCGTCGGCTGGAAGTAGAGGCCGTCCAGCGCCTCGCCGCCGGTCACTACGCGAGCGCCCTTGGAGAGCGCGTCCTGCATGTGGGCCTTGACCTTCTTCAGGCCCTGGTCGTCCACCAGCGGGCCGATGTCCGTCGCGTCTGAGAGCGGGTCGCCCACGGTCAGCCCCCGGCTCGCCTCGGCGAACCTGCTCGTGAACTCGTCGAGGACCCCGCTCTGCACGTAGATGCGGTTGGTGCACACGCAGGTCTGGCCGGCGTTGCGGTACTTGCAGGCGATCGCCTGCGGGACCGCGACGTCCAGGTCGGCGTCGTCGAAGACGATGAGGGGCGCGTGGCCGCCCAGCTCGAGCGAGATGCGCTTGACCGTGTCGGCGGCCTGCCTGTAGAGGATGCGGCCCACCTCGGTCGAGCCGGTGAACGTGATCTTCGCGATGCGCGGGTCGGCCATGAGGACCTCGGACACGGGTACCGGGTCGCTGGTCGTGATGACCTGAAGCGTGCTGTCGGGCCCACCTGCCTCGCGCCACAGGTCGGCCGACATGAGCGCCGTCAGCGGGCTCTGCTCGGCCGGCTTGAGGATGAACGTGCAGCCGGCCGCCAACGCCGGCGCGGCCTTGCGCGTGACCATCGCTAGCGGGAAGTTCCACGGCGTGACGGCGTACACCGGCCCGACCGGCTGCTTGAGCGCGAACAGGCGCTTGTGGGCGAACTGGCTCTGAACGGTCTCGCCGCCGATGCGCTTGGCCTCCTCGGCGTACCACTTCACGAACCCGGCCGCGTACGCGACCTCGCCGCGCGACTCCTTGATGGGCTTGCCCATCTCGGCCGTCATCGCGGTCGCCAGCTCCTCCTGGTGCTCCATGAGCAGGTCGGCCCAGCGCTCGAGGACGGCGGAGCGCTCGAAGGCTGTCGTCTTGCGCCACGTCTCGAAGGCGCTGCTGGCGAGGTTCGCCGCCTCGCGGGCGTCTTCTGCGCCGCTGTCGGCCACAGTCGCGACGACCTCGCGGGTGGCCGGGCTCCTCACGTCGTAGGTGGCTCCGCTTGTGGCCTTGGCGCCCTTGAACCTGCTGGCGATGTCGAGCGTCGCGCTCATGTTCGTCCTCCTGTCGCGGACCTTGGTGGTGGGTGGCTCCCCGCTGCTAGCCAGTTGGCCTCAGGGTAAGACTTGAGCGCCCGGACGCGCACGCCCCCGCCCACATGAGCGAACATAGCCCCGTGACCCGCACTAGCACCGTCCCCATGCTCGACCTGACTGCCCAGGTCGAGGCCCTCTGGCCCGAGCTGACCGCCGCGACCGAGCGCGTGATGCGCTCCGGCCAGTTCATCGGCGGCCCCGAGGTCGAGGGGTTCGAGGAAGAGGCCGCGCGGTACCTGGGGACGCGGCACGCCGTCGGGCTCAACTCGGGCACAGACGCCCTGGTCATCGCGCTGAGGGCGCTTGGCGTGGGACCGGGGGACGAGGTCATCACCTCCTCGTTCAGCTTCTTCGCGACGGCCGAGTCCATCTCCGTCGTCGGCGCGACGCCGGTGTTCGTGGACATCGACGAGGCGACCTTCGACCTGGACGCTAGGCTGGTCGAACGCGCCATCACCGACCGCACCAAGGCGATCATGCCCGTGCACCTCTACGGCCGGCCGGTGGACATGGGCCCACTGCTAGCCCTGGCGAGGGCCGAAGACCTGCTGGTCATCGAGGACTGCGCGCAGTCGTTCGGGGCTACGTGGCAGGGGCGGCAGACCGGGACGCTCGGCGACGTCGGGGCGTTCTCGTTCTTCCCGACCAAGAACCTGGGCGCGTACGGGGACGGCGGGCTGCTGGCGACGTCATCCGACGAGGTGGCTAGGGCCGCGCGGATGCTGCGCAACCACGGCTCTCTGGAGCGGTACCGCAACGAGGTCCTCGGCTACAACAGCCGCCTGGACGCGATGCAGGCCGCCATCCTGCGCGTGAAGCTGCCGCGCGTCGATGCCTGGAACCGCAAGCGGCGCGAGGTGGCGACCTACTACGGCGAGCTGCTCGCCGGTGTGCCTGGCGTGATCGCGCCCGAGGTGTCTCCCGGCCACGTGTTTCACCAGTACACGGTGCGCCTGCCCGGCGTGAACCGAGACCGCGTGCGGGCTGTCATGAACGAGGACGGGGTGCAGTCGATGGTCTACTACCCGGTCCCGCAGCACCTTCTGCCGGTCTACGCCGGCCGTTACCCGTCGCTGCCGGTCACCGAGCGGCTGGCCGGCGAGGTCCTCAGCCTGCCGATCTGGCCCGAGATGGGACGCGAGGTGCAGGAGCGCGTGGTCGAAGCGCTGGCTGTGGCGCTGGCTACCTAGTCGGTGCGGGCTCGGATCCGTGGCCGGGTCCGTGGCCGGGTTCCGACCGGGTTCCGGCCGGGAGGACCCGGGGTCACTTCTCGAGTCCCTATGCTAGTAGCTCGATAGCGGGATAACCCGGGCCGGGAGTGGCTCGCCGCGGCGGGAGATGAACCCCGACAGCCACGCCGCTCTCGGGACGAACCCCCGAGAAACGCCTATACCGAAAACGGACTACTAGCATAGGTTCCGAGAGAGACACCCCAGGCGCTGGACGACAGATGGGAACGCGGGCGTAGCAGGTCCGGCGTCAACCCTGGCCAAGGTCAGCGAACGCCGCTCCCAACGACGACCGCCAGGCCCTCAACCGTCCGCCACCCGGAAGGCGTCCTTAGCGGCGCCATAGGCCAGCCAACTCGCAATCCGTTCAGCCGAAACCGGGTCCACCAACCCCTTCAGCTCCTGCCGCGCCAGCCAGTCGCACGTGACGCGTCGCCAGACGTCGTGGCGGGCGCGCAGCGTGGGGAGGGCGCGGGCGTCGTCCACGAAGCCAGCCAGCTTCGCGAAGCCGGCGGTCTCCACCGTCGAGTCCAGGTAGCGCTCGATCCCGTGCACCGAGTCGTGGAACCACCACGGGCTGCCCAGGCGCAGTGCGGGGTAGTGGCCGGCGAGCGGCGCGAGCTCGCGGGCGTAGGTCGTCTCGTCGAGCGTGTACACCACCAGCCGGAACCGCTGGTCGTGTCCGAACGCGTTCAGCAACGCCTGCAGGCCGCGCGACATGTCCATGGCGACGGGGATGTCGGCGCCCATGTCGGGGCCGAACCGCTCCATGACCCGCTGGTGGTGGTTGCGCAGGCTGCCGAGGTGCAACTGCATCACGAGGCCGTCCTCGGTCGCCATGTGCGCCATCTCGAAGAGCATGTGCGAGTGGAACCGCTCGGCCTCGCCTGGACCCACCTGGCCGGCGCGGGCCTTGTCGAAGATGACGGCAGCATGCTCGCTGTCGAGGGGGTCGACGAACGCGCTGGTCATGGCGTGGTCGGTCGAGGTGGCGCCGCGGTCGCGGAACACCAGGCGCCGGCGGCGCAGCGCCTCGACGAACGCCTCCTGCGAGTCGACCTGGAACCCGACCAGGTCGCCGAGCGTCTTGAGCTGCCCGTTCCAGCCGGGGTCGCTCAGGTGCATGAGGACGTCGGGGCGGAAGGTGGGCACGACGCGCAGGCCGGCCTGCTGGGCGCGCGCGTGGTCTACGAGCGAGGCGACGGCGGCATCGGTGGTCGCTAGGTGCTCAACGCGGAACAGCTCGAGCAGGGCGCGGGGGCTGAACTCGGGTGAGGAGAGCGCCTCGCTCAGCATGTCGAACAGCGCGTCGGCGTTCTGTGCGGACGGGCGCCTCTCCACGCCGAACACGCGCACCAGCGTGAGCTTCAGCCACAGGCCGGTGGGCGTGCCGTCGAACAGGTGGAAGCGCTCGCAGAACCGCCGCCACACACCGCGAGGGTCCTCCTCGAAGGCGCCGTCGTCTCGAGGCCGCACGCCCAGGTCCTCGTACGGGACGCCGTGCGCGAAGAGCAGGCGCATCACGTAGTGATCGCCGGTGACGAACAGAGACGCCGGGTCGGGAAGGCGGGCGTCATCGTCGGCGAACAGCGACGCGTCCACGTGCCCGTGCGGTGACACGAGCGGCAGGTCAGCCACGCCCTCGTAGAGCTCCATCGCGCGGCGGCGCACGGTCGGCTCGGGCGAGAAGCAGAGGTCGGGCGATACGGTCCAGGGCTCGCCGCCCGCGTTCGAGGCCCCGGAACTCGCAGAACCAGGGGCGCCGGCGCGACCGGAACCCGGAACTGGCTTGTCAGCGCGAAGTGTCAACGTTCTATCCCTAGCATGCCCCGGTGGGTGGCTGGTGATACCGAGGGCTTCCGGCCCGCGCCGAGCCACGGGCCCGTGCCGAGCCACGGGCCCGTGCCGAGCCACGCGCCCGCGCCGAGCCACGCGCCCGCGCCCGCCGCCGACACGGGCCGCGCACCACCGGGTGATACCGTCCCCTGGTGCTGAGGCTACGCGACTACGGACCCCTCGGGGCTCTCAGGGCCGGGAAGCTGGCGCGGCGGTCCGTGCAGCTGCTCATCGGGCTCTTCCTGTTCGGCCTCTCGATCTCGCTGCTCATCACCGCGAACCTCGGCTCGATGCCGTGGGACGTCCTCCACCAGGGCCTGGCGCGGCTGCTGCCCCTGTCCATCGGCACGATCATGATCTTCACCGGGCTCGCCGTGCTCGTGCTGTGGCTGCCGATGCGCGAGACGCCTGGCATCGGCACGCTGGCGAACGCCGTGCTCATCGGCATCTTCACCGACGTCTGGCTCGCCATCCTGCCCGACCCCGCATCGCTGCAAGGTGGCTTGGCTTGGCAGGTCGCGTACGTGGTCGCCGGCATCGTGCTGAACGGCTACGCGACCGCCTTGTACATCGGCAGCCAGTTCGGGAGGGGGCCCAGGGACGGCCTCATGACGGGCATGGCGAGGGTCACGGGGAGGTCGATCAGGCTCGTCAGGACGGGCATCGAGGTGGCTGTCGTCTCGGTCGGCTGGCTGCTGGGCGGCGTGCTGGGTTGGGCGACGCTGGCGTTCGCGCTCACCATCGGCCCTCTGGTGCAGGCGTTCCTGCCGTACACGATCATCGACCTGCCAGAGGTCAGTGCCCGGCCGAGTCCGAGTCCACGCCCCCACCCGCATCGAGCGAGCTGAGCCGCCGCATCTCGTCGGGCGAGAGCTCGAACGAGAAGACGTCCAAGTTCTCGCGCATCCGCTGCTCGTTCGACGACTTGGGCACCGGTACCAGGCCGAGCTGCACGTGCCAGCGCAGGATCACCTGGGCGGGCGTGCGCTCGTGGGCGGCCGCGACCTCGGTGATGACGGGGTCCTCCAACAGCTCGCCGCCCTTGCCTATGGGGCTGTACGACGACGTCACGATGCCGTGCTCGTCGTGGTAAGCGCGGTGGTCGGCCCGCGTCACGTACGGGTTGACCTGCACCTGGTTCACGGCCGGCACCACGCTCGTCTCGCGCGCCAGCCTCTCTAAGTGCGCGGGCTTGAAGTTGGAGACGCCGATGGAACGTGCCAGCCCCATCTCCTGCAGCCGCTCGAAGGTGCGCCACGTCTGCACGTACAGGTCGCGCTGAGGCAGCGGCCAGTGGATCAGTACGAGGTCCACGTGGTCGAGGCCAAGTCGGTCCAATGACTCTCGCAGGCCGCCTATCGCGGGCCCGTCGCCCTGGTGCGGCCCGTTGAGCTTGGTGGTGACGAAGACCTCGTCGCGCGGCAAGCCGCTGGCCGCGATTCCCCTGCCGACGCCGCGCTCGTTGCCGTACTTGACGGCGGTGTCGACGTGGCGGTAGCCGAGCCCTAGGGCCGTTGAGACGGCGCGTTCGGCCTCGGCGTCGTCCATCGGCCAGGTGCCAAGGCCGATCACCGGGATCTGATGACCGTCGTTGAGGCGCATGTGGTTCGCCATGTCCAAGGGTAAACCTCTCAGCCGTTTGGATTAGGCTGCCAGAGGAGAAAGCCGGCCCCGCGGTGAAACGTGCCGCGGACGGCCGCGAACAGACTGGCTGCCGGCCACCGGCAGGCCAGGGATGAGGTGAGAGGTGAGCAACGCAGTCTTCGTGCGCGAGCACGGTGGGCCGGAGGTCCTTAGCTACGAGGAGCGCGAGCTGCCAGCGCCGGGTGAGGGCGAGGTGCGCGTCAGGCACAGGGCCATCGGGCTCAACTTCATCGACACCTACCAGCGTTCTGGCCTCTACAAGGTGCCGCTGCCGTTCGTGGCAGGCAACGAGGCGGCAGGCGAGGTCACGCAGGTCGGGCCGGGCGTCGCGGACATCGACGTGGGCGACCGCGTCACGTACCAGGGCACCATCGGTGCCTACGCCGACGAGCGCAACGTGCCCGCCAGGCGCATCGCGCCGATCCCCGACGGCATCGGCTTCGACGTCGCTGCCGCCGCGACCCTCAAGGGCGTGACCGCCTACTACCTGCTGTTCGAGACATGGCAGGTCAAGCCCGGTGAGACCATCCTCGTGCACGCGGCGGCAGGCGGCGTGGGTTCGTTGCTCGTGCCGTGGGCCAAGCACCTCGGCGCCACCGTGATCGGGACCGCGGGCACGCCGGCCAAGGTAGAGCAGGTGCTGGCGATGGGCGCCGACCACGGGATCGACTACAGCGCCGAGGACTTCCCGAGCCGCGTCAAGGAGATCACGGACGGTCGCGGTGTCGACGTCGTGTACGACGGCGTGGGGCAGGCCACCTTCGAGGGCTCGCTAGACAGCCTGCGCCCGCGCGGGCTGATGGTCTCGTACGGCAACGCATCGGGCCCCGTGTCCATCCCCAGCCTCGTGATCCTCTCGACCAAGGGCTCGCTCTACGTCACGCGCCCCACGACCGCCACCTACATGGCGACGACCGAGCAGCTGCGCACCGCCGTAGCGGCCGTGTTCGGTGCCGTGCAGGACGGCGTGCTCGACGTGAAGGTCAACCAACGCTACGCGCTCGCCGACGCCGCCGAGGCCCACCGGGCCCTGGAGGCGCGCGAGACGACCGGCTCCACGGTCTTACTGCCGTAAGCGAGGGTGGACTCCGGCCATGCGCGTCCTGCTCGAGTCCACCTACAGACAAGCGTTACGCGGCGCCGACCCGCTCGAGCTGACGGCGCAGGGCCTGCCTGCTGAGAGGCCCGACCTCGTGCTGGCGGTCGGTAAGGCGTCGCTGCCGATGGTCGAGGCGGTGCTCAAGCTGTTCCCTGACGTGCCGTGGCTGGCGTCGCCGCCGGCGGTGGCGACGGGGGGCCAGCGGGCGGCGGCACCTGCCGTAGGCGAGCTCGACGAGCTGCGGCGCGAACGGAAGCGCACCGTGGCGCCACCCACCGGCGCCAACGGCGAGATCATCACCGGCTCGCACCCGCTGCCCGACGAGAGCAGCGTCCGCGCCGCCGACCGCGCCCTGGAGCTCGCGGAGCGTCTGGGCGCTGGCGAGCTGTTGCTCCTGCTCGTCTCCGGTGGTGGCAGCGCGCTGTGGAGCGCGCCGGTCGGCGTGACCCTCGAGGAGAAGCGAGCCCTCACGACGCACCTGCAGCGAGCCGGTGCCGACATCGCCGAGCTGAACACGGTGCGGCGCCATCTCTCGCGCGTGAAGGGTGGCGGGCTGCTGATGGCGACCCGCGCCAACGTCCTGTCCCTGGTGCTCTCGGACGTGCCGGGCGGCGGTGCGTGGGACGTGGCGTCCGGCCCGGGCGCTAGCGACCCGACGACGTTCGCAGACGCGCTCGACGTGCTCAAGCGCTTCCCTGGCGAGCCGACGAAGCCGGCGATCGACCACCTGAGCAAGGGCGCGGCCGGCGAGGTGCACGACACCGTGAAGCCGGGCTCTGCGGCCGACGCCCGGTCGGACGTGAGGGTCGTCGGGTCCTCGAAGACGCTCCTCTACTGCGCGGCCCAGTACCTGGAGCGCGAGGTGGGCGTGCAGGCGATAGTGCTGCACCACGACCTCGTTGGCGAGGCCCGGGTGATGGCCGAGAGGCACGCCGAGCTGGTCGCGAGCGTCATGACGGGCCGCGACCCGCGGCCGCTGCTGCCGCTGCTGGCTGCCGACCCCCCGTACGCGGCGTGGCGCCTCATGAAGGTCGACCGCTCGCAGCCCGTCGCGCTGCTGAGCGGCGGTGAGGCGACCGTCAAGGTGAGGGGCGACGGCCGGGGCGGCCGCAACCAGGAGTTCGCGCTGGCGCTGGCGTTGGCGCTGTGGGAGCGGGTCGGCGGAGCCGGCGTGTGGGCGCTGTCGGCCGGCTCTGACGGCGTGGACGGCTCGAGCGACGCCGCAGGCGCCTTCGTCACGCCCGACACGCTCGAGCGCGGCGCGTCGCGCGGCCTGGACGCCAGGGCGGCGCTGGAGCGGAACGACTCTCACGCGTTCTTCGCGGCTTTGGGCGATCAGCTGATGACCGGCCCGACCGGGCACAACCTCAACGACCTGCGTGTGTTGGTGCTACCGCCGCCTGAGACCGTGCACGCTTGACAAGTGGATGTACGCCAATGACGTTGCAGATACTACGCTGACGTAGTAATGTGTTGGTGGTGGAGTTCAAGTGATGGACAAGGACCTGTTCGATGATCTGATGGCAAGCGTCAGCGAGGCCGGCGCGATCCTGCGAGGCGAACGTCAGCCGGCGAGAGTCACTAACTACGACGAGGGCGGCGCCGAGTTGCTAGCCGCCCCTGATCCTCGTGTGATTCGGACTCAGCTCAAGCTCTCACGTGAGCAGTTCGCCCGCGTCATCGGAGTCAGCCAACGCACCGTGGAAGGATGGGAGCAGGGCAGGCGCAAGCCGACGGGCCCCGCACTCACCCTCCTACGGGTCGCGGCCCGGCACCCCGAGAGCGTACTCGACACGATGAGGGCGCTACACCGCTAAGCAGACACCTCTCCCATGTCCGCTCGGGCACCGTCCCTGACGCCCGCTGCCCCTATACATGTGGCAGCAAGAATCTCGGGAGGGTGGTGCAGATGAACATCCTGTTGTGGATCATCTTCGGGGCGATAGCGGGTTGGCTGGCCAGCGTGATCATGGGCACGCGCGGGCAGGGGATCCTCACCGACATCGTGCTCGGCATCATCGGGGCGTTCCTCGGCGGCTGGATCTTCCAGCGGTTCGGCGCCGCTGGCGTCACCGGCTTCAACCTCGGCAGCCTGCTGGTGGCAGTTGTCGGCGCCATCGTCATCCTCGCGATCGCTCGGCTGTTCCGACGAGCCTAAGCCGGCTCAGACAGCTCACGACCGGCCTGCGGTATGCGGGCCGGTTCGCTTATGGGCACGGCCTGCCAGGGCGCTGCCACCGGCTCACATCAGCCTTCCACACGCCTAATCTTCCTTGCTCCTACCGTGCTCGCAAGGCCGGACGACGTTGACGGGCATCGTGCCCGGCGGCGCCTAAGCCCAAGTGGGCGGCCCGGCCAAAGCGCAGGGAAGGGAACACCATGAACAGAGACATCCTGCAAGGCAACTGGAAGCAGCTGAAGGGCAACATCAAGGAGCAGTGGGGCAAGCTCACCGACGACGACATGGCCGCCGCCGAGGGCAACTACGACCAGCTCGTCGGCCGGATCCAGGAGCGCTACGGCTACAGCCGCGAAGAGACCGAGCGGCGCGTGAACGACTTCCTGGACGCGCGCAGCCGTGACGAGGGCTTCGGGCGGGCGTAAGGCCAGCCCCAGCAAGGAGAGGCCCCGGGGACCTAAGGCGGTTCCCGGGGCCGGTTCGTAGGTCGCAGAGGAGGCCAGGTTGCTAGCATCCGGCATGGAAGGCGGCAGCTGGCGGGTTCCCGATCATCGCGACATGGACCGGTCGGACACGGGCCCGGCTCGCTCGAAGGAAGGACCGCGCATCGACCTAGGCGCCGACGCCGGCGAGTCGTTCGGCCGCTGGTCGGTCGTCGACGAGGCGGCGCTGTTCCCTCACCTCACGTCCGTGCACCTGGCATGCGGCTTCCACGCGGGCGACCCGGCTGGGTTGCGGAGGTCCATCGGCCGAGCTATCGAGTTCGGCCTGGCCATCGGTGCTCACCCCGGCTACCCGGATCTGGTGGGGTTCGGACGGCGCTCGATGAGCGTCTCGACAGACGAGCTATTCGCCGACGTGCTCTATCAGCTAGGCGCTCTGTCGGCACTGCTGGCGGTCGAGGGCCAGCGCGTGCACCACGTCAAGGCTCACGGAGCCCTCTATCACGACCTGCACGGCAACGAGCGACTGGCCGACGCGTTCGGGCGGGCGGTCGTGGCGTTCGACCCTTCGCTTCCGGTCGTCGTGATGGCGGGACCGGGGGGCGAGATGGCGAGAGGCGCCCTGGCCGACGTCGGCGCGCGCGTCGTCACCGAGGCGTTCCCAGATAGGGCCTACCTGGCCAGCGGAGCGCTCGCCCCGCGCTCGATGGACGGAGCGTCTGTCAGCGAACCGCGCGACGTCGCCGCCCGCGCGGTGGCCCTGGCCACAGGCCGGCCGGTGCCTGTGCTGGGTGACGGCGAGGTGGTCGTGCAGGCCGAGACCCTCTGCCTTCACGGTGACGGCGAGAGCGCGGTGGACGTGGCCATGGCCGTGCGCGAGGCGCTCTCCGACGCCGGCGTGGCGGTGCGACCCTTCTGAACGCCTGGACGTACCTTCGGGGTGAGGAGTTCACGCGGCCCGAGGTCGTCGAGGCGATCCTGACGCTGCCTGGCGTCACCGATGTGGTGCCAGCGTACGACTCGACGTTCGTCGAGTTCGACGCTGCCATGCTGCGCGAGGCTGCGGTGCGCGCCGCCGCAGAGCAAGCAGGGACCGCCGACGAACGGTCCTCGCCCAGCGATGGATCCGAGCCCCGCGAGATCGAGGTGCCCGTCCTCTACGGTGGCGAGCACGGGCCCGACCTGGCAGAGGTGGCCGAGCGCGCCGGCCTGAGCGTGCCCGCCGCCGCCGAGCTACATGCGTCGGCCGAGTACGTCGTCAGGGCGATGGGCTTCGCCCCCGGTTTCCCGTTCATGACCGGCGTGCCAGAGCCGCTGCGCAGCCCTCGCAAGGACACGCCGCGACGAGCGGTGCCCGCCCACTCCGTCGGCATCGCCAGCCACCAGACGGGCGTGTACCCGGTCGAGACCCCGGGCGGATGGAACCTCATCGGCCGGACGCTGGTGGCCGCCTACGACCCGCACAGGGAGGACCCGTTCCTGCTCCGCGTTGGCGACAGGGTGCGGTTCCAGTCGGCAACTCCGGACATGGTGACAGCGCCGCCCGCTGCCCCAGAGCCGCTCGAGCTGCTACCCGCAGAGCCAGCCATCCCCGCGTTCAGTGTGCTCGAGCCTGGACTCAGCGACGTGGTCGTGGACGCCGGCAGGTTCCGCGTTGGCAGGTTCGGGCTGGCGAGGGGAGGCCCCGCCGACGCACCCGCTGCGCGCCTCGCCAACCAACTGGTAGGCAACGAGCCAGGGGCACCTCTGATCGAGATGTCGCTGACCGGGCCGGCGCTACAGGCGCTAGATGACGTCGTGGTCGCAGTCACGGGGCCGGCGCTCGAGCCCTTGGCGGCGGGCGAACCTGCTGACCCCTTCCGGGGCCTGCACGTGAGGCGCGGCGCCGAGCTACGGTTCGGGCCCACAGGCCGGGGTGCGCGCTCGTACCTGGCGGTGGCGGGTGGGGTCGATGCGGCGAGGTTCCTAGGCAGCGCCACGACAGACGCCCGCGGTCTGGCGGGCCGGGCGCTGAGGGTCGGTGACGTCATCGGGCTCGCCGCGCGTCGACTCGCAGTGCCAGGTAGGAGCTTCGTGCCGCATCAGCGGTCGTTCGCGCCGTACCTCAGGACCTTCGCGGCTGCTGCCCAGGGCGACGCTGTGCGGGCATCGAGACGGCACGTCGTGACCGTAAGGCTCGTACCTGGCCCTCAGCACGACCCCGACTCCTGGACCGCCCTGCTGTCCGAGGGCTTCACGGTCACCGCCGCCGACCGTGTCGGTCTGCGGCTCGGCGGGCCACCTGTCCCCGGCGGCGAGGTGACATCGGAAGGCACGCCTATAGGCGCCGTGCAGGTGCCGCCGGGTGGGGATCCGCTGATCCTCCTACAGGACCGGGGCACGATCGGTGGCTACTCCAAGCCTGCGGTCGTGCATCCGCTTGATCTGCCCCTGCTCGGACAGTTGCGCGAAGGTGACCGGGTGTGGTTCAGGGCGTACGGGGCAGCCTAGAGGCTCACCTCTGCGTCCCGAACGCCTGCGTCCAGAACGTGCCTGCCACACCCACTCCCAGCTCCCGGTAGTCCGGGCTCATGATGTTGCGGCAGTGCCCGGGGCTGCCCAGCCATCCGGCGACCACGCTGCTAACGTCGTCGTAGCCCCAAGCGACGTTCTCGGCCAGCCTCGACCACGGGTAGCCCTGGCGCTCCGCGCGGTCCACCATCGAGCTACCGTCGGAGCCGACGTGGCTCAGGGCGCCCGTGGCGAGCATGTCCTGGCTGTGGAGCTGAGCGGCGGCAGTGAGCCGGGCCTCGAGCTTCAACGGTGCCGACGGCGCGTACGACGTGTCTCCGCACACTCGGGCGGTCGACCGCGCCTCGTTCACGGCGACCAGCATCCTCTCGGCCACGCCGCCCGGAGGTCGAGCCTGCGCGGCGCCGCTAGGTGCGCAGGCTAGAAGCGTGAGCAGCAGCAGTAGGGCGGTTACGCAGTAGGCTCGGGTGTGCCCGGCGCGGCCGTAGCCGCGTTGGTGGAAGGAAGGCATGGTGGAGGTTAAGCGTCCGGCCCACAGGTGCGCTCGGAAGCAGTTCACGAATGGATGAAGGCCTACGGCTGACGAACATATACGTCTACCCGGTCAAGTCCTGCAAAGGCCTGTCGCTGACGAGCGCACGGGTGGTCGACACGGGCTTCGAGCACGACCGGCAGTGGATGGTCGTAGACGCACACGGCAAGTTCGTCACCCAGCGGACCCA
>CAZFAQ010000006.1:0-10782 GCA_964517055.1 uncultured bacterium | reverse complement strand
TCACGGGCCGCCGCGTCCAGTTCGCAGACGCCTACCCCTTCCTGCTCATCTCACAGGGCTCGCTCGACCTGCTCAACGAGAAGCTGAGCGCCAAAGGTGAGCCTCCTGTAGCGATGGAGAGGTTCAGGCCCAACCTGGTGATAGCTGGTTGTGATCCACATGCTGAGGACACCTGGAACCAGATCCAGATAGGCGAGATCTGGTTCGACGTCGCCAAGCCGTGTGCGCGTTGTGCCATACCCCAGGTCGATCCTGCGACCGCGATGATGGGGAGGGAGCCGGCTAGAACCCTTGCGACCTACCGCCGGAGCGACGGCAAGGTGCTCTTCGGTCAGAACCTCGTTCATCACGACTTGGGCCACTTGCGGGTTGGGGCAATCGTCTCGGTCCTGTAAAGCTTTCTCACTGACTCAGCCCGAGAACCCGAGGTTCCGGCTGACCCGACCCGCCTCCTCGATGACGCGTGCTGCCAGCCGTTTGACGCCCGCCTCGTCTATGTCACTGATCAGCCCGGCCACCGAGATCGCGGCGGTGACCGCTCCTGCGACGTCGTGAACCGGTGCGGCCACAGCGCCGATCCCGAGCGTGACGTCCTCGCGGCTAACGCAGTAGCCCATGACCATTGCGTCGGCTCGGGCAGCTCGGAGTTGGCTCGCTTCCGTGAGTGTGTTGACCGTCCGCGCTGGGAAGGGAGCGTTCTTGAGGTATGCATCGAACTCGGAGTCGGTCATCGCGAGCAACATCACTTGACCGGCGCCTCCTGCATGGGCGGGAAGGCGGCCACCCGGACGCAACTCCAGAATGTCGACGTAGCGACCCGGGATCGCCTCGAGACAGACAGCGTCGCTGCCGTCACGAGCGCACAGGAAGGTCGTTAGGCCGGTTTCGTCGGCTAGACGCTCTAGACTCGGCAGCGCCAGGTCCCTGACGCGGAGCCGGCTCTGGACCTTGAAGCCGAGGCGTAGTAGCCGCAGGCCGAGCGTGTACCGCCCCTCGCCGTTTGCGTCCACCAGGCCGGTCTCCTCGAGCCCGGCCAGGAGCCGGAAGGCCGTGCTTTTAGACATGCCAAGGTTCTCGGCAACCTCTGTTGGGCCTGCTCCAGACGGGATGGACTCGAGCAGTTCGAGGATCGCGTCTACTTTGGCGAGGACGCCAACACCGGGCGCATCGGCGCGCAGCTTTCCCGCTATAGGTGCCCGCCCGCTCACGGCTGCGAGTCTACCTTGGGGCCAGAGCCGGCCCACGCATCGCAGGGTGCTCGATCACCACGTGCCGTTCTGTTCAGACGTTCGCTATCACGACGTCAGCGACGCGCTCCGCGGAGAGTCCGTACTTGGTAAGCAGGTCCTCGTTGGAGCCGGACTCACCGAAGCGGTCCTGGATGCCAAGTCGGACGTGATTGCCGTTCCATGGCTTCTCGCTGAGAGCCTCCGCGACCAGGCTTCCCAGCCCTCCGAGAATGTTGTGTTCCTCGACGCTGAACACGTGCTCGAAGCCCTCGAGCGGTTCCCTGACGCGCGCGTGGGATATGGGCTTCAGTTGGGGGACGTGGAAGACAGCTACCCGCATGCCACGCTCGTCGAGTAGCTCGGCAGCTCTCAGGCATCGGCCGGTCTGGGTTCCGGTGCTCACCAGGGCCACTCTCTTCCCTTCGCGAAGCGTGTGGACGGATCCCTCGGCCGGGAGTCCCCCGCCGTGAGTGATGCCGGGGACCGGGTCTCGCGCCACCCGCAGGTACGTCGGTGCCGGCTTGGAGATGCAGAGGTCTATGGCTGCCGCCAACTCGGCGTCGTCGGCCGGAGCCAGCACGCGCATGCCTGGCAGCGCCCGGTAGACGGCCAAGTCGTCGACGCTGATGTGCGTCTTTCCCGTCTTGCCGGTGAGGAGCCCCGCGTAGGCACCGACCACCACGACCGGCAGGCCGGTCTGCGCGATCGTCATCCGGACCTGATCCAGCATCCGTGAGACCGCGAAGACGGCGAAGGTGACGACGAAAGGTAGCAGCTTCCCGGTGCTTGCGAGGCCCGCAGCGACTCCTGCCATGTTCTGTTCGGCGATGCCAGCGGCCACGAAGCGCTCTGGGTACACCCCGAAGATCTTGTCGGCCTTGGTCGAGTTCGCCACGTCACCGTCCACGACCACGATCTCTTCGTGGCGACCCATCCTATCGATCAGGGTCCGTGTGAAGCCGTCACGCACGGGCGGCCTCCTGGTCTCGCAGTTCGGCCATCACCTCGGCGAACTCCTCATCCGTCGGAACCTTCGAGTGCCACTCGTAGTCGCCCTCGAACCGCTTCACGCCCTTGCCCTTCACGGTTCGAGCGATCACACAGGTCGGTCCGCTGGCAGAGGCAGCGGACCTTCCTAGGGCATCGACGAGGAATTTCAGGTCGTGACCGTCACCGGTTACCACGTTCCAGCCGAAGGCTGACCAGCGCTCCGCGAGGTGCGGCACGGGCTCGTGCGGGGGCAGCCGGCGACCCCACTGACTCAGCCCGTTGGCGTCCACCACGGCGACGAGGTTGTTCAGCCCCTCGGCAGACGCGAAGTGGGCGGCTTCCCAGACCTGACCCTCCTGGCACTCTCCGTCGCCCAGGACGACGAAGACCCGATAGTCGTGGCCGGTGAGGCGGCACGCGAGAGCCATACCCGCCCCGACAGAGAGACCTTGGCCCAACGAGCCTGTCGACATGTCGAGGCCAGGCAAAGCGGTCATGTCAGGGTGACCCTGAAGGCGCGAGTCGATGCTGTCGAAGGTGAGCAGCTCGTCGACGTCGAAGTAGCCGCGGAGGGCCATGGCCGCGTACAGGGCGATCGCCGAATGGCCCTTGGAGAGGAGTACGCGGTCGCGGTCCGGCGCGCTCGGCTGGTCCGGGTCAATGTTCGCGACGGCGAAGTACAGGGCGGTGAGGATCTCAGCTACCGAGAGTGGCCCACCGATGTGGCCTGCTCCGGCGGTGTAGACGGCCTCCACCGACAGCTGGCGGATCCGGTTGGCCAGGCGGGCTAGCTCGGCGTACCCCGGCGCCCCGCTGTCCCGATAAGTGGAACGCTGTGCCGACATACAGCACTCTAGGAATGACGCTTGCGACTTGTCAACTCAGGCCCCTTGAGCCTGGTCTAAGCGTGTACGACAGCTGGCCCCTTCCTTGACAAGCCTACGCGTTCGCGCCTAACGTGTTGACATTCGGAATACGGTGCCACTATATGGCACATCAGGAGCTCGGGTCGAGCTCGGGAGGGTTATGGACGAGAGCGCGAAGGCTAAGGGCCGTAAGGCCACGCTCTACCAGTGGGGCGCACCTCAGAGGGAGCCCATGGTCGTGACTGGCGGAGAAGGCGCGGTCCTGTTCGACGATGTTGGCAGAGCCTACATAGACTGCACCTCCCAGGCGTGGTCGCTCAACGTTGGGTACGGGCACCCTGCCGTGCTCGAGGCGGCCAGGGCGCAGATGGAGCGCCTCACACACGTCCGAACGGCGTTCGATACCGAGGCCAAGCTCGAACTCTCGGCGAAGCTGGCCGAGCTGATAGGTGGGGGAGAGACTTACCACGTGCTGTTCGCCCTACACGGCTCGCTGGCCAACGAGGGCGCGATGATGCTCGCCCTCAAGAACAGGCACGAGTCGAAGAACTTCGTGACCTTGTGGGACGGCTATCACGGCAGGTCGTTCGCCACCAGGGCGATGAGCTGGCCGCACCCCGAGAACTCCTTCCTGCACTTCACCGGCAACACCGTCCGTGTGCCACAGGCGTACTGCTATCGCTGTCCCTTCGGGCTCAAGTACCCGGAGTGCGGGATGGTCTGCGTGGACTTCGCAGAGCGTTCTATCAAGGCGTCCAGCGACGGGCCGCCCGCGGCGCTGATCATGGAACCCGTCCAGGGCAACGGGGGGCAGATCGACTTCCCGGCCCCGTACTACGTAGCCATGGCCGACATGGCCAAGCGCCTGGGCATGCTGCTCATCTGGGACGAGATCCAGACCGGGTTCGGCCGCGTGGGCGAGATGTTCGCGACTGACCTATACGGTGTCAAACCCGACATCGTGACGTTCGGGAAGGCCGCGGGTGGCGGGTTCCCTCTCGCAGGGATGGTGGCACGGTCGGAGCTCGGCTACTTCGACGAGGGCGACTTCTCCCTGACCTTCGGCGCCTTCCCAGTGAGCATCGCCGCCTCTCTGGCCACGATCCGGGTCATCGAAGAAGAGGGGCTCCTCGAGCGCTGCCGTTCGGCCGGGGAGAAGATCACGAGCGCCGTCAGGCAGTTGATGGACACGTACGAGTTGGTAGGGGACGTGCGCGGCCCTGGCCTGATGATCGGCGTGGAACTCGTTCAGGACGCCAACAGTAAGGAGCCGGCCATCGCGGCAGCCCAGTGGATCGTGGCAGAGGGCAAGCGGCGCGGGGTCCTGTTCGGCGAAGGCAAGTACGGCGGCCGGACGTCAGTGGTGAAGATCAAGCCGCCGATGGTCATCTCGGACGAGCAGGTTGACCAGGTCATCGACGTCTTCTCGTCTTTGGTTGCAGAGGCTTCGGACCGCTTCTCGGCTCGCGGAGGCGTGTCCGCATGACTAGGGAGCCTCCTCCGCGACCCAAAGTCGGCATCAGCGGCAAGCGGGTGGCCCTCCTGCAGCTCTGGCAGGAGACGAACACGTTCAACCGGTTCCCCACCGACGAGGCGCACTTCCTCTACCGCCTGACGGCCTACGGGGACGAGATGCTCGCCATCCGCAATGTGGAGAGCGAGGTGAGCGGGTACCTCGAGGTGCTGGAGGAGCTAGGCGCTGTACCAGTGCCAGTCGCCAGCGCCGTGGCGCCACCTGGCGGCCCGGTGGACGAGGCCTTCTACCGCGAGTTCAGGGACGAAGTCAGGGCGCGGTTGGAGGCCGTGAAGGACGGGCTCGACGCGGTCCTCGTCTCCTTGCACGGTGCCCTCGAGGTGGGCGGCTTCCCTGACGCCCAGGGCGACCTGCTGCAGATGGTCAGGCGCGTCGTGGGCGACCGGCTTCCCATCGTCGTGACCTTCGACTTCCACGCCAACATCAGCGACAGGCTGCTCGCCAACTACGATGGGGCGACCGCCTATCAGACTCATCCGCACGTAGACATCGAGGAGACGGGCAGACGTGGCGCCAGGTTGCTGGCACGGTGGTTCGCGGAGCCGCAGCCGTGGCACGTAGAGCTCGTCCGGGTGCCCGCGCTCCTGGGCCCTCTCAACATCCGGACGGACGAGGGGCCCATGGCGGAGCTGATCGCCCTGGCCAGGGAAACCGAGCGGCAGCCGGGCGTGCTTGCAGCCTCGATGCTCATGGGCTTCCCCAACGCCGACACGCCCTACACGTGCGCCGCGGCCATGGTCACGGCTACTGACCAAGCCACCGCGCGGACAAATGCCGAGGCGTTGGCGACAGAGATCTGGTCTCGCCGCGACCTCTTCAACCCGCGGCTGCCCACCGCAGCGGAACGAGTTGCCGAGGTCATGGCGAACCCGGTCGAGGGCCTGACGCTGCTCCAGGAGATGTGCGACGGCGTCTCGCAAGGTGGGGCGCAGGACGGGCCGCTAGTACTCAGCGAGATGCTGCGCGCCGGCATGACAGAGACTGCCTACGGACCGCTCGTCGACCAGGCAGCAGCAGAGGCCGCAGCAGCCGTTGGCGTCGGCGGCAGACTGAACGTGGAGCTGGGGGGGAAGATCGACGTTGACAACTTCCAGCCACTACCCGTGAACGCGACCGTGGTGTCCGTCACCGATGGCAAGTGGGTCGGCAAGGGAGCCGTGGGCCGCGGCACTAACTACGACATGGGCACCACGGCGGTACTGCGCGTCGACGGTGTGGACGTCGTGGTCACCAGCAACCGCGTCTCCGCCTACGACCCGGAGCTGTTCAGGCACGCGGGCATAGACCCAGAGCAAAAACGCTACGTGTGCGTCAAGCAGGGGGCGCTGGCGAGGGCGGCGTACGCGCCCATCACGGCGAGGTTCGCACCGTTCGTCTCACCAGGCTGGGGGACCGTCGACTACTCGCTGCTGCGCTTCGAGCACCTGACCAGGCCCATATACCCGCTGGATCCTCAAGTCGAGTTCGACCCTACCGCAGGCAGAGAGGCTGCGAAGACCATGTGACCCGCCCAGGCCGGCCCGGAATCTAAGCGGTCGGATGACCTAGACCCGTAACGGAACCAAGCACCACGTCTCGCCCCGGAAGGAAGGCAAATGGCACAGCTTCAACGATCAGGCAAGCGGATGGCTATCTTGCTGCTCGCGATCGCCGCGGCACTTGGCACGGCGTTCTCCGCGGCCCAGTCCGTAGGCGGGAGCGTGCGGATCGCCGTCAACCAGAGACCGCCGTCGCTGGACTGGCAATTCACTACGCTTGAGTCGGTACGCCGCGTGGCGATTCACGTGTACGAGAACCTGCTCACCGTCGACGAAGCGGGCCAGGTGATCCCTCAGCTGGCCGAGGACTTCTCGGTGAGCGATGACGGGCTCACGTACACGTTCACCCTGCGCCAGGGCGTGCCGTTCCACGACGGCTCCGTCATGACGGCAGCCGACGTGAAGGCGTCGCTCGACCGTTGGTTGGAGATCGGTGCCAGACGCGCCGAGCTGGCGGTGGTCGAAGAGGTCGTCGAAGTAGACGACCACACTGTTCAGCTGCGGCTGTCCGCGGCGCTGCCCGCCCTGCCCAACGTGCTGGCGTACCCGATGGCTCCGCCGGCGATCATGCCCGCTGCCGTCGCGGACGGAGCCGCCGGTGGTGAGGTCGAGGTAGTGGGTACCGGCCCATACAGGTTGGACACCTGGGTGCCTGACGAGTCTGTGCGCTTGGTGCGGTTCGAGGACTACGCTGCCGACGAGCGGTTCGAGGGCCCGACCGGGTTCGGAGGCAAGCGGACAGCCTACTTCGAGCTGGTCGAGTTGGCCCTCGTCGAAGAGCCTGGTGCGCGTGTGGCCGGCCTCAGGACCGGTGAGCTTGACGGCGCCATCGCCATCTCCCCTCCAAACGGTCGGGCCCTATCAAACGAGGCGACCCTGAACATGGTCGAACGCCCGCAGGCGGGCAAGGCGTGGACGATGTTCAACCATGCCAAGTGGCCAACGGACGACGTGAGGTTCCGGCAAGCCGTGCTCGCGGCCCTGGATCTGCAGCGCGTCATGGCGATCGCCGGCGACGGCTCGTTCTCGACCGACCCCGGGCTGATGTTCCCTGGCAACGCGTACTTCTCGACCGTAGGCGAGGACGTGTACAACCAGCCGAACCCAGAACGCGCCAGGGAGCTCCTGGCCGAGATGGGCTACGCGGGCGAGGAGATCGTCTACGTCGTGCCTTCGGACAGCGCGCCCTCTGTGAAGGCCGGCATCGAGGTGTCGCAGCAGCTCCAGGCCGTCGGCATCAACGTGCGGCTCGAGCAGTACGACTTCGGCACAGCGCTTGGTGTGCGCGGCGACGAGGACGCCTGGAACCTGTTCCAGTCGAGCCTGGTGGTGGAGCCCACTGCCGACCCATTGCCGTACGCATCCTTCTTCGACAGCACGCGTCGCTGGGGCTTCTACGGCGACGAGCAGATGGACGTCTACGCGCGCTCACTCAACATGCAAGACACGTTCGAGGAGCGCTTCGCGGCACTCGAGTCCATGCAGCGGTACATGTGGGAGACGGTTGCCTTCCTGCCGCTCGGCAACTACGGCGAGTACATCGGCTTCCAGAACTCGGTCCAGTCCGACCTGGACCTTGGGTTCGCGATCCCGCGCATGTGGAACACTTGGCGGGACTGAACACTCCGGGCTGAGAACACGCAGTGGGAGCCGCCAGTTCGTGATGGCGGCTCCCACCTATCTACCCAGTAAGGCCCGGCAACGGTGCGGGTGACGAGGAGCGATGTTCCGATACGTTCTAGCGCGAGCGATCCAGATGCTCCCCTTGCTCGCCGTCATCAGCTTCCTGAGCTTCGTGCTCATCCACCTCGTCCCTGGGGACCCCGCCGTGATCATGGCTGGGATGCAGGCGCCTGACTCTGTCATCGAGCAAGTTAGGCAGGAGATGGGCCTCGACAGGCCGTTCCACACGCAGGTACTGGATTGGTACCAAGCCCTCATCACACGCGGTGACCTGGGCCGGTCGTATTTCTTCCACGCCCCGGTCACCCAGGCGCTGGCCGAGCGGCTACCGTTCACACTCATCTTGGCCGCGCTATCTATGCTGGCGGCGACCGTGGTGGGCGTCACCCTCGGCTCCATCGCGGCCTCCGCTGCAGGTAAGTTCCTCGATCGTGCGATTCTCGTCCTGTCCCTTGCTGGCATCGCGATGCCCGGGTTCTGGGTGGGCCTCGTGATGATGTTTTACTTCGCAGTGGACCTGGGCTGGTTCCCCACCGGCGGATACACGCCGCCCGCCGAGGGCGTAGTGCCGTGGCTGAAGAGCCTGGCGCTGCCCGTCTTCTCGCTCGCGCTTCTCGAGTCCGCGCTCATCACGCGTATGACGAGGGCCAGCCTCCTGGACGTGCTGGGCGAGGACTACGTCCGGACCGCCCATGCCAAGGGCGTAGGGCATCGCCGGGTGCTCGTCAGGCACGGCCTACGCAACGCCCTCATCCCCATAATCACGATCGTCGGCACCTCGTTCGGCAACATGATCGGCGGCGCCGTGATCATCGAGATGGTGTTCAGTCTGCCTGGCATAGGAAGACTGGTGACCATGGCGATCCTCAGTCGGGACTACCCGCTCATACAGGGGACCATGCTCGTCATCGGGATCATCTACGTGGTCGTGAACCTCATCGTGGACGTCCTCTACGTGGCGGTCGATCCGCGCATCTCGTACGCGTGACGGCACACGTCGCCAGGTTCGTCAGGAGGCGCCCAACCGGGCTGGTCGGCATCGTTCTGCTGCTAGCGATGGTGGTCGTGAGCGTGGGAGCTCCGCTATGGAGTCTGGCCGACCCGCTGGAGTCCGACTACCTCTCCATGCTCGCGCCCCCAGCGTCCGACCACGTGCTGGGCACAGATCAGTACGGCCGCGACCTGCTGAGCCGCGTCATCTACGGAGCGAGGCTGTCGCTGGTCATAGGCGCCTCCGTCATGACGCTCTCTGCGCTCGCCGGGTTGGTGCTGGGGTCATTGGCCGGGTACTTCTCCCGACTGGACGGCCCCATCATGCGCGGCCTGGACGTCCTCATGGCCTTCCCTGCCATCCTCCTCGCGATCGCGATCATGGCCATCCTCGGCACGGGCGCTCGAAACGGCGTGATCGCACTTGCGATCGTCTACACGCCCCGCTGCGCCCGCATCGTGAGGGCGTCGGTCCTCGCTGTGCGTGAGCGAACCTTCGTGGAGGCCGGTCAGGCGCTAGGCGCCGGTGACGCTAGGTCTCTTGGAAGGCACATTCTGCCTAACTCGATAGGCCCTCTGGTGGTGCAGATGATCTTCGTGTTCGCATACGCCATCCTGGCCGACGCCGGCTTGAGCTTCATCGGTGTAGGCACACCACCGCCTACGCCAAGCCTGGGCAACATCCTCGCAGAGGCTCGCGACTACCTGATGGTGGCCCCGTGGCTGATGTGGTGGCCTGGCGTCGCGATCGCGGTCATAGTCCTGGCGCTCAACCTTTGTGGGGATGCGTTGCGTGAGGTGATGGATCCTCGGCGGCGAAGCGGGTGAGGAGTTGGCCGTGAGGTTAGCTGCCACTCGATACGGAGAAGTTCAGGCGGCAGCTGATCGTCGAGGGTTGCGAGCATCATGCCAAGGACACTTGGTGTCAGAAGACCATTGGTGAGGTCATGGTCGGCGTAGACGAGCCGTGTGCAAGTTGTGGCATACCGCAGGTTGATCTGACTAAGGCAAAACTTGGTCGTGAACCAGGTTGATTCCCTGGCGAACTATCGGCGCCGGGTCGATGGTTCATTCTCGTTCGGCCAGAACCTAGCCCACCATGACGACGGGACCGTGGGATTGGCTGAGCCAGCAACTCTAGGACGTGAAGGGGGTTTCGGTATCTTATTCTCCGCTCCACCGCTCGAACCTTGAGGTTCTTCCGACCCGCCCGTGCCAGTCTCGCCGTACCCGTAACCGTATCCATACCCATAACCGAAGTCGCCGTTGACGCCTGCATTGCGCTCCATGTTCGTTGCAACCAGGCCTAGTACACGAACGCCGATTCTCTCCAAGAGATCGAGCCCTGCAACTACTGCCCTCCTATCGGTATTGGGCAGACTTACCGCAAATATGACGCCAGTCGTGTGGGGAGCCATCGTCAACCCGTCGGCAACTGGCAGCATCGGAGGAGTGTCGATGATGATCACGTCGTACTCTGGCTTGAACCGGTTCAGCGCTTCTGAGAATCCGCGTGCCAAGAGTTCCGCTGGGGAGTGAGCTGCCTCGAACTGTGGGAGCACATGTAGCTGGCCGCCACCTAACTCTACTTGTACGGGGGAGCCGCTTGCATCGGGGTTCTCGAGAAGCTCTCCCATCGAAAGCATTGGAGCAGTAGAAGAACCCGCGTTCCGTGACAGGCCGAACACTGTCGCCACCGTTGGTTTGCGAAGATCGCCGTCGATGAGTAGAGTCCGATAGTCATTGCGTACGAAACTTTCGGCGAGGCTGCTTGCCACCGAAGTCTTGCCCTGCTCTTTCCCTGCACTGGTCACCAGAAGTACCTTGGGATGCGATGTCGTCGTTGCGAAGTTGACGTTCGTCCTCAGGTAACCCGCAGCTTCCTTAGGCAATAGCCGTGTTCCTGGGGCCATGCGGGGGAACTCGCCCAGCACAGGCAACTGCGTCGTGCG
>CAZFAQ010000005.1:0-78758 GCA_964517055.1 uncultured bacterium | reverse complement strand
TGCGGCCCTCGTTGAGGTAGCGGTCGATGCGGCCGATCTCGTAGATGCCGCCGTAACCGATCGCAGCACGGTTGTTGTGCAGGTTCTCGATGGTGCCGTACACGTCGAGGGCCTCGCCACCCTGCGGGGCGTAGCCGTACTCGTAGACCAGGTCGACGATGAGCTCGAGCGCCCTGACGCCCTCCGGTGAGTTGAGCACGAAAGCGGTGCCATCGTCGTTGATCAGCTTCGCGCCGAAGCGCATCAGCCAGGCGAGCATGTTCTCGGTGTCGCGAGCGGCGAACGTGATGGCGTAGACGTCGGTAGTGCCGTCGCCGTCACGGTCCATCGTGAGCTGCTCGGCAGCGGCGAGGAACTCGTCGATGGTCCAGGACCGGTCGGGCAGCGCCGGGATCTCGACACCCGCCTCCTCGAACAGGTCGGTGTTGAGGAGCAGCGTCGATCCCATGCCGTTGTTGGAGTTGTTCCACGGCCAGATGTAGTGCTGGCCGTCGACGTTGCCCTTCGCCAACGCGTACGAGAGGAAGTCTTCCCTATCGGCGTCCGTCAGGTAGGCATCGATCGGCTCCAGGAGCCCTTCACGCGCCCAGTCGGGGTTCCAGTTGAGGTCTTTGACGACGTCTGGCGTCGTGCCGGAGAAGATCGCGGTGGTGATCTTCTCGCCGTAGCCGGAGTTCGGGACGATCTCGTAGTTGACCGTCACGTTGGGATGGAGCGCCATGAACTGCTCTGACATGTAACGGGCGTACTCCTCACCCGTCGGGCTCTGCCCCTCCTCCATGTCCGGTGTGACGATGCGCCAAGGGTTGATCCACCAGGTGAGCTCGATCTCGGGCTGTGCCAGCGCCACAGGCGTGAAGAGCAGCAGCCCCGCGAACAGCTTCAAGAGTGACCGTCGCATCTCTTACCTCCTGCTGATATGGGTCGCTCGTTGACTATACCAGTCCGGTACCACAGCGACGACGGCGGCCTTCATCCTTCGTGAACCCGAGCGCTACGTGCCCGGGAACGGTCGAGGCTAGTCCGCCTCAACCCAGGCGCTCCGCGCGCCGTCCCACCGCTTTAGCACGCGTGCCGGTGCCCCTCCGACCACCGTCCGTGGCGGCACGTCGCGCGTCACCACGCTGTTGGCGCCTACGACCGCGAGCTCCCCGATGGTCACGCCCGGCACGATCACGGCGTTCTGCCCGAGCCACGCTCCGCGGCCGATCCGGATCGGCGCGACCGGGTCTATACCCTGGTACTTGTACGGCCGGTCGCCAGTCGTCATGGCGTGGGTCCCGTCAGCGATGAACACGTTCGCGGCGATCATCACGTCGTCCTCGATCACGACCTCCTGGAACGCGACGACCTGCAACGCTCCGGTGGCAGTCACCCTGTGGCCGATACGTATCACCCCGGAGAAGCGCTGCTCGACGTGCTCACCAGCCGGGTGCTTCATCCAGCCGCCCGGGTAGGAGTCGTTCGCCCGCAGCTGACTGCCGGGGCCGAGCTTCACCCCGTCGCCTATGTGTATGCGTGGCGCTCCATAGACGGTGAACGGGGCCTGTGCCACGAAGCCGCGGCCGACGCTCGCGAACGCGGGCTCGGGGTCTCGTCGACGCAGTCGTGCCAGCAGGCGCGAGACCGTTCCAGACGGCATGCCGCCAATGGTAAGGCAAGGGACCAGGAACGAGCCAGGTCTGCCCGCTGCGTCACAAGCGAGCGCCCCCTGCGACAGCAGGGGGCGCTCGGTTGCGTTAGGTGCCTGAGGTCCTTACGGGACCGTGTACTTGAAGTTGAGGACCGGTGCGACCGAGGGATCCTCTTCGAACGTGGCGATCTGACGCCAGCCGACGGTGGCGTCCGCGTCGTCGTTGGCGATCATGATGTTGGCGTCGCCCGACTCGTCCCAGCCGGCCTGGTCGACGACGGCCTGCAGCAGCGCGCTGATGTCCACGGTCTGCTGGTCCGCCGTGGTGTCACCCTTGTTGACCCAGTCAGGGATACCCGTCCACTCGACGGTGGTTCCCACGACGGGGCGCGTCGAGAGCGGCGCAGCGTTGCTCGCCTGAGGGATGGCAGCGGGCGTCAGGTTGGCCTCCGCCGAGATGACCAGCGCGATCTCGGTGCTGTTGTCCGAGGGGATGTGCGCATCGTTGCCGCCGCGGATGATCGACGTGAACTGGATGCTCGCCTCGGTGATCGTCGCCCCGGCGGGGATACCGAGGTCACGGAAGATGAAGCCGTTTATCACCTCGGCGGACCAGCGGTTCACGTACGAGAGGCCGCTGTATGCGAGTTCGTTGTGCGTGTACCCGACGCCGTGATCGTCGGCTACCTCGGAGCCGCCAGGAGTGTTCAGCGCAGGAGTGACCCATTCGAGGCCATCATCGTCCCCAGCGGCCACAGCCACGGAGCCGGTCTGCTCGACAGGGGTGGTGGGGTCGTCGAAGACGGCGGTGACGGTGAAGTCGGAGCTGTTGGGGGTCACCTCACACTCGAGATCGGTACCGCAGGCTGCGGCGCTACCCGCCCAGCTGAAGCTGATGCCGGCATCGGGGGCAGCGGTGAAGGTTATGGCCGTGCCGGTCGGGTGGTCTTCAACGACACACGTGCCCGTGGCGTCCGTGCCGTCGAACGTGCAGTCGTGCCCAGCGTCCGAGGTGACCTTGCCAGTGCCGTCACTGCCAGTGAAGTCGACGGTGACATCGGAGACCGCGGCTGCGGCCTCGAACGTCGCGGTGATGGTCTTGGCAGCGTCCATGGAGAACGTGCACGTCGCGCCTTCCCCGGCGCACGCGTCGCCGGTCCAACCGACGAACTGGGAGCCCGCGTTGGGGGTCGCGACGAGCGTTACCTCGCCGTCCTTGGCGATGTTGTTGTCGCCAACAGCATCGTCGCCTGCTGCGGTGTCGAAGTTGACCACACCGTCCCCCACGACCTCGACCGTGAGTACGAAGGTGTCCGCGGGCGGCTGAGCCGGACCACAAGCCGCGATCAAGAGCGCCAGCGCCGCGAAGATGCCGAGAATTCGAAGTCTATGCACGTCGTCTCCTTCTATCTTTCCGTCCTGGCGAGCCTGCCGGCGCCGCCCCTCGGTACCTACTTACCCACTCGACCTACTCCGTGGGCTACCCAAGAAGTCTAGGTTCGAGGGCCTTGTCGGGCAGTGACAAGGGTACCGACCGCCACATTAGAACGACGTGAGCCCGGATAAGAGTGAGCTTTCTCTTGCCGTCACAGGCGGTCACGCCTTTCACATCTAAAGTTGAGAAGATTCACCGCGAGTTGGGACGACCGCGAGTTCGATGTACCTTGGCAGGCCGCGGGACGCATCGTCCGGAGGACACTTGAACCTGAACCCGATCACGCACATGGCCCCCGGCGCTCGTCCGACCTCAACGAGGAAGCGCGCCACGCTCACCGCCTCTCTGCTCATCCTCGCAGTAGCTGTCGTCGGTTGTGGGGACCTGCTCCCAGACCCACCCGGGAACGGTGAACCCTTCAGGCAGTCGCTGCGCACCACGGCGAGCGTATCTGCGGTCACCGCCACCATAGCGTTCGACCCGCATGAGGCCGCTTTCCGTGGCGTCACGTCTGCCACCAACGGCGTCGTGGCTGCCGCCGAGGTAGACACACAAGGTGGCCAGGTCAAGGTCTCGGTGTTCAGGCAGCAACCAGTGATCGGAACCATGCTCACGCTTCACTGGGACCTGGTCCAAGGGTCCGAAGCCCCGACCGTGTTCAACGCGTCTGCCTGGCGAGCCGACGCGACCTCCGCCTCGGGGGCGGTCTCGCTGGGTGAGCTGGTCGCCGACCAGTCCACCGCGGTAGACCTCTCTGTCAGCGACCTGGCCGCGTTCGACGATGAGGCCGCCGCGGCCTCGTGCCCAGAAGCGGATTACCCGACCGGTATCGCTGCGCGTCCCCTCGGGGACCTGGACGGTAGCGGAGGCGTCGACCTGCGGGACGTCGTGCTAGCGCACAACGCCATCACCACGGGATCGGTCGGTTCGGGTGGGCCGAACTCGCTCTACCACACGGACCTCACGGGCGACTGCTCCTACACGGAGGCGGACGTCGCGGCGCTCCTGATGAAGGCTGCGCACACCGGCCTCCCCGCTAGACCGGTCATGAAGCCGCAGCGCCTCACCTATCTCGATCTCGTAGCGGGTACAGCCGTCCTGGTCGGAAACGCCGGCAACGAGCCGCTAGAACTTCAGGACTTCGTCGCCGTCAACCTCAACGGCTCGGTCATAGAAGAGCAGCTCGTGTGGACCATCGAGGGCCAGTCGGCGGTCTGGACCCTCAGTGGAGATCCGAACGACGCTCTTGGCACCCTGAGCATCGCAGCCGCCGACGGGACCGCCGACGTGGCGGTCGGCAACATCTCTGTCCTGGTAGCCGGCCAGTCGAACGCCGTCGGTTGGGATACCGACATCCCGACCGACCTGCAGCAGCCAAGCCCAGGCGTGATGATGCTCGCGAACAGCTACAGCTGGCAGCCGGCTATCGAGCCGCTCGATGATCCAGCAGGTCAACGGGACTCGATCAGCCTCGATTCCACCGTTGGGACCTCTGCCGGCACCGCTCTCGGACGGTCGTTGAGGGACGGGAACGACAGCGCGGCGGTAGCCGCTACCGGTAGGGACACCTACCTCATACCGGCAGCCTTGGGTGGCAGCCGGATGACACCACGGTCGGGACCGGTCGGCTGGTACCTTGGTAGCGACGACCTCGCCGGCACGAGCCGCGCCACGCTCTTCGGCAGTGCCGCGTACCGCGCTCTGGTCTCGGCCGGGGCAGCCCCGAACCCCGCTGGGGGTGTCGACCCGCAAGGCGGTCCTGTCAGCGCCGTGTTCTGGTACCAAGGCGAGTCCGACAACTCGGACAGCACCCTGAGACAGAACTACTCCGGGTACACGAAGCTGGTCTTCGACGCTCTGCTCGGTCACATCTCTTCGACCACCGCTGCCGTCCAGCCGGTCGTCATCTACGCTCAGCTCGCGCCGTACGGATGCTGTGCGAACAGCGAGACCCCTACCCAGGCTCGGACCGAGGACCTACGGTCACACGACATCGCTGAGCGCCAGCGCAGGTTCGAACAGGGCGCCCTCAGGACCACTCCGCAGTTGCAGCCCAACGCCGGGCTATCTGGCGGCATAGCCAACGCGTACATGGTCGTTACACACGACCTTCCCAGGTCGGACCGCATCCATCTGAGCTCGGAGGCGCAGGTCATCCTCGCAGGGCGGGTCGCGCTGGCCTATCAGGAGCACGTCCTAGGTTGGGACGTCGACGGGACGGGCCCACGGATCACGGCCATCTCGCGCTCAGGTGACACGATCGTCCTGACAGTAGACCGTGACGTTGAGCAGACCGCCGCGCCAGGGCCGAACGGCTTCTCCGGCTACTTCACGGTGTACCTAGGCGCTCCGAGCGGGGGCTCGAACTACACGGGGTACGGTGGCAACGAACTGGACATCCTCTCGGTGAGGCGCGACCCAGAGAACCCGCGCCGGATCCTCATCGATCTCGACCCGGACCGGCCAGCAGGGACGACCTTCTACCTCCGCTACAAACGACCCCACGAGGCCAGCGAGCAGTCCGATTACGTAGAAGACGTCATCCGCGGCGTCGACTCCGGCCTGCCACTGCCCTCGTTCGGTCCCCTGCGCGTGCCCTGACGGAGTAGTCTTCAGCCAACATCGCAGACCGCGTGACCCATGCGGTCACGCTCAGGGAGGTACGTAAGATGTCGCCAACGGCCACGACCCGCACCCACAAGTATGTGTTGACGCCATGGAGCAAGCAGGGAGCGATCAGCACGCCGGTGATCACGCGGGGCCAGGGGTCTTACCTGTACGACGAGGACGGTAAGCGCTACCTCGACCTATCTGCTGGCCTCGTCGCCGTCAACCTCGGTCACGGCCACCCGGCCGTCGTGGACGCCATCAAGCGCCAGGCAGAGAAGCTGCTTTTCGCCGCTCCGTCGCTCATGAACGACGTACGCAACGAGTTCGCGGCCAAGCTGTCGGAGATCGCCCCGTGGCAGGAAGGCGCCCGGGCCTTCTTCACGACGAACGGCGGCGAGGCCAACGAGGACGCCATCAAGATGGCCCGAATGGTCAGCGGCCGCAAGAAGGTCATGGTCTCCTACCGCTCGTTCCACGGCTCGGCGCCGGGCGCCGGCAGCCTCACCGGTGAGGACCGTCGCTGGCCGAACGAGCCCGGCATGCCGGGCGTCGTGCGCTTCTTCGCGCCCTACCCGTACAACTCTCCGTTCTTCACCGACGACCCTGCCGAGGAGACGCGCCGCGCGCTACAGCACCTCGAGGACGTCATCACGTTCGAGGGCGCCGACAACATCGCTGCCCTGCTGATCGAACCGGTGGTGGGCTCGAACGGTGTGATCGTGTACCCGGACGGCTACCTCAAGGGGCTCAGGGACATCACGGCCCGTCACAGCATCGCCCTCATCTTCGACGAGGTGATGACCGGCTTCGGGCGTACAGGCGACACGTTCGCGGCGACCCGCTTCGGGGTGACGCCGGACATGATCACGTTCGCGAAGGGCGTGGCCTCTGCCTACGTACCGCTCGGCGGCGTGCTCGTGCGCGAGGGCCTAGCGAGCTACTTCGACGACAACGCCCTGATGTGCGGTCACACGTACTCCGGGCACCCTCTCGGAATGGCCGCGGGCCTGGCGACGGTCACCGCCATGCAGTCCGAGGGCCTCTTCCAGCGGGCGAGGGAGCTGGAACCCCTCCTGAACGAAGGCCTGTCATCGCTCATGGACAGCCACCAGGTCGTCGGCGACGTCCGCGGTGTCGGCGCGTTCTTCGCGCTCGAGCTCGTCAAGGACCGCAACACGCGCGAGCCGCTCGTGCCGTGGTACGGCGGAGACAACACCCCTGTCGCCAAGCTCACGGCAGCGCTCCGTCAGCACGGCGTCTACGCCTTCGGCCGGTACAACGTCCTGTTGATCACCCCGCCGCTGACGATCTCGGCAGAGGACCTGTCCTTCGGGATCGAGGGGCTCGACAAGGCGCTCGCGGTCCTCGCCTAGCACCTAGGTCGCGAACGGCACGGGGCCAGCGGCGACGAGCGCCGAGGAGCCTGAACGCCGACGGATCCGAAAAGAGGGCCGGCACCCGATGTTGGGTGCCGGCCCTCTCGCTCGCGGACGTGGAGTCTGGTGCTGCCTTACTGCAGCCAGCCCTCCACGACGTCGCGGTTGTCCGCGATCCAGGCACGAGCAGCATCGAGCGGCTCCATGTCTTCCTGGGTGATCATGAGCATGACCGCACCCATCTGAGCGCTGGTCCAGTGGAAGTTGTCGAGGAACGCCAACGCGTCCTCCGGGGCCGAGTTCTCGGCCCATTCGGCGTTGACGATCGTGTTGATAGTCTCCGCCTCGCCGAAGATGCCTTGCGGGTCCTCGAGGTACTTCAGGTCGTAGGCGGCCCACATCCAGTGGGGGCGCCAGCTCGTGACGATGATGGGCTCTTCCCTGTTGTACGCCCGGTCGAGCGCGGCCGTCATGGCGGCGTCGGAGCCGTCGAGCAGCACGAAGTTAGAGAGGTCGTATGCGCCCATGGCCTCGTCGCTGGCCGCCATCAGGCCGGCGCCGGGGTCGATGCCGATGACCTCGCCGCCGAACAGGTCGGCGTTCTCGTTGAGCTCTGTGATGCTGTCCACCTCGACGTAGGTCGGTACGGCCCAGCCGATGTCGGCGCCCTCGAGGTTGGGGCCGAGGTCGACGAGCTGGTCCTGGGTCTGCTCCCAGTACGCTGCGTGGGTCGCCGGTAGCCAAGCGGCCACGATGGCGTCGAAGTCACCCTGCGCCACACCGGTCCACATGGGGCCGGCGTCGACCGAGGTCAGGTTCACGGTGTAGCCGAGGTCGTCCATCAGGACCGCCGCGACGACATGGGTAGAGGCGATCTCGGAGTCCCAGAGGACGTAGCCGAGGTCGATAGTATTATCTTGGGCCATTGCAGTACCGGCGACCAACGCCAGTACCAGTGCGGCAAACCACTTGCGCATTTCGTTACCTCCCGACGAGTTCGGGGCTTAGACGGCGACGGAACCAACATTAGTCCCGCGAGCGTACACACGTACGCGAACAGACGAGCGCCTCACTAGGCGACCTCTAGGACCGTAACACGGGCTTTCAGACGCTGCCAACTTGCGGTGCGACCACAGTGCAAGCCGGTTAACGACCCGTGAACGCGCTCATGCCTCCTGTGAGCGGCGTCTGCCTACTGACGCCGTCACCCGGTCGAGGACTATCGCCATGATCACCACGGCGAGGCCGGCCTCGAACCCCTGGCCGACGTTGAGGCGCTGGATACCGCGCAGAACCTCGGCACCGAGCCCGCGGGCACCGATCATCCCTGCGATCACCACCATCGACAGGTTCAACATGATCGACTGGTTCAGTCCCGCCATGATGCTGGGCCGGGCCACGGGCATCTCGACCTTCACGAGCCGTTGCCAGCTCGTCGAGCCGAAGGCGTCGGCAGCCTCCACAAGGTCGCTAGGGACCTGCCTGATCCCCAGGTTGACGAGCCTCACGAGCGGTGGGATAGCGAACACGAACGTCGCGACCACACCGGGTACGAGGCCGATCCCGAAGAACATGACGGCCGGGATCAGGTACACGAACGCAGGCATCGTCTGCATGAAGTCGAGGATGGGCCGCAGCACGCTCTCAACGCCGTCGCTGCGCGCCGCCAGGATGCCGAGCGGAACACCGACGATGGTGATCAGGACCTGCGCCGTCACGACGAGCGCCAGAGTCTGCAGGAACGGGTTCCAGAGACCGATGTTCTCGACGAGAAGCAGTCCAACGAGCGCGAAGAGTCCGACGCGCCAGCCGGCCAGTAGCGCGGCCAGCGCGGCGAACGCGACGATCACCACCGGCACTGGCGCCCACTGGAAGGCGGAAAGCAACGCGCTGATCAGGGTATCGACGGCGCCAGCGAAACCGTCGAAGACAGGCGCCAACGTGTCGCGCAGGTACTCGACGATGTTCGATACGACGTCTCGGATGGGGATCCGGAACTCAAACATGCTGTTCGCCACCGTTCGAGGCGCCGATGTCGGGCTGGGCGACGCCGTGATGGGCGGGGCCCTCGCCGACGGCTTCCTCCACCGGGCCGTTACGACCAGGCCGCGCCAACGCCGCTAGGATCGCGCCCTTCACCACGACGCCCCTGAGCCTACCGACCGCGTCGGTCACGGCGACGGGCGCCGAGCCCTCGGAGGCGACGTCTATCACCTCGTTCAGAGGCGTCTCGGTTGTCACCGTCGGGGCTAGGTCCATGAGGTCGCCATGGATCCTCTCCTGGCCGGCTTTGCCCTCACGCACGGCCGGCGCCAGCCTCTCGGACCTCAGGTACCCGAGGACCTTACGTTCCCCATCGACGACCAGGATCCCGGAGATGCCAGACCGTCGCATCTTGTTGAGCGCGGTCTGGGGGCCGTCCCGCAGGCGGGCCGTCTCCTTCACCGGCTGCATGATGCTGCCCGCGGTGAGCACGTCGCTGCGGTCGACGCCCTCTACGAACGCGGCTACGTAGTCGTCAGCCGGGCTAGTGATCACTTCCTCGGGCGTGCCTACCTGCACGACGCGCGCGTCCTTCATGATCGCGATGCGGTCACCAAGCCGCAGGGCCTCGTCCAGATCGTGGGTGACGAACACTATCGTCTTGCGCATGCGCGCTTGGAGGTCGATGAGCTCGTCCTGCATCTCCCGCCTGATCAGAGGGTCGAGCGCGCTGAACGCCTCGTCCATGAGCAGGATGTCGGCGTCAACGGCCAGGGCCCTTGCCAGGCCGACGCGCTGTTGCATGCCGCCCGACAGCTCTCTCGGGTAGCTCTGCTCCCAGCCGGCCAGTCCGACCAGTTCGATGGCGTTCTGTGCCTTCTCGCGACGTTCATCTACCGGGACGCTCTGTACCTCGAGGCCGTAGCCGACGTTGTCGATGACGGTCCTGTGCGGAAGGATGGCGAACTGCTGGAACACCATGCCACTGAACTTGTCGCGGCGAACGGCGAGCAGGTCGCGCCGGTTCAGCTCCGTGATGTCTACCCCATCGACGCTGATGCTCCCGCGAGTGGGCTCGTGCAGCCTGTTGAGGAGACGCAGAAGCGTCGACTTCCCGCTGCCCGACAGCCCCATGAGCACGAAGGTCTCGGCCGTCTTGATGTCCAGGTCGACGTCTGCGACGCCCACGGCGTTGCCCAAGCGCTCTTGGACCTCGGCCTTGGTCGCTCCTTGCTCGAGCATGGCGATGGCGCGCGCCGGCTCGGACCCGAACACCTTGTAGAGTCCCCGAATGGAGATCTTGATCGTGTCCTGACCTGTGCCGGCGTCGGCGCTGCGGTCCTCTGATTCTGACTGGATGGCTGTCATGTTCACTCCGTAGCGGGCGGTCTGAAGGGGTCGTGGTCGTGTCGTCGGCGCTCCTGGCGGGCCGCAGGCAATCCGGGCCGCGTCCCAACGGGAAGCTACCCACCCTACTACACGCCGGAGACCGTGCTCAGGCTGGGCGCTGCGTGGCAGCGGACCCATGGCTCACGCCGGCGTCACACCTCTTTGCTATCCTCCCCAGGCACGCATCCGGGCCCGCCTTTCGTACCGTTGGGACACGAGGTCATGGCGTTACTCGAACGGGAGACGCTGCTTGACCAGCTGCGTGAGAGGCTGGTAGCAGCCACACACGGCCACGGGACACTAGTGCTGTTGGGCGCCGAGGCAGGCGCCGGCAAGACGGCCCTCGTCACCGAGTTCGGTCAGCGCGCGACAGGCAGGGCGCACGTCCTGTTCGGCGGTTGCGACCCGCTCACCACCCCACGCCCGCTCAGCCCGCTCATAGACATCTCGATGGACCCCCGCTCCCACCTGGCTGAGTCGTTCGCAGCGAGCGCCGAGCCGTACGAGCTCTTCACGGCGGTGCAGAGGCGCCTGAAGGCAGCGACCCCGATCCCGTACGCGCTGGTGATCGAGGACATCCACTGGGCGGACGCCGGTACCCTCGACTTCCTCCGCTTCATGGGCCGCCGCATCGCAGACATGCCGTCGCTGATCGTCGCCACCTACCGCGATGACGAGGTAGGCACCGATCACCCTGCGAGGCGGGTCATCGGGGACCTCGTGGGCCGTCCCTCCACGCTGCGCATGACGGTCCCGGCGCTCTCCCTTGAAGCCGTGAGGACGCTAGCGAGCGGCGACGCGGTTCGCGCTATCCGCATCCACGAGGCCACGGACGGGAACGCCTTCTTCGTGACGGAGGTGATCGCTTCAGGAGACGACGTGCCGGCATCGGTCAGGGAGGTGGTCCTGGCGAGGGCCGGCCGACTCTCTCCCCCTGCGCACCGCCTCGTTGAGGTCGTCGCGTCGGCACCGCGCGCCCTGGAGGTCGACTACGCCCTGCGCGTCGCCGGGGTCGAAGCGGTGGCCGTCGACGAGGCCGTCGGCGCCGGTGTACTGCAGAGCGAGGGCCCCGACCTCAGGTTCCGCCA
The DNA here is from genome assembly GCA_964517055.1 of uncultured bacterium. Classification (GTDB taxonomy): domain Bacteria; phylum Deinococcota; class Deinococci; order Deinococcales; family Trueperaceae; genus DASRWD01. The sequence continues at coordinate 67,244 of CAZFAQ010000005.1, read as the reverse complement.
CGAACTTGCGCGCAACGCCGTCGAGGTGGCCACGCCGCTCGGGCGGCAGTTCGAGTGGCACAGGGCCATGATCGACCTGCTCTCGGAGCACGAGCCAGAGGACTACTCCCGGCTGGCGCATCACGCCGGACGGGCACACGCTTGGGACCTGGTCGTGCGCTTCGCCAGGCCGGCGGCGGAACAGGCCACGGCTCGTGGCGCGCACCGCGAGGCGGCACAGTTCCTAAGGTTGGCACTGCAGCGGCGCGAGCATCTGGACGACGCGACCGAGGCCGAGATCCGCATGTCCCTTGCCAACGTGCTCGACGTCCTCGACCTCCACGCCGATGTCCTGCGCGAGACCGAGCGGGCCGTGACCATCCGCAAGGCGTTGGGCGACCCCGAGCCGCTCGCTGAGGCGCTCGGCAGACTCGGGTACGCACGGTTCCGCATGGGCCTCGACGAGTCGGCAGACGAGCCGGTCGATGAGGCGCGGCGCCTCCTCGCCCCCCGGCCCATGTCGGCAGCCAAGGCTCGGGCCCACTATCACAAGGCCATGGTGTCGATGCTGCGGCGTCGCTACGAGCCAGCGCGCGAGGCGACTCGGGCCGCGTTGCTGGCTGCACAGGAACTGGGAGACGAGTCGCTCGAGTCGGCGGCCCTCATCACCGATGGGGCGATCGAACTGGTGATGGGTGACGTCGAGGAGGGCGCCGCGACGCTCTGCGAGGTGAAGCGCCGGTCCGCCGCTGCTGGCAGCGCTCGCCTGACCAGGAACGCCCTCTGGATGCTCGGCTCCGGCGCCGGCGAAGGCCGTCTCTACGATGCGGCCGTCCCGGCACTAGAGGAGCTCGTGAGCGAGGCGGCCAAGACCGACGATGACTCGGCTGTCGCGTACGGAAGCGCCTGGTTGGCGCGTATAGCGTTCGACCAGGGCCGCTACGACGAGACCCTGCTGTTCGCCTCCCAGGTACCGCCGCAGGCAGGTCATGGGTTCATAGGGCCCATGACCGCGCTCGGCGCCAAGGGCCGCGTCCTGGTGAGACGAGGCGAGCGGTCGGCGAAGGAGACGTTGCTCCAGGCGCTCGACATCCGCAAAGCCGCCTCGCTCCAGTACGTATGGTCTCCGCTGAGCGGCCTTGCCGAGCTCGCGTGGCTGGAAGGTCGCGACGGCGAGATCGCCGGCATCTTGGACCCGGTCCTCGAGAAGGTGAAGGCGGCCGACAGCCCCTGGGCGCGGGGCGAGTTCTCCCTCTGGCTGTGGAAGGCGGGTGAGCTCTCGGTCCCCTTGCCCGGCGCGGCAGAGCCTTTCGCCGCGCTCATCCATGGCGACTGGGAGCGGTCCGCGGACCTGTGGGCCAAGATCGGCTGCCCGTACGAGCGAGCCTTCGCGCAGGCGCACGGTGATGATGCCGCCATGCGCGCGGCGCTCTCGGGCTTCAGGGAGCTCGGCGCCAAGCCGGCAGCGACACGCCTCGCTGCTCAGATGCGCTCGCGCGGCATCGCCGGCATCCCGCGAGGTCCAAGGCGGGGCACCGGAGAGCACCCGAAGAAGTTGACGCCTCGGCAGGCCGAGGTCCTCGACCTGATGGCCGACGGCCTCACCAACGTCGAGATCGCCGAGCGTCTCGACATCACGCCAAAGACCGCCGAGCACCACGTCTCGGCGGTGCTCGAGAAACTCGGGGCGACCAACCGTGCCGGGGCAGTGGCGCTGGCTGTTGGTAGCGGGCTGGTCAGCGGGTCGCACGGCGGACATCGCCAAACGTAGGGGCTTGCCCCGATGTACGGGCTCCACGCGACCGGGCAGACTCGTTCCAGACCGAGACACGGTCTGAGAGGAGCGAGAGATGCCCCAGTTCATCGTCGAGAGGACCCTCCCTGGCGCCGCAGACTTGAGCGCCGAGCAGCTCAAGGAGATCGCCAAGACCTCCAACGCGGTCGTGGCGTCGATCGGCGTGCCGTACACCTGGCTTCACACCTACGTCGCCGGCGACAAGCTCTACTGCGTTCACGAGACCGAGAACGCCGACGTCGTGAAAGAGCACGCGCGGCGCGGCGGCTTCCCGTGCGACGTCGTGACCGTGGTCAGTGAGGTCATAGGCCCGCAGACCGCTGGCTGAGCCGCGCGATCGACCCCTGACCAGCAAGTGGTAGGTCCAGGTTCGAGCGGGCGTGAGCGATTGCCGTTCAGCACCCGCTCTAAACTCACTGCCATGTCCACGAACCTGCCATCCCGGTCGGAGCTCGATCCGGCCTACACCTGGGACCTGACCTCTCTCTACCCTTCCGAGGCCGCCTACCGCGCAGACCTCGCGCGGGCGGAGGTAGAGGTGGACTCGCTGTCCGGCTACCGCGGGAGGCTGACCGAGTCCTCGGCGACACTCTCAGGGTTCATGTCGCGGTACCTCGATTTCCTGGCCACGTCACAACGACTGAGCAACTACGCGACACTGCCGGTGAACGTCGACCAGCACGACCAGGAGGCGAGGCGCATAGCCGGGGAGTACCTGTCGTTCGCAGCACGCTCCAGCGAACGCCTGGCCTTCGTCACGCCCGAGCTATTGGGGGCCGGCAAGGACACGATCGAGCGGTTCATGGCCGAGGAGCCGTCGCTCGGCTCGCTGGCTCGCTACTTCGAGCGCCTGGAGGCGTCGCGGCCGCACGTCAGGTCGGGCGAGGTCGAACGGCTGCTCACTGGCCTCTCCGACCCGTTCGGAGCGGTGTTTCGGGCCTACAACAGCTTGGCGAACGGAGAGATCGCCTTCGCTCCGGTTCACGTCGACGGGACCGAGCACACCGTCGAAAGGAGCACGTACCCCTCCCTGAAGTCATCGCCTGACCGGGCGGTCAGGGAGGCCGCCTACCGGTCGTACAAGGACGGCTTCCTCGGCTACGCCGGCACTCTGACGGAGCTCTACCTCGGCCGCGTCAAGCAGGCCAGCTACATGGCGCGCTCGCGCTCGTACCCGGACACCGTGACCCAGGAGCTCCAACCCTACGAGGTCTCACGCAGCGTGCTCGACTCCGTCGTCGAGACCTTCGTCGCGAACCTACCGACCTGGCATCGCTACTGGGCCGCGCGCCGCCGGGTCCTTGGCGTCGATGAGCTTCGGGAGTGGGACGTCTTCGCGCCGCTCTCCCCCTCCCCGATCGAGCTCACCTACCGCGAGGCCGTCGACCTCCTGGTCGAGGGCATGGACCCGCTGGGCCCCGAGTACGTCGAACCGCTTCGCAGGGGCCTACTGGAGCAGCGTTGGGTCGACGTCTACCCGAACCGCGGCAAGCGCGACGGCGCCTTCTGCTCTCACGCTTACGGCCACCAGCCCCAGGTGATGATGAGCTTCACCGGCGACCTCGGGTCGCTATCGACGCTGGCTCACGAGCTCGGGCATGCCATGCACGACGTCCTCATGGACGCGGCGCAGCCGATCGTTTACACGGACGTGTCCATGGTGGCCGCCGAGACGGCGTCCAACTTCAACCAAGCGCTGCTAAGGCGTCATCTTCTGGAACGCTTCACGAGCAGCGCGGAACGTCTCGACGTGCTAGACGAGGCGTTCGGGAACTACCATCGCTACCTGTTCATCATGCCGACGCTGGTGAGGTTCGAGCTCTTCGTGCACGAGGCCGTCGAGCGCGGTGAGGGGTTGTCGGCCGACCAGCTCAACCGCAAGATGCGTGAGCTGTTCGCCGAAGGGTACGGCGACCACATCGCCGTCGACGAGCGCGTTGGGATCACCTGGGCGGAGTTCGGCCACCTATACGTACCGTTCTACACGTTCCAGTACGCTGCGGGCATCTCGGCCGCCGCAGCGCTGGCCGAGGACGTCCATGAGTCCGGCGGGCCGGCGGTCGAGCGCTACCTCGGTCTCCTCCGTGCAGGTAGCTCGGTGTCAGCCATCGAAGGGCTCAAGGCAGCCGGCGTGGACCTGTCGTCGCCGGAGCCCATCGAGCGGGCGTTCGCGGTCCTCGAGTCTCACGTAGCGGAGCTGGAACGCCTAGCCCCTTGACCTCTGACAGGTTCGTTATCGTGCCCCATGGCACGGATGGACGCTAGACAGCTCTCGGCAGCAGCCCTCAACGCGCTGCGAAGCGGCGGGGTGGTGGCGCGCAACCTGCTCCTCCGCTCGCTACCCACTCCTAAGACGGGCTGGGTCGTGCTAGAGCTCACGGGCAGCTACCCGACGAGGCGGCGCAAGCGCAAGCTCCTGTCCATCGAGAGCCTCGCGGCCACGGAGCGCGAGGCCAGCCTCGAGGAGCTCAGCGCACAGGTGGCCGCCCTGTGCCGGACACCTGAGGTGAAAGGCGTCGTGCTGCGGTTGCAGGGCCTAAACGTGGGTCTTGCCACCGCGTTCGCGGTACGCAACCTCATCGCGCGCCTGCGCGGGGCAGGCAAGCAGACCGTAGTCTGGGCCGAGGCGCTCGACACGACCAGCTACTACGTCGCGACGGCGGCGGGGCGCGTCGCCGTGCCCCCGAGCGCCGAGCTGTGGGTCCACGGCACCTCGCTGGGCGTCACGTTCATGGCCGACGCGCTGGCCAGGGTCGGGATAAGCGTCGAGAGGCTGGCCATCGGGGAGTACAAGAACGCGCCAGACCAGCTAGCGCGCTCCGACATGAGCCCGGCGCACAGGGAGCAGCTCGAGGCGCTCTTGGACAGCGTCCAGGCGACGGTCCATGCCGCCGTCGGCGCCGACCGGGGTCGCGAAACGGCGGTCGTAGCCGACTGGTGGGACGCAGGGGTCACCGAGGCCGAGGCCGCGAAGAGCCTCGGCATGGTCGACAGCGTCGCCTACGAGGACGAACTGATGGGAGCGAAGCCGATACCGGCCAGCAAGGCCGTCGCCTTCGCTCCCGGCCTCCGTCGCCCTGGTACCTCGCGAGTGGCGGTCGTGTCGTTGCAGGGCACCATCGTTCCGGGCCGCTCGCGCCGCTCGCCCGTGCCGTTGCCCGTGTTCGGCGGCACAATGGCGGGCAGCGAGACGCTCGTAAGGGGCCTGCGCGCCGCGGGTCGCGACCCGTACACCCGGGCCGTCGTCTTCCACGTGGACTCCGGGGGCGGCTCCGCTCTGGCGAGCGACCTGATCGGGCGCGAGGTCGAGCTCCTCGCCCGCCGTATGCCGGTGGTCGCCGTGATGGGTGAGCTAGCGGCCAGCGGCGGCTACTACGTGCTCACCCATGCGACCAGGGTGTTGGCCGCTCCGACGACGCTGACAGGTTCGATCGGCGTGTTCACCGCCAAGCCCGTCCTGGAGGCCTTCAACCAGCGCTTCGGCCTCAACCCGGTGACGCTGAGGCGCGGCCGTTACGCGAACGCGATGAGCTTCGCGCGACCCTGGGACGAGGCAGAGACAGAGCTGTTCGAGAGGTACATAGGCGAGGTGTACGAGCGCTTCGTCACGCGGGTGGCCACGGGGCGTGGGCTGGACCCACTGCGTGTCGACGAGATAGGTCGGGGGCGCATCTGGACCGGAGCCGATGCGTTGGACCTAGGCCTCGTCGATGAGCTCGGAGACGTCGACGAGGCGCTGGCCGTGGCGAGGGAGCTCGCGGGCCTGCACCCGACGGCGCCATCCTGGAACGTGAAGCAGCAGCCCCGCATGGTGCTGCCTGACCCCTCCGACCCCGACGCGCTGAGCACGGCGCTCATGCCGCTGCTGCGCGAGCGCGCGTTGCTGGTACCTAGCACCTGGCTGTCACTCAGCTGAGCAGTGTTGCCAGCATGCGACCACAGATTCAGGACAGCCCGTAAGCCTCCTCGAGGCGCTTGACTCGCGCCCTCGCCAGGGCCAGCCGCGGGTCGCCGGCCGCCAGGGCCGCCGCGGCCGCCTGCCAGAACTCCAGGTCGTCTGTGAGCCTCTCAGCGAGGTCGTAGAGCGCGTCAGGGTCGCCCGCCATCAACACGGCCTGCCTGAGATGCTCCTCTAGCTCGAGGCGCTGCTCCTCGACCCCGCGAGCCTCGCTCTGCGGTAGCAACGGCCCGCGCATCAGGCTCACGGCCTCCCTGATGCGGCCGGCGCTGATCAGCTCGCGGAGCTGCAGCACGTCGGTCTCGTAAGGCACCGTGAACCGGTAGGGTGCGTCGCTCACAGGCAGCACCTGCCGCAGGCGGGTCACGATGCTCCGCATCCCACCGCTCGTGAACGGAGCGTGGCCCTCTGGCAGCAGGAAGTCGTTGAGCTCGTCCCGCGTCGTGCCCTCCGGCCTGAGGGCGAGAGCCAGCGCCACCTCGGCCAACCTTGGCGGGAGCGGTACCTCCTCGCCTTCGTACCTTCCCTCGTACCCGCCGAAGAACCGCAACGTCAACGCGGCGCGCGAGGACGACAAGGTGCTCCACACGCGCTCGAAGGCCGTCGCTGGGCCGCTCAGCACGGTGCGGCCGACCGGATGGAGGCTGGCGAGAAGCGGAACCAGCTCGCTCGGCACGTTGTGGGCCGCACCACCGGTGGCGAGCAGGTAGTAGAGGGCGGCAGTCATGCGCTGCTCTGCTATCAGCTCCGTGTCGAGCATCGCCTCCAGCAGGTCGTCCGCCGCCGAGGCACCACCGGCGACGGCCCCTACCATCCCTCGCGCGAGGGCGGCCAAGGTCCTCTCGAAGCCTCCAGCGGCCGAGGCGACCTCAGAGACGTCACCGGCGACCTCTGCCGCCTCGTCGTCTCGCCCCAGCTCGAGCAGCGCCCTGACGAGCTGGTACCCATAACGACTCCGGTGCTTCCTGGGACTGGCCCGGTACGTGGCACTGATTAGGTCGTGCGCCGCCGAGGCCCGACCCTCCGCCAACTCCAACTGGGCGAGCGTGCTACGGAAGTAGGTCGCCAGGTTAGGGAGACTACCCTCGACGAGGGCCTGAGCGTCCTCCAACAGGTGCCTCAGGCCGACCAGGTCACCGGTCATGATCCGGGCCATAGCGAGCTGGTTCACGATCAAGAGGCGCCGGTTGCCGTCCTGGAGCTGCTCGCGGTCGACCACGTCGAGCGCCCAGCGGGCCCAGCTCGCGGCCCTCGTGTACTCGCCGATGTGCAGGAGCCGCGACGCGAGGCTGTACGCGTTCCGAGCGACGTCGTAGGCACTGCCCTGCTCCTCAGCCAGGCGGACGCTCTCCCTCAGGAGGTCGACGGCCCTCTCGTCGCTCGGATGAAGTCGCCCGTACTGCCACAACGTGAGAGGGGTACGCCGTGCCTGGACGGCCTGCTCGGCCATCGTGAAACCGACGTCGTGCCGCATCATCCCGGCGCGCCTGGCCCGCAACGTAGGGGCCGCGTGAGCGGCCAGGTAGGCGTCGACGTCCTCGACGACCGAGTGGTGGTCGCGGACCGATACCGCCGCGACAAGCCGCCACTCCAGCACGCACTCACCATGTGAGTACGCCTCAGGTAGGGCCGAGAGCAACAGATGCAGCCTCTCGAGCAGCCCTTCGGACTGGAAGCGAGGGCCAGCCGACCTGAGCAGGTCGTCGACGAGCTCAGGTGCCCTGAGGACCGCTAGTTCTAGCGCGGAGATGGGATCTCCCTCGCGCAGGTAGGCGTAGACAGCGGGTCGCGGGTCTACGAGCTCCTCATGACCGGCAGCCAGTTGTGGACCTGTTGGGGAAGGCACGTGGAGCCTGGGAAGCGCGACCGCCTCGTTCGCCAGGCCGTTGAGCTCCGTGAACCGGCCATCAGAACGCTGCATCAGGTCCTCGACTGCAGCGCTGTCGAGGGCCGCAGGCAGCATGTATTCCGCTTCTGCCCGCCGCACCCTGAGAACGTCCTCTCGGATGACCTCGAAACGAGCAAGGAGGCCGTCGTCGTCGACGGAGGGCTGCCTGACATCGATGACGACGGCGTAACCGTTGCCGTGCAGGTCGAGCAGGTCGGATAGGAGCGGCTGGTCTAGCCGGTGGGTGGTCACCGCGAAGCGGAGGGGCCTCAGGTCGGACCTGAACCGCGCTAGAGCCGAGAGCTGGGACCTGTATGGCAGCGCCAGGGTGAGGAGCGGAGCTTCCAGCACCCGGTTGACAGCACGCGCCAGGGCGTTGCCCTGAGCGACGGGGTCGTCGGAGGCCGACGGGGCCAGCTCGAACCACACCAACGGCCCCTGACGCGACAGTGAGTCGATCAGGAACGGCACGCCGAAAGGCTCGCCGCCCAACAGGGCGACGGGCCTCTCAGCCTCTGTGACCGCCTTGGTGACGCGCGGCAACCACATGCCGCCAAGGATAGCGCCGGCCGGTGTGGCGCCGGCGTGCACGAACGCTCAGGCCGCCACCAGCTCCCGGCGCCAGGTAGCCCGCGCCTCGGTGCAGACGACCGCCCCAGTCTCCTCTTCGACCCTTCGCATAACCTTCATCGCCTCGAGTATGGCGACGTCCCTCACGACCAGCCGTTCCCCAACGAACTGGAACCGAGGTGACCTCGCCAGGCGCGCTAGAGCCTCAGATCTATCCACTCGCCTACCTCCTAATCAGTATCGCGAGGTTATTAGGGCGGGCGATTCAAGGGCGCTTCGCTCGTGCACACAGGGCTCCTGCCAAGGTTGAAGCGGGTCTGAAGCGCCTACACGGGTAACTTCCAGCCATCTCAGGAGGTACTCATCATGTTCAGGAAGATCGCTCGACCCTTCGCAATCGGCCTCACGGTCCTCGGTCTGGCGTTCGGTGCCGTCCAGGTCTCCAGCGCCTTCACCGCCGACGCGTTCATCGCCGACAGCGCCGGCCAGAAGGGCGAGTGGGACGTCGGCTGAGGCGCGACGCAAGACCGTCCTCCCACCCGTTGCCTCATCCGTAAGGTGAAGCACGGGCCCCATCGGCGAACCGAACCATCTCGTTTGCGACCAGGAAGCCACCCGGGCCCCCCGCATGTCTGACCCTCGACAGTCGTCGTCACGACCACCGCTTTCCGAGCTGTCGTTCCACTACCAGCGCATCGTTGGACTCGACCACGAAGCGCCGGTGTGGGTCGAGGCGCTTGTCAGGTGGAACCGGCCAGACGGCACGGTGAGCGGTCCCGCTGACGTGCTGCCACACTGGCTCGCCGAGGCGCGCCACGAGCGCTTCACCAGGTACAGCGTCGAGCGCGCGGCCGCTTTCCTCGCACTGCACCGGACCGCCTACCTATCCATCAACCTCTCCCCTCGTCAGCTGGTGAGCCCGACGACGAGCGCGATCCTCGAAGGGCTGTTGCCAGACGTGGCGTCACGCCTGAGGGTCGAGGTAACGGAACAACGTTTCGACGACAGCCACCGCCTGTGGGGCAACCTCGAGGTCATCAGGCGCCAGTGTGGCGCGGTGCTCTTGGACGACGTCACCGAGACTGACCTCAGGGAGAGGGTCCGCTCTGACGACCTCGTGGACGGCGTCAAGATCGACCGCAGCGTGACCTTGGGAATCGTGGAAGGTGGTCGGCGCAAGAGCCTGGAGCGATTCGTCGCTGAGCTGACCACGCGGTTCCCTGTCGTGGTCGTCGAGGGCGTCGAGGATGCCGCCCTCTGCGAGGGCTTCGCTGCCCTCGGCGTCAGCCACCTGCAGGGCTTCGGGATCGGCCGGCCACAAGCCGAGCCGTTGGTCCCGTTGAACGAGCCGAGGCTCCCATGGGTCGAGGCCTCAGCGGCGAAGGCGTCGCGGCTCCACCTCGGCCCGTTGCTACTCGGTGGCAGCGACTCCGACCTGGATGCGTCAGAGTTGGAGCGGGACTTTCGTCTCTTACGCCCAATCGAGTAGCTTGCTAGAAGTGTTTTCCCCCTTGTACTAGGGACAGTTGTCCTAACCCGGCACATATTTTCGGCAGTACGCTGGCCTCACACGCGTTTCGCGCGTGGAGGAGGTTCCGGTTACATGAACGTCGTCTCCAAGGTCGTTCTCTCATGGCTCGTGGCCGTCGGTGTCGCCGTCGGCGTGGCGCTCGCGCAGGGGGCCGGCGGCAGTGAGCAGGCGGCTCCGCCTACCTCTCCCCCGACGGCACAGGCCGCGGCCGAGGCCCAACAAGACCCTCTGTTCCGACTGGCCTCGGGTCTGTTCGCCCCGCTTCCCGAGGTCATGGACGACGCTAGCCGCCCCGTCACGACCGAGAAGGTGGATCTCGGGAAGATGCTCTGGTACGACACCCGCCTCTCCCTGTCTGGCGGCTTCTCCTGCAACAGCTGTCACAACCTCGCGACCTACGGGGTGGACAACCTCCCGACGTCGCTCGGTCACAGGTGGGCCGTCGGGCCACGCAACTCCCCGACGGCTCTCAACGCTGCTCTCCACTCGACGCAGTTCTGGGACGGGCGCGCGGCCGACGTGGAGGCCCAGGCCCAGGGGCCAATCCTCAACCCGATCGAGATGGGCACGCCGACCGCCGACTTCGCGGTCGAGCGCATCGCGTCGATCCCGACTTACGTCGAGCTGTTCGACCGCGCCTTCCCGGAGGCCGACTCCCCCCTCAGCTACGAGAACATCGCCAACGCCATCGCCTCGTTCGAGCGGACACTCGTGACACCCGCCAGGTTCGACGCCTACCTGGAAGGCGACATCGATGCGCTCAGCGACCTCGAGAAGGAAGGCCTACAAGTGTTCGTCAACACCGGTTGCGCTGGCTGCCACAACGGGGCGGCGCTGGGCGGCAACCAGCTGCAGCGCTTCGGCGTCACCGAGTCCTACTGGGAGGCGACGCGCGACTACGTGACCGTCGACTCGCCCACCATGCCCATGGACGTCGGACGCTTCGCCGTCACGCACGACGAGTCGGACCTCTACGTCTTCAAGGTGCCGGGCCTGCGTAACATCACGCGTACCTACCCGTACTTCCACGACGGGTCTGTCTGGAGCCTAGAGGACGCCACGCAGATCATGGCGCGCGTGCAGCTCGGCCGCGACCTCTCCGAGCACGAGGTAGACGCCCTGATGGCGTTCTACGACTCGCTGGAGGGCTCGATCCCCGAGTACGCGCTGCAGCTGCCTGTGCTGCCGGCATCGACGGAGGCCACACCCAGGCCCGACTTCCAGTAGCTGCCGACCTAGGCTAGCGGAACGTAGCGCGCCGCCCGGTCTGATCGGGTGGCGCGCCGACGTGGTCGCGGGCGCCGCTGGACAGCGACACGACGCAGACGGTGGCGCCCTGGCGCGGTCCTTTCGGCTTGGTAGGCGGCCCCTCTGTCACCAGCCCAGGCTACCGCGGTGTCCGTTCCCAGGACTCCGATGTGAGGGTCGTAGGACCGTTCAGGACCTAGGCTGACCGACATGGCACGTAGTGACGGTAGGAAGAAGTCAGCCGAGGGTGAGGCCTTGTCCCTAGCGGATGCCGCCGCGGCACTCGGCATGAGCGTTGGCGGCCTGGTCGACCTCATGACCGAGGCGGGCGTTGCCGTGTCAGGCGAACCACCGGAACGGTGGCGTCTGGAGGCCGCAGACGTGCTCGCTATCGTGGAGGAGCGCGAGAGGCGCGAGCTGCGCAACTCTAGGGAGCTCGAGAGGCTGGGCGCCGCGCTGGAGGACGAAGGCACCTGACCTGCGGTCTTCAGCGACCGGCTCGTGCCGCTTGACACCCACCAGGTCCGCTCATATCCTGTCGTTACCCTTATTATCTAAGGGTAACGGAGGGAGCGGATCCATGCCGCCACGACCGGTCAAGCAGAACCAGATACTGGGCGCGTTGCGCGCGGCGTACCAGCGCTCCGGTGCCACTCCGGACCTGTCCGCCATGGCTCGCAGCTTCGGCATCACCTACCCAACGCTCAGGGAGCACCTCAAGGCCCTAGAGGCGAAGGGGAAGCTGGTAGTGGAGAGCCGCGGCCCCGGCCGCGCTCCCCGCCTCAAGCTGCTCGGCGTGCAGGCGGGCGTGCCGCTGTTCGGCGAGATCGCCGCCGGCCTGCCCGTCGGCACCTACCCGGAGCCCGAGGGGTACCTGGTCCTGCGCGACCGCCCAGAGCACTTCGCGCTCCGCGTCAGGGGCGACTCCATGGCGGACCGCATCGAGCACGGCGACGTCGTGCTGCTCCACCGGGTGGAGCCGCGACGCTCCGGCGAGGTCTGCGCCGTCCGGGTGGGTGACGACGAGTCGACGCTCAAGTACCTGGATTGGAACCAGCGCGCCAGCAAGCCGAGGCAGTACCGCCTCCGCCCCCATAACCCCGCCTACCCCACCCTGACCGTCCCGGCATCGGAGCTGCACGTGGACGGGGTCATGCGCGGGCTCCTGCGCGGCGACGTGGTCCAGGACCTGCTGCTCGAGAGGGGTGGTTGAGGAGCCGCTTCGCCTTCGTCAGCTACGTAAGCCCCGATAACGAAGGACACATCCACCGCCGCCAAGCAAGGGAATGTGTCCTTTCGCCGCCCATATCCGACCGCTGCCGCGGTCCTGACTAGGTCGTTCGCATGCTACCACCGTCTCGCACGAGAACGCAGACCGCCCGCCCCCGCGGCACACCGCCCAGGCCAGGTCGTCCGCCCACCGGGCGCCCACCGTTGCTGAGGACGAGGGTGGCCGCCGCATGATCTCCGCCTTCTGCTTCGATCCCCTCCCCCTCTACCTGGCGGTCAGGGTCGACCCAGGGCTAGTCCGGACGCCGCTCGTCAGCGTGGAGGAGCAGCGCGTCACGCACGCCAACGCTCCCGCCAAACGTCACGGCATCACCCCCGGCATGCGGCTGGACGGCGCGCGCATGCGCGTCGAGGGTCTGCAGGTCGTCTCCCACGCGGAGCCGGACCTCCAGCACGCCTGGGATGAGCTCCTGCGCGAGCTCAACCGGCACACCCCTTGGGTGGAAGGCACCTCACGCGGCAGGGCGCTGGTACGCCTGGACGAGGGCGAGGCCGAGGAGCTAGCTGCGCACTACGGCGCCCGCGTCGGGCTAGCCCAAGACCGCGAGACCGCCGAGCTCGCCGCCGTCAGCTCTCACCCTGGCAGCGTGAGACGCGTAGACGACGTCACGGCTTTCCTCGCCCGCCTCCCGCTCCGTTTCCTGCTCAGGGTCGGGCTGTCCGAGGCGAACCTCACCCGACTGACGTGGCTGGGGCTCTCCTTAGCCTCTCACCTGGCGGTCTGGACGGCCTCACAGATCCGCTCGTACCTGGCCGACGAGGGCGACGTCCTCCTCCCCTACCTGCACGGCCCGCGCCACACCGCCCTGCGACCGTTCGAGTTGCCTCCAGCCGTCGCCCGTTCGCTCACCTTCACGGACCCCGTGGTCGAACCGGGCCGCATCTTGCCTGCCATCGACCAGCTGGCCGGCGAGCTCGCCAAGGATCTCGGCGGCCGCACGTCGCGCCGCCTCACCCTGACGGCCAGCCTCCCCAGCGGCACGAGGCGCGCCAGTCGCCTGAGCAAGCGCCCCCTCACGCAGGCGCGGCACATCCGCCAACAGGCGCTGTTCGCTCTCGAGGACAGCCGGGTCTACGGGCAACCCGTAGAGCGCCTCACCCTGGAGCTCGCCTCGCCCGTACCCTTCGCGGAGCAGGAGGGCCTGTGGCCGCAACGCGAGCGTCGCCAGCGCGCGCTCGAGGCGACGATGGAGCGCTTCCCGACTGCCCAACGCCGCCTCGAGTGGCGGGACCCTCACACCCAGGCGACCGACCGCGTCGGGCGCTGGGAGGGCTACGCGGAGGAGGGCGGGGCGTACGACTCCACCTCCGTAGCCCAGCGGAGGCGTCCAGCGCTCGGGCGGCCGGCGCGGCGCCGGCCCGGCGAGGCTGTGCGGACCGCCGCACCCTCGGCCGTCCTGGCAGCCTCCGTCCCGCTGTTCGATGACCGGCTGGGGGGCCCGCCGCTCCCCGAGACCGACGCTGCGGGAGAGCGCGACCAACACCGCCAGGCTCCCGGCGACACCGGGGCAGCCGCGTACCTCGACGCCCTCTTCACCGGTACGCTCGCACCGGCCGCAGACCCTCCCGCCTCCGAGGTGGGCGCACACGGCGCGGCGACCCGCCCCTCCACCGGCGCGCACCCGGCGCCGCGACACCGCTTCTCGACCGGGCGCGCCTCACAGCGCTACACCGAGGAGTACGGACATGAGGGAGAGGCCTACGGCCTGGAGGCGGCGTGAGCCCATGGGGAGCGAAGCAGAGCGATCCGAGGTCACATGCGCCTGCTCATGACGTCCGCGCGGGTCACGACCTCGTCCGACGGCTCCCCCGTGGCCGTCGCCTGGGCACCCTCCGGGTCGTGGAGGTATCTGGGAGGTCGCCAAGACAGCGTCCGCGCCGCTCCCGGCTCCCGTCCCGTTCACGGTCCGCGGGACCACGTCGCCCACACCCGCAGGGTCCTCGCCGTCATCGACCGCTGGCGTTACGACGGCCGCTGGTGGGAGGGCGAGGGTCTGCACCGCGACTATCTCTTCGTCGAGCTCGAAGGGGGTGTCAGGGCCGAGCTGTACAGGGAGGGTGGCGACTGGTGGGTGGCCAGGATCAGCGATTGACGGACGACACGATGTCGTTCCGTAGCCACACCATTTACGGATCGCCGACAGGTACATTTGCGTTCTGCCGTCACCTCCATTTACACTTTGCCGGTGGTAGGACCTTCCGTTCCGAGGCTCGTGCGCAGTCGGTTGCTACAAGCGCTCGCAGACTCGCCCGTCGTCCTGATCCAGGGACCCCGGCAGAGTGGGAAGACGACGCTGGCGCGATCGCTCACCGCCGAGATGGGTTACGCCTACTTCACGTTCGACGACGACGTGACGCGCGCAGCCACCGCCGCCGATCCCATCCGCTTCGTGGACGACCTGCCATACCAGGCCGTCATAGACGAGGTCCAACGTGCTCCACAGGTGTTCACGGCTCTGAAGCGGGCGGTCGACGAGGACCGGCGGGCCGGACGCTTCTTACTGACGGGCTCCGCCGACCTGCTACTCACGCGGGGTCTCTCCGACTCTCTTGCCGGGAGGATGGAAGTCGTGCCTCTCCACCCGCTGGCACAGGCGGAGCTGGAGAGGTCGGAGCCTCGCTTCCTCGAGAGGCTGATCGCCGCCGACCTCGGCGGCGAGCGCACGGAGCGCCTCGGGGTCCGGCTGGCGGAGCGGGTGGTGGCGGGCGGCTATCCCGCGGCCCTGACTCGCAGCAGCGAGTCCCGTCGGCGCGCCTGGTACCGCGACTACAGTCAGGCGCTGACGCAACGCGACGTGCAAGACATCGCCAAGGTGACGTCGGCCGAGGCGCTCCCCCGCCTGCTGCAGGTAGCCGCCTCTCACACGGCGAGCATGCTGAACTTCACGGCGCTATCAGCCCCCTTCCAGCTCTCCAGGCCGACCATCGCGACCTACGTGTCGCTGCTCAAGCGCCTGTTCCTGCTCTACGAGCTGCCTGCCTGGCACAGCAACCGCTTGAAGCGGCTCGTCAAGACCCCGAAGCTCCACGTCGGCGACACCGGGCTGGTGGCCGGCCTGCTGAACGTGACGTCGGAGGCCGTCTACCGCGACCGTCATCTCTACGGCCCGTTGCTGGAGACGTTCGTCTTCCAGGAGCTCCTCAGGCAGGCGAGCTGGCGGGACGACGACGTGAGGCTCTCACACTTTCGCGACCGCGACGGCTCGGAGGTGGACATCGTGATCGAAGCGCCGGGGGGGACCCTCGCGGCCGTCGAGGTCAAGGCGGCGGCCACGATCGGGGAGGGCGACTTCCGGGGGCTGGCGAGACTGCGCGAGCATCTGGGAGAGCGCTTCGCCTGCGGGGTGTTGCTCCACGACGGGGACTCCGTCCTGTCCTTCGGAGACCGGCTCTTCGCGGCACCGGTCGCCACGCTCTGGAGCTGAGCCGCTCGCGTAGAGGGCCGACCCCGGTCCCATGCCCACGTTGAGCCACCCGGATGCGCTCAGGGCTCCCGCTGCGCAACGGCCTAACGCCACGAGGCGGGCCCGCTCCGCCACCGGGGGCCGCCCGTCCGCCCTGCTGAACGTTCACTCCTACTACAGCTTCGGCGCCGGCACAGCCAGCCCGACGAGCCTGGTGAAGCGCGCCGCCGAGCTCGGCTACCGCTACGTCGCCCTCACCGACGACCTCAACGTCACCGGTGGCGTCGAGCTCTTCCAGGCCGCCCGCGAGCACGGGATCGGGGCGCTGATCGGTGCGACCGTACCGGTGCGCTTGGAGGACGACGTCTACCCCCTGGTGCTCATCGCGGCCTCGCGCACCGGGTACGGGACCCTCTGCCGCCTCGTCTCCCAGGCCCACGAGCGAGACGAGAAGGACGTCCCCTTCCCCGTCCTGCTGGCGCACACCCACGACCTGGTGCTCCTGACGGGCGCCCGCGACGGCCTACCGGCCAGGCTGCTGGCCGAGAGGCGCGTCGGCGAGCTCGAGGACGTGCTGAGGCAGCTCGGCGGCGCGTTCCAGGGACGCGTGTACGTGCAGCTCTTCCACGACCGTTACCGCTGGGACGACCGCCGCGCCCGCGTGCTCAGGCGCCTGGCGCAGAGCCTCTCCCTGCCGGTGGTGAGCGCGCCCGAGGTGCGCTACCTACAGCCCGATGACTACCGCCTCTACGACGCCTTCACCTGCGGCCGCCTGGGGTTGAGCGTGCAGGAGCCCCATAGACGGCGCCCGCAGAACGCCTGCCAGCATCTCCCCTCCCCCGACGAGGTCGCCGCCCGCCTGCCGTTCGCCGAGGGCGCCCTCAACGCCGACTGGGTGGCGGAGTCCTGCCACTTCGAGCTGCTACCGGACCGCCTCGTGCCTCCCAAGGCGCGTGTGCCGGACGGGCGCAGCGCCGAGGAGCACATCGTGGAACGCTGCTACGCCGCCCTGCTGGAGAGCTACGAGGGCGAGACGCTCGTCACCGCCAGGCAGCGCCTGGAGAAGGAGCTGGCCACGATCCGCGCGCTAGGCCTCGCGGACTTCTTCCTGGTGGCGGCCGAGGTGACAGACTACTGCCGCCAGCGGGGCATCCTGGCCGCTGGCCGCGGCTCGGCGGCGGCCAGCATCGTCTGTTACCTGCTCGGCATCACGCAGGCGGACCCGCTCGAGCACGACCTGCTCTTCGAGCGCTTCCTCCACACCGGCAAGACGAGCATGCCTGACGTCGACATCGACATCTCGTCGGCCCGCCGCGACGAGGTCCTGGCGTGGGTCGAGGAGCGCTTCGGCGCCACGACGGAGGCGATGGTGTGCAACAAGATCACCTACCGCATGCCGCTGGCGGTGCAGGACCTCGGCCGGGCGCTTGGCCTCCCGCCCGAGCTGCGCAACCGGCTGACGAAGGCGCTCGGCCGCGACTTCCGCGGCCTGAGGCCAGCCGCGGTCGAGAGGGCCGAGGTCGCGCTACGCGAGGTCCTCGGCAACGCCCCTGTGGCCGACGTCTTCATCGGGCTACTGGGGCGCATGGAGCGCGGTCACGTCAGGCACATCGCGCCGCACTCCGGCGGGGTCGTGCTCTCCCGCGACCCCCTCACCCACTACTCGCCGCTTGAGCGCTCCTCTGGCGGCATCAAGCTCCTACAGCTCGACAAGGACGACGCCGAGGCGATGGGCCTGATCAAGCTCGACCTGCTTGGCCTGCGGATGCTATCGGCACTGGAGCGCGCCCGCGAGGAGGTGTTCAGGCTGGAGGGCGTATGGCTAGACCTCGCCAGGCTGCCTGACGACGAGCACGTCTGGGACCTGATCTCAGATGGCGCCACACTGGGCCTGTTCCAGGTCGAGAGCCCCAGCCAGCAGCACACCAGCCGCGTGATGCGCAGCCGGAACCTCAAGGACCTCTCCCACCAGATCGCGCTCATCCGGCCCGGGCCCATCCAGTCGGGGACCGTCCACCCGTACCTGCGCAGGCGGCAAGGGCTGGAGAGCGTCACCTACTGGCATCCCGCCCTCGAACCGGTCCTGAAGAAGAGCTACGGCGTCCTGCTGTTCCAGGAGGACGTGCTGAGGATCGCCGTCCACTTCGCCGGCATGAGCTGGATCGAGGCCGACAGGTTCCGCAAGAAGGTGTCTGGGTTCGCGGACCTAGACGACATCGAGCCCGACCGCCGCGGCTTCGTCGAGGGCGCGATGCGCCACGTCGGCGCCACCCAGCAGGAGGCCGAGACCGTCTTCGATGCCGTGAAGGGCTACCAGGGGTTCGGGTTCGCAGAGTCCCACGCCTGGGCGTTCGCGCTTCACGCCTACGCCAGCGGCTGGCTGCGGGTCCACTACCCCGCCGAGTACATGGCCGCGATCCTCACCGAGGAGCCTGGCATGTGGTCACGGCAGACGAAGCGTCACGAGGCGCGCGACTGGGGCGTGCCGTTCCTTCCCTTCGACGTCAACCGCTCCGGCCTCCACTTCCGCGTCGAGCGTGTGGCGGGCAGCGGCGGCGCGAGCCCCGGTGGCAGCGGCAGCGATGGTCCACGAGGGCACGGTCCAGTGCCCGGCGACCACGCCGAGGCGCCAGGCCTCGTCAAGGCGATCCGCCCTCCCCTGTCCGGCATAACAGGGGTCTCCGAGGACGCGGCGCGGAAGGTCATGCTCGAGCGGCTCTCGCACGGTCCCTTCCTCGGGATCGAAGACCTCCACGAGCGGGTCGCTCTGGACCGGGACGTCGTCGAGGCGCTGGTGAGGGCCGGCGCCCTCGACGACGTGCAGCCCCGCCGCGAGGCGCTATACCGGGCTGGTGTGCTTGCCAACTCGTCGGAGCCGGGCGGGCGGCCGCTCTTCTCGGTCCCGATGAAAGCACCCGACCTGCCGCGCATGACGCTCCCTGAGCGCTTCGTATGGGACTACCAGACGACCCGCATGAGCACCCTCGAGGTCCACGCGGTAGACCTGGTGCGCGACCAGCTGCGAGAGCTCGGTTGCGTGCCCCTCTTGCGCCTACGTCGCACGCCGCGCAAGACACAGGTGCTGACGGCCGGGCTGGTCGTAGGCAGGCAGCGGCCGGGCACGGCCAAGGGCTTCGCGTTCTTCGTGATCGAGGACGGTCCCGTCAGGGCGCAGGTGATCATCTCCCCTGACCTGTGGGACGAGCAGCGCGTGCTACTGCGCGACGCCTCGATGCTGGTCGTCGACGGGGTCGTCGAGGACACCGGCCACCAGCTCACACTCAAGGCGGTGAGGCTAGCAGAGGTGGCCGGGCCCATCCACGTCAAGGGCTACCACTTCGGCTGAGCAAGGAGGCCACAGCTATCGCGCGCAGGTCCCGGCAGTACTATCCGAGCGAACCGACAGTGAGCCGCCCGCATGGTCGCCACCGCGCCGAGTGGCGAGCACGAGCGACCGGTACCCAGACTTCCCCGTTTCAGGCACCGCCGGCCACGCCGGTACCTCTCCCCTCCCCCGAACCCCGATCCGCTTCGGCTAGCGGAACGCCACACCCGGTACCCTAGGTTCCCCAGTAATGCGGGGCGGTACCTCACGTTCCCCGGTCGACCCGCGCCCAGGCCCGGCTGCTCCGGCCGCCAAGGTCGTAGAGACGGCACGAGTGGTCGCACCAGCACGACCCCAGGTCGCGTCCACGACGCGGTACCGCCGCTTCCCCACTTGAGCCCGTCTGCGTTCTCTCCCAAGCACACGAACGCCGTCGCAGACGCGCTTCTTACCGCGCCAGCGACGGCTGACCAGAAGTACCTAGGTTCTCCCCCTAACCCAACCGAGCCGCTTCTACGCCTTGATCAGGCCGAGACCCCACCCGCATGCCGCTCCAACGCCTGGCGCACCTCGCCGGCGTGACCCTCGGGCTCGTGCACGGTCCACCTCTGCACGATCTTCCCTCGCGGGTCTATCAGGTAGCTGATACGCAGGATGCCTTCGTAGCGTTCACCCTCACGCTCCTTCTCGCCCCACGCTCCGTACGCGTCGATGACGTGCCGGTCTACGTCGGCAAGCAGCGGGAAGTTCAGTGAGTACTTCTCGGCGAACTCCTTGTGACTGGCCTCGTCATCGGCGGAGACACCGAGCACCTCAGCCTGCAGGCTAGCCAACGCCCCCATCCCGTCGCGGAAGGAGCACGCTTCCTTCGTGCATCCTGGCGTGTCGTCCTTGGGATAGAAGTACAGGACGACCCAACGTCCTCTCTTCTCGCTCAGCGCGTGTCGCCGACCGTCCTGATCACGTAGTGCGAACTCCGGCGCGGTGCTGCCGACCTCGAGCATGTCGTCCTCCATCGCTGCCTTCTGGCGGCAGCATGCCGGCTACCATAGCCAGTCGTTCACAAAGCCCGAGTAATGTCCCCTGCCTAGTCTTCGAGCTCAGCCCGCAACGCCTCGAGCAGCCTGTTAACCCTGGAGAGCCGCTCGGGGGGCAGCGAAACGAGCCGTCGCTTGTTCAGCAGGCGCTTGGTCGTCGACACCAAGCGCTGCGTGCCGCCGAGTCCATCGTTGGTCGTCTCCCCCAACAGCTCAGCTCTACCCGCCCTGAGCTCGGTGATCCTGCGCCTGATCTGGCTCAACGAGAGGTCCTCGCTGATGGCTACGTTCAGCAGCCTCTCCCTGTCATCTGGGTCCCCTACGCGCGCTATCGCCTGGGCCTTCGTGAACGCCAGTCTTCCCTCCCGGACAGCCGCAAGCACGCTGTCCGGGAAGTCGAGGATCGGCAACCTGTTGCTGACGAAGGAGCTGATGCTGAAGCGGCCAAGCCTAGCGAAGATCGCCTGGGCCTTCCTACGCTCCTTGTCGCTCACCTTCCGGGTCGTGATCCGCCCTCGCTCCTCGTTGTAGAGAGCCTGCAGGACCTCCGTCACCTCGCGCCTACTCATGTCGAGGTCCATCTCCAACAGCCCGAGCACGGCCTCCGTCTCCTCCACCGCGTTCAGGTCCTCGCGCTGCAGGTTCTCGATGATCGCGATCTCGAGAGCCTCGCGGTCGTCTATATCGACGACGATCGCCGGGATCTCATCCAGCCCAGCGAGGACGGCTGCCCTCGTCCTACGCTCGCCGGCGACGAGCTCGAACCCGCCGCCGACACGGCGCACGATGACGGGCTCCAGCACCCCCTTGTCTCTGATGCTGGCCGCAAGGTCCGCGAGCCCAGCCTCACTTATGTGCTTCCGAGGCTGCCTATCGTTGAAACGGATCGCTCGCACAGGCAGAGCCGTGCCGCTCTCGACGCTCTCCTCCTCGGCTAGGCCCCCGAGTATCGCGTCGAACACAGCCGACCGGTCGATCCCGCCCCGCTTCTTGGCCATCACACAGGTCCCAACGCTGCCAACAGCTCGTCTGTGACGGTCCGGATCTCCATGTCTGCCTCGCTGCCCGGAGCGTACACCGGCACCGGCACACCGGCCACCTGCGCGTCCGAGTAGTAGGCCGGACGGCTCGCCAACGGCGACGACACCGGTGCGATCGAGACGAGCTGCCGGGTGATCGCCTCGAGGCTCTCCCGGTCGTGCCGCGTCCGTCTGTCGTGCTGCGTGAGCACGAAGAACTCGAGGGCCAGCTTCGGCGCAGCCTTCCTGTACTCCCTAACCATCTTGATGACCGTGCCGAGACCGTCAAGGCCCTTTCGGTTCGTCGGCAACGGCACCACCACCCCGTCGGCGGCCACTACCGCCAACGCAGACAACTGCCCGAGACTCGGTGGCGGGTCGATCAGTACGAAGTCGTAGCCCTCGAGCTTGCGAACCGCCTCGCGCAAGCGCACTACACCCATGAAGATACTCAGGATCTCTCGCTCCAAGATGGCGACGTTCAGCTGGCTCGGCAACAGGTCGACGCCATGGACGCGCCTGGGCTCGGGCAACGCGAGCGGGCCCTCGACGTCGTCCTCGTCACCGCCCGCCTCGCGGACGACCCCGGGATAGATCGTGTCGGCGATATCGACCTCGTCGACACCGAGCCAACGCGTCAGGTTCGCCTGGGGGTCAACGTCGATCAAGAGCACGCGGTGACCCCGCTCGCCCAGCACGTAACCGATGTCACGCACGGTGCTCGTCTTGGCCACCCCGCCGGCATGGTTGAAGAACGTCAGGACCCGCATGGGACCGCCGTAACGGCGCGCGCACGTATCGAGGCAGTCAGCACCAGATGATTCTACCTGTGGGTCGCGTCGAGTGGCGGGACAGCCCCGGCACCAAGCCCGTGAGCGCGCAATGGCGCGTTGTCGCCAACGCGCCTCGGAGCCGGAGCTCCTCCTGCCACGAGCCGGCGACACGCCTCCGCCATAACGGTATGGCGACGAGACGTGCGGCCATAACGCTATGGCGCCAGTCACAGAACCCCATGCGCCGATGCTGCGTCACGGTCGCCGGGCCAGCGTGCGAGCAACAGGGTCGAGGGGAGCCTAAGGTGGCGGCACCACGGAGCATGGCCAACGGCCATAGCGTTACGGCGCAACGCGGAACCTCGGTGCGCGTCCGACCGAGAGTACCCACGCTTTCCCACTTGTGCGGTGGGCCCACAGCCGCATGTGCGTGCGGCGCCGATCGCTAGGGGTCGGGGAGTGGAGAGCGTCGAGCGGCCCGAGTTCGTGGCTTCGACTCAGGCTCGGCCGGGAAGGGATCCCGCCCGTCGGGACGCCTGGACCGGCCAGAGCGCAGCCGGAGTGGGAAAGTCCAGGTACCCAGACCGGCACGTCTCATGCATCTGGGAGAACGAGGGTACCGGTCGAGGGGCGACAACGTGTGCTCACGCATCGGGCCGCGCTGAGCGATCTTCGTGCATGCATGAGCAGCAGCATGTTTGGTGTTGTTTCAACATGGTGTTTACAGGATTGTTCTTTAATGGGCTGGAGATCATGTCGGTGGTAGCGATGCGAACCATTGAGATGGGGGAGTAGAAGGGTACCCAACGGGGACTGCCGGGGTACCTAGGTGGGACGGATCGGGTACCCCTGCGGGAACGGAGAGGTACCGAGTGGGAAGGGGAGGGGACCGAATTGGGAAAGCGG
Organism: uncultured bacterium; assembly: GCA_964517055.1. GTDB lineage: Bacteria > Deinococcota > Deinococci > Deinococcales > Trueperaceae > DASRWD01. The sequence goes on along the minus strand of CAZFAQ010000005.1, from coordinate 44,521 downwards.
GGGTACTGCGGGGCGCGGTTCCCGGAAGCGGGAAAGTAGCGGGAAAACGTTGACTTGGGATTCCCCGCAAGCTTACGATCGCCAGAGCGTGATGGCTGGGGAAGGACGGGGATGAGCTCTCCGAACGTGCGAGCGCGAGCCGACTCAGAGGTTACCGCCGTAGAGGTCGAGCCGCTCGGCCTCAAGGGTAGGTCGAAGCGCAAGGGACCGGCGACCAAGGCGCGCCGGAACGGAACGGGCAGCCCCGGCCATGGGTCCCGGTTGTCGGTCACGCAGGCCAACCCACTGGCGTTGAGCCGGCAGGAGATGGGGATCCTCAGCAAGCGGCTTCTGGTCCTGGCGCTGTCCGACGTCACGCGGAACGATGACGACCTTGAGCCGATCCGCATAACGGCGTGGGAGTTCGCGCAGCTCTTCAACATCAAGGGCAAGAGCATCTACTCCAGGATCGAGGAGTCGGCGCGAGAGCTGCTGGAACAGACGGTGCAGGTCAAGGAGCCGAACGGTGACTGGGTGATGTTCCAGTGGGTCTCGGAGGCGCGTTACGAGAACGGCCGGGACGACCGGAGCCAGATGGCCTGCATCGAGCTGAAGATCCACGACAAGCTCAAGCCCTACCTACTTCAGCTCAGACGCGACTTCAGCATCATCCCGACGGACCAGCTGCTAAGTTTCGAGAGCTTCAACAGCATGAGGCTCTTCGAGGTCATCTACACCGCTAGCTACGCAGGGGAGAGGCAACGCCTGACGTTCGACGTCGACGACCTCAAGCTGCGGCTCGGACTCGACGGCAAGTACGAACGGTTCAAGGACTTCCGCTATGTCCTCGATAAGGCCAAGGGCGAGTTCGCGGTGTACACCTGCCTTACCTTCGGGTACGAGGCCTCCAAGGTCGGGCGCAAGTACCAGCGGGTGACATTTCACATATCCAAGAACGACGCCTTCAAGCCGCGCATCAGGCTGCCGGCGAGCCTGGCGCAGAGGGTGCCGAGGCCGGCAGACAAGCAGAGGCTCCTGAAAGAGCTGCAGGCCGTGGACTCGTTGCGTGAGATCGGCTGGGCGCAGGACCCGGACCGCTCAGTTCAGCACCATGGCGCGGACCGCGTGCTGCGCATCGTCGACTACGCCCGACAGCTACAGGCGAAGGCCGAGTCGGTGGGGCGACCGATACTCAACCTGGCCGGGTTCGTGAACAGTCTCCTGACGCAGGGTGTGGAGCCCCCGGCAGAGGCCGCGATGGGGGAGGAGGTCGCCACGGGGCTGACGCCTGCCGAGGCGCGCGTCATCGCGAGCAACGTCCTCGACGCCTTCCACGAGGCTCGCAATCAAGCCGCAGGTTCGGCCTGGGTGGGGCTGTCTCCGGACAAGAGAGAGCTGGTCCACACGATCATGCAGGCGACGTTGCACCGCTTCACTCTCGAGCGCATAGCTGCAGACGGATGGCGAGGTGCGCTCTACGAGTCGAAGCGAACCGAGGTCATGGCCAGCCACCGCCTAGTGTCCTTCCCGCCCCATCTCCGGGACGTAGGCGGCTACCTAGAGGGATCGAACGTGCTAGCCGAGTACCCGGACGAGGCACGCGACCTGATCACGGCGGCGCTCGAGGAGGCGGCCTAGGTGTGCGGCCGCTACACGCTCTACAGTCATGAAGACGACCTGGCTACGCTCTTCGAGGTCGAGACGTACCCGCTCACGCCGCGATACAACATCGCTCCGACGACCAGCGTGCCCGTCGTCAGACAGAGGCCTGACGGCCGGAGGGTGATGGAGGAGATGCGCTGGGGCTTGGTGCCGCACTGGGTGAAGGACCCCAAGCGGTTCAAGGCCAACCTGTTCAACGCCCGGTCGGAGAGCGCATCCGAGAAGCCGTCTTTCCGCGACGCCATGCGGAGCCACCGTTGCTTGGTTCCAGCCTCGGGGTTCTACGAGTGGCGGAGCGTGGAAGGCGAGAAGCAGCCCTACTTCATCTACCGTAGCGACGCGGAACCGATCGCGTTCGCGGGACTGTGGTCTGTCAACAGACACGGTGACGCTCCCATGGCTACGTGCACGATCCTGACGACCGACGCCAACGAGACCATGCAGCGGGTGCACCACCGGATGCCTGTCGTCCTGGAAAGCGGCGAGTGGGCGCTCTGGCTCGACCCGGAGGAGACCGAACCTGCGCGTGTGGAGCAGCTCCTAGACCCGGCAGCGGAAGGTGTTCTGACCATGCACCCGGTAGACAGAGCCGTCGGCAACCCCAGGTTCGACGGCCCGACGTGCGTGCAGAGCATCGCTTAGGTGTTGGCCAGGTCACACTCCTACCTCATTTACTAAGGTAAGCTCACCAACATGAGCCCGATAGGTCTCCTAGCCGTGTTGTTCGCTGTCGTGACCTTCGGTGGCGGGGCGCTCGTGTTCCTCTACGACATGGTGGAGGCACGAACGACGTCGCGGCGTTCCGCGGTTGGTGAGCGTTCCGCCCGGAGACTGCGGCCCACGCCGGCGGCAGTGCGTCAGATGAGCCAGCCACGTGGCCTCGTCGTCACCGTCAGGGCTGGCGCACAGCCGGCTAGCAGGGGAGAGGCAGGCCTCAGCTCGAGGCATTAACATCGGGGTCATGAGCGCAACTGCCGATGACCAGGAGCGCGCACGCGCTCTGCGAGGCGAAGTCAGCAGGCACGACCACCTGTATCACGTGCTGGATGCACCGGAGATCTCTGACGAGGCGTACGACGCCCTGATCGCGGAACTACGGGAGCTCGAGGCGCGCTACCCCGAGCTGGTCGCCCCCGACTCGCCGACCCAACGGGTCGGAGGCGCGCCGGTTGCCGGCTTCGGGACGGCAGAGCACGCCAGGCCCATGCTCAGCCTCGACTCGAGCGCCAAGGAGGAGGACCTCAGGGCTTTCGACACCAGGTTGCGAAGGGCTGCCGAGGCTGCCGGTGTCGAGGTGAGCTACTCGCTAGAGCCCAAGATAGACGGCCTCTCTGTCGAGTTGGTCTACGTAAACGGCGTGTTGGAACGAGCCGTCACGCGTGGCGACGGCGTGACGGGCGAGGTGATCACCCCAGGTGTTCGGACCATCCGCAGCGTTCCGCTCCGGCTCCTCACTGGGTCTGGCTACCCAGCCGAGCTGTCCATAAGGGGCGAGATATACCTGCCGATCGAGGCGTTCGACGACGTGAACGAGGACCTCATCAACCAGGGCAAGCAGCCGTTCGCCAACCCGAGGAACGCTGCCGCGGGCACGGTGCGCCAGCTCGACCCGAAGCTGACGGCGAGCCGACCGCTGAGGATCTACTGCTACGACCTGCTCACCGAGGCTGCAGGCATCCGGTCTCAGGCCGACCTGCTCGCGGCACTAGCCGGCTGGGGGTTGCCCGTCAACCCTCTCAACGCCACCGCGCCGGGCGTCGAAGGTGTGCTGGAGTACTTCGCGTCGATCGAGGCTCAGCGGGACACGTTGCCGTACGAGATCGACGGGGTCGTCGTGAAGCTGCAGGACATAGCAGCACGGGAGCGAATAGGGTACACGGCGCATCATCCGCGATGGGCTTACGCGCTCAAGTTCCAGCCTCGCAAGGAGGTGAGCCAGGTCCTCAAGATCATCGCCAGCGTGGGCAGGACCGGGGTCGTCACTCCGATCGCGCTCCTGAGGCCAGTGAACATCGGCGGCGTCACGGTGAGCAGAGCCAACCTTCACAACGTTGAGGACCTCAGGCGCAAGGACATCCGCGAGGGCGATCATGTCCGCGTCGAGCGCGCCGGCGACGTGATCCCCCAGGTCGTCGAACGGGTCGACACCGGCGACGAACGTGGCGAGCCGTTCGAGATGCCACGGACCTGCCCGAGCTGCGGGACCGAGCTGACCCGCTCGGGGCCGTACACCGTCTGTCCCAACGCACTCGAGTGCCCGGCCCAGCTCATCGGGAGGATCACCCACTTCGGTAGCCGTGGCGGCCTCGACATCGAGGGGCTGGGCGAACGCACGGCCCGCCAACTGGTGGAACTCGGACTCGTCACCACGCTTCCACAGCTCTTCGACCTGACGACCGAGGCGGTAGCCGAGCTCGAGGGGTTCGCCGCCATCTCGGCCGGGAAGCTCGTGGCCGCCATCCAGGCCTCTAGGCAGCCGGAGCTGGCGCGGTTGCTCTACGGGCTCGGCATCCCCGAGGTGGGCGGCGCCGTCGCGCGCACGTTGGCGCGGACATTCCGGACGTTCGATGCCGTCAGGATGGCCAGCGTGGAGGACCTCATGGCGATCGAGGGGATCGGCGAGGTCATGGCGCGTCAGATACATGGCTTCCTGAACGAGCCTCACATGGTCGAGTCGCTCGACGAGCTCACAGGTCCTGGCCGGATGACGCCGAAGCGGGACGACAGCGCCAGCCATGGCGCCGAGAGCGGGGCGTTCGCGAGCAAGACGTTCGTGTTCACGGGATCGCTGGAAGCGATGTCTCGGGAGGAGGCCGCCGAGCTGGTCCGGGGCCTCGGCGCCAAGGCCTCCGGCTCCGTGAGCGCCAAGACCGACTACGTGGTGGCAGGTGAGGGTGGAGGGTCGAAGCTGACCAAGGCCCGCGACCTCGGGGTGGCCGTCCTCGATGAGAGCGACTTCCTGAAGATGCTGAGGGACGCCGGCGTCGAGCCTTCCGCTCCGGGGGCGCGATGACGCGAGCCTGTGTGGCGCCGCCGGAGCCGTGAGCAACGCCGAGATCGCGAGGCAGTTGAGCCGCCTCGCGGACCTATCCGAGCTGGACGGCGACAACCCCTTCAAGGTCAGGGCGTACCGGAACGCGGCGGCTACCCTCAAGGACCTGGGAACGGCCGTCGAGGACCTCGTTTCCAGTGGGGCAGACCTGACGAGCATAAAGGGCGTCGGCAAGGAGATCGCCGCCAAGGTCGAGACGCTTGTCAGGACCGGGCAGATGCCGCAGCTGCTCGAGCTCGAAGCGAGAGTGCCGGTCGGGCTGCTGGAGCTGACCCAGGTCAAGGGTCTTGGGCCCAAGCAGGTCACCACGCTCTGGCGGGAGCTCGGCGTGGAGAGCGTAGATGCCCTCGAGGCCGCGGCGCGCGCTGGACGGCTCGCCGACCTGAAGGGCTTCGGAGTCCGGTCGACCGAGCGCGTGCTCCGCGGCATCGATAGCTACCGGCGCAACGTCGGCCGGATGCCGTTAGGTCACGTCGATGTGGTCCTCGCGCCGCTCCTGGAGCATCTGCTACGTGTGCCGGGCCTCAAGCGGTTGGAGGTGGCTGGTTCTTACCGGCGGCGCAAAGAGAGCGTGGGGGACATTGACCTGCTCGCAGAGGTGGACGAGCCAGGTGGTCTGTCGGATGCCCTGGCGGAGTACGACGAGGTGGGTACGGTCATCGGCAAGGGGGAGACGAAGACTAGCGTGGAGCTGGCCAGCGGACTCCAGGTCGACCTGCGCACCGTCGAAGGGGCTAGCTTCGGCGCCGCCCTCCTGTACTTCACTGGTTCGAAGGAGCACAACGTGGAACTGAGGCAGCTCGCGCTCGATCGCGGGTGGCACCTCAACGAGTACGGGCTCTTCGAGGGGGGCGCCCCTGGCAAGGACAGACCCGGCGGCAACCGCTTGGCCGGCGCGACCGAGGAGGAGCTCTACGAGCTACTCGGGCTGGCGTTCGTGCCGCCGGAGCTTCGGCAGGGAAGGGGAGAGGTCGCGGCCGCGGCCGCGGGTGACCTGCCTGACCTCGTCGAGCTGGCCGACCTGCGCGGTGACCTCCACATGCACACCACCTGGTCCGACGGGAGGGACAGCCTAGGCTCCATGATCGAGGCGTGCGTGGCGCTCGGCTACGAGTACATGGCCGTGACCGACCACAGCCGCTCGCTTGCGCTTCAGGGGGGGCTGGACGACGCGAAGCTGAGGGACCAACACGTCGAACTGGCCGAGCTCACCGCCGATCGCACCGACATCAGGGTGCTACGCGGGATGGAGGTCGACATCCTGCGAGACGGGAGCCTCGACGTCAGCGACGAGCAGCTCGCGAACCTCGACGTCGTCCTCGTGAGCGTTCACAGCTTCTTCGAGCTCCCTGAGGTCGACCAGACGGAGCGGGTAGTCAGGGCGCTTACCCATCCACGCGTCAACGTCTACGCTCACCCGTTGGGGCGACAGATCGGTCAGCGGGACCCAATCTCGATCGACCTCGATGCGGTGTTCGAGGCGTGCGCTGCCAACGGGGTGGCGGTGGAGCACAACGCGTCGCCGAGGCGTCTAGACCTGCCAGACGTGCACCTGCGGGCCGCGGTGGCCAGGGGGTTGAAGGTCTTCATCGGTTCCGACGCGCACTCGGCGCGCGGGCTCGGGGTAATGCACCTAGGTGTCTCACAAGCACGTCGCGCCTGGGTGACGGCAGGGGACGTGATGAACACGCGTCCGCTGGCCGAGGTCCTCGCCTTCCTCGCCAAGTCGTGACAGAGCACCGGGACAGACGGCAGGACCCGTTCGCAGGCCGCTGCGTGGTTTGGCTCGGGGTCGTTCTGGTCGCGGCGACGATCGCGGCCGGGGCCGCCGCGCCCTCTTCGGACCCGCCGGCACGTGGTCTCGCGACGGTCGACACCTCGGCGGGAGCACTCTTGTACTCCGGCGACTGTGCCGCGTGCCACGGCTACACAGGCGAGGGCCTGCTGGGAGCCTACCCGCCTCTGGCATCGGTGGTGCCCAGGCTGTTAGAGGAGGAGGGAGGCCGAGGATACCTGATCGGAGTGATGCTCCATGGGCTCTCCGGCCGCATCGAGGTACGGGGGCGTGGTTACGACGACCTGATGCCCAGCTTCGGCCACTTAGCCGACCAGGGCATCGCCGATGTGCTCAACCACGTGGCGACCGAGTGGGGAAACCGAGAGCTACTTCCGACAGGCGAGCCGGAGTTCACAGCGCTCGAGGTCGGGCTCGCCAGAGCGGCGATGTTGAGTCACGCGGAACTGAGTCGGACACGAGAGGTGCTCACGCGAGCGCTTGAGCAATAACGGAATGGCGGCAGGTCAGACGCGGTCGGCGTACGGCGGCGGCGCCTCTGGTAGTCGCGGAGAGTAGCGAGTGCGTGCGGTGATCAGCACGTAGGGGAGAGGTCGACGTCTGGGGTAGACGTGCTCAGCCAGCCACTCGGCCTCGGCCTCCAGCTCCTCGGCCGGCAGGTCTCGCCACCAGGACTTGGCCTGGGCGCTCCAGCGGTAGCGCCGAGCCTTGAGGTCGTCCTTCTTGTCGAAGGGGCTGCTCTCGGCCCACAGCCGAGCCGTGTCGGTAGCCGAGCGACCCAGGAGGTCGATGAGGGCTGGTGGCCCGAGCTCGCCCACCGGCAGCCTCAGGAGGCCAAGGCCGACATGGCAGTCGTAGATCGCGCGGTGAGCCTGGTAGAAGTAGCCCTTCGCGAGCGCCAGGTTCTCGAGCTTCCGGCTCCTGTGGCCGCCGGCGAGCCAGTCCACGTCGTTGGCCGAGCACGCCCACGCGACCTCCGAGAAGTACGGGAACCGTGCCTCCACGAACTGTCGGTCGAAGCCCGCGTTGTGGGCTATGACGAGGTCGACGTCTCCCATGATTCGCGCCACGTCCGCCTCAGCGATGCTCTTGCCTCGCACCATTTCGTCCGTGATCCCGGTGAGCGATACGACGTCGGCTGGGATCTTGCGCCCTGGGTCCTCGAGCTGATCGAAGGCCTCGCTGACATGGACGACGTTGCCCTCGGCGTCGTAGTGGAACGCGAGCAGCGCCAGCTCGACGATGCGGTCGCTTGGCATGAGCCCGGTGGTCTCGACGTCTAGGTAGACGCCCTTGAGGACCCCTACGGTGGGCGCCGGCGGCTCGTCCAACCGCTCCTCGAAGCGCCTGAGCACGCGGTACCTGCCCGTGGCCTCCAGGTCAGAGGCCATGGCCTCCCAGCGCTCTCGTTCGGCCTCATCTTGCTCGATGGCTGGGGGCGACGGTTGCGTCGTCTGGCCGGCGGCGAGTCGCACGGGAGTCTCGGTCGCCTCGAACAGTCCAGGCTGGTCGTTCGCAGCTGTCTCCATGGGCGCGCTGCCAGGCTAACATCGGGTGCCTCTGGCGGCGGCACGCCGACCGCGAAGGACGTGTGGGAAGACCCTCATGTGTCGCGTGTGGGACGGTGGAAGAATGGCTTTCGCGTCGAGCGCCGTTCCCCCCCAACGGCGCTCGACGCCTTCGAACCGGCACCCCGACCCTAAGTGTTTCCCGAGGCCCTTGCTGCCATGAACTCACTGCCGTTCAGCAACCGCACCTCACCGGTACGCCGCTCGCTCAGGTCTCTTGTGGCGTCGCGCGGCCCCCGATGAGTCGCCTGCTCATCACGCTCTTGTTGGTCGCCCTGGGCGCCTTCTCCAGCGCCAAGGACAGCCTCATGGCCTCCGCTTACGCCCCTGTGGTGAGCGACCTGCTGGCTGCCTTCCATGCCGAGGAGGCGATCTGCTCGCTGACGACCTACCAGCACGACGTGTGCTTCGTAGTCAGCCCGGCCGGCGCGAGCGGCTTGGCGGAGGTGCTCACCGATGTGGCAGCGGACTACGCGGCAGCCGAACTGCGGCTCGGAGAATGGCGTGCGGCCAACGGCGTGTGGGCGGTCGAGCTCACGTTCGGGTCCGGCGCCTACGGTTCCGTGGAGCTCTACCTCACCGAGGTGGAGCAAGGCGCGGTTCGTGGCGTCTTCCTCTTCCACGAGCCTAGGTAGCGCCAAGCTCTCCCCACCACCTCAACCGAAGCGTACTGACTGGTCGACCGGGCAGTTGTCCCACTCCCGATCCCGTCCAGGACGCGATCCTGCTCTCTGGTTCGTGAGTAGATGCCAGCGCCGTTTGGTCGGCTCAAAAGCCTGCATAATGTGAGGCGGCATACTATTCGATTGAGGTTGGGCCTCCAACACCGCTCTCATCGGCACAATCTGGACACACGCCCGCGAGAATGTGACAAAGTGTGCTCAAGCCAAGTGGCCGAGATGTATAGACCGGACCAAGGGCGGACGGTGACCGAATTGTCTACACACGTGTTCGAACTCAACCTGACGAGCGTTTGCGTCAGCAGTGGCGTCATACAGCTGCCGTTCAAGATGCTCGAGTTCTTCGTGCCCGGCAGGGTCGCGGCAGAGCTCGATGGAGAGCAGGTGGAGCTAGACTTCCAAGCTCCCAGGCGCCTCCACGGCCTGCGCGCGCACTTCGGCGCCAGGGGCCTGCGCTCCAACGACGTCGTGCGTTTCTCCTTGGAGGTGGAGGACGGGCGGCTCGCGCGGTTGAACGCCACGTGCGTCCGGCGTGAGCGGCAGCGGCCCTCCGACGACGGAACCGCGGAACAGGGGAGGCCAGCAGCCGCCCTGACGCCGAGCCCCGCAGGTAGCTGGGACAGCGTCCAAGAGGTCAGGGCGGTGAAGAGGGTCCGGATCCCCGGCCTGCCAACGGCGCAGTCGCCCGCGGAGCTCGACCTCGAGGCCCAGCCCCAGCGTTCGTCCTCACTAGGCGGTGGTCAGCCGGTGAGCGCTGGGGCGGAAGGCTGGCGAGCTGACCCGGTGAACGCCGAGGACGAGCAGTTCACGTCGGTCCGGGTACGCAAGCGGTCGCACGTTGTAGACGCCCCCATGGCCGTAGCGGCCACGGCCCCATCTGACGGAGAGCCGGCGAAAGTAGCGCAAGTGGTAGGACCATCGTCCGAACCGGCCCGCGAGGTGCAGCTCGCCGACCTCATCGCGCCCCCGATCGGATCACCCGCCGGCGATGTCCGTACCCCGGAGCACGGCTGGCGACCGCGCAACTGGGCCGCGCTCTCGTCCAGGATGCGGTTCGGAGCGCGGCAGCCGTCGTCCTATCCACGGGCTCAGCCGTACACCAGCGGGCCGACCGACCAGGGTGTTGGGCCGGCACGGAACGTGGAGTCGCCCCAGGTAGCTGACGAGGGCGTGGAACCCGAGCTGGTGGCGGTCGGACACGACGTCGCGAGGCCCGCGAACGAGGTAGCCGCCGTGCCGTCGCAGGTGCCTACGGGGCGTACGGCTGGACCGCGCGCCGAAAGCGTCGCAGGCACAGATGTACCGGGTCCCGTGCAGGTGAGCGCCGCGCCTAGATCGTCGGCCAGACCGCGAACGCAGCACGGCGCTAGTAGCGACTACGCGGACAGCGCGTCGAGAGCCGCCGCCGGTGACGAGAGGGTGAGGGCGGTGGCGCCCGCAGTTCCCGACACGTACACGGCGCGACCGGGTGCTGACGAGAGGGCGGTGCCGGTGCGATCGGCGGCTCCTGTCCGGGAGTCGAGCACGGAACCCGAAGGCAAGGCGACCCAGGCGAGCGCGAGGAGCATCCCTCTGATCGACGATGCCGACTTCGGTGGCGACTACCTGTTCGATGCCCAGGAGAGCGAGGAGGCACCGGTCTCGGCTGCCGGCGGCCTCGAAGCCGACATGGCCATGGTCGCGGCCTACCTGGCGAGGCCCGATACGCCAGCGATCGTGCGAGCCGAAGCGGTCGGCGAGGTCCTTGGTATAGGTGAAGCGCGAGCCGAAAGAGCACTCGAGCGCGTCTCGGAGAGGCCCGACCAGGTGAACCGCATCAGGCGTGGCGCCTATATGGTGCGCGCCAGGCGTAGCTGAGAGAGAGCACGTCCCACTCTTAGGACGAAGAGGCCATGACGCAACGCCCTCAAGGCCTCAACGTGGTCAGGTGGAGCCGGGCGGCGCCTGCGGCCGATCGCGGGTCCCCTGCCTCGACAGCGGCGGTGATGGCAGCATGCTGGGCCGTATGAAGTTCATCTGAGAGGTTAGCGTCCCCGCTCAACTCGACGAGCGACCCGACGAGCGTAGCGGCCAGGTCGATCCCTGACGCCATGGCGAGGGCGACATGGAACTCCTTGTCGGTCGCTGCGGCCCTCATACCTTGGGCATCTTGGCCCCTAGCGGCCCGGTAGGCCAGACCCGGTTCGAGCACGTGCCTGATGGCCAACGCGTCGGCCCGCGAAGCCCCGCTGGAGGAAGCCAGTAGACCGAACATCTCGGTGAGGTCGGGCTTCCGCACGTACACCCCGGAACCGTGCTTGACCTCGACGTGGCCCAGCAGTTCGAGTCGGGCGAGCGCGGCTCTCAGGGTCGAGCGAGAGACGCCGAGCCGCTCGGCCAGCTGCCGTTCGGCAGGGAGGCGCGAACCCGGCGGAGCGGCCGACACGAACGCTAACAACGCATCCCAGGCCTGATCCGCAGCCGAGATGCCTGAGTGCCGTGCAAGTGGTCGGACCACTACGCGATGTTATGCACCGCTCCGCATGTCGGTCAACTCGCGCAAGACATGTGCCTGTCACTTGGCAGGCTTCTCGCACCACTTCCATGGGCTCGGGCTGGCTGCTAGACGTTGGGTTCGACTGATCAGTGATCGCCCCGTCACGCTTGCGCGAGAGCGTATATCCACTTCTTGGGAACGAATGGGGACAAATTGGGCTGAAAGGGTCGTGACCGCATATGCGTGCTACACGTATACGTTTTGATAAGTCGTCTTATCAAATCACTATTTAGATGGTCGAGGTCTCGGGTTAGACGGACGGCCTGGCAGGTCCTGATCCCATCCGGACCCCGTGATGTTGGCCGGGCCAGCTACTCCTCGTCGTCTCCGAAGTCCAGGTCCTCTTCGTCGTCCTCGTCGTCTTCATCATCCCAGAGGTCAGACGTTTCGTCGTCGTCCTCTTCCCAGTCGTCCTCGTCGTCCCAGCCATCATCGAACTCGTCGTCTTCAGCGTCTTCCCAGTCGCCCTGGTCTTCCTCGTTGTCCTGGTCGTCTCGCCCGAAGATGTCGTCATCGAGCTCGCCTTCGTCCTCAGTGTCGTCATCCTCGTCGTCCCAGGAGTCTTGAAGTGCGAGGCCGACCCAGTGGCCCGACGTTGGGATCGGGAGGCTCCTTTCGAGACTGGCCGTCGACCAAATGGCGTCTTGTTCCAGCGTCTCGAGCGTGGTAGGCGTCTCCGTCATCACTGCCCTCCTGTCCGGCGCGCCTGCAAGTGAGGCGGTGGCCGGGCGGTGCCGCGGCCGACGCCCGGCGTCCTCAGACTAAAGGCAAACTCCGTCATGGGGGTCGGCCCAGATGTGATAATCGAGACTATGAGAATCGGTTCTCAACCTTGGATCGCGCCGTTGATGGCTGTCTGCCTCGCCGTGTCGCTCATCTGCCTCCCGGGCCTAGGTTTCGGTAGCGCACAGGCCGGTCCAGGACCCCTAGAGGTGGTCGTCTCGATCCCACCCTGGGCCGACCTCGTGGAACGCGTCGGTGGCGAACATGTCGAGGTCCATACGTTGCTTCCCGCGGGGACGTCTCCCCACTCGTTCGAGCCGCTGCCTTCCCAAGCGCTTCTGCTCGGGTCCTCTGACCTGATCGTCTCCAACGGCGGTTTGGACGGCTGGCTCGACAGGCTCGTCGAGGCTACAGCTCCCAACTCCGTACGCCTCGTGATCATGGATCGCATCGTGTTCGACGCCATCCAAGGGCACGGGGCTGAGGGACACGACGAGGACTCGGCGAACCCGCACATCTGGCTCGACCCGTCGATCGCGGCCGAGGGCGTGACAGCGATCGCAGGCAGCCTCTCCTCTATTCGCCCGGAGTTGGCCCAGACATTCGAGGAGAGTGCGGCTTCGCTGCGGGCTGACCTGCAGGCACTCGATGCCGAGATCGCCACCCAGCTTCGCCCTGTCGGGAGCCGTCCGTTCGTGCAGTTCCACGACGCGTGGTCGTACTTCGCCAGGCGATACGGCCTGGACCTCGTTGCTACCTTGGAGCCGTTCCCGGGGCGGGAGCCGAGCGTTCGGTACGTCGCGGAGACCGTGCGCTCGGTGACTGACGCCGGCGCCGTCGTGATCTTCGACGAACGCCAGCTCGCTGGCCGGACCGCTCAGGTTGTCGCCGAGTCTGCCGGCCTGAGGGTCGTAACCCTGGACCCGCTGGGAGGCCATCCGGGACCCGTCGGTTACGACGCGCTCCTGCGCTTCAACGCTGGGCTCGTCGCCGCGGCCCTGGCTGGGACTGGTCCGTGACGGTTCAAGACGAGATGCCGGGTCGGGATGTGTAGCACTACGGGGATTTGATAATGCGATACATGTCACTCCCCTCCCACGCCTTCCCCGCCTAACCTGAAGCAGTGGAGACGACGTCCCTAGAGCTTTCGACGGCGACCCATCTTCAACGGGTGTCTCGGCTGCAGGCTCTCTCGGAGGAAGCGCTGAAGCGACACGCCTCACGGGCGGCGGGGGCACGCGACGAGGCGGCACTTTGGGAGTTGATCGAGGCCTACCTGACGTTGAGGGGCGCGCGGGGGGTAGCAACGAGCCAGCACACGCTGCGGGCGTACCGGCGCGGGCTCACTGAGCTGCTCGTAGCGTGGAGCGGGGAGAACCTACTCCGCCCAAGTCGGGACGCCGGCCCGCTCTACGTACAGCGGTTGCTGGCAGGCGACCGGAGCGAGGTGGCGGCGGCCGACCGCAAGTCACGCAGGGGCCGCCGCGTGAAGAAGGGTCCTCTCGCGCCGGCGACCGTCTCGCTGCGGCTGGCCGCTGCCAGGGCCCTCTACGAAGCGCTGCACTGGGCGGGTGCGACGGAGGCCGACCCCTTCAGGGACGTCAGGATGGGCCGAACCGGGCCCGACCTCGGCGACACCGCCGCGACCCGTGTCTACACGGAACACGAGCTCATAGACCTCTTGGCGGCCGCCCGCGACGGTTGCGAACGCCTCGTCCTGCTGTTGGGAGCCCACGGGGGACTCAGGGTGAGCGAGATGCTGAGGTTGCGTTGGGAGGACGTCGACCTGAGGACAGGCACACTGCTGGTCAGAGGCGGGAAGGGCGGCAAGACCGCAGAGGTCAACCTGAGCCCACGGCTGGCCGCCGAGCTTGAGGACCGCCGGCGCGAGGCGGAGCTCGACGAGGTCGAGCGCCATCGTCCCGAGGTCTTGCGGCTGAGGTCCCAGTACGGTGTCTACAACCGGTTACGGAAGCTGTGCCTGCGCGCAGGCGTCCCCTTCAAGGGAGTCCACGCCCTCAGGCATGCCGCTGGCACACGTCTCTACCGCCAGACGGGCGACCTCGGCCTCGTACAGGACCACCTCAGGCACGCGACCCTCGACATGGCACGACGCTACGCCCGCTCGGACAGGAGACGGTTGCAAGGTAGCCTGAGCGAGTGGGATTGACCGTTAGCTCCGAAGCCCATGTGCTGAGGCCGGACGCCGTAACCGGCGTGCACACGATCATGCCGACACCGTTCACGCCGGCGGGCGCCCTCGACGAAGAGAGCCTCGCGCGCATGGTGCGCTTCCTGGCAGACGCCGGCGTCGACGGGGTGACGGTCCTCGGCTACCTCGGCGAGGCGCACAAGCTCAGTGAGGCCGAGCAGGACGTGGTGGTGACCATCACGGCCCAGGCCGCCGGAGGCCGGATCAAGGTCTTCTCCGGCGCGAGCGCCGGGGGTGTGCGCGTGTCCGTGGAGCGCGGGCTGCGGTTCCTCGAGCTCGGAGCTGACGGGCTGATGGTGGCGCCCGTTTCCGATCAACCCGTTACGGTCGTGGCGCAGTACCGGGAGCTCGACGCGGCCCTCTCCGCTAACGGTGGGAGGGTACCGGTTATCGTTCACGACTACCCGGCTGCTACTGGGATCAGGTTGACGGCCGCGATCCTGGCACGGCTCCACTCCGAGGTACCGAGCGTGACGACGGTGAAGCTGGAGGACGCTCCCACGCCCTCCAAGGTCCAGGCCCTCAAGGCCCTAGCTCCCGAGCTCAGCGTGTTGGGGGGCCTCGGGGGGCTCTACCTCCTCGAGGAACTGGGGCGCGGCGCCGACGGTGTGATGACCGGTGTCTCCTTCCCCGAGCTGTTGACTGATGCGGTCGCGAGGTCGGCGGCCGGCGAGGAGGACGTGCGCGTTGCGGCACATGCCGGCTACCGGGCCGCCGGAGCCTACTTGAACTTCGAGTTCCAGCCGGGCGTCGGCCTCGCCATCCGCAAGGAGGTCTACCGCCGCAGGGGCGCCATCGAGTCGGCGACAGTGCGAGCGCCCGGAGCGGTGCTAGACCCTGCGCTGGAGCGTGAGCTCGACGGCCAGCTCACCTACCTCTACTCGGTGCGGCCGGACCTGCGAGCCTAGCGCCCATGTCCACGGGCCTCGACCGCCTGACCAAGACCGGCGTGCGTAGCCTCGCCGTCGAACCTTGGGCGGTGAGGGAACGCGGCTTCGACGCGGAGCGAGCAACAGCGCACGAGAGCGTCTTCGCGCTCGGGAACGGGTACCTGGGGGTGCGCGGCACCCTAGACGAGGGACCGCCGCCGGGTGCGACGTCCGTTCCCGGCACGTACCTGAACGGCTTCCACGAGATCGACCAGATCGTCTACCCCGAAGGCGGCTACGGCCAGGCGAGGGTGAGGCAGACACTGCTGAACGTGACCAACGCGACCGGCCTGAGCGTCTCGATCGACGGCGAGCCGGTCAGGGTCGGAGCCAGGGCCGGAGGGCATGACCGCGTCCTGGACCTGAAGGCTGGCACGCTCGTCAGGACGTTCGAGTGGGCCGGCAGTGATGGCAAGCGGACGCGCCTCCGCTTCACCCGCTGCGTCTCCCTCACTCACGCGCGGCGGATGGGCCTGCGTGTCGAGGTCGAGCCTCTCGACGGGACCGTTGAGGTGAGCGTGACCCACGCGATAGACGGTCGCGTGCAGAACCAGGTCGAACGGGGCGACCCGCGGGTCGGCGCCGCGCTAGCCGGTCAGGTGCTCCAGCCGGTCGACCATGGGAACCGCGCAGACGGGCGGACATACCTCGAACAGCGCGCCGACCGCAGCGGCATGCAGATGGTCTGTGCATCGGACCATGTCGTGAGCGGCGCCGGGTTCGCGGCCACGGCGAACAGCGAGCCCTTCTCTGCCGTCTGGACCGCGACCTTGACCGCACGAGGGCAGGTGACCATAGATGCACTCGTCGTCTACCTCGATGCCAGGCACTACGGCGCCGGCGACCTCGTGGCGGCAGCTCACGCGGAGCTCGACGCGTTCGGCGCCGAAGGTGGCGTGACGGCGCTCCTGGACCAGCAGAGGGAGTACCTGGCCGCCTTCTGGGAGGCCGCCGACGTCGAGGTCGAAGGGGACGACGCCCTGCAGCAGTCCATACGGTTCGGGCTCTTCCACCTCCTGCAGGGGGCGGGTCGCGACGGCACGACCAATATCCCCGCCAAGGCACTCACCGGCGAAGGCTACGAGGGGCACACGTTCTGGGACAGTGAGGTCTACGTCGTTCCTGTGATGATCAGGACCTGGCCCGAGCTCGCGCGTTCCCTGCTTATGTACCGAGTCGCCATGCTCCCGGCTGCTCGCGCCAGGGCGCGGGAGCTGCATAGGCAGGGAGCACTCTACCCGTGGCGCACGATCACCGGCCAGGAGGCTTCCGCCTACTTCCCAGCCGGGACGGCCCAGGTCCACATCGACGCCGACGTCGTGCTCGCCATCCAGCGCTACGTCGAAGCTACCCAGGACGTGTCGCTACTTTGGGACGGCGCGGCGGACGTGGTCATGGAGTGCGCGCGGTTCTACGCCGCCTACGGAACGCTCGGCCCCGACGGCCGTTTCCACCTCCATACGGTCACGGGTCCAGACGAGTACACGGCGCTGATCGACGACAACCACTACACGAACCGACTGGCGCGCCACACGCTTCGCTACGCTGGCGATCTCGCCGCCACCCTCCCCCACCTGGACGCGTCGCGGTGGGCGGAGCTCTGCTCCCGCCTCGACCTGAAGGAGGAAGAGGTGAGCAGGTTCGTCGAGCTCGCGGAGCTCGTGCACCTTCCGGTCGACGAGGCGCTAGGGGTCACGCCCCAGGACGCGAGCTTCCTCACCAAGCCTGAGTGGCCGTGGGACCAGGTGCCGGAGGACCGGTACCCTCTCCTACTCAACTACCACTACCTGGACGTCTACCGCCATCAGGTCCTCAAGCAGGCTGATGTCGTGCTCGCCCACGGTCTGCTACCAGGTGAGGCGCCCCGCTGGCAGCTGCGGCGGGACCTCACGTACTACGCAGCGCGCACCACCCACGACTCTTCGCTGTCGGCCTGCGCTCATGCCGTCGCATACGCGGAGCTCGGCGACGTGAGTACGGCCATGCGCTTCTTCGACGCGACGGCCCGCATCGACTTGGACGACACGCACGGCAACACCGACCACGGCGTCCATGTGGCGGCGATGGGCGGTACCTACCTCGCACTGGTGGAGGGGTTCGCAGGTCTACGCGTGTCCGACGGTCGCATGTCCTTCCGCCCTCGCCTGCCAGAGCGGTGGCGCCGCTACGCCTTCCGCGTCGCTTGGCGGGGCGCGGTCATATCGGTGAGCGTCGAACCACAGACCACGACATACCGGGCGCTCGGTGGCGGCCGGACCGAACTGCTCCATCGCGGCGATGTGGTGGCTCTCGACCCGGGTGATCGGGTCGCGGTGCCTACCGGACCGCTGATGCGCGGAGCGGTGTTCGACCTCGACGGCGTGATAACCGACACCGCGGAGCTCCACTACCTGGCTTGGAAGGACCTCGCAGACGACCTGGGCGCGGCGTTCGACAGGCAGCGGAACGAGGCACTGAAGGGCATCGACCGGCTCGGATCGCTGCGACTGATCCTCGAGGGCTCAGGGCTCGACCTAAGCGAGGACGAGCTCAACCGACTCGCGGCACGCAAGAACGCGCGCTACGTCGAGTTGCTGGAGGGTCTGGGGCCGGGCGACGTACTGACTGGGGTCCCCGAGCTGCTAGACGCCCTCGACGAGGCGGGTGTGCAATACGCGCTGGCTTCGGCGAGCCGCAACGCACCGACGGTGCTGGCTCGGCTCGGCCTGACTGGCAGGTTCGCCGCGATCGTCGACCCGGCTACGGTTCACCAGGGGAAGCCGGAACCGGAGATCTTCGAGCGCGGCGCGGCTGCCCTTGGTCTCCTGACCGACGAATGTGTCGGGTTGGAGGACGCAGCCGCCGGTGTAGCGGCGGTCTTGGGGGCTGGCATGGCTGCGCTCGGGGTCGGGGACGAGACGACGCTGAAAGGGGCACACCTGGTCGTGCCGTCCGGCGTCCCGGTCGGGCTCGCGGACCTGAGAGCAGCACACCGGGCTGCCTTCGGCCCTTCCGAGACCGTGAACTAAGCGCGACCCTCGGCCGAGACGTGTGACCTGGCGCCACGATACTTCCAATTGAAACTATCTCGGCGCGCGGGATATCCTCAGGCCGTGACACCACCGTTCTCCGTTCCATCCTCGGAGCGCGACGCCGCGCTCCGTCTGCTCGCGAGCCTCCAACGCGCTCGGCGTGCTCTCGTCGGATACAGCGAAGGCTGTGCCTCGCGTCTGGGCCTCAACCTCCAGGAGCTGATCGTGCTCAACGAGCTCGAGAGCACGGCGCACCCGACCGTCGTCGCGAGGTCGACCGGTATCCCCGCGTCCACGGTGAGCAGGCTGCTACGAGGCCTAGAGGGCCGCGGCTTGGTGGAGCGCGCTGTCGACGTGCTGGACCTGCGACGCTTCCACGTCTCGTTGACAGACGAGGGTAGGCGTGTCGTGAAGGAGAGCCAGGAGTGCTTGGCGCGCTCACTCGAACCGCGGATGGGAGTCCTCGGCAAGCGTCGTGTCGAGCAGCTCTTCAGGGCGCTGTCCGTCCTGGAGGAATCGGCATGACACGCGCCGAGCCCAGGCCACATCGTAGGTGGCTCTTCGCCATCGCCGGGGTCGTCGCCGTGGCCGGCATCGTCGCGTTGATCCTGGTCCTCACGAGGACTGGCGCCCGTTCTCCCGAGGTCTCATACTCTGCGTTCCTGAACCAGCTCCGTGCCAGCAACGTCGTCAGCGTCACGCTTCGAGGTGACGCACTACAAGGATCGCTGGCGGCGCCAGCTGTGATGGGGGCCGGCGAGGACGCGACCGCGCCCACCACCGAGTTCTCGACCACGCTGCCCGCCTTCGCGTTGGGCGAGCTCGGCACGATGCTGGCGAGGCAGGGCGTCGAGGTCAGAGCCGTCTCCGGCGACGTAGAAAGGGACCCGCTGTTGACCCTCGCCATGCAGGCGCTGCCCGCCATCCTGCTGGTCGGCGCTGGCTTCTGGCTCGTGAGACGCCTCGGCGGCAACCTCGGCCTCGCAATCGGCAGGAGCGACCCTAAGCGCTTCGAGGGCGGCGCCCAGGCGGTCACGTTCCAGGACGTGGCCGGCATCGACGAGGCCAAGCAGGAGCTCGTCGAGGTCGTCGACTTCCTGCGCAGTCCGGAGAAGTACACGAGGCTTGGCGGCACCGCGCCGAAGGGCGTGCTGCTCGTCGGGTCGCCAGGTACGGGCAAGACGCTGCTTGCCAAGGCCGTGGCGGGCGAGGCCGGTGTGCCCTTCCTCAGCATGAACGCCTCGGAGTTCGTCGAGATGATCGTCGGCGTGGGCGCGAGCCGCGTACGCGACCTGTTCAAGCGGGCGCGCGAGGAGGCGCCAGCCATCGTCTTCATCGACGAGCTCGACGCCATCGGGAGGGCGCGTGGGGCTGGCGGTTACTCGGGCGCGAACGCCGAGCAGGAACAGGCGCTCAACCAGATCCTCACCGAGATGGACGGCTTCTCGGCTCGCGAGGGCGTGATCGTCATCGGGGCGACGAACCGGCCCGACGTACTCGACCCCGCGCTCCTCAGGCCTGGTCGGTTCGACAGGACCGTGACGGTCCAGTCCCCAGACAAGAACGGTCGACTGGCGGTCCTGGAGGTGCACACCCGCGCCGTGCCGCTCGCGGACGACGTGGACCTGGCTGCACTCGCGGCGCGGACACCTGGCCTGGTAGGAGCCGAGCTACGCAACCTCGTCAACGAGGCAGCCCTGACCGCGGCCCGTAGGGACGCCCGAAGCGTCGGTCGCATCGACTTCGAGGACGCCCTCGAAAGGCTCGTCCTAGGCCCCAGGAGGCCACTCGTCCTGAAGCGCCAGGACCGCGAGAGGGTCGCGTATCACGAGGCTGGCCACGCGCTCGTTGGCCTGCTACTCCCCGAAGCTGACCCTGTGACGAGAGTGACGATCACGCCGCGCGGCATGTCGCTCGGGGTCACCTACCAGAGCCCGGAGGACGACCGCTACAACTACCCTGAGGCCTACGTGCGAGCTCGGATCGTCGGGGCCCTGGGCGGCCGCGCCGCGGAGGAGCTGGTCTACGACGACCGGACCACCGGCGCCGAGAACGACCTCGAACAGGTGACCAGGCTCGCCAGGATGATGGTCACGAGGTGGGGCATGAGCCAGGGCGTCGGGCCGTTGTCGC
The DNA here is from genome assembly GCA_964517055.1 of uncultured bacterium. Lineage (GTDB taxonomy): Bacteria > Deinococcota > Deinococci > Deinococcales > Trueperaceae > DASRWD01. The sequence continues at coordinate 24,241 of CAZFAQ010000005.1, read as the reverse complement.
TGGCTTCGCGAGACGACCCGTACCTAGACGGGGTCAGGCAGTCACCCGCTGGTCAGCCCCTCAGCGAGGAGCTCGCTAGGCGCGTAGACACCGAGGTCAGGCGCATCGTCGACGAGTCGTACGACACCGCGCTCGGACTCCTCACCTCGAACCGGGACCGGTTGGAGTCGTTGGCGGCGGCACTCCTCGAGCACGAGTCGTTGGACGAGCCCGAGATCCGTGCCGCCGCGGGGATGAGTACCGCCGATCGCGCCAGCGTGGCCGCCTAGGTAGCGGTTGGCAGGCGGATAGTTCGAGGCCCCAGTTTGCCCCGGAGGCTCCCCTCCAGGACGGCCCCTCTTGCCTTCATACCGACCGGTACGTATCATCGGTACACATGAGCGAACAGGGTCGGTCTGGGGCCGCGGAGCGGCTCTTGGACACCGCGGCGCGGCTGTTCTACGCCCGGGGCGTGTCCAACGTCGGCATCAACGAGATCATCGCGCGCGCTGGTGTCGCTCGCATGACGCTGTACCACCACTTCCCATCGAAGGACGCCCTGATCAAGGCGGTCCTCGAACGACGGCTCGAAGAGCGGGACGAGTGGTTGCAGCCCGCGCACGACATGGCAGGAGAGCCCCTCGGGCGCATGCTCGCCGTCTTCGACCTGTTCGTCGACTGGGCGACGACGCCGGACTTCAGGGGCAGCCCTCTCGTCGCCGCGACCTTCGAGCTCGGTGGTCAGCTCAACGCGGCCCGGCCGTTCGCACAGGCGCACGGACAGCGCCTGGAGCAGTACTTCGAGACTCAGGCCAGCGAAGCGGGCCTGCACGACCCGACCGGACTGGCGACGCAGCTCGTGATGCTTCTAGAGGGCGCCAGCGTGGTGGTGCTCGTCAAGGGCGACACGAAAGCCGCAGCCCTCGCGAAGAGCGCTGCGGCCTCCCTGATCGCCGGCGCGGCCGGCGACTGACGCACCGACTTTCGACAACCGAGGCGAGCGCGGGGCCCGCCCCGAAAGACCCGACTACGCCGTCACGGCCTCCTCGTCAGGCTGCTTGACCCGGACGAGCTCGACGACGGCGCTGAACCTCACCTGCTCGCTGACAAGCAGCGAGCCGGCTTCGAGGACCTGGTTCCAGGTGAGCCCGAAGTCGCGGCGGTCGAGCTTGCCCTCGAGCTCGGCAGCGAACCTCTCGTTGCCCCACGGGTCCTTGACGGGCCCCGTCACCTCGGCGCGGAACTTGGCGGGCTTGGTCACGCCATGCATCGTGAGCGTCCCGTTGACCAGGTAGTCGGGTCCGTCCTCGACGAACTCCTCTGCCTCGAACACGATCTGCGGGTTCTTCTCGACGTCGAAGAAGTCGGCCGAGCGGAGGTGGGCGTCGCGGTCAGGCGTGCCCGTATCGATGGAGGCGGCGTCGATCACCACGCGGACGCTGCGCGGCGTGCCGTCGTCTGCTACGTCTGCGTCGACCTCGAACTCGGCGAAGCGGCCCTTGACGGTCGCTAGGCCCATGTGGCGGACGGAGAACTCCAGGTTGCTATGCGTCGTGTCAAGCTTCAGGCTCATTTGGCACCCCAACTTCAAAGTGGTTTCTCGGGCGGGCAGAAGGCTCTTCGCCGCCTCGATACGCACACCATAGAATAAAGCACTTTGTAATGTCAAGCGCTGTGTGTGTCATAGCGCTGTGCTAATCTCTCGACGTGAACGACCAGTTCTGCCCCGTCCACGCCTCGATCGACCTTCTGCAGGAGAAGTGGGTGCTGCACATCATCCGCGAGCTGCTCGAGGGTCCACGCGGCTTCAACGCGATAGCCCGCGGTGTCGGTGGGGTCAACACCTCGACGCTCACACAACGCCTAGAGCGGCTCGAGCACCTGGGGATCGTCGATAAGTCGGTGGAGTCGACGATGCCTCCGCGTACACGCTACGAGCTGACGGCGGCGGGTCGAGAACTACAGGGCGTGATCAGCTCCATCGACGCATGGGCGCGCAAGCACATCCGAGTCGATGAACAGGAAGCCGGCCACGACTTCAGGGTCGTAGCCGGCTGATCTGTCTGGAACCACGCACGAGCCGGAGAAGACCCGAGCGCGTGGGGGCCGAGGCCTACTTCTCGACGCGCTCCTTGAGGCCCTTGCCTGTCTTGAACGCCGCGTACTTCTTGGCGGGGATGGTGATCGGCTTGCCAGTGCCCGGGTTGACACCCTTGCGCTCGCCGCGGCTACGCGTCTCGAACGTGCCGAAGCCGGTGATCTGGACCTTGCGCCCAGCGTCGAGCTCGACAGCGATGATGCCTTCGCCATCCGCGGTCGAGAAGATCGCGTTGACGACCTCGTAGGCCTTGGCTTCCGAGAGGTTGGTCTTCTTGGCGAGCTTAGCGGCGAGTTCGGTTTTGTTCATGCCAAGGTTCTAACACGCCGGACACGGCATATCCAAGGGTTTTTCACTCGTTCAGGCGCTTGTCAGCGGGCCGATGTGACGAATCACGGAGAGGCGGGTGCCGTCCAGGCGACGATGGGAGTGTCCGTTGTCGGGATCGTGCCGGGTGGGTTTCGACACTTCGCCTCTCTCTGGGCATGCTAGCCGCGCCCAGCACCGGCAGGCTGCGAAGTAGTTCCGGCCCGTGGCCCGCCGAACCTTAGATGACGTCCCAGACGTAGCGATCGGCCGCCTCGTCGAGGGCGGCAGGCACCAGCGCGTAGTCACCGCGGGTACCGTCCAGGACGCCAGCCTCCTTCAGGTCGCCGAGCACGCGTGTCGCCGTGACCCTGGCACAGCCTGCCATCAACGCGACGTCGTCATGGGTGAGGCTGAACGGCAGGTGACGCCAGCCGTCGCTCCCTACGGCGCCTACCGTCGACGACTCGTTCGGCAGTGACTCGCCCAACCGCTCCGCCAAGCGCGCGAGGATCCGGCAGATCCTGGCGCCCATGGGTAGACCGAGGTCGTCAGCGAGCTGCCGGCTGCGTACGAGCTGATCGACGAGCGCCGAAACGAACGCCTGCCTGTTGTCACGATGGGCGAGGGTCGCGGCCAGGTCGACCTCGGAGAGGACCGCTCCGGTCTCAGAGGCGTCCACGGACTCTGCATGCGCCCGCCCTTCGACCGCGGCTGTTCCAACGACGTCTCCCCTACCTACGAGGTCGACGAGCCGGCTGCGGCCCTGGGCGTCGACAGAGACCCTGAGCACCCCCTCGGTCACCAGGTAGGGAGCACCCGATGCGTCACCCTCCCCGTATAGCCTCTCACCGGGCCGCAGAACCACCCGTCTGACCAACACGACGCCCGCCGACTCGATGGAACCGGTCGAGGTAGCGGCCTGGAGATGACTCCCACCAGGCAGTGCGCGCGGCGCGTGCTCACGGGTAGAGATCATCTCGGCAACCGTCCGCGAAGCGAGTCGGGTTCCACGGGCTCGTTGGCGAGGATCAGGTCCCTCGCCGCGTCGACCTGTCCCCACGTGTTCCACAGCAGCACGCCGACGACCCTGTCGCCGTCCAGGTAGTAGACGACGCCCTCGGAGCCTGGTACGCGCCAGTCCTCGACCAGCCGTAGTCGGCCATCCAGGGTGCCGACGGCCTCGTAGCCGTCCGAGAACAGGTCCGAGTAGAAGAAGGGGAAGTGCTCGAACGCTACAGGCTCTTCGCCCCTGGCCGCGGCCACCATCTGCTCGCCGGCGTGGCGCCCCATCTGAACCGCGGCGTCCTCGTGCTCGATGCGTGCGCGCTTGAAGGGTGGGGGCCACGGGAAGGAAGCCACGTCACCGGCCGCGAACACCCCGCCTACTGGGTCTCCGCCCTGGCTTAGGGCTCGCAGGGCGGGATCGACGACCACCCCGTTATCTACGAGCAGACTGCCCGCCTCGGCAAGCGACACGTTTGGCGCCGCACCGATCCCGATCACCACCAGGTCGAACTGGTCCTCCGAACCGTCTGAGAACCTCACGTTGGCACGTTCGCCCGACCGCTCCGTGGCGTCGACGAGTAGCTCGGGATGCACGTTCACCCCGTGCTCCCGGTAGCGCTCCGTGAGCGTGCGAGACAGGCCGTCCGGGAAGCGGTTGGCACCCAGCCCCTGCTCAGGGAACGCCATGTGGACCTCGGTCCCGGCGTTGACCAGTCCCGCAGCGAGCTCCGCACCCACGAAACCCCCGCCGACGACGAGCGCCTTCCTGTCTGGGCCTGAGCGGTCCCTTGCCGTCCGGTAGTCCCCGAGCGACCGGTACGCGACGACCGGCCCGCCCAGGGCTAGACCAGGCAGGCTACGAGCGCTGGCACCCGTCGCGATGAGTAGCTGGTCGTACTCGAGCACACGCCCGTTGTCGAGTGTCACCTTTCGTGTGGAGGTGTCTAGGTCAGACGCTGTGCGACCGGTCACGACCTCGACGCCGGCACCCGCGGTGCCAAGCATCGCCTTCTCGATGGTCCCGTCCGACCACAACGCCTTGGAGAGGTGAGGCCTTCGGTAAGGTCCGTCCGCCTCGGCAGTGACCAAGGTGACGGCCGACTGCGGGTCGTTCGAACGGATGGCCTTCGCGGCGGCGTCAGCTGCTAGCCCGCCCCCGACAATCACGTATCGGTTCGGCATGCGGTGCTCCTCGCGCCAAGGCTAGCACCGTTCTGACAGTTTCGATAGTCCTTTATGTCAAAAGGGTTTGGCGCCGGGGGCCAGGAGGGTCCCCGGCCGGTCGCCCAGCCGGCTACGGTCCTAGCGCAGTCCGCCCGAGATGTACTCCTGCAACTGCTCGATTAGGAACTCCTGCTCGGACATGACGGCCTTGACGACGTCACCGATCGACACGATCCCCGCCAGACGGCCATCCTCCACCACGGGTAGGTGCCTCACCCGATGATCTGTCATCAGCCGCATGCAGTCGGCCACGGTCTGCTCGGGCCCGATGGTTATCACCTGGCCCGTCATGACCTCACGCACCGCCAAGTCGCGTGAGCCGCGACCGAGCAGGATCACCTTGCGAGCGTAGTCGCGCTCCGAGAACACACCGACGACGCGCCTCTCTTCAGCCACGACCAAGGCCCCTACGTCGTGCTCTGCCATCAGCTCGAGCGCCCTGAACACCGTCTCGTCCGGCGACACCGTGTAGACGGCGACACCCTTGTCGTGCACGAGCTGCCTGACGGTCCGCCTCGCCTGCATGGTCGCACCTCCGCCGTGGGTTGGGCACATCATAGGCGCGGGGCCCACGCGAAGCTCGCCAGACGACACCGTCCGCGCCGGGGGTAGGATTCGGAACGTAGTGAGCATGGAGCACGACAGCGGCGCCATAGGCCCGGTACGACGACCCAGCGATGACGGTCTACCCGTGTACCGGCATGAAGACGCGCGCCCACGCGACCTGCGCTCGGCGTACGAGCTGACGAGCAACGGCTACCTGACGTTGGGAGCGGTCGCCGCCTGGCGTTCTACGGCCGTCGGCGTCGAGGCCCTTTACAGCACGACCGAGGCACGTCGTCTGCGGGGCGACATGTGGCGCCGTCCGCAGGCCGGACCTGGCGGCCCAGGTCCACACTCCGGGGCGGCGCGGCGCGCCACCGCAGTCGGTCTGAGCGAGTCCAGGCGCGTCCGTAGTTACACGCCCGCGCCTCAGGCTCGCTGGCGCCCACCAGCACTCGGTCGCGAGCCACGTCGCTGGCTGACGGAGCTGTTCAGGGAGGGGTTCGTGGTCATCGATGTCGAGACGACGGGCCTCTCCGCGCGCGACGAGGTCGTGGAGGTGGCTGCAGTGTCTGACCAGGGCGCAGTCCTGTTCGAGAGCCTGGTACGCCCCAAGCTCGGCCGCATGCCGTCGGCCGCAGCCCGCGTGCACGGCCTGAGATGGCGTGACCTCGAGGACGCTCCGACCTGGCCCGACGTCGTCGGTCGCCTGGCCGACGCCCTCGCGGGCCGTAGGGTCCTCGCCTGGAACGCTGCCTTCGACGAGCGGCTCGTCGTTCAGTCGAGCCGAGCGTGGGCGGTGCCGCACCCGCTGCCGGGTTTCGAGTGCGCGATGCGTGCGTACGCGGTCTGCCGAGGGGTCGGCCCAGGGGGCTTGAGGCTGGCTAGAGCCGCGTCCGTCGAGGGCGTCCTCTCTGGCTCCCAGACCCATAGGGGCGGTGCCGACGCAGCCCTCACCGTGGCGGTGCTTCGTGCCATACATACGAGGCAGGCCCAGGCAGCGTAGTCAGGTGCGCAAGATCGTTCACGTCGACATGGACGCGTTCTTCGCGTCGGTCGAGCAGCGAGACAGGCCGGAGCTACGCGGGAGGCCCGTCGCGGTCGGCGGCACGGGGCCGAGGGCCGTCGTCGCCGCGGCGAGCTACGAGGCGAGGGCGTTCGGGGTCCGCTCAGCCATGCCCATGGCACGGGCCCTCAGGGCCTGTCCAGAGCTGGTGATCGCCACACCGCGTTTCGACGCTTACCGCGAGGTGTCCATGCAGGTCAGGGAGGTGTTCCAACGCTACACGGAGCTGGTCGAGCCCTTGGCGCTCGACGAGGCGTACCTGGACGTCACGGAACCGAAGCGGGGCCCGCCTTCCGCGACGCTCATAGCCCGCGCCATCAAGGAAGACGTGAGGCGTGAGACGGGCTTGACGGCCTCCGCGGGCGTGTCGAGCGGGAAGTTCCTCGCCAAGCTCGCCTGCGGGCTGTCCAAGCCCGACGGGCTCTCCGTGATCACCCCCGACCAGGCCGATGCGGTGATCTTGCCGCTACCCGTGGAGAGGTTCCACGGCGTCGGACCGCGAACGGCCACCAGGTTGAGGGCCATGGGTTGGCACACGGGAGCAGACCTCAAAGCGGCCGGCCGCGACCGGCTGCACGAGGCGCTCGGCAAGTTCGGCCTCTTCCTGGACGACATCGTCAACGGTATCGACGACCGGCCCGTGGTGCCGAACCAGCCTCGCAAGTCGATCGGCTCCGAGACGACATTCGACATCGACCTCACCGAAGTGGCTGACCTCGACGCCGTCCTCGTCGAGCTCTGCGAGGACGTGCTGGCGAACCTCGAACGACGAGCCTTGGCGGCGCGCCGCGTGACGGTCAAGGTCCGGTTCGACGACTTCAGCACGGTCACGCGCAGCCACACCGAGCCGTCGCCGTTCTGGGGCAGGTCCGAGCTCCTGGCCTTGGCTCGGCGCCTGACGTTCCACACGGATCGACCCAGGGCACCCGTTCGCCTCCTGGGTGTGTCCGTCGCTGAGCTGACGGACCGCGACCGAGCGGCGGTGCAGGAGCGCCTGGGGTTCGCGGTGGAGACCGCCGCCGGCTAGGCTGCCGGGTCGCTCACCTGAGCCTGCCGGAGGGCGACATCGTCGGTAAGGTCGAGCCTCAGTGGCGTTATGGACACGTAGCCGTTCTCCACGGCCCAGCGGTCGGTTCCCTCTTCGAGTCGCTCGCGCGGCTCCTCGGCGAACCAGTAGTGTCGCCTGCCCATCGGGTCCTCGCCCGGGATGACGAAGCCCTCGTAGTGCCGAACGGACATGTTCGTCCACAACATGCCCTTTGGCTCGTCCGGGAAGTTCACGTTCAGAAGCGCCGGGCCGACGCTCCCGTTAACACGGTCGATGACCTCGCGAACGTGCGGTGCGAACCGCTCGTAATCCGGGGGCTCGTCGCTGTAGCGCGCGCTGAACGCGATGGCCCTGATGCCCAAGAAGGCGGCCTGCTTGGCCGCGGCGACCGTGCCGGAGTGCCAGATGTTGTGGCCGAGGTTGTGCCCGAGGTTGATGCCGGTGAGTACGAGGTCCACCTGGTCCCAGTGATGGGTGCCGAGCGCCACGCAGTCCGCTGGCGTGCCGTCGACCCGGTACGCCTCCATCCCGTTGATGGGCGTCTGCGTGTAGTGGAGGGGCCTTCTGACGGTGATGGCGTGGCTCATCGCCGACTGCTCTACGTCCGGCGCTACGATCCGCACCTGTCCGAACTCGCGCGCTACCCGTGCCAGGGCGAGGATCCCGGGACTGAAGACGCCATCGTCGTTGCTCACCAAGATCCGCATACAGCTCAACTCCAAACCCACGACCGATCCGCCACGACCGGCCATGGCCACCGCGAGGCGGGCGAGCATCATAGCCCTCTGGTCACCCTCAGCGCTCACGGCACGCTCACGGAACGGATGCGAAGATTGGCTGGATGTCGGCCCATACCTCGCCGACACGCGGCGAACCGACCACTTCTCGACCTCCACGCCAAGGGCCATCCAAGGACACCAAGAAGCACAAGGTGTTCAGGGCGGATCCCGTGCGGCGCTTCCTCGTCACCGCCGGCGTGATCATCCTGCTGCCCACGCTCGTCGTCGCGTGGTTGGCGGGAGGTTTCGTGGCGCGGCGGGTAGCGGAGCACGTCGCCCAGGCGGGCTCGGTCGAGGTTGCCGCCAACGCTGCCGCTGTGCTGAGACAGAGCGGCTTGGCCTCCTCCACCAGCGGCGACGCGCTCGTGGTGCGCGGCGACGTGGCGGACGCCCTCGTAGCTTGGACCTACTTCGATACCGTCGTCAGCCGCAATCCGAACACGGTAGGCGTGAGGGTGTACGACCAGACCGGCACGGTCGTTTACGACGATGATCGCCTCCACATCGGCACGTCACCACCACCCGATCTCGAACTGGCCAGGTCCCTGGCGGGCGAGCGTCAGACACGCCTGCTCGGCACGGCCGAGCCCGTCGGTCCCATGGCGGCTGGGGAGTCGGTGAGGTCCTACGCCGTCCTGATCCCCCTCGTCTACCCAGATGGCGACCTCGCGGGCGTCGTCGAGGTCAGCCAGGACCTGGGGCCGATATCGGGTGACATGGCCTTGGCACGTTGGATGATCGTCCTGATCATCGTGACCCTGTCCCTACTGGTGATCGCGATGACGGCCTTCTTCGCCACTCGTCTCGCCAGGCGATCGTTCTTCGACAGCATCACGACGCTGCCCAACTTCAGCTACCTCCGCGCCGCTGCCAAGTCCGTTCTGGACGGCAGCGTGAAGAGCGGCCGGCGCGGCGCTCTGGTCCTCCTGGACATAGATCGGTTCAAGGCCGTCAACGAGGCGCTAGGTCGTGCCGAGGGCGACCGGCTGCTGCGTGACCTCGCCGACCGTCTGCGCGCGGTGGTTCGTGGTGGCGACTACGTCGCCCGCATAGGCGGCGACGACTTCGCCGTGCTGCTCTCCGCCAGCGACGAGGTCGCTGCGCGGGCAGCGGCAGAACGTGTCGTCGGCTCGGTGGCGAGCCCGTTCAGAGCCGGAGGTCGGGACATCCGGCTGGAAGCCAGCGCCGGCGTGGCTGTGTTCCCACGTGACGCCGTCGAGCTAGACGGACTCCTGCACCGCGCCGAGATGGCCATGTACCGAGCCAAGCAGGCCCGGACATCGATCGCCTTCTACCGGCCGGACAGCGACACGGGCCGGCGCCACAGCCTCTACCTAGAGTCTGACCTGCGCGACGCAGTGGAACAGGACGAGCTGCAGGTGGCGTACCAGCCGATCTGTTACATCGCCACCGGGGAGATCGTCGGCCTCGAGGCCCTCCTGCGCTGGGAGCATCCGACGAGGGGGCCGATCCCGCCTTCGACCTTCGTCGACCTGGCAGAACGCAGCGGCTTCGTCGACCGCTTAGATAGGTTCGCCCTGCGCGAGGCGACGGCGCAGCTAGCCGTCTGGGCGAGGCTCGGTTCCAACGTCGTTGTGACCGTCAACGCTGCAGCACAGACGCTCTCCGACCCGAGCCTACCTGCCTACATCGCCACCTTGCTGGAGGAGACGGGCGCGCCCGCCGACCGCCTCGTGCTGGAGGTGACCGAGAGGACCGCCCTCGACGACTACGACCAGAGCGCCGGCGTCCTAGAGCGGATCAGACAGACCGGCGTCAGCATCGCGCTCGACGACTTCGGCCGCGGCTACTCTTCCCTCACGACGCTCGACAGGCTGCCGATCTCGTTCCTGAAGCTCGACGCAAGCTTCACGAGAGGCATCGGCACCTCGCTGAAGGACGAGCACCTGCTCAGGGCCGTCAAGATATTCACCAACGGCATCGGCACGCCGTTCGTCGTAGAAGGCATCGAGACGGAGGACCAGCGGGCCTGGCTCATCTCACAAGGGGTCAGGTTCGGCCAGGGGTTCCTCTTCTCCAGACCCACCGCCAGCGAGAACATACTGCCGCCGCGACACGTCGTGGGCGCTGCCAGGCTGATGACGGCGCCGACGGTTGGCGCCCCCGGCACCAGCAGCTCGAACTGACGTCCGCCAGGTATCGGGCGTTCTAATCGGCCCGGGCTAGTCTCGGGTAGGAGAGTGAGCGAGAGTCTCACTCCGGGGGCCCTCTCGGACCCCCGTACGGAGGTGCGGAATGTCAACGGTTCCTCGCGCCCTGCATCTCGCGGGGCGGAAGCTCACGCTACCCACGCTCGGCGTCCTCTTGCTCGCGTTCGTGTCCTTCGCCGCGGCCCAGTCACTTCCTCAGAACGCCGCCGAGGCGCTGGACCGAGGCGAGGCGCTCGTCGCCGAAGCGCTCGCCACGTACGACGCTCAGTACCCTGACAGGCCCCTCTGGCGCCAGGCGTTCGCTGCCGGCAGGACGGCGATGGACCTCGCCCCCGGTCACCCAGAGCCGATGCGCTTCATGGCACGCGCGTACAGCCTCTCCAACTGGCACGGCCCTGCCGTCGACACGTGGCAGGCGTTCCTCGGCGCTGGCGGCCAGTTGAGCGGTGACGATGCCGAGCTCTTCAGCCTGTCGGCCAACGAGTACGCGTACGCCGCTTACCAGGTCGGGAACCTCGAGCTCGCTGCCGAGCGCTACGAGCAGATCACTCGGGTCCTGCCAGACGACGTCGAGGCGCACAGGTGGCTCGGTCGTATCCTGCTCGAGCTGCGGCTACCCGACCAGGCCGTCGCGGCCTGGCGCACCGTGGTCGAGCTCGAACCCGGCTCCCCGGGCGCCGAGTACTTCCTAGAGCTTTCCCAGGCGCAGGCGCGCTGGGGGGTCGACGCCGCCAACAGCTTCTACGCCGGCGTGGCCGCGTACGAGTCGGGAGACCTGACACGTGCGCGCAACAGCTTCGCCGCGGCTACCGCTCGCAACGATTCGTACGCGGCAGCGTGGGCCTGGCTAGGACGCGTCTACTTCGAGCAGGAGCTGTACAGCGACGCCAACCTCGCGTACGAGCGCGCGACGGCCCTGGCGCCTGACGTTCAGGCCTATCAGTGGTTCGCCCGCGAGTCGGCGCGCCTGATGGACGAGGGCGGCACCCCGTCCGAGGGAGCACCGGAGCTCGAGGCCCCACCTGAGGCGCCAGAGGGCGAGGAAGCGTTGCCTGGCGGCTCGGCAGAAGACTGAACTAGCGGCGAGGGCTAGGCAGACGGGCCGAGGGGCCTCACGCCTACGACTTCCCTTCCAACCAGTTGGGACCGATCGCGGCGTCAACCTTGAGCGGCACCCTGAGCGGCAGGGCGCCGCTCATCGTCGCCACCGTCGCCTCCAGGGTCTGCTGTGACACGCCGCGTGGCGCTTCAAGCACCAGCTCGTCGTGCACCTGTATCAGCAGCTTCGCACCGACGCACTCGGTCTTGAGCCGCTCGTTGAGCTTGATCATCGCTACCTTGATCAGGTCAGCGGCGCTACCTTGGATGACGGTGTTGATGGCGAGGCGCTCGCCGAGGAAGCGTTGGTTGCGGTTGCGCGAGCGGATCTCCGGGATGTCGCGCCGTCGCCCCATGATCGTCGTCACGTAGCCGAGGTCCTCAGCCTCAGCGACACACGTGCGGAGGAACCTGTCGAGGCCGGCGTAGCGTTCCTTGTACTCGTCGATGAATCGCTGAGCCTCACCCCGCGGTATGCGCAGGGTGCGTGCCAGCCCGAACGCCGTCTGCCCGTACACGATGCCGAAGTTGACGGTCTTGGCAACGCGGCGTTGGTCCGAGGTCACCTCCTCTAGCGGCACGCCGAAGACCTGGGAAGCGACGTAGGCGTGGATGTCGAGGCCTTCCCTGAACGCCTTGGTCAGCTCGGTGTCGTCGGAGAAGTGCGCGAGCATGCGCAACTCCACCTGCGAGTAGTCAGCCGTGATCAGGACGTTGTCATCGTCGCGCGCCCGGAACGCTCGTCTGATCTCGCGCCCGGCGGCGGTGCGGATCGGGATGTTCTGGATGTTGGGATCGGAAGACGAAAGCCTTCCTGTGGCCGCCCCGGTCTGATGGAACGATGCGTGCAACCGGCCGGTGGTGGGGCTCACGTAACCGGGTAGCGGCAGCAGGTAGGTGCCGAGCAGCTTGTTGAGCTCGCGGTACTCGAGAAGCAGCGGTAGCAGCGGATGGTCGGTCTCCGCGGCGAGCGTCTCGAGCACCTCCGCATCGGTCGACCGACCCGTCTTGGTCGTCTTGACGACGCGCATCCCGAGTCGATCGAAGAGCACCTCAGACAGTTGCTTCGGCGAGTCGGGGTTGAACTCCGCGCCCACCACCTGGATCATCCGGGCACGCAGGCCCTCGATGCGCTCCTTGACCTTCTCGGCGTAACCCCTGAGCAGGTCTGCATCGAGGCTCACACCCTCGCGCTCCATGTCGGAGAGGACCCTCACGAGCGGCATCTCGACGTCCGTGAATAGCTCCTTGAGGCTCGCAGCGGTGCCGGCGGCACGCGACCTGCCTGCGGCGTCCGCCGCGTCCACCGGCTCTGCGTCCATGCCCTTGGCGAGCCGCTCGTAGAGGCGCCAGGTGATGTCTGCGTCCTCCGCCGCGTACCTGGCGACCTGATCAAGGGGGACCTGCAGCATCGAGAGCTGATCCTTGCCCTTCCCTATCAGGTCCGTTATCGGCGTCGTCGTGAACCCCAACAGGTCACGAGCGAGGTCGTCCATGCCGTACGTGCGGCGCCCAGGGTAGAGCAGCGCGGCCGCCACCATGGTGTCGAACAACGGGCCCCCCAGTTCGATGCCTGCCCGCCTTAGAGCGTTGATGTCGTACTTGAGGTTCTGCCCGACCTTCAGCGTCTGGTCGTTCTCGAGGATCGGCCTTAGCGCAGCCGCAACCACTTCGGGGTCGAGCGTCTCCCCGTGGTCACCACGCACGGGAACGTACCAACCGGTGCCGCTGGCCCAACTGAACACGTAGCCGACGATGTCGGCGTCGACCGCGGACAGCGCCGTCGTCTCGGTGTCCAGCGCGAAGGCGTCCTGTGCGGCGAGGTCAGCGACGAACGCTTCGAACGCGTCTTCGGTGTTCACGACCCGGTAGTCGGTCTCCATACCGGCGGCTTCGACGTCCGACGGGGTCTGCTCGGTCGCATCCGCAACGACCCCGGGCTCCCTGACGTCGAGCTGCTCGAGGAACGTGCGGAACCCGAGCTCCTCGAACACCGGCCTCAGGTCACTCCGTGTCGGTCGGGGCGTCACACAGTCTGCCAGGTCGAACTCGATAGGAGTATCGCGCTCCAAGGTCACGAGCCTGCGCGTCAGGGGCATCGTCTCCCGGTGAGCGGCCAGGTTCTCGCGCAGCTTGGGGGTCAGCTCGTCTAGGTGCTCCATCACCGCGTCCGCGGAGCCGTATGTGCCGATCAGCTTGGCGGCCGTCTTGACACCGACGCCCTTGGCGCCGGGGATGTTGTCTGTGCTGTCGCCCGTCAGGGTCTGGACCTCGACGGACTGCTCCGGCGTGTACCCGCGTGACTCGAGTAGGGACTCGGGGTCCAGCAGCTCACCGCTCGACGGGTCCCAGAGCTTCACCTTCGGGCTGAGGATCTGGTGTAGGTCCTTGTCCTTGCTTCCGATGCGCAGCTCGACGTCCTCGTCCTTGAGCCTCTCGGCGATCGTGGCGATGACGTCGTCCGCCTCGTAGCCTTCCTTCTCGTAGACGGCGATCCCCATGGCCTCGACGACCTCACGGATGCGCGCGTACTGACTGTGGAGGTCGTCGGGTGCGGCGTCCCGGTTCGCCTTGTACTCGGCGAAGTCGCCCTTCCTCAGCGTGGTCGAGTCGCTCACGTCGAAAGCGATGGCGACGTAGTCGGGCGCGATGTTCTTGAGCAGGTTGATGAGGAGCTGCGTGAACACGTAGACGGCCTTGACGGGCTCGCCGTTTGGCCCTGTCAGGTCGCGGAACGGCGCGTAGTACGCACGGAAGAGCTGCGCGTGCCCGTCGATGATGTAGAAGGTCTTCACTGGCGTCCTCTCGTCTGGTCGGTGGCGCAACACCACCACCCGGGCTGGGCATCTCTCGCGCGGCGGATGGCCCGCGATTCTACCACCCGGTCGAGAGAGGCCCGGACAGGGTCGGAATCAGGGCCTTCTCGCCCCCGGGTCCCGCTGCGGCCGCGTACAATCAGGCATCCCACCGCCAGGAGCGAGATGACGGAACACGAGATACTGGGCTCCTTCTACCTGGGAGGGGTCGTCGACGACACCTTCGAACGGACGTCCGAGCCCCTCCTATACGACGCTTCCGACCTGACGACGCACGCCGTGATCGTCGGCATGACGGGCAGCGGCAAGACCGGGCTCGGAGCCCTACTGATCGAAGAGGCTGCGCTGGACGGGGTGCCTGTGCTGGTCGTCGACCCGAAGGGCGACATGGGCAACCTCGCGCTCCGGTTCCCGGGGCTCGCGGGGCACGACTTCGAGGCGTGGATTGACCCTCGCGAGGCAGAACGAGAGGGTACAGACCTGTCTAGCTACGCGTCGTCCGTGGCGGACCGTTGGCGTGAGGGACTCGCTTCGTGGGGCATGGGCTCCGATCGCATCGAGCGGTTAAGCCAGGCAGCCAACGTGACCGTCTACACGCCAGGGTCGTCGTCCGGTACGCCGCTGTCGCTCCTGGCTTCGTTCGCCGCCCCTCCGTCGAGCGTGATGTCGTCCGCGGAGGCGCTCGCCGACAAGCTGGGGGGCACCGCCACCAGCCTGCTGACGCTCGTCGGCCGCGACGCCGACCCGTTGGGGCGCGACCACCTGCTCCTCGTCGCCGTGCTCGAGCATGCCTGGCGAGCGGGTCGTGAACTGACCCTCCCCGCGCTGGTCAGAGCGGTGCAGGAGCCCCCGGTGAAGCGGCTCGGGGTCATGGACTTAGACACCGTCTTCCCCACCACCGAGCGCCTCAAGCTGGCGATGGCGATAAACGCCCTTCTGGCGTCGCCCAGCTTCAACATGTGGACGCAGGGCGTTCCGCTCGACCTTCAAGAGCTCCTGTACGAACGAGACGGCAAGCCTCGCATCGCGGTGCTGACCATCAACCACCTTAGCGACGCCGAACGGGAGTTCTTCCTGACGCTGCTCTTCTCCGAGGTGGTGGCCTGGACGCGCTCGCGCACGGGCACGACCAGCCTGCGTGCGCTCGTCTACATCGACGAGCTCTTCGGCATGCTGCCTCCGGTGGCGGAGCCGCCCACCAAGCGACCTCTACTGACCCTGCTCAAGCAGGCTAGGGCGTTCGGAGTCGGACTGGCGCTCTCGACGCAGAACCCGGTCGACCTCGACTACAAGGCCCTGTCCAACGCGGGCACCTGGTTCATCGGCAGGCTCCAGACCGAACGAGACAAGCAGAGACTGCTCGAGGGGCTACGCGCCGCCAGCGGGGGCGTGGACGTCGGGGCCCTGGACACGACGATCTCGTCGCTACCGAAGCGCACGTTCGTCATGCGCTCGGTGCACAGGCCGGACCCGGTGGCGTTCCAGACGCGGTGGGTGATGTCCTACCTGGCTGGGCCGATGTCCCGCGAGCAGATCGCGCGCCTGGGCGAGACGGGGCTCACGGCGACGCCGGACCTGGCCCCATCCGGCGACGCCGAGGCCGGACCCGGTCAGACCCCAGCGCCGGCACCAGGTCCCGACAGCGCGGCGACGCCCGTCCCCGCCGTCCCGCCAGCGTCCGCTCCACACGGAGCAGCGAACGCCCGACCTGTGCTCCCTCCGCACCTCTCAGAGGTGTTCCTGCCGGCTTCGACGCCAGGGGGGAGAACCGTTCGCTACTTCCCGTTCCTCCTCGGCGTGGCCGACGTCTATTACAGGTCCAAGACCCACGGGGTCGACGAGCAGCGCAGGACGTCGCTGCTGCTGGAACCGGCCGAGGGCCCGTCTCCGGTCGAGTGGACGCGCGCTCAGGGAACGGACGTCCAGTTGGACGACGTCGTTACCACCGCACCTCGGGACGCTAGCTTCGATCCTCTCCCCGACCTCTCGCTCTCCCAGGGCCAGGTCAAGCGCTGGCAGGAGCTGTTCGAGCGCCATCTGCGAGTCGACGGGGCGTTGCGGCTGCTCAAGGACCCGGTCTCGAAGCTGGTCGCCAAGCCCGACGAGCCGGAGCGCGACTTCCGGCTCCGCTGCGCGCAGGCAGCGCGAGAGCGCAGGGACGAGGCCGTCGCCAAGGCACGGTCCCGGTACGCGTCCAAGCTCGATGTCATAGAGCGCAGGCTGTTGCGGGAGCAGCAGGCCGTCTCACGGGAGCAACAGCAGTTCCAGTCACGCGCCGTCAATGTCGCCGGCACCGTGCTCGGAGCGCTGCTGGGGGGCCGCAGGTCCCTGTCGACCGTCGTCAACAGGGCGTCAATGGGGGCGAAGGACCTCGGCGACGTCAGGCGGGCTCAGGAGAAGTTGGAGGACTCCCAACGCCAGTACGCTGCGCTGGAGCGTGAGCTGCAGGCCGAGCTGGACGCGTTGGGAGCTAGCGACGTCCATCCGGAGTCGATCGAGCTCGAGACGGTGGTGGTACGGCCGACGAGCCGCGACATCGCGGTCCGCTACTTCGGTCTCGCCTGGGTCCCCTTCGTCGAGGAAGGTGGTCGTTGGGTGAGGGCCTGACAGGCAGCGTCCTAGGCCGAGCGCCTGCGGCTTAGTCAGCGGTGTCAGGTACCGGCGCGAAGCCGTCGGGCGCCGGCAGGCCCCGCCAGTTCCACTCCCCGTCGCGCCTGGGGGGCCAGATGACGGCGGTCGCCCGGCCCGCGATCGCGATCGAGTCGATGGGCCCGAAGTAGCGCGAGTCCTCGCTGCCCGTCGGCGACCGGTTGTCGCCCATGACGAAGTAGGTGCCCTCCGGGACCACGAAGTCGAGGACCACCGGTACCCCCTCCGGCGTGCCGGGAGGCACGACTACGTTGCCGACGACGTTGCCGTAGAAGAGCTGAACGCGTGGATCGGACGTCGCCACCGGCGAGCCGCCGAGGCGCGGCAGCCAGTTGCCGTCCGGTGCCCTCTGGAACGAGGTGATCATGGATGTGGCCTCACCGTCCTGAACCACGACCTCCGGGAAATCGACGGGCGCTACAGGGACCGTGCCGGCGTCCGTGATGAAGCTCTGGTCGATGGCGACGTCGTTGACGTACACCTGGCCACGCTCGATCCTGACCTGATCGCCCGGTTGACCGATCACGCGCTTGATGTAGAAGTTGCGTTTGCCGGTCGTGAGGGCCGTCGGGGCGTTGGCGGGCTCACGCAGCACGACCACCGCTCCCCTCTCGTACTCGCCGAGCACGCCCATGCGCCTCAGCCAGGTGTCGAACTTCGGGATGAAGACCCGGTCCCCTGTCAACAGCGACTGGATCAGGTTCCCCCTACCGACACCGCCGTTGAGGTTCGGCTCCATCGAGCTGCCAACTACGCCGACCGTCGTGAACACGAACGTGACGACGAGGTAGGCGATAGCGAGGGCCTCGGCGTAGCCCCTCACCTCGCGCCAGAGCTTCTGCTGCCAGGTGGTCGGTTCTGCCCGCTTGGCAGCTCGGTCGCGCTTGCTACGAGCCGCTTCCCGCGGCGAGGTGGTCTCCGGCATGACGGGACAGGTTACATCGCCCTTGGAGGTCTTACCGTGCGAGCGGCGTGCGCACGATATCGGACGCACACCCACCGTATACCTTATTATCTAAGGCATGAAGGACGGAGAGCGCGCTCCCGTCGACCCGCGGGGCCACCGCGGGCGCGGCGCCAGGCTCGACACGCGCAACAGGTTCACCGGCCGTGAGATCGAGCTAGACCTAAGCGAGGTGACGGACGACGACCTACGCGTCAAGACGCGCTACCTGGACGACACCTCGCGTTCGGCGGTAGCCACGAACAACAGCCCGGACATCGGCTTCGACGCGAGCATCAACCCCTACCGGGGCTGCGAGCACGGCTGCAGTTATTGCTACGCCCGCCCGACACACGAGTTCCTCGGCTTCTCCGCTGGCCTCGACTTCGAACGCGTGATCCTGGTCAAGCGCGACGCCGCGCGGCTGCTCGAGGAGCTGCTGAGGTCGTCGCGATGGGAGCCCCAGGTCATCGCGATCTCAGGTGTCACCGACCCGTACCAGCCGATCGAGAGGAAGCTGCGCATCACCAGGTCCGTCATCGAGGTCCTGGCGCGCTTCCGCAACCCGGTCGGGCTGATCACCAAGAACGACCTGGTCACGAGGGACATCGACCTGCTCGCAGAGATGGCCGAGTGGGACGGTGCTCTCGTCACGCTGTCCGTCACGACGCTCGACGATGGGCTTCGGGCCAGGATGGAGCCGCGGACGAGCACGATCGCCAACCGCCTGGCGGCCATCAGACGCCTAGCGGGGGCCGGCGTCCCGGTCGGCGTGAACGTCGCGCCCATCATCCCCGGGCTCACCGACCACGAGGTGCCAGACATCCTCACGGCCGCCGCCGAGGCTGGCGCCAGCCAGGCCAGCTACACGCTGCTGCGCCTACCAGGCGCGGTCTCGCAGGTGTTCGAGGATTGGCTGGAGACGAGCTTCCCGGAGCGCAAGGACAAGGTGCTCAATCGGGTGCGCGAGTCTCACGGCGGCACCCTCGCGGACACGGTCTTCGGGCGCCGCATGAAGGGGCAGGGCGAGTACGCGGAGAGGGTCCGCGACCTCTTCCACCTCACCTGCCGGCGGCTCGGGATGGGTCGGGAGCGGCGAGCGCTCAACGCGTCTACGTTCCGCGTGCCGGGAAGCGCCTTCCAGCCCGGGCTGTTCTGACGGGGTGTTGCCCCATCCAGGCGACGTGTAAAGAGTACGCTGGACGCGTGCCCAGAAGACCGTTGAGACACGTGCTGGTGATGCTCGTAACGTTGACGGCGTTCGGCGCAATCGCGTTCGCTCAGCGACCGCTGAACACCCCGAACTACTTCCTGTTCCAGCTGCCTGAACTGCCGCTCAGTGGCCAGGTCGACGGCGAGCTGACAGCCGCGGACGGCCAGAACTTCAAGGACGGCAGTCGCCTCGACATGTACGCGCTCACAGTCGGCGCGGGCGAGACGGTGACCCTGCGGGCGGTCAGTATGGAGTTCGAGCCTGTCCTGAGCGTCTTCGATGAGACCGGCGCTCTCGTCGCCTACAACGACCTCGGTGACACGTTCGGCGACGTGAGCACGAGCTTCGTCGCCGACGCTGCTGGACGGTACGTGGTCGTCGTCAGCGGCTGGTCTGATCTCGATCTAGGCGCGTACGTGCTCTCCAGTGTCCTCGCTGGCGGGGGCCCGCAAACCGCCTCCCATGTCGAGCTCCCCGTGACGTTGGAGTCGGCCATCTCGACCGACATGGCGCCCGCCCCCGGGGCCTTCGGCGGCGGCGCGGAGTACTTCAGCTTCGTCGTCACCGAGGAGTTGTTGCTGATGGCGACCATGACCAGTTTCGACCTGGATCCGGTCCTCACGCTCTACGACGAGGACGGCAACATCGTGGCCACGAACGACGACGACGGATTCACGACGGACTCGCTGTTGGTCGCTCTGTTGGACCCCGGCAGCTACGTGCTTGCCGCCAGCACCTACTACGCGGGCGAGTCGGGTGAGTACACGTTGACGGTCGAACCCTTCTACCGGCGCTGAGCCCGGCGGGGATGCGAAGCACGAGCCAGGCTGGGCTGTTCAGCAGCGATTCCCCAGAGCCGCTGGCGGCGCGCATGCGGCCGCGGACGCTGGACGAGTTCATCGGCCAGGACCGCATCGTGGGTCCGGGCAGGCTGCTCAGGCGAGCGATCCAGGCTGACCAGCTCAGCTCGGTGATCTTCTACGGGCCGCCGGGCACAGGCAAGACCACGCTGGCCCGCGTTGTCGCCAACTCGACCAGCGCGGACTTCCTAGCCATCAACGCCGTCCTCGCCGGCGTGAAGGACATCCGCGAGGCGGTGGCCAGGGCACAGGCGACGAAGGAAGCTGGCCGGCGCACGATCCTCTTCGTCGACGAGGTCCACCGTTTCAACAAGGCGCAGCAGGACGCTCTCCTGCCGTGGGTGGAGAACGGCACGGTCGTACTGATCGGCGCCACTACGGAGAACCCGTACTTCGAGGTCAACAAGGCCCTACTGAGCCGCAGTCGCGTCTTCGAGCTCACCCCCCTCGACGAAGAAGACCTGCGAGCGGTGGCACGTCAAGCCCTCGCCGACCCCGAGCGCGGCTACGGGCACAACGACGTCGTCCTGGAGGAAGCGGCGCTTGACCACCTCGTGAGCGTCGCTAACGGTGACGCCAGGGCGCTTCTCAACGCCCTGGAGCTAGCGGTGGAGACCACTGCCCCCGAGAGCGACGGTGGCATCGTGATCACACGAGAGGTCGCCGAGGAGTCCATCCAGCGCCGGGCCGTGCTCTACGACAAGGAGGGAGACGCGCACTTCGACACCATCAGCGCGTTCATCAAGAGCGTGCGCGGCTCGGACCCCGACGCTGCCCTCTACTGGCTCGCCAAGATGGTCTACGCGGGCGAGGACCCCCGGTTCATCCTCAGGCGCCTGTTGATCCTGGCGAGCGAGGACGTCGGACTCGCCGATCCGCACGCTCTAGAGGTCGTCACGGCCGCGGCTGCCGCTTACGATCACGTTGGGATGCCCGAGGGGAGGTTCCATCTCGCCCAGGCGACCCTATACCTAGCGACGGCTCCCAAGAGCAACTCGACCATGGCGTTCTTCGATGCGCTCGCGGCGGTCGAGAAGGAGAGCGAGGCGGCGGCACCAGATCACCTGAAGGACGCCAACCGCGACGCCGAGGGCCTCGGGCACGGCCAAGGGTACCTGTACCCCCACGCCTACCAAGATCACTGGGTGGCTCAGCAGTACCTACCCGACGTCCTTCAAGGCAGGGTCTTCTACCAGCCGAGCATGGTGGGTCACGAGGCGGCCGTTCGCACAGAGGTCCTCCGTCGTCGGGAGGCCCAGATCGCCGCGTCGATTGACGCTGACCGGGTCGCGACCGCCAGCCGGCCCGTGCCTAGCCGACCGCCGCTCGACCGCGCCGTCGAGCGCTGGCTAGAGCGTGCGC
Organism: uncultured bacterium; assembly: GCA_964517055.1. Lineage (GTDB taxonomy): Bacteria > Deinococcota > Deinococci > Deinococcales > Trueperaceae > DASRWD01. The sequence goes on along the minus strand of CAZFAQ010000005.1, from coordinate 3,078 downwards.
TGTCCCGGGCGAGCGAGCGCCTGGCTTCCGTTCGCGACCACGTCTTCGACCTCGCGAACGTGTCCCGCCATGACATCGTGCTGGACCTGAACGCCGGCAGCGGCCTGCTGACATGGGAGGCCTTGCGCCGCGCTCCCGAGGGGCAGGTTTGGGCCTCGGTGGCAACCACCGACGACGCAGATGCCCTGGCGCGGTCCGCTGCGGCCATGCCAGAGCTGCAGCGTCCAGTGGTCTTCACGGGGACGCCCGAGACGTTGACCACGAGCCTGGCGGAAGCCGGCCACGCGGAGGTGCCGCGTTTCGACGTGATCGTGGGCCGCGACGCCATGCGCACCGCAGCCGCAGCCACCGTCATGGGTGCGGCAGCGGCTCACCTCGGCGCCGGAGGACGCCTGGTCTGCGTGGACGTCGACAAGGCGTCCGCTCAACGTCTCTACCGGCTCGTCGACGTCGGTGACGCGGGTCTCCAGGACCGCCTTCGCGACGCCGAGGAGGCCATATACGCGGGGAACGGCTCGGACGTCGACGCTCTGGTCGACGCGGCCCGGAACGCGGGGCTCGTGGACGTTAAGGTCGAGCGGCGGACCTTCTCATCGAAGGAGACCATGCCGAGGCGGACCGTAGAGGGTTGGTTCACTGGCGGCGGCACCAGGGCGAGCTACGGTGAGCTACTAGCGAGGCGCCTGGGAGAGAAGGACATGTCGTTGGTGCGCGCCGTCTTCCTCGAGAACCTTCCCGGCACGGACGTCGATTGGCAGACGACCTTCCGCGTGCTGACAGCGCGGCGTCCCTGAGCGAACATGCCTTCTGTTATCATCTCGCCCAACGCCGCACGTCTGGTGGGGGCACCGGCTAAGCCGGTTCGAACGGGGGGTACGTCGTAGTGGAGCCAGGGCGGGGGCGTGCACTCACGCTGCGGTACGCGGCCTTGGCCGGCGCGTTGGAGATCGCTATCGCGCTGCCGATGCCCGTGCTGATCCTGCACATGACAGGGCGCGGCCTCGACATCGCGACGGTCGGGTTGGCGTTCACAGTCAGGGCGCTGCTGGTAGCGCTCCTCGAGCTGCCGACAGGGGGCATCGCCGACGCCATCGGCCGCCGTCCCGTCGCGTTGGCTTCCCAGCTCTTCACGCTGGCGTCGTTCACCGTCCTGCTCTTCGTAATGGGGCCGGGCACCGCCCTCGTGTACGCGGTCCTACAGGGGATCGGCTCGGCGCTGCACTCGGGTGCCATGGACGCCTGGTTCGTGGACGAGCTAGGGAGGGTCGAGCCGGACGGCCCGCTACAGCCTCGCCTCGCGACAGTCGACGTTGCGCAGGCCGCCGGCATGCTGGCAGGCTCCGCGATCGGTGGCCTTCTGCCGAGCCTGGCCGCACCGTTGGAACTGCCGTGGCCGTTGTCCGGCTTCGGTATCGCGCTGGGTGCAGGGGTCGCTGTGCGCCTCGTCGTCTGGTTCTGGACCTGGAGCCTGATAAGGGAGCCCTCGCGCCGACCGCCCGACGCCCGCGTTCTCCGCGACGGCGTGAGGTCGATGCCAGTCATACTCTCTGACGCGCTGAGGCTGTCCCGCGACACACCGGTCATAAGGTGGCTCCTCGTTGCGGCCGCAGCCAGCGGCTTGGCCATGGTCAGCATCGAGACCTTCTGGCAGCCTGTCGCCTCGACGGTCCTCGGCGCTGCGGCTGAAGACAGCCGCGGGTTCGCGGTGCTAGGAACGCTCGCCGGCGTCGCCGTGTTGGCAGGCAGCCTGACCGTCATGCGCTATGGGCAGGCGTTCCCCGGCGGGGAGGCCGCCCTGGCCGGTTTCAGCATGCTCCTCAGGGGCGGTGCGATGCTCCTGTTCGCGGCGTCCGCCTCTTCCGTCGGACTGGCAGCTGGCCTCGGCGTCATCTACTTCGCGCTGGCCACGAGTAACGTCCCCCACGACACGCTGCTACACAAGGCGGTGCCCTCGTCTCGACGCTCCGCGATGCTCAGCGTCCATTCGCTCGTCTTCTCGCTAGGCATCGCGGTAGCCTCGGGCCCGTTGGGCTGGCTGGCGAGTTCGACCTCTCCGCGACTGGCGCTGTGGATAGCTGGCCTACTCACGACCTGCGCCTGCGGCGCCTACGCCGCGATAGGCCGGCTGCAGCGCCGAAGAGTGGACGTCCAGCGTGCTTCGCGTGCCGCGACAGGCGGCGGGAGCAGCCTCGTCGACGCCCTTCTGTTCGACGATCCCAAGTCTCACGAAGGACACCAAGGTAGGGTCCGAGGATGAGGGGAACGGGCGGCGGCGGTACCTCGCACGCGGTGGAAGCCGCGCTCGAACCCATTCTGAGCTTCGCCTACCAGGCCGCTGCCCTCAAGGACGTCGCGCGAGCCGGTTGGGTACTCAGGGGCGTCCAGGACCCAGAGTCCGTCGCCGACCACACGTTCGGAACAGCCCTTCTCTGCCTCCTGTACGCGCCCGAAGCCGGCGTCGACCCCGATCGGGCCGTCGCGATCGCGCTCGCGCACGACGTGGCCGAGGCCGTCACCGGCGACTTCGTGGCGCGCGCCGCGGCGACCGACCGGGACGTCGACGAGACAGTGAAGTCTTCGGCCGAGCGGGCTGCCATAGAGGCGCTCGTGCCACCTGCAGCTGGCGCTGTCAAGGCGCTCTGGTCGGAGTACGAGGTGCGCTCCACTCCCGAGGCGCTGTTCGTCCGCGACATGAACCTCTTGGACATGTGCCTCCAAGCGCTCCGGTACGAAGCCGAGAGGCGGTACGACCCCTCGCGGCACGTACCTTCCGCAGGCGGCCACACGCACCTCGACGAGTTCTTCGCCAGCGCGTTGCCTCGTCTCACGACCAGCGTCGGGAGGCGTCTTTGTGAGGCCGTCTGGGACCGCTACCGTTTCGTGCGAGAAGCTGGCGACGTTGACGCGGCCACCCGATCGGACGGCGTGGACACACCACGGAGCTAGCGCTCCCACGCGGTCGGCGCCGGTCTACTTGACAAGTGAGTGATTTTCCCGACATATCGAGTGGTAGACCATGGGGTACATGCGCCGCGACGAACCTCCCTTCTACCTGAAGGCGCAACTCAGGTCTGCCGT
>CAZFAQ010000004.1:13453-80157 GCA_964517055.1 uncultured bacterium | reverse complement strand
ACCTGGCGGTCCTCTACCTCTCGCAAGCCCGCCTCTACAGCACCGCCGTCTGAGCATGTCCGCGGGAGCGGAGGTGACAGGTGCCGCAGGTGCTTGGCAACGACGACCTTGATGCGGCGGTGGCGGAGCTGGACGGCTGGCGCGTCGACGGCGACGCTCTCGTCAAGGAACTCGAGTTCGCCGGCTTCTCTCAGGCGTTCGCGTTCCTGACGAGGGTCGCGATGCTCGCCGAGAAGAGGGGCCACCATCCGGACTTCGAGTGCTCGTACAGGCGCGTGAGGCTTTCGCTCACCAGCCACGACGCCGGTGGGGTCACCCGCCGCGACGTGGAGCTGGCGACCGCATTGAGCGAGCTCCTGTCGGCGCCACCGACGCCCAAGCCGACCTGATCGTCACTCGTCTGTCTGGGGCTCGTCGACCTGCTCGGCCGCGCCAAGCGGCGGGGCGAAGGTGTACGCCTGCCTGAGGACCTCGACGTCGTCATCGTCCACGTCACCGTCCCCGTCCAGGTCGGCAGGCAGGTTGAGGCCGCCGCGTCCGTAGGCCGCGGCCAGCTCGATCAGGTCGCCGAACCCGACGACGCCGTCTCGGTCGAGGTCCGCCGGCGCGAACGCCGAGATCGCCGCGAGCTCAGCGAGCTCGGCAGCGCCCGGGGCCACCGCGTCGTCCTCGATCGCCATTGACATGACGCCGGACCCGGCCGGCCCCAGTCCCAGGAGCACGCCTAGCTCGTGGCGCAGCGCCGCCTCGACGGCTGGGCCCTCGTCGGGCCTGACGAGGACGTCGATCTCGCCGCCCTCGGCGAGGCTCAGGGTGATGGTGTCCGGGCCGAACAGTGACTCGTCGCCGTACGCGAATGCGTGACCTGACCCCGCCGAGGCGACCAGCTCGATGGCCCCTGCGGCGACCGATTCCCATGCCTCCTCGGCCGCGGCGAGGCGGTCGGAGAGGAGCAGCGGCCCCCCGGAGTCGTCGACGCTGTACTCGCGCCGCACGGTCTCGACCTGGGTGGCAGGCTCGGCCGGGTCTCCGGCTTCGTCCGCTGCGGGTGCGTCGTTCTCGCTCTCGTCGCCCTCGCCTCCATCGCCATCGGGCTCGGCATCCACGGTGTCAGGTGCGTCGTTGTCGGGGCCGTCTTCCTCCGCGGGGTCGAGCGGCGCCTCTGGAGGGCCATCTGTCAGCGCAGATCGGACGGCCGTCAGCACCCCCGCACTCGCCGACGGGGCGTCAGCTCGCACCAGTCGACCTGACAGGTCGAGCGTCAGGTACCTGCCGTCGGCGTCGACGACGGAGCCCTCACGGACCTGCCAGTAGCCCTGCCTGAACCCAACCAGCGGCGAGGCCGCGCCCTCCTCGGCGTTTACCGCCAGGAGAACCTCGTCGCCGACCTGCCAGGCGACCGTGCCGGCGACGAGCAGCCGGCGGCCATCGGCCTCACCGCCTAGGAATCTCAGCTCGAGCGCGTCGGTCTCCAGGGCGTCATCTTCCTGCTCGTCTGGTGCCGGGAAGGCCTCCAGCCACTCGGTCACGCCGAGTGAGACGGTCGTCCACACGCGGTCGTCACGGACCTCCGCCGTCACGTCCTCCACTGTCGCCAGGAGCACGGCGTCGGCCCGGGCGAGGACCTCGTACGGTCCGAGCGCCAGGTAGGTGGTCGCCCGGCCGACGGGGAGCAACGACGCGCTCAGGAACAGGCCTACCGTCGCCAGGAAGCTGGACAACGTCCTCACGGCCCCTCCTCGGTGTCCGTGCCGCCCGGCTCTCCTTGGTCCTCTCCTGAAGAACCGTCTGGGTCGTCTGCGCCGTCGGACGGTGGGTCGGTCGGCTGGTCCTCGCCGGGCCTTCTCTGGGGTCCAGGCTGAACGTCGGCCCCGTCTGTCGCGCCGCGTCCCTCGGTGAGGACGGCCGTCTCGCTCAGTACCTCACCGCCGCGGCGCGAGGCGAACAGGGACTCGCTAGTGACCTCCAGGAAGCTGGTGCCAGCGACCGGCTCGAGGGCGAACCTGAACAGCTCGGCTCCGCCCTGAAGACTGCCGTCGAGGACCGCCAGGTCGACCTGAAGGCTGCCGGCCTCGGCCAGGTGGAACAACGCCAGGTCGGTCCTGGACGCCGTGACGCTGCCCTCAACGAGCCGGAACCGTGCTGGGTCCCACGCTACCTGGGTGGAGAGCCCGGCGAGCGAACGGGCGTCCGCGACCCGCGCCCGGAGCGTCACGGCGCCGCGCACCTCTGTCTCTGGGGGCGAGAGCGTGAGCGACGGTGGAGGGGGCTCGACGACGCGTAGCGAGAGCTCCTGGAACGTCGAGGAGAGGTTGGCATCGGAGACCTTGAGCGTGAACGTGTAGTCGCCAAGGGTGGTTGGGACGCCCTGGAGGACCCCGCTGACGAGGCTCAGTCCAGGCGGCAGGGCGCCGTCATCGACAGTGAACTCGTACGGTCGGAGCCCGCCGACAGCGTGCACGGGGGCCCGGTAGGCCTCGCCGACGTTGGCGTCAGGGAGGTCCGCGGCCAGGAAACGCAGGGCCTCGCCCTGAGTCCCGAGCTCGCCGGCGCAGGCGGTCAGGAGGAACAAGGTGGCGGTCAGCCAAGCAGCCGACCGGCGGGTAAGCGTTGGCGACGACGCCTGGGCTCCGCTACGGGTCATGTTCACGCGCGTATGAGCCTACCCCACGTCGGATGAGGCCCATGCTAGCGTCGGCCATCGCCACGCCAGCCCGCCAACCCGGACCACTCAGCGTCCGGCTCGACCCGGCACCGGAGCACGAGCCGACGAGGGCCGCACGCCGCCTTCACGTGACGGTTGAGGCGAGACACCGGTTCCGGGTGGCGCCCGGCTCCTTCGGCCTGGCAGGCAGGGTCATCAGCATCGACGTGGCAGAGGCCGCCAGGATCGCGGGCGAGCTGCGCGCACATGGGGCGCGGGGCGCCACGGGCGCCTCCCTGGTCGCCGCCGTCGTGCTGCACGAGCTCATGCACGCCCTGCTGGCGCGCGTCGACTGGCGTGAGGCGGCCGACGCGGCAGTGACGGAGAGGCTCGGTGCCGACGGGACCGGTGCGGCGCTCTCGACCTTCGACCGTGTCTTCTCCGCGCCCGAGCCGCCGCCGGGGCGCGCGTTGGCCGCGCCGGGTACCGCCGAGCGGCGTTACGAGTCGCTCGAGGAGCTCGGCCTCCTTGGGCTGGCGGCGGACAACCCCGCGATGGCGCCCTTCGCCGCGCTCTTCGACGCCGGCACCGACGGCACGCGGCTGGGGGCGGCGAGCGAGGCGATGCTCTCCGCCTTCGATCGCGTGCCGGTTCCGTCGATAAGCGGTGAGGTGGCCGTCGCGAAGGGCGCCGCGGACAGAGCGGATGAGGTAGGCAGCGGAGGGCTCCCCGCGGCCATGGGCCAGGGAGTCTCGACACTGCTGGAGCTGCTCACGCTGCCCGCCAGGCTCCACCCGAGGTCCCTGAAGGGCCAGCTGGAGGCAGCCCTGAGCGCGTGGCGACCGATGCTCGGCGCCGGTCTCGACGACCTCGTGCTGCGGGTCCTCAGGGCCATCGACCTGCTCAGCGAGGAAGAGGTCAGGGCGCCCCCTGGCGGGCAGGCCGGGCCGCCCCCGCCCTGGCAGTCGCAGCCGACGGAGGGCCTAGGCGACGTCCGCTACAGCCATGGCAGCCCATGGATGGCCGGGGCCGCCATGGTGGCCAAGAGCCTGCCTGTATGGCTCGAACAGCTCTCGCGCTGGCACGGGCGTGAGGTGAGGCGTCTCGATCAGGTCCCGGACGAGGCGCTCGCCGACCTGGCGGCCGACGGCTTCGACACGCTGTGGCTCGTCGGGGTCTGGGAGCGCAGCCAGGCCTCGCGCCGCATCAAGCGCCTGCAGGGTCAGCCTGACGCCCTGGCGTCGGCCTACGCCGTCCACGATCACGTGGTCGCGGCCGACCTTGGTGGCGAGGAGGCGCTCGCCGACCTGGGGCGCCGAGCGGCTGCTCATGGGCTGCGCCTTGGGGCCGACATGGTCGCCAACCACACGGGCATCGACTCACGCTGGGTGGAGGACAGGCCCGACTGGTTCGTGCAGAGCTCTTCTCGGCCGTTCCCGAACTACACATACGGCGGCGAAGACCTGTCGCCTGGCAGGCCGTTCGCTGTGCGGATCGAGGACGGCTACTACGGAGGGAACGACGCGGCCGTGGCTTTCGAGCTCACGGACCGCGCCAGCGGACGGGCGCGCTACGTCTATCACGGCAACGACGGCACCGGCCTGCCATGGAACGACACGGCCCAGATCGACTTCCTGAACGAGGAGGCCAGGCGGGCCGTGATCGCGACCGCTGTCGAGGTGGCTCAGCGCTTCCCCGTGCTGCGCTTCGACGCCGCCATGACGCTCGTGCGGCGCCACGTCAGGCGCCTGTGGCACCCCGCTCCTGGCGAGGGCGGGGCCATACCGTCGCGCAGCCACATGGCCGTGTCCGAGGCGGAGTTCGACGCCGCCATGCCTCGCGAGTTCTGGCGCGAGTTGGTCGAGGCGATACGCGAGCACGCTCCGGACACGATGCTGGTTGCCGAGGCGTTCTGGCTGATGGAGGAGACCTTCGTCAGGCACCTGGGCTTCGACCGCGTCTACCACAGCGCCTTCATGCAGCTGCTGGCAGAACGCCGCGACGCCGAGCTGAAGGCTCTGCTGGCCGACGTCGCGGACAGAGACCCGCTCGTGCTCGAGCGCTACGTCAACTACTTGACGACACCCGACGAGGAGAGCGCGCGCGCCACCTTCGGCGACGGTGACCGGTACTTCGGGGTCGCCACCCTGCTATGCACGCTGCCCGGCCTGCCTCTCTTCGGCCACGGTCAGGCCGAGGGCCTGAGCGAGACCTACGGCATGGAGTTCGCGTCGCCGCGCCTTGGCGAGGCCCCGGACGTCGGCTTCAGGGAGAGGCACAGACGGCAGCTGGCTCCCCTCCTGAGGCGCCGGTCCCGCTTCGCCTCGGCGCGCGACCTGCGCTTCCTGGAGGTCGTAGCCGGCAGCCAGGGCATGAGCGGCGTCCACGCGTACGGCTACGCGGCGAGCGGGGCCGGACGCCCTGCGCTCGTCCTCTTCAACCACACGGGCGAGCACGTCAGGGGCGCGCTGCTGGCCGCCGGCGGCCCCCCGTGGGAGGCGCTGGGGCTGCCGTTGCCAAGCGCCACCGAGGCGCTCGTGGCCGACACCGGTGGTGCTGAGGGCAACGCCGTCTGGCGGCAGGCGGACCTGGTAGGCGGTTGGGGTGTGGACCTGGCGCCGTACCAGGCGGTCGTCTACCTCGACCTGCGCCTGGAGCCGGTGAAGGTCGAGGAGGCGGCAGAGTTGCCCACGCGGCGGAGGCGGCTCCCCTGGGTCGATGGGTCTCAGCCCGTGGCAGCGGCGAGGCGGCGATCCATGTCACGGCGCCGTTGACCTCGCGTCCGGAGCGGCGAGCCTCAGCTACGCTGCACTGCCGCTCGTAGTCGGCGGCTCTGCAGGTGGGTGAGCGCGAGCGCTAGGGCGTCGGCCTCGTGGTCGGTTGCCGGCTGGGCTGGCATCTCGAGCAGCGCTCTCACCATGAAGGCGACCTGAGCCTTGTCGGCCCTACCCGTCCCGACCAGCGCCTGCTTGACCTCGAGCGGGCCGTACTCGAACACGGGAACACCCTGGTCGGCCGCGCACAGCATCACGACGCCGAACGCCTGCCCGACCTTGAACGACACGGCCTTCTGCCGGTGGAAGAACTGGGCCTCGACGACGACGGCGTCAGGCCGATGGGCATCCAGGAAGGCGCGCACGCCGTCGCGCAGGGAGCGCAGACGCTCCGGGCCGGCCGTGCGCGAGCTGGTCCGCAGAAGAGACGAGCCGAGGAGGCGTGCCCGCTTGCGCTCCTCCTCGACAGCTCCCAACCCGAGGTTGGCGAGGCCCGGGTCCACCCCAACAACTCTGTAGGCGGCCCCGGGCTCGACTCTCACGCTCCTAGTATTCTGTCAGGTACCTGTCCAACTCCCAACCGTGGACGGCGATGCGGTAGTCGTCGTACTCGATAGTCTTGGCGGCGAGGAACTGCTTGAAGGCGTGCTCGCCGAGCGCGTCGACGATCACCTTGTCGCGCCTGAGGTTGCCGAGCGCCTCGCGCAGCGTGGCAGGCAGCTCCTTGATCTTGTGGCGCCTGCGGTCGCGCACGCTCATCTGGTAGATGTTCCGGTTGACGGGCGGGGCGGGCACCAGCTCGCGCTCGAGCCCGTCGATGCCCGCTGCGCAGATCGCGGCCAGCGCCAGGTACGGGTTGCACGACGGGTCCGGCATGCGCAGCTCGGCCCTGGTGCTGTTGCCGCGTCTGGCCGGCACGCGGATCATCGCGCTGCGGTTGGAGACCGACCAGGCGATGTTGGTAGGCGCCTCGTAGCCGGGCGTGAGGCGCTTGTACGAGTTGACGGTCGGGTTGGTGATGGCGACGAACGCCGAGGCGTGCTCGAGGATCCCGCCGATCCAGTGCTCCATGAGCTCGGAGAGCTGGTGCCGGCCGTCCTCGTCGTAGAAGGCGTTCGTTCCGTCCTTGAACACGCTCATGTGGCAGTGCATGCCCGACCCGTTGATGCCGTTCACCGGCTTGGGCATGAACGTCGCGTGCAGGCCGTTGTTCAACGCGATGCGCTTGACGACCGTGCGGAACGTGAGGATGTTGTCGGCCGTCGTGACCGCCGGCGCGTACTTGAAGTCGATCTCGTGCTGGCCCGGCGCGACCTCGTGGTGGGCCGCCTCGATCTCGAAGCCTATGGCGACGAGCGTGTTGACCATGTCGCGTCGCGCGTCCTCCCCGCGGTCGACCGGCGCCAGGTCGAAGTAGCCGGCCGCGTCGTTGGTCGTCGTGGTCGGCTCGCCGCCCTCGCCACGCTCGAAGAGGAAGAACTCGGGCTCGGGCCCCACGATGAAGTCGTCGTAGCCGAGCGCTTGTAGCCTCTCGATCTGACGTTTGAGAACGTGGCGAGGATCGCCGGCGAACGGTGAGCCGTCGGGCAGAGCGATGTCGCAGACCACGCGAGCGACCGTGCCTCGTCCTGGACCCTCCATCGCCGCAGGCAGCACCAGGAAAGTGTCCAGGTCTGGGCGCAGGAGCATGTCCGACTCTTCGATACGCGCGAAGCCTTGGATCGACGAGCCGTCGAACATGATCTCGCCGTCTAGCGCCTTGTCGAACTGCGAGCGCGGCACCTCGACGTTCTTGATCTGACCGAGGATGTCGGAGAACTGCAGCCTCAGGAAGTTGACGTCGTGCTCCTTGAGCAGACCCCGGACGTCCTTCATCGTCATGCCCATACTGGTCCCTTCGGACTAACTGGCATTGCGTTCAGCCGTGAAAACGGTCTGAACGGACGAAGCGTACGCGTGTAATTGACCATCTGTCAATTGCAGCTAGCACAGAGAGACGAAAGCCGCTGAACAGCCCGTGTCGCAGCACCTGTCGGCGGCCCGCGTCCTTCACCGAAGCCTAACGACGGGGTACCAGAAGCACTTTGCGCGTTGACAGCGCTACAAATACGAGACTAGGATGCTTCCAACCGCCGCCATATGTGGGCTACTCCACACAAGGGAGGAAGTAAGTCGATGAAGAGAGCACTATGTGTCCTTCTGGCCGGGTTCGTCGGGTTCGGCATGGCGCAGGACGCGCCACCTGTGTCGAACGTCGGGTCCCTCATGTCCTACACGGGCGCCCTGGCCGAGTTCGGTCCCGCCATCAACAACGGCGTCCTGCTGGCAGCTGACCAGCTCAACGCGGCGGCCACCGCCGTGTTCGGTGGGCCGATCATCAACATCGTCGCCGAGGACGCCGCGACGAACCCATCGCAGGGCACCGACCGCGCCCGCAAGCTGATCAACACGGACGGCGTCGTGGCGATCGTCGGGGCGCTCTCCAGCGGCGTCACGGTCACCGTCGCCGAGTCCGCGGTCATCCCCAGCCAGGTCGTGATGATCTCGCCGGCCAGCACCAGCCCGCTCGTCGCGCTCCTCAACGACGACGACTACGTCTACCGCACGACGGCCGCCGACACCCTGCAGGGCGTCGTCCTGGCGCAGCTCGCGCGCGGCGAGATCGTCGACGGCCTGTCGTACGACCGCGCGGCCGTGATCTACGTCAACAACCCGTACGGCCAGGGCCTCTCCGAGGCGTTCGCCGCGGCGTTCGAGGCGCGCGGTGGCACCATCACCGCCAGCGTCGGGCACCCCGAGGAGCCGCAGCCGACCTACGCCGGCCTGCTCAGCCAGCTCTTCGCAGGCGACCCAGAGGTCGTCATCGCCGCCACCTACCCAGGCAACGCGACGGTCTTCATGCAGGAAGCCCGTGACCTCCACGGCTTCACCAACTGGATGATGACCGACGGCACCAAGTCGCTCGATATCGTAGACGCGCTCGGCGCCGACACGGTCGAGGGCCTCTACGGCACAGCCGCCGGCGCCGACCCGGCGTGGGCTGGCTACACGATCTTCTCGGACGCCTACGAGGCCGCGTACGGCGAGCGCCCGCCGCTCCCGTACATCGACACCGCCTACGACGCCACGGCCGTCATCGGCCTGGCCATCGCCAAGGCGATCATCGACGGCGTCGAGGTGAACTCGGCCAACATCCGCGACCGCCTGCGTGAGGTTGCCAACCCCGAGGGCGAAGTCGTCGGCGTCGGCGAGTTCGAGGAAGCCATGCGCCTCCTGACGCTCGGCAGCCCCATCAACTACACCGGCGCTGCCGGTGAGGTCGACTTCGATGGCGTCGGCGACGTCGTCACGCCCATGGAGGTCTGGGCCTACGAGGGCGGAGACATCGTCACGGTCACCGTGCTGCCCGCCGACGTGATCCCGGCCCAGTAAACGGTCCAAGCAGACTGGGGCGCGTTGCGCCCAACGGAAGAGCGGGGAGCCTCCGGGCTCCCCGCTTCTGTATCGGTTTAGGGCTCCAAGGTCCTGGGCTGTCCAAGCGCTAGAACGCGTCCGGCCGGCCCATCACGCGTGACCGTGTCTCAGTCCCGCGCCAGCGAGACGACCTTCTCCTCCGGCAGCACTCCCCTGGGCCTGTACAGCACGATGAAGAGCATCAGCAGCGAGATCAACAGGAAGCGAATGTATGGACCGCGTTGGGGCAGTTCCGGCGAGATCGCGGCCAGCGTGGGCCGCAGTGCGTCGACGAGGAAGCTTGCTCCTGTCCAGATGCCCCAGACCAGCAGGGCGCCGAGCACCGCGCCGCGGTTGTTGCCGCTGCCGCCGAGCATCAGCATCACCCAGATCAGGAACGTGCCGTACAGCGGGTCGAAGTGCCCGTAGTCGATGGCCACGACGTAGTGGGCGTACAGCGAGCCGCCGATGCCCATGATGACGGCGCCTACGACGAACGCCTGCATGCGGAAGGCGGCCACGTTCTTGCCGCTCATCGCGGCGGAGTCCTCGTCCTCGCGCACGGCGCGCAGCACGCGGCCCCATGGCGAGCGGATCCCGCGCTCCAGGCCGATGTACACGAGGAAGAGCACGATGGCCACGATGGCGACGTAGACGTACGGGTACTCGCGTGGTGAGAGCGGTGCGAAGAAGCCGTTGACGAAGCCGGGCAGGTAGGAGCAGCCGTCGCCGCTCGTGAGGCAGGAGAGGGGCTGCGGCAGGCCTCGCAGCGGCTGCGGCCCGTTCGCGAGCCAGCGCTCGTTCTGGAACACGAGGCGCACGAGTTCCGCGATGCCGATCGTGGCGATGGCCAGGTAGTCGCCACGCAGCCTGAGCGTCGGCCCTCCGACGATCAGGGCCAGCAGGCCAGACGCCAAGCCGGCTGCCAGCAACCCCACCCAGAAGGGGGCGCCCAGCCCGAACGCCTGCTGGGTGAAGGCCGCCAGCGTGCCCGTCGGCTCGACCGTCGTGACGAGCGCCGACGTGAACGCTCCGATCGCGAAGAAGGCGGCCACCCCGATGTTGAACAGGCCCGTGTAGCCCCACTGCACGTTCAGGCCGAGGGTGAGGACGGCGTACACGCTGCCCATGAGCAGGAAGGTGGTGATGTATGACAGCGAGCCGGCCGGCAACAGCAGCACGAGCACGAAGGCCAACGCCAGTGCGCTGACGATGGCGACGGCGTGCTTCAGCCCGGCAGCCATGCCGCGCAGCACCACGACGAGCATCAGGTAGAGGGGGACCGCGAGCAGGGCGCTCCTGGCTAGCAGGGTGGGGTCGTTCACTTGTCACCCCCCATGAGGCCCTGGGGCCTGACGAGCAGGGCGAGGATCATCACGACGAACGCGGCGGCCGGGCCGTAAGCGGGGTTCACGAACGCGCTCGAGACCTGCCAAACGATGCCCATGATGAAAGCTCCGAGGAGCGCGCCGTAGGTGTGCCCGATGGAGCCGAGGATGACGGCCGCGAAGAGCGGCAGGAGCAGCCACCAGCCCATCTCGGGCCTTAGCTGCACGTCGAGCCCGTAGAGCATGCCGCCGGCGCCGGCCAGGCCGCCGCTGATGAGCCATGTCCAGAACACGACGCGCTCCGTGGCGATGCCGCTGATGCGCGCCAGGTCGGCGTTGTCGGCCATCGCCCTCATCGCCTTGCCGATCTTGGTGCGCTCGAGCAGCAGGTAGACGAGGAAGATCAGCACGATGGCGGCGACGAGGATGAAGATCTGGTCGGTCCGCACGCGCAGGCCGGGGAGGAGCTCGACGACCGGCCTGGCCCTGCCCTGGTAGTAGAAGGTGAAGTCGGCGCCGAAGATCATGTAGATGATGCTGCGGACCCCGAACGCCAGCCCGAGCGCCGCCATGGCCATGACCACCGGTGCGGCGCGCCTGTTGCGCAGGCGCCGGAAAGTGAGCCTGTCGAGCCCGAAGGCTACGAGCCCGGTCAGCGGCATGACGATGATCAGCGCGATCAGGAACTCGTAGCCGAACCCGAGGCCAAGCACTGGGGCCCCTGCGGGCAGCAGCGCCATGACGACGAGCCCGAGGTAGGCGCCCGTGGTCATGTAGTCGCCGTGCGCGAAGTTGGCCATCTTGAGCACGCCGAACACCAGTGTGATGCCGAGCGCGCCCAGCGCGAGCACGCCGCCCAGCAGTACGCCGCGGACCGTCAGGCCGATCAGGCGCGAGCCGGCGATGCCCTCGGCCGCTCCCCAGACGATGACGAGCAACGCGAGAACGGCCAGCAGCGCCACCAACGACCAGCGGCTGGACAGCGCCTGCGAGGCGGCGCGCCTGAAGGCGCGACCGCGTGAGATGGTCGGTGCCTCTGTCACGTCAGCCTCCCAGGTAGAGCCGGGCGACCTCTGGGTCGCCGAGTAGCTGGGAGCCGGGACCCTCTACCTGGTTCCGTCCGCCGGCCAGCACGTAGCCGCGGTGCGCCAGCTCGAGCGAGCGCTTGGCGTTCTGCTCGACCATCAGCACCGCGACGCCGGTGGCGTTGATCTCCGCCACCTTCTCGAAGATCATGTCGACGAGGAGCGGCGCCAGGCCTGCGGACGGCTCGTCGAGCATGAGCAGCTTGGGGTCGAGCATCAGAGCCCTGCCCATCGCTACCATCTGCCGCTCGCCGCCCGACATCTTGCCTGCACGCTGCCTGCGCCTCTCAGCGAGCCTCGGGAAGAGGTCGAAGACGCGCTCCTTGCGGTCCTTCAGGGGCCCATCGAGTATGTAGGCGCCCATCTCCAGGTTCTCCTCGACCGTCAGGGTAGGGAACACGTTCTCTACCTGAGGCACGTAGCACAGCCCGAGCCTCACGACCTTCTCAGGCGCCAGGCCCGAGATGTCCTGGCCGGCGAACACGACTCGGCCCTCCCACGGCTTGAGGAGCCCGAACACGAGCTTCATCACCGTGGACTTGCCGGCGCCGTTCGGGCCGACGATCGACACGATCTCGCCGTCGTCGACGTGGATGCTCACGCCGTTCAGGACCTGCATCTCGCCGTAGCCCGAGACCGCTCCCTCAACCGTCAAGAGCGACACTCTGACCTCCTAGGTAAGCCTCCAGCACCCGCGGGTCGTTGCGTACGACCTCGGGTGGGCCCTCGACGAGCTTGCTGCCCTGGTTCATGACCACGACCGGGTCGCAAAGGCCCATCACCAGCGGCATGTCGTGCTCGATGAGCAGGAAGGTGATACCGCGCTCGCGGTTGAGCTGCTCGATCTTCTCGCGCAGGCGGCCCATGAGCGTGGGGTTCACGCCGGCGGCCGGCTCGTCGAGGAGCACGATGTCCGGGTCGGCCATGAGCGTGCGGGCCAGTTCCAGCAGCTTCTTCTGACCGCCCGACATGGAACCGGCCGGCTCGTCTTCCAGGTGCGAGAGCGCGACGAAGTCCAGGACCTCGCGGGCCTTCTCGCGGAGCTTCGCCTCCTGGCGCCAGACGGCGCCGCGCCTGAACACGGGGTTCCAGAACCTCTCGCCGATCTGGCCGGCCGGCACGAGCATGAGGTTCTCGAGTACGGTCATGCCCTTCTGCTCGCGCGGGATCTGGAAGGTGCGACACAGGCCCCTGCTGAAGAGCACGTGCGGCGGCATGCCGGTGACGTCCTCACCCTTGAGGAGCACGGTGCCGGCGTCCGGCGTGTGGAAGCCGGACACCAGGCTGAACAGCGTGGTCTTGCCCGCGCCGTTCGGTCCGATGAGGCCCGTTATGGTGCCTGCCCTGACGTCGAAGGTGCAGTGGTTGACGGCCCGCAAGCCGCCGAAGTCCTTGACGAGGCCCCGGATGCTTAGCAGTACGTCGTCTCCGTCTTGAACCAACTTGACTTACCTCTCGAGGTTGCGCTGGGAGTACGTCCGCGATGCTATCACCTGACGCTCACGAGGTCGGCCCAGGCGCCTCAGCCGAGCGATATGCCGACGTCCTTCAGCCCCGGGCCTTCCTGGCCGCCAACATCTCTTCCAGACGTACGGCCTTGACGCGGGGCCTGCCCGTAGGCTCGCCGGCCGCGACCTCGGCGGCGTCCAGCTCGAACCAGTCGTCCGACGAGAACGGGACTGCGCCCCTCTGGCTCAACAGGGCGTCGACCGCTGCCTGCGTCCTCTCGGGGTCATCCGGCGCCGTCGTGCCGAGGTCTTCGAGCATGGCCGCAACCGTCTCCATGGCGTCCGCCTTGTTCGTGCCGATGACGCCGCTGGCGCCGCGCTTGATCCAGCCCGCCACGTAGACGCCTGGCACCTGTCTGCCGCCTGGGGCTTCCAGCACGCGTCCGCGGTCGTTGGGCACCACTCCGCCGCGCTCGTCGAAGGGCAGCTCGGGGAGCGGCACGCCCGTGTAGCCGACCGACTTCAGCACCAACTGCGCAGCGAGCGTCTCGTGCTCGCCGGTCCCGACGGCCTTGACCCGACCGCCGTCGTCGACGAGCCGGGTCCGCTCGCACACCAGGCCCGTGACGCGGTCCGTGCCCGTCACGCGCACGGGCTGTAACTGGAAGCGCAGCGCTACGGTACGTGGTTTGCCCTCCGTTGCCTGATCCGCGAAGCCCTCCAGGACCTCGACGTTCTTGGCGGTCGTGACGTCGGCGTCCGCCGCTGCGCGGCTGGCGGGCGTGAGCTGCATCTCGTCATGGCGCACCTCGATGTCGGCGTTGGTCAGCTCGCCCAGCTCGCGCAGCTCCTTGGTCGTGAACTTGGCCTCAGCCGGGCCACGCCTACCTACTATCGTCACGCGCTCGATGGTCGAGTCCGCGAGCGCCCCTAAGGCGTGGTCGGCGATGTCCGTCACGTTCAGCTCGTCTACCGACTTGGCGAGCACCCTGGTCACGTCGATGGCGACGTTGCCGTTGCCGATCACGACCGCCTCCCTGGCCGACCTGAGTAGACCTCCGAAGTCGTGGTCTACGGCGTCCGGGTGCCCGTTGTACCAGGCCACGAAGTCTGTCGCAGACACGCATCCTGGCAGCTCCTCGCCCTCGATCCCGAGGCGTCGGTCCGTGGCGGCGCCGACGGCGAACACGACCGCGTGGTAGTGCCGCCTCAGGTCGTCGAGCGTCAGGTCGCGGCCGTACGCCACGTTGCCCAGGTAGCGCGTGCGCGGCTCCCGGAGGGTGCGCTCGTAGAGCCGGGTGACGACCTTCATCTTCTGGTGGTCGGGGGCGACCCCGAAACGCACCAGGCCGTACGGCGTAGGCAGCCGGTCGAAGATGTCGACCGTGGCGACCTCGTGCGACTTGAGCACCGCCTCGGCGGCGTAGAACCCCGCCGGGCCGGCGCCCACGACCGCGACGCGGGGGGCGGAAGCGTCGTCCATGCCGAACTTCTACCACCTGAGGGCCAGGATGGCCCGCGGTGTAAGCTCTGCCCCCATGGAACCGAGCCCCGTGCAGGGCGAGCCGATGATCCCAACCGTGGGCACCGCGCCGGCGGCGCCGCCCCGGGTCATGAAGTTCGGTGGCACCAGCGTCGGCGACCTGGAGCGCATCACGAAGGTGGCGGCGCGCGTCGAACAGTACGTGCGCTCAGGTGGCAAGGCCGTCGTCACCGTGTCGGCGATGGGCCGCACGACCGACAGGCTCATAGGCCAGGCGCGTGACCTCACGGACCGGCCGTCCCGTCGCGAGCTCGACGCCCTGCTCGCCACAGGAGAGCAGCAGAGCGCGGCGCTGCTGGCCCTGGCCCTCGGTGCGCGCGGCGTCGCGTCGCGTTCCTTCACCGGTCCCCAGGCCGGCTTCCTCACCGACTCCCGGCACGGCGGCGCCCGGATACTGCGCGTCGACGCTGGCCCGGTGCGCGCCGCGCTCAACGAGGTCGACGTCGCGGTCGTGGCCGGGTTCCAGGGAGCCGACGAGAAGGGCGCCATCACGACGCTCGGCCGGGGAGGCTCCGACACCACCGCAGTGGCGCTCGCCGTCGCTCTCGGCGCCCCGGAGTGCGAGATCTACACGGACACGGACGGGGTCTACACCACCGACCCTCACGTGGTCGCCAGCGCCACCAAGCTGGCCGAGATCGACTACGCGGAGATGCTCGAGCTGGCGAGCCACGGCGCCAAGGTGCTGCACCCATCGAGCGTCTGGTACGCCAGGCGTTATGGGGTCAGGGTTCACGTTCGCTCCTCGTTCACGCACGCGGCCGGAACGGTGGTCAGGGACATGAGCGCGGAGGCGGAGGCCAAGATGATCGCAGGGAAGCCGGTCACTGGTGTGGCCATCGACAGGGGGCACGCTCGCATCGACCTGCAGACCGTGCCAGACAGGCCGGGCGTGGCGGCAGAGGTGTTCGGCGCCCTCGCCGACAAGGGCGTCAGCGTCGACATGATCATCCAGGGAGTGCGCGGCGCGGGGGACAGCCGCCAGCAGATGGCTTTCATCGTCAAGCGCGAGGCCGTGGCCGAGGCGCTCGAGGTGCTCGAGCCGGTGCTGGCTAGCATGGGGGCCACCGCCAGCGTCGACGAGAACGTCGCCAAGCTGACCGTCGTGGGGATGGCGATCGCCTCGACGCCCGGCATCGCCTCCCGCATGTTCGCCGCGGTCGCCGAGGCCGGGGCCAACATCGAGGCCATCACGTCAAGCGAGGTGAGGCTCTCGGTGCTGATAGGCGCCGACAGGGCGGAGCAGGCGCTCAAGGCCGTCCACTCCGCCTTCGACCTCGACTCGGGCGGTTGAGGAGCCGGCGCGTGGGGCTCAAGCTGTGCACGCTCGCCTACGTGCGGACCGGCGGCAGGACCCTGATGCTGAGGCGGCCCGCGATAGGCCATCACCAGGCAGGCAAGTACAACGGGCTTGGCGGCAAGTTCGAGCCAGGCGAGTCACCGGAGGAGTGCCTGCGCCGAGAGGTCCTCGAGGAGTCTGGCTTGGTGGTCGAGGCCGCCGAGCTGAAGGGCTTCATCACGTTCCCGGACTTCGACGGACAGGACGACTGGTACGTCTTCGTGTATGTCGTCACCCGGTACTCTGGCGAGCCGCGTGCCGGTCCAGAGGGCGAACTGGAGTGGGTGGAGGACGGCGCGCTGACAGACCTGCCGCTGTGGGAGGGCGACAGGCACTTCCTGCCCTGGCTGGCGGAGGCGGGCGTGTTCTCCGCCACCTTCCGCTACGAGCATGGCAGGTTCGTCTCGTACGAGGTGCGGCGCTACGGCGCGGACACGACCGGCGATCCCGGCTGACGGCGCCCAAGGTCACGTGGGAGCCGCCACGGCACGCGGGCCACGCGAGTGGATGCCTGCGGCGCGACTACGACTGCCCCAGCAGCTTGTCCTTGTCGATGGCCTTGATGAGCCGCTGGGCCAGGCCGATGTCGCCCTTGACCTTCACCTTGCCGAGCATGAGCGCCGTCATCGGGTTGAGCCTGCCCTCGATCATCTTCAGCAGGTCGTCCTGCCTGATCTTCACCGTGACGTCCGCGCGCTGCGCCACGCCCTCTACGGACCGGACGGACCCCGCCTCCACGACGTAGTGGATGGGCTCCTCCATGTCGAACTGGACGACGGAGTCGGGGGCTGCTGCGCCGTCCTTGATGGCGCTGGGCACGCGCAGCAGTAGTTCCTTGACGGTCACCGCGCCAGTGTAGCGGAGCGGGCGGCCGGTATACTCCCGGGAGCTACGAGCGCGTTCCCCGCGCCCTGGACTCATCTCTGTGGACTTCTCCTTCACCGAAGAGCAACTCGCCCTCAGAGCGGTCGTCCGCGACTTCGCTCGCGAGGAGATCGCGCCGTTGGCCGTGAAGCTCGACCGCGAGCCGCGTTTCCCGTGGGAGACGCTGCGCAAGATGGGCGAGCTGGGCCTCCTCGGGGTCACGACGCCGGAGGACTACGGCGGCGCCGGCCTCGACAACGTCACGTACGCGGTCCTCGTCGAGGAGGTCGCCGCGGCCGACGCCTCTCACGCGACGATCATGAGCGTCACGAACGGCCTACCTCAGTCGTTGCTCCTGCGTCACGGCACCGAGGAGCAGAAGCGGCGCTACCTGCCGAGGCTCGCCTCCGGCGAGTGGATCGGCGCTTTCTGCTTGTCGGAGCCTCACGCCGGCTCGGACGCCGTGGCGCTCTCGACCCGCGCCGAGCGCGTCGAGGGCGGCTACAGGTTGAACGGCACCAAGGCCTGGGTGACATCGGGCGGCGAGGCCCAGCTCTACCTGGTCATGGCCAAGACCGACCCCGCCGCCGGCGCAAGGGGCGTCAGCGCTTTCCTCGTCGAGAAGGACACGCCCGGCCTGACCTTCGGTAGGGCGGAGGAGAAGCTCGGACAGCACGCCGCCATCACCAGGAGCCTCACCTTCGACGACTGCCTGGTGCCCGAGGACGCACTGCTTGGAGCCGAGGGTCAGGGGTTCGTCGTTGCCATGTCGGGCCTAGACGGTGGGCGCATCAGCATCGCGTCGCTGGCGGTCGGGGTGGCGCGTGCGGCCTTCGAGGCCGCACGGGACTACGCAGACCAGCGCAAGGCCTTCGGCCAGGCGATCCACGAGTTCCAGGCGATCGGCTTCAAGGTCGCCGACATGGCCACGAGCATCGACGCTGCCAGGCTGCTGACGCTAAGGGCCGCGTGGCTCAAGGACGCGGGCTTCCGTGTCACGCGAGAGGCAGCCATGGCCAAGCTGTTCGCCTCGGAGTCCGCGACGGCGGTCACCCACGACGCGCTGCAGGTCCTCGGCGGTTACGGTTACACGAAGGACTTCCCGGTGGAGCGCTACTTCAGGGACGCGCGCGTCACCGAGATCTACGAGGGCACGAGCGAGATCCAGCGCATGGTGATCCATCGGCAGGTCTACAGGGAGCTGGACAGGTGAGCGTCGCAGGGAAGCAGGAGGCTCATTAGGTGATCGATTTCGATCTCACGGACGAGCAGAAGCAGTTCCAGGCCATGGCGCGGGACTTCACGCGCGAGCACGTGCTGCCCGTGGCGGCCGAGCACGACAGGGCCGAGACCTACCCTGAAGAGGTCGTCGAAGCGGCCCACGAGGTCGGCCTGCTGAACGTCGGGGTGCCGGAGTCGGTCGGGGGCCTCGGGCTTGGCATGGTCGACGAGGTCGTCATAGGCGAGGAGATCGCCTACGGCTGCATGGGCATGTTCACGATCCTGATGGCGTCGGAGCTGGGCATCACGCCGATCCTCCTGGCGGGCACCGCGGACCAGCAACAGCGCTTCCTCGGCCCGCTGCTCGAGGGCCCGCGGCTGGCCGCGTTCGCGCTCTCGGAGCCGAACAACGGCTCGGACGCCGGCGCCATGACGACGCGAGCGGAGCTGAGGGGCGACGAGGTCGTGCTCAACGGCGTGAAGACCTGGATCTCGAACGGCGGCATCGCCGACGTGAACGTCGTCTTCGCGACGTTCGACCCAGGACAGAAGCACAAGGGCACCCTGGCCGTGGTCGTCGAGGGCGGAGCCAAGGGCCTGACGTCCAACAAGCTGCACGGCAAGCTCGGCCAGCGCGCCAGCCCAACGTACGAGATGGTGTTCGAGGACGTGCGGGTGCCGCGCTCGAACGTGCTCGGTGAGCCGGGGGACGGCTTCAAGATCGCCATGCGCACGCTCGACAAGACGCGTGTGCCGGTCGCCGCCGGCGCCGTGGGCGTGGCGCGGAGGGCGCTCGACGAATCGGTGGCGTACGCGCAGCAGCGGCACGCCTTCGGTCGTCCCATCGCCGACTTCCAGGCCATCCAGTTCAAGCTCGCCAACATGAAGATCGGCGTCGAGACGGCGAGGTGGCAGACCTACCGCGCGGCCTGGCTCGTCGACCAGGACCGGCCACACGCGGAGGCCGCGGCCATCGCCAAGGCGTACGCGTCCGACATGGCGTTCGACGCCGCGCAGGAGGCCATCAACGTCTTCGGGGGCTACGGCTACATGAACGAGTACCCCGTCGAGAAGCTGATGCGCGACGTCAAGCTCAACCAGATCTACGAAGGCACCAACGAGATACAGAGGCTGGTCATCGCGCGCGGCCTGCTGCGGTGACCCGTCCGAAGCGAAGGGTGGAGGAGACATGAAGGTACTGACCGTGGTCAGGCAGGTCCCGGACGCCGAGGCGCGCGTACGCGCAGACGGCGGCCGCGTGGACCTGTCAGGAGTCACGTTCGTCATGGACGGCATGGACGAGTACGGCGTCGAGGAGGCCATCCGCCTGCGCGAGGCCGGGCACGAACTGGAGATCGTGGCGGTCGCCGTGGGCCCCGACCGGTTCCAGGACGCGCTGCGCACCGCGCTAGCGCTCGGCGCTGACAGGGCGATACACGTGGTCACCGACGACCCTCTCGACCCGGTCTCGCTGGCCGGCGTGCTGGCGGAGGTGGTGACGCAGGAAGGGGCAGACCTAGTCCTGACCGGCGGCAAGCAGGCGGACTGGGACAGCTCTGCCCTCGGGCCGGCGTTGGCCGAGCACCTCGGCTGGCCCCACTCGGACTGGACGACGGCCCTCGAGCTGTCCGGTACCGACCTGAAGGTGAAGCACGACGTCGACGATGGCAGCGAGGAGCTGACCATGTCGCTGCCCGCCGTCGTCACGACCCAGCAGGGGCTCAACGAGCCGAGGTACCCGACCCTGCCGAACATCATGAAGGCCAAGCGCAAGGAGCTGGCCAGCCGCCAGCTGGCCGAGTTCGGTCCGGCCTCGCCGAGGGCGCGGGTCGTCTCACAGGAGATCCAGGTCAGGCCAAGGCTCAACAAGGTCTTGGGCGGCGCCCCTGAGGAGGCCGCCGCCGAGCTCGCCCGGCTACTGAGGGCCGAGGCCAAGGTCATCTAGGAGACAGCCATGATCCTCATCGTCACCAACGCCAAACAGGGAAGCCTCAAGAAGAGCGCCAGGGAGCTCGTTTCCGCCGCGAGGGAGCTAGGGGACGACGTCCGCGGCCTCGTCATCGGCGAGGGCGCAGCGTCGGCCGCGGGCGAGCTCGCTCCTTACGTGTCAGGTGTCACGGTCATCGAAGGGCGGTTCGACACCGCCGAGGCCGTCGCAGCCGTCGTCGCCGAGCAAGCAGGTGGCGCCGATGTCGTCTTGGTGAGCGCCGACAGGCTCGGCCAGTCGGCCGCACCCCGGATCGCCGTGAAGCTGGGTGGCGCGCTGCTAGAGGACGTCACCGAGGTAGGTCGGGAGAACGGGGCCGTGAGGGCCAAGCGCTTCAGCTTCCTCTCGCGGGTCACCGAGTGGGTCGAGGCCGTCGCCAGCCCGGCGGTCGTCACCGTCAAGCCCAACGCGCTCGCCGCCGCCGAGCCGCTGTCCTCGCCAGGCGATGTCGCGAACGCTAGCGCCGCCGATGTTCAGGTCCGCAAGCAGGTCGGTGCCCGCTCCGCGGCCCAGGGCGCGAGGCTGCCGCTCGAGGAGGCTAGGGTCGTGGTCGCGGGCGGCCGCGGGCTCGGCTCCGCCGAGCGCTTCTCCGAGGTCGTCGAGCCTCTCGCCGAGACGCTCGGCGCGGCGGTCGGCGCCACGCGCGCGGTCGTCGACTCCGGTTGGCGGCCGTACGCCGAGCAGGTGGGGCAGACGGGCAAGACCGTCGCGCCCGAGCTCTACATCGCGCTCGGCATCTCGGGCGCCGTGCAGCACCTCTCCGGCATGAACCGCTCTAAGGTGATCGTGGCCGTCAACAAGGACGGTGACGCTCCCATCTTCAAGGTCGCCGACTACGGCATCGTCGCCGACGTCGAGAAGGTAGGCCCGGCCCTCATCGCCGCTGTGAAGGAGACCGTGGCCACGTGAGCGACGTGCGTGGCTTCGTGGTGAGGCACGCCGAGAGGCGTGATCTTGACGCCCTGGTCAGGCTCGAGGAGGGCTTCCCGGGCGACCGCATAAGCCGCGCATCGCTCTCCAGGCTCCTGTCGCGTGAGAGCGCGGTCATCTTCGTCGTCGAGGCCGATGGGAAGGTCGTCGGCGACGCCATCGTCCTCTTCCGGAGCGGCTTCAAGACAGCCCGCCTCTACTCGATGATCGTCTCACCAGAGCGGCGCGGCCAGGGGGTGGCCAGGTCGCTGTTGGAGGCAGCCGAGAACTCCGCCAGAGAGCGCGGCAGCGTCTCGCTGAGGCTGGAAGTGAGGGAGGACAACCGGCCAGCCATCGCCCTGTACCGCAACCACGGCTTCGAGGTCATCGGCGCTGCCAGCGACTACTACGAGGACGGCGGCGGCGCGGTCCGCATGCGCAAGCGCTTCCTGCCGGGCGGCGCAACACTGCTCGGGGTGCCTTACTACCCGCAGTCGCTCGACTTCACGTGTGGGCCGGCCTGCCTGATGATGGCCATGCGCCAGCACGGGTACCCGGTCCCCCTCGAGCGCTGGCTCGAGCTCACGCTGTGGCGTGAGGCGACGACCGTGTTCATGCTCTCTGGTCACGGCGGCTGCAGCGCTCACGGCTTGGCGGTCGCCGCCCTGAGGCGCGGGTTCCAAGCCACGGTCGTCACCCCAGACACCGGCGTGCCGTTCCTCGACAGCGTCAGGGACCCGGAGAAGAAGGACGTCATCCAGCTCTCCCACGAGACGTTCCAGCGCGAGCTGAGGGCGTTGGGCGGCACCGTTGAGGTCAGGCAGTTCGGCGTCGACGACGTCGTGACGGCCTTGCGCAGGGGCGCGGTGCCCATCGTGCTCGTGTCCGGCTACCGGTTATACGCCGAGAAGATGCCGCACTGGGTCGTCATGACCGGCTACGACGACGAGAACCTCTACCTACACGACCCCGTCGTGCTCGAGCACGACGGTCGTCTCGGCAGCGTGAACCTCGCTCTACCTCGGAGCGAGTTCGACCAGGTGAGCCGCTACGGACGCGCCCGGCACAGGAGCATGGTGGTCGTCGAGCGCTGGGGCAAGCTCAGTCGTCGCCAGCAAGGTGCGAGATGATCTCCCCGTAGATCTCGGGGTTGGCCTGGTCCTCCTCGCCCGCCGCTATCGTCGGGTTGTCGTTGACCTCGATCACGAAGTACTCGCCGTCGATCTCCTTGACGTCGATCCCGTAGAGGCTGTCACCGATGGCGTTGGCGGCGCCCAGGGCCGTCTTCAGCAGCCCGGCCGGCGCCTGGGTGCGCTCGACGCCGATGACCTTGGCCCACTCGCCCTCGGCCGTACGGTCCATCAGCTTCCACTGCTGAGGCGCGAACTCGTAGCGCACGACAGCCAGCACCTTGCCTGCCAGCGTCACGACCCGCCAGTCGAACTCGCTCGGGATGTACTGCTGGACGACGATGCGGTCAGCCCTCCGCAGGAACCGCTTGCCGACCTTGATGAAGGCGTCCGGGGTCGTCACCTTGTCGACGTACGCCGAGAACGACGAGTTGGGGGCCTTCAGTACCAGTGGAGCGCCTAGCTCCTCGAACATGCGTGCGGCCCTCACGGCCGTCAGCTCGCTCTCCTCGACGAAGCGCGTCTCCGGCAGGCTGACGCCCTTGGCGGCGAGCCGGGCGTACATGTTCACCTTGTCGCAGCAGACGAGGATGGCTTCCGAGTGGTCCAGTACCCTCTTGCCCAGCATCTCGGCGGTGCGGGCTACCAGGTAGGTCGTGTTGAGCGGGTCGGTGAGGGCCCTTATCAGGATGCCGTCGTAGTTCTTCAGGTACTTGAGCTCGTTCTTGAAGAGGAAGTCGAGCTCGTGCCCACGCTCGAAGGCGGCCAGGCGGAACTCGGTGAGGGCGGTCAGCTCGACGGACGAGCGGATCGTGTAGCGCTCGGTGAAGATGGCTAGCCGCGCCACGTGCCCAGGCCCTCCAGGTGCAGCCTGTCCTCGTCGGTGAGCTCCTCGAACGGGAGGGGCTCGATGGCCGAGAGCAGGTACTCCTTGGTCGTGACGACGATGCGGACCTTCATGAGCGGCAGCCTGAACGCTTCGAACAGCCTTGCGCCCAACGCCTCGTACTCGGCCACGTGCGTCCTGCCCATGATGAGCCTTAGCACGTCGATGCGGTGGTCGACCGGCAGGTGTTGCACGAGCACCGCGTACTTGCCCGTGTATGTGAGGCCCTTGCGCCGCGACTCGATCGCGTCCTGGTCGAGGAGCAGCTCGCCGCGACTTGAGAACGGGTTGATGGGGTAGGCGAGCAGCGGCGGGGGCGGGAAGCGCTCGGTGACGACCTCGCTCGTCGGCACCGGGATGCCTGCCAGGCGCGCCTTCTCCATGGCGATCGGCACGACGTAGGCGTCTAGGGCCTCGCTCGTCGTCGGCAGGACGGTGACGCCGTCCAACTCGGCATCTAGCGAGGCGTAGTAGCCGCTGGTGAGGTAGGTGTAGTCGCCAGAGAGGTTAGCGACCTGAGCCACGTCCTTGAAGCGTTGCCTGTCGAGGTGGAACAGGACGGGTGCCTCGTGCTCTCTCAAGACCTGAGGACCGCCAGCCCCGGCAGGTCGCCGTGCTCGATGAACTCGAGCGAGGCACCGCCGCCCGTCGAGAGGTGGTCTAGGCGGTCCGCCACGCCAGACAGGTTGACGGCCGCCAGGCTGTCACCGCCGCCGACTACCGTGTAGGCGTCGAGGTCAGCCACCGCCTTGGCGACGGCCATGGTCCCGGCGGCGAACTCCGGCAGCTCGAACACGCCCATCGGGCCGTTCCAGAACACGGTCTTGGCGCCCTCGAGCGCTGCCGCGAACGACCGACGGGCGGCTGGGCCGATGTCGAGGCCCTTGAGTCCTTCTGGGATGGCGCCAGACGGGTGGATCGAGGCCTGCGCCCCGGCCTCGACCTCGGCGGCGCAGACCGAGTCCTCAGGGAGCAGGAGCTCGGAGCCCTGAGCTGCCGAGCGCTCCAGGAGGTCGCCCGCTGTCTGCAGCATGTCGTCCTCGACGAGTGAGTCGCCTACCTGCCCGCCCTGGGCCTTGATGAACGTGTACGCCATGGCCCCGCCCACGAGCAGCTTGTCCGCACGGCCTATGAGGCTCTCTATCACGCCCAGCTTGTCTGACACCTTGGCGCCGCCAAGCAGGACCGCGAACGGTCGCTCTGGGTCGTCTCTCAGCTTAGATAGCGCTTCGACCTCTGCGAGCATCAGGCCCCCGGCCGCGCTCGGCAGGAGGTGGGCCACGCCCTCCGTGCTGGCGTGAGCCCGGTGGGCCGAGCCGAACGCGTCGTTGACGTAGACGTCGGCGTAGGAGGCAAGCACACGCGCGAGGCCCACGTCGTTAGCCGTCTCACGGGAGTCGAAACGCGTGTTCTCGAGCAGCGTGACGCTGCCGGCAGGCGCGCCGGCCACGAACGCCTGTTGCTCGGTAGAGCCTGGGCCGGGCGTCGTCTCGTAGCGCACCTCTCGGCCGAGCAGCTCGGCCAGGCGGCGCGCCACCGGTCGCATCCGGTACTCGGGGTCGGGCCCGCCCTTGGGGCGGCCGAGGTGGCTCATGAGCACGACGGTCGCGCCCTCGTCTGTCAGCGCCCGGATGGTTGGCAGGCTGGCCCGCAGCCTCGTGTCGTCGGAGACCTGTCCGTCCGAGAGCGGGACGTTGAGGTCGAGCCTCACGAGCACGCGCTTGCCTGCGGTGTCCAGTTCGTCTAGGCCGCGATAGCGACTGGTCAGAGAGACTCTCCCATGATCTGCACGACGTCGACCATGCGGGTCGAGTAGCCCCACTCGTTGTCGTACCAGACGAAGAGCTTGGCCATCTTGCCGATTGTCGCGGTCAGCGACGCGTCGACGATGCCGGAGTGCGGGTCCATGCGGATGTCGCTCGATACGATCGGGTCGTAGGTGACGCGCAGGATGCCCTTCTGCCTACCCGCGGCAGCGTCCTCGAGGGCCTTGTTGACCTCCTCGGCGCTCGCTTCGCGCTTGAGGATGGCCGTGATGTCCGAGATCGAACCGGTCGGGGTCGGGACGCGCAGCGACACGCCGTCGAACCGGCCCTTGTAGTACGGGACGACCCTGGCGACGGCCTTTGCGGCACCTGTCGTGGTCGGGATGATGTTCGTGGCGGCGTTGCGGGCCCGCCGCGGGTCCTTGTGCGGAGCGTCGAGGATGCGCTGGTCGTTCGTGTAGCTGTGGACCGTCGTCATCATGGCGGTGTCGACGCCGAACGCTTCGTTGAGCTCGAGCATGACCCCTGCCATCGAGTTGGTCGTGCATGACGCGTTGGAAACGACGTCGTGCTTGCCAGGGTCGTACTCGCCCTGGTTGACGCCCATCATGATGTCGAAGTCGCTGTCTGGAGACGGAGCGCTGATGAGCACCTTCTTGGCGCCTGCGCTCAGGTGCTGCGCCGCCGCCTCGCGCTTCGTGAACACGCCAGTCGACTCGACGACCAGGTCCACGCCGTTCTCGCCCCACGGGATCTCCTTGGGGTCGCGGTGCGCGGTCGCGAGGATCCGCTTGCCGTCCACGACGATGTGGTCGCCGTCCGCGCTGACGTCGCCCGGGAACGGCCCGTAGTTCGAGTCGTACTTGAGGAGCAGCGCCAGGCTGTCGTTGTCCGTCAGGTCGTTGACGACGGCGACGTCTATCCCTCGGTCGTGGGCGATGCGGAAGATCTGCCTGCCGATGCGCCCGAATCCGTTGATGCCGATCTTCATGTGGTTCCTTTCGGTGGCGGCTGCTATGCGCCTCGAGGTGGCCGCCTCACGTGCTCCGAATCATAGCCGCCAGGTGTGAGCGGTCCCGCTCACCAGCGTCCTGGCCGGCGCTACTTACGTCTCAGCTCGAGACGCATGGCCATGCCGTCAAGCTCGTGGGTCTCGACGTGGGCATCACCTGTCGGCGCCATCTCGTCCCCGGCCGGCTGTTCCCCGAGGTAGAGGTCGGTGGCGAGCACCTCGCTCGCGACCTCGTCGCCGTGCCTCTCTAGCGCCTCGCGTAGTTCGCCGTCGGCGCTCAGGCTCAGCTCGATCCGGTCGCTGACCTCGAGCCCCGCCTCTTTGCGTGCGTTCTGCACGAGCCTCACGACGTCGCGCGCCAGGCCCTCGAGCCGCAGGTCGCGCGTGACCTCCGTGGCGAGCGCGGCCAGGTACCCGCGCTCCTCCTGGGCTGCGTAGCCCTCCGGGCTGCGGGCGTCGAGCAGCAGGTCCTCTGCCGACAGCTCGATGTCCTCGCCGGCTACGCTCACGACCGTCGGCCTGCCGTCACGCACGTTCGCGGCGACCTCCCGCCCCGAAAGGGTGGTGAGCGCCGCTCGCAGGGCAGGCAGTCGGTTGCCAAGGCGCTTGCCGAGGCGAGGCAGGTTCGGCTTGACCTGGTAGTCAACGAAGTCGTCTGTCACGTCCAAGAACCTCACGGACTTGACGTTCAGCTCCTCCTTGAGCTGGTCCTCAAGTAGCTTCACGACGGCGAGCTCCTCCTCGTCGCGGACGCGCACCAGCACCTCGGCGAGCGGCTGGCGGAGCTTGAGACCGGCGGCCGACCTGGCCGCACGCCCCAGCTCGACGAGGCGCATGAGCGCGCGCATCGCGGTCACCAGAGGAGCGTCCTTGCTGGCGGTTTCGGCTACGGGCCATGCGGCCAGGTGGACGCTGGCCTCGGCGTCGGGTCGCACCGAAAGCTCGAGGTTCCGGTAGACCTCCTCCGAGGTGAACGGCGCCATCGGCGCCATGAGCTTTGCGACGGTCACGAGGGCATCGTGCAGTGTCGCGTAGGCAGCCAGGGAGTCGCGGCGCTCGTCCTCCGTCGCTTCGCGTCCGCGCCAGAACCTCTTCCGGTTGCGGCGCACGTACCAGTTGGAGAGCTCGTCGACGACGAGGTCGCGGATCGCCCGGCTGGCGGTCGTCGGGTCGAAGTCCTCCAGCGCGGCCGTGACGGTCTCGGTCAGCTCCTGAAGGCGCGCGACGAGCCATCTGTCGATCAGTGGGCGGTCCGCTACCGGCGGCGGGGACGATAGGTCGGGCTCCTCGAGGTTGGCGTAGAGGACGAAGAAGCCGTATACGTTCCAGAGGGTGAGGAAGAAGTCGCGTTGGACCTCCTCGACCAGGCCGGAGCTGAAGCGCTTCGACTGACCGGCCGGGGAGGACGAGTAGCAGTACCAGCGCAGCGCGTCCGCGCCCTGCTTGTCGAGCACCGTCCACGGGTCGACGACGTTGCCCTTGGACTTGGACATCTTCTCGCCGTTCTCGTCGACGATGTGCCCGAGCAC
Organism: uncultured bacterium; assembly: GCA_964517055.1. Classification (GTDB taxonomy): domain Bacteria; phylum Deinococcota; class Deinococci; order Deinococcales; family Trueperaceae; genus DASRWD01. The sequence continues at coordinate 53,239 of CAZFAQ010000004.1, read as the reverse complement.
GTTCAGGTTCTTGAACGACGATGTCGGCTCGAACAGGTGGGCGAGGGCCCCCGGCTCGCGACCGGTCGCCGCGTCTCCGGGGTCCGTCAGGAGGGTGGCGAGCGCGTGCAGGCTGTAGAACCAGCCGCGGGTCTGGTCGACGGCCTCGCATATGTAATCGGCTGGGAAGTTCTTGACGAGCGTCTCGGTGACGCCTGGCGCCGAGTCCTGACCCATGAAGTGCCACTGGGCGTATGGCATCGCCCCAGACTCGAACCACACGTCGACCGTGTACGGCTCCCGGCGGTACACCTGACCGTCCAGCTCGAAGGTCACGTCGTCGACGTACGGCCGGTGCAGGTCGAGGCCGGATAGGTCTCGGCCGGCGAGCTCCTGCAGCTCAGCCACGCTGCCGACGCACACGACCCGCTGCCCGTCCTCGCTACGCCAGATGGGCAGCGTCGCGCCCCAGTAGCGCTCTCGCGACAGCGCCCAGTCGACGTTGTTCTCGAGCCAGCGCCCGAAGCGGCCCTCCTTCATGTGCTCGGGGTGCCAGCCGATGACGTCGTTGTTGGAGAGGAGCAGGTCCTTGACGGCCGTCGTCCTGACGTACCAGCTGCGCTTCGCGACGTTCATCAGCGGCTTCCAGTCGCGCCAGTTGAACGGGTAGCTGTGCCTTATCGTGCCGGCCGCGTACATGAGCCCCGTGTCCTGCAGCGAGCCGATGATCTCCTCGTCGGCGTCCTTGAACCAGGCGCCGGCGAACGGAACCGGCTCGTCAACGAGTTCTCGCAGCAGCGAGGTGTCGAAGGGCGAGTCGGCCTTCAGACCCCTCGGCAGCGGTCTCACCTCGTCCATCACGCTGCCCGTCAGGTCGACCGAGAAGATCGTCGGCAGGCCGTGGCGGCGCCCGACGTCGAGGTCGCCGTAGGCGGGCGCCACGTGAACGATGCCGGTGCCGTCGTCGAGGGTGACGATCTCGTCCGCGACGACCCGGTAGGCGCCGGCGAGGTCGGCGTCGTCTGGAGCCCCGCCCACCATCACAGGCAGGTAGCGACAGCCGACGAGGTCCGCGCCCTTCATGGTCGCCAGCACCGCACCGCGCTCCTCGCCGAGCGCCTCCAGTCGGTCCTCGGCCAGGACGTAGAGCTCGGCGCCCGGTGTCCCGCCCGCCCGCGCAGGTCCCTCGGCCAGTGCGTACGTGGCGTCCGCCATGACGGCCAGGCCGGAGTTGGCAGGCAGGGTCCACGGCGTCGTCGTCCAGGCCAGGAAGCTGACGGGGCGGTCCTCGCCCTCCGGCAGCATGCCGTGCTCCCTGAGGTCAGTGGTGACGGCACGGAACTTCGGGAAGACAGACGGGTCCTCGACGTCCTCCTTGTAGCCCTGAGCGACCTCGTGCGAAGCCAGGGTCGTGTTCGACGATGGGCTGTGCCAGGTCGTCTTGTAGTCCTCGACGAGGAGGCCACGGTCGAAGAGCTGCTTCATGATCCACCAGCAGGACTCGATGTAGCTGTTGTGGTAGGTGACGTAGGCGTCATCCAAGTCGATCCAGAAGCCGATGCGCTCCGTCATCGCGTTCCAGTCCTGGATGTTCGAGAAGACGTCCTCGCGGCAGAGGCGGTTGAACTCCTCGATGCCGAACTCCTCGATCTGCTGCTTGCTCGTGAACCCCAGTCGCTTCTCGACGGCGATCTCGACAGGCAGGCCGTGCGTGTCCCAACCGCCCTTGCGGCCCACGCGGTAGCCCTGCATGGTCTTGAAGCGCGGGAAGAGGTCCTTGTACGACCGGCTGATGACGTGGTGGACGCCGGGCTTGCCGTTCGCGGTGGGAGGACCCTCGTAGAAGACCCAGTCACCCCGAGGCGCGTGCCTGTCCACCGAGCGGCGGAACACACGGTGCTCGTTCCAGAACTCGATGACCTCACGCTCCATGGCTGGGAAGTCGACCTGCTGCTTGACCTCGCGGAACATCCTGTTGACGCCTCCTAGGCGCGCCGACCAGCGGCGCGGTTCCGGGAGCGATGGGACCACTCGTGAATGGGACCGACAAGCTGTCCAGAGCGAGGCGCCCCAAGGCTCCTGGATGTCGAAGCGTTGGGGCGCCGATGATCGCTGACGCGGTACCACCCAACTTCGTCCGGCCATCCCTGGCAGGACCTCGGTGACTGCCCCGCTGTAGCGGGAGAGCCAGGGCGCGTGTCGTGCGCCGTTCGGCCCCGTCTACTGGGCGCCGGTGCTGCCAGCGCGGTTCGGGGGGCGGCTCGGGGAGGATACGGACCTGCGCACGCGCCTACCGGGCTCTCACCGTCCCCGGCTCGCTGCGGTGGCTGCTACCTGCGCTCCGCCTGTTCCCGTCACAGCCGTGCCCGGGTGGCCCGGGCGCGTGCCTGAGCCGCTTTACAAGGTGGCTTGCAGGCACTTATACTCAAAAGTAGCAGTAGGCCTCAAGCACGTCAATACGCCGCTGCGTCTCCTGGCAAACCCGTAACGAACGCTAGCTTTCGACAAGAACTCCCGGCGTTCGTCGTGTGAAGACCTCAAGTCACGGTCGCCTGGAGCGAGCCCGGACAGACCTGGACGGCAAGGTGCAGCGCCGTGCAAATGGGGGCGAGAGAGCCACAGCGAACGCTAACGCCCGATCAGGGGAACCTCATTGAAAGACTTGCCCGACCTGACGGGAACGGAGAGACGATGAGCCCAAGAGCAAAGAGCAGCGAGGCGCCAGAAGCCCCGCAGAGCGAGCAGACCACGCCGCGCAGGCGTGGCCGTCCCCGCAAGTCCGAGACGGTGGCCGCCGAAGCGGCACCTGTGGAGGCGGCTGAACAGGACGTCGCGGCCCAAGCCGCGGCTGGTGACGAAGCGGCCGAGGCCAAGCCGCCGCCTAAACGGCGCGGGCGCCCACCCAAGAACCGCAAGGCGGAAGAGGCCCAGCAGGCTTCCGAGGTAGATACGGCCCCAGCAGACGACGGCGGCGCAGAAGCCGGCGACGACGATGGTGACCGGGGCGACGGGCGCGAGGCGTCATCCCGTGCCGACTCCCACGGCAACGGCAAGGCGGACAGACAGCATGACCAGGAGGGCCGCGACGAGCGCCGCGGACGCAGGGGCAACCGCAACCAGGGCGGTCGCAAGGGTGCCGTCAACTTCCGCGACCTACAGGCCAAGGTGTTGCCCGAGCTGCACCTGATGGCCAAGGAGGTCGGGCTCGAGGACTACAGGCAGCTCGAGAAGGACGAGCTTGTAGTCGCTGTCCTCGGCCGCGCCACCGAGCAGGAAGGCCTCAGGCTCGTCAAGGGCTACCTCGAGATCTCGTCAGACGGTTACGGCTTCCTCCAGGAGTCGTTGCTGCAGAACAACACCCGCAGCGTCATCGTCTCGGCCGGTCTCATCAAGCAGTTCCGTCTCCGCACAGGCGACCTCATCCTCGGCAAGGCGCGTCGGCCGCGTGACAACGAGCGCTACGGCACCCTCATCCGTGTCGAGGCCGTCAACGGCGTCGATCCGTTCCAGGCCTCCAAGCGCCCGCGTTTCGAGGAGCTCGTCCCGACCTTCCCGGACACCCACATCCAGCTCGAGACCACACAGAACGAGCTGTCGGCTCGCGTCATCGACCTGCTGGCGCCCATCGGCCGAGGCCAGCGTGGGCTTATCGTCGCGCCGCCCAAGGCCGGCAAGACGACGCTCCTCAAGAAGATCGCGACGGCCGTCTCGCAGAACGAGCCCGACATCAAGGTCATCGTGCTGCTCGTCGACGAGCGGCCCGAGGAGGTCACCGACTTCCGCGAGTCCGTGCAGGGTGTCGAGGTCATCGCGAGCACGTTCGATGAGCCGCCTACCAACCACATCCGCGTCGCCGAGTTCGTGCACGAGCGCGCCCGCCGCATCGTCGAGGACAGCGGTCACGTGATGATCCTCCTCGACTCGATCACGCGTCTGGCGCGGGCCAACAACCTGGTGACGCCGCCCACCGGCCGCACGCTCTCGGGCGGCCTCGACTCCAACGCACTCCACTGGCCCAAGCGCTTCCTCGGTGCCGCGCGCAACATCCGCGGCGGCGGCTCGCTGTCCATCCTGGCGACGGCGCTGGTCGAGACCGGATCGCGCATGGACGACGTGATCTTCGAGGAGTTCAAGGGCACGGGCAACATGGAGCTGCACCTGAGCCGACAGCTCGAGGAGCGACGCATCTTCCCGGCCATCGACATCCTCAAGTCGGGCACGAGGCGTGAGGACCTGTTGCTGGACGAGGCCGTCCTCGCCAAGATGTGGCTGCTGCGCAAGGTCATCTCGGACATGGACCCAGCCGAGGCCATGGAGATGCTCCTCTCGCGCCTGTCGCGCACGAAGAGCAACGCGGAGTTCCTCTCCACGCTCGGCCAGGGTTAACGGTAGTAATCGGGCGTGCGTGTCTGCCGCCCGGCCACTGTCTGCGCCCTGACGCTCTTCCTCGTCCTCGGCCACTCCCTCGCCGAGGACCCGAGGCAGAGCTTGCGGGACGCCCAACTGTCGGCGTTGCCGGCTGTGCTCGCGGGCCTCGCCGAGGCCGACATCGCGCCCCAGAGCTTCCTGCGACCTGTCATAGGTTCCCTGAGCTCTAGCTTCGGGTGGCGCAACGTGTCGGTCAACGGCAACCGGTACCACTTCGGCGTCGACTGGGCAGCCCCCACAGGCACCCAGGTGAGGGCGGCCAGGGACGGCGTGGTGAGCCGCGCCGGCTGGTGGGGCACGTACGGGTACGCGGTCGCGCTTGACCACGGCGACGGCAGCGAGACCCGCTACGCCCATCTGAGCGCGGTCCATGTGGCGCCTGGTGCCGTCGTGCGTCAGGGTGACGTGCTCGGTCTGGTCGGTTCGACGGGCGCCTCGACCGGCCCGCACCTCCACTTCGAGCTGAGGTTCGGCGAGCGCGCGGTCGACCCACTCGGCTACCTGGAAGGGTCGCCGGACACCGCAGCGCGTTGACCGCGGCCTGGGCCAGGGCTATACTCGACCAAGTTACTCGGAATGGTTCCGAGAAAAGCACGTCTTCGCCCAGGCGTACGGGGGCTCAACATGTGGGTTTCGACCAAGGCACAGTACGGCATGCGCGCGCTCGTCGAGGTGGCGCTTTCCGGCCGTGAACCCATCAGCCTCAAGACCGTGGCCGAACGCCAGGTTCTGAGTCAGCAGTACCTGGAGCAGATCTTCGCCGCGTTACGCCGTGCCGGCATCGTCGAGTCCGTCAGGGGCGCGCGCGGCGGCTACAGGCTGGCGCGTCCCCAGGACCAGATCGACAGCCTCGAGGTCGTCGAGCTCCTGGAGGGCAGCGTCGCGCCGGTCGCTTGCCTCGACGAGAACGACTCGTGCGCTAGGGTAGGCAACTGCTCGACCGAGTCGCTGTGGCGGCAGGTCGACCAGGCCGTCAGACAGGTCCTCGGCTCCACCACGCTGGCGGACCTGGTCGCAGAACGCCGTGCCCGGGACACCTTCACCCCGCCGGAGGGCGCAGCCAGCCTGCCACTCCTGCTCGCCGAACTGGCCTGACCGAACAGAGCGGAATTGGACTCCATCTACCTGGACCATGCGGCGACCACGCCGCTCAGGACAGAGGTCCTGGAGGCGATGCTGCCCTACCTCACCGAGGTACACGGCAACCCGTCAAGCCTCCACGCCTCCGGACGCGAGGCGCGCCGGGCCGTGGAGGAGGCCCGCGAGCGGGTCGCGGCCGCCATGGGCGTGCGGCCGAAGCAGGTCGTGTTCACGTCCGGGGCGACGGAGGCCGACAACCTGGCCGTCCTGGGCCTCGCCGGCTCACGCGAGGGCGCCGTCGTCACCAGCCGGCTAGAACACGCGGCCGTGCTGCGTTCGGTCGAGCGGCTGGCGGCGCGGGGCCGACCGGTCGCGTACGTCGCCCACGGTCCAGGTGGGCACATCGGGGCTCCCGAGCTGAGAGAGGCACTCGACGCGCACGGACCCGTCGCGCTCGTCGCCCTCATGCTAGTCAACAACGAGACCGGGGTCTTGCTCGACGCGGCACCTGTGTCCGCGGAGGCGCACGCCGCCGGCGCGCTGTTCTTCTGTGACGCGGTGCAGGGGCTCGGCTTCGAGGACGTTTCCCTATCAGCCCTGGCGGCTGACGCCGCGGCGCTGTCGGCGCACAAGGTCGGCGGCCCCAAGGGCGCCGGCGCACTGGCGCTTGCGCCCGGCCTAGACGTGGAGCCGCTCTTCGCGGGCGGCTCCCAGGAGCGCGGGATGAGGCCCGGCACCCACGCGGTGGCCGCCATCGTTGGCATGGGGGTGGCGGTGGAGCTGGCCGAGAGGGAAAGGGCAGAGCTTAGGGGGCGCCTGGCGCGTCTACATGACGAGCTGGAGCGGGCCCTCACACGGGTGGCCGGCGTGCGTGTCAACGGCGCCGAGGCGACGCGTAGCGTCAAGCACGTCAACGTCAGCGTGGCCGGCGTGGACGGCGAGAGCCTGCTCATGTCCTTGGACGACGCAGGGGTCGAGGTCAGCGCGGGCTCGGCATGCGCGGCCGGCAGCCTCGAGCCCAGCCACGTGCTCATGGCGCTGGGGCTCGACCCGGTCGAGGCCAAGGCCAGCGTGAGGTTCAGCCTAGGTAGGCAGACGACCTCGGCCGAGGTCGCAGAGGCGGCACGTCGCTTCGGTTACGTCGTCGAGCGCTGCCGCGCCGTAGCGGCCTAGCCGCTCAGGCGCTCAGGCGCTGCGGATACGCCGCGCCCTGGCGAGGAGGCGCTGGGGGTCGTCCATGTCGGCCAACGTGACCGTGACCTGCGTGACGTCGCTGCCAGGAACCTCGTACATGAGCGGCAGCAGGATGCGCTCCATGATCGACCGCAGCGCCCGTGCGCCGGTCTTGCGCTCCTGGGCGCGCCTCGCCACCTCGACGAGCGCCTCGTGCTCGAAGTCGAGCTCGACGCCGTCGAAGGCGAACATCTCGGTGTACTGCTTGACGAGCGCGTTCCGCGGCTTGGTGAGGACATCGACGAGCGCATGCAGCGAGAGCTCGTGGAGCCGAACCGTCACAGGCAGACGGCCGATGAGCTCGGGGATCAGCCCGTACGCCATCAGGTCCTCCGGCAAGACCTCGGCGTACTCCAAAGCGCCCTCGGCGTCGGCCCCGTTCTGGAAGCCGACGCGCGAGACGTCGAGGCGCCTCCGCATGATGTCGGCCAGGCCCTCGAACGCGCCGCCGCAGACGAAGAGGATGTCGCTGGTGTCGACGTCGATGAGCTCCTGGTGCGGGTGTTTCCTGCCGCCCTGCGGCGGCACGTGAGTCGTCGTGCCCTCGATGATCTTGAGGAGCGCCTGCTGCACGCCCTCGCCCGAGACGTCGCGGGTGATCGACGGCCCTTCGGACTTCCTGCCGATCTTGTCGATCTCGTCGATGTAGATGATGCCCCGCTGCGCTGCCTCGACGTCGTAGTCGGCGACCTGCAGGAGCCGCAGCACGATGTTCTCGACGTCGTCGCCGACGTAGCCGGCCTCGGTGAGCGTGGTCGCGTCGGCGATCGCGAACGGGACCTTGAGGGAGCGTGCCAGGGTCTCGGCCAACAGCGTCTTGCCCGTGCCCGACGGCCCGACGAGCAGCACGTTCGACTTCTGCACCTCGGACTCGGGGTGCGCCAGGCGGCGGTAGTGGTTGTAGACGGCGACCGCCAGGGTGCGCTTGGCGTCCTCCTGCTCGATCACGTACTCGTCGAGCACACGCTTGATGTCGCGGGGTACCGAGGTGGGTAGGGGACGGTGGCGCCGGGGGCCGGCGTTCACGGCCCGCTCGCCGACGCGGCCCGCGCAGTCGGCGCAGAGAAGCATGCCGCTGGCCGAGGTGAGCAGCGGACCGCCGCTGTCCGAACGGCCGCAGATCGCGCAACGAGCGCTCTCGGTGCCGCGCGTGCTCATCAGCTCTGGAACCGACCCTGGGACCGGGGCTCGATGACTCGGTCGATGAGGCCGTACTCCTGGGCCTGTTCTGGCGACATGAAGCGGTCGCGCTCCATGTCGGCCCTCAGTTTCTCGCGGGAGTGGCCTGTGTGGCGCTGGTAGATCTCTTCGAGCATGGTGCGGATGTCTGTGAACTCGCGCGCCTGGACCTCGAGGTCCGGCAGGCTGGCGCGCGGGAAGCCAGCCGACCCGGCATGGATCATGATGCGCGAATGGGGGAGGGCGACGCGGAAGCCCTTCTCGCCTGCCATGAGGATGGTAGACCCCATGGACATGGCGATGCCGACGCAGTTCGTGTGCACGGGCGCCGAGATGTACTGCATGACGTCGTAGATCGCGAGGCCGGCGTAGACCTCGCCGCCTGGGCTGTTGATGAACAGGTTGATGGGCTGCTCGCGCGACTGCGAGTCGAGCAGCAGTAGCTGAGCCGTGACGACGTTGGCGACCTCTGAATCTATTGGCCCGCCAAGGAAGATGATGCGTTCCTTGAGCAGGCGGCTGTAGACGTCGTAGGTACGCTCGCCGCGACCCGTCTGCTCGATGACGTAAGGGACGAGTGGCATGTCGTGCTAGAGCGTAGCACCGTGCGCGGAGCAGCCGGGCGACGGGTGGGGCACGCGCCTAGTCGCCGGGTTCAGTGGTCGTGGTCGTGTCCGTCGTGGTCGTGGTCGTGGTCGTGTTCGGCGCCCCGCTGCTCGTCCTCAGCGTCGAGGCTCGCCTCGGCCGCCTCCATCAGCGCCTCCTCGTCGGCGTCGCTCGGCGCCTCTCCTGTCAGCTCGGCGATCATGTCGCGTACGGCCTTGTCGCGGGTCAGCATGAAGCGGTAGTTGGAGACCCAGTCGTCGCCCATGTCGCGAACGAACGACCCGACGTCCTGACGCCTCTGGGCCGCCACGTGCTTGAGGGCGTCCGTGAGCTCGTCGTTCGACAGCTGCGTTCCGCGCGTCTCCATGAGCCGTTCGAGGACCAGGTCACGCCGCACGCCCTTCTCGGCCGTCTCCAGGAGCTCCTTCTCGAACTCCTCGCGCTTGCCCCTGGCGTCCAGCCGCGACAGGTAGCTCTGGAACGTCTCGCCCTGCTGCCTGAGGTCGTCGACGAGGTTCTCCAGGAGGGTCTGCTGGCGGCGCCGTACGAGGCCCGGAGGCAGCTCGAGCTCCGCTCCAGAGGTGAGTTGATCGATCAGGTCTGTACGCCTGGCCTCGCTCACCTCGCGCTTCAGGTCGTCTTCCAGCGCGCCCTTGACGCGTTCCATGACAGCTTCCCAAGACTCCATGCCGAGCTGCGTCGCGAACTCCTCGCCCGGCTCCGGCAGGTCCTTCTCCTTGACGTCGACGACCTTGATGCGCATGCGGCGCACGCGTGGCGCGCCGTCTTCCTCACGGTCGACGTCGTCGGTGAGCGTGACCTCGCGCTCCTCGTTCAGCTCTGCGCCGACCAACTGGTCGCGCAGCTCCTCGGCGGCGCGCTCGAGGTCGACAGGGAAAGAGCTCGTCTGTGGCTGTGGCGCGTCGGCTGACTCGTCTGTGGCGGCGTCTTCACCGTCAGGCGCGGCCGCGTCCGCTGAGGTATCTGCCGGCAGGCTGGTCGCCTCGATCATCACCCAGTCGGTCGCCTCGACCGCACGGTCTACCGGCACGAGCGTGGCGTTGTCGCGCCTCAGCTCCTCGACGGCCTGATCGACCATCTCCTCGGTGAGCTCTCGCTTCTCGGCCGACAGGGAGATGCTGCTCAGGTCGGGGAGAGTCACGTCTGGGTAGAGCTCGGAGTGGATCTCGAACGTGTAGTCGGCGCCCTGCACAGGCGGGTGCGCGTGGAAGTGGGTGCTGATCGGGAGGAGGTCGTGCTCCTTGATGGCGGCTTGGAAGTTGGCGTCGATGATCTTGTCCTTGACCTCTTCGCCCAGCGCCTCGGGCCCGATGCGCTTGACGAGCACACCGCGCGGGACGCGCCCTGGCCGGAAGCCAGGCACCCTCACCTGCCTGGAGAGCTCCGACAAGACCTGCTCGTACGCTGCGTCGACGTCGGCCGCAGGCACCGTCACCTTGACGGTCGCCTCGACCGCCTTCCTGTCAGTAAGTTCGGTCTTCATCGGTCTCCTCTGTGAAAGCCCGGCGCCGTTCCGCCTATGCGCCCGTCTGCAAGAGCAAGCGGCAAGCCCATGAGCTTGCCGCCCTGGTGCTGGTGCGAGGAGCGGGACTTGAACCCGCACGGCTAGGCCACTGGATCCTAAATCCAGCGCGTCTACCAATTCCGCCATCCTCGCATGGCGGCTCGGGCGGGACCACGGCCCCGCCCGAACCTGAGGGCGCCGGTGACGCCCACGCCTGGGGTGGATGATGGGGCTCGAACCCACGACCCCCGGAACCACAATCCGGTGCTCTAACCAGCTGAGCTACATCCACCACGCTGGCAAGGAGAGATTGTACCAGACAGAGCCGGGGTCCGTGTGGTCCGGGGCCTCCTCTGCGTGCCTCACATGAGAGGGCCGCTCCCAACGACCGCGGGTTCTCACCTCGCCTCATCGCTCCCTCGGGGTGAGGCTCAACACCCCGGTGAACGCGGAGGTGTCGACCATGGGAAAGCTGGTCGTCGTGAACGGCATGGACGAAGAGCTCGAGGAGGGCCTCGATCAGCTGAGGCGTGCGGGAGTAGACAGTGAGGCCTTCTCCCCGTACGCCGTGAGAGGGGTCGACCCGACGTTCGCGCGAACCGGCGCCGTCGGCTACAGCCACGACGAGATCGCGGAACTGACCGGCGCCAGGGGAGAAGAGGCCAGGCACCTGCTCGACATCGTCACCGGTGGCGGCTCACTGCTCGTTGTGGAAGGAGACGACCAGGTACTAGACGCAGCGCAGCGGGCGCTCGGCAACCGTCCTGGCCAGGGGGCGCTGCGGCACTGAGGGCTGCATCGGCTGGGGCCCGTTCCGCAGGGACCGCTAGGGCGAAGAGCGCCGCCCTCGGGACGTGCCTGAGGGCGGCGTCAACGTTACTGCCGGTAGTCGGTGGGTCAGATCAGGGGTTGAGCAGGTCCTGCTGGGTCTGCGCGTCGACGACGACGAGCCTGAAGTGATAGTGGGGTTCCGCCATGCCAGGGTGACCGCCGTTGAAGCTGACGTCCACGTGGTCGATGGTCACGCCGAGCTCGGCGATCAACCCGGTCGCGAGGTCGTCCCAGTTGGTGTTGCTGTTCATCGCGCTCAGCGGCACCATGAAGAGCACCTCTACGAGGGAGCCGTCTGAGCCGTAGGAGAGCCAGGGGCCGACCGGCGCGTTCGCTGGGTCGATGTATAGGGCGCCGGCGCCGGGGATGAAGTCTGGGAGGGGTAGAAGCGTCGAGGCGTTCACGTAAGGCGCGGGTGGCGGCTCGGTCGTGAACTCGCTGCTGCTCTGAGCGGTGGCTACCGTCAGTAGCGTCGAGACCGCTACGACGAGGGCTGTGATCGCTGGGCGCGCGGTGGCGCGCCAGTTCAGGTGTTCTCTCATGCTCGCTTCCTTCTGTCGACCGGGCTGCGCATGCCCGTCGTCGAGGACGTTCGCGATCGCTGACCGAAGCTATCACCGCGATGACAATAATGCAACCAATATATGACATTATGGTTGAGATATGCTCTTAGCGGAGGTGCCGATGCTTGGCGTGAACGAGACGCGTCGCGACATGATGTTGCATCTCCTACGCAACCGTGTCGATGGGTTGACGCTCGACGAGCTCGCTTCGATGCTCGGCGTCTCTCGCAACGCGGTGAGGCAACACATGACCGCGATGGAACGCGATGGCCTCGTCCAGCCCGTGGGGCTCAGGCGGACCACGCGGCGCCCATCGCGCGCCTACGGGCTGACCACTAAGGGCGGCGAGCAGTTCCCGCGCCAGTACGACCGGCTGGCGCTCAGCCTGTTGGAGGCGATCGACGGGCGCCTGGGTCCAGAGGCGGCTGAGGTCGTGCTAGACGCGATGGTCGACGACCTCGCCAGCGCCTGGACGCCGGAGCTTGAGAGGTTGCCGGCAGCCGAAAGGCGCGGCCGCGTACTCGAGCTGATGAACGAGCTCGGCTATCACGCCGGTCCGGTCGACCCTGAGGAAGGCGGCGGCCTGGGCGCCGTGAACTGCGTGTTCCACAACGTCGCAAGGCGCAACCGCGCCGTCTGCCGGTTCGACGAGAAACTGCTCTCCAGGCTGCTCGGGGACGAGGTGCGCCTCACTTCGTGCATGGCGCTTGGCGACGGGTCGTGCGTGTTCGCGAAGGTGGCCGCGCCCGCGGCGGGCGAGTAGGTTCATCGGCATCACCACCCAGCAGGTGGTGTAAGCGAGCGACAGCTACAGATCTGGGCCCCCGATGCTTCATAGTTGTCGCGAAAGAGGGTGCCATGCTTGACCTTGCGCTTTCCGTGGGGGTTGGGCGGGCCTTCTTGGCCCGGGCGGCGAGGACCATCCTCGTCCTGGTCTCGGCGTTGATGGCGGCCACCGCGCCTGCTCAAGGGGCCGATTCAGGTCCGGCGGACGTCCTGCTGATCCTCGACGCCTCTGGCTCGATGTTCAACGAGCTGGACGACGGCCGCTACCGCATCACGGCGGCGAAGGAGGCCCTTGCCACCTTCATCAGCCGCCTGCCTGACATGCCCGATCTGCGGGTCGGCCTGAGGGTGTACGGCTCGCAGATGTTCGCCATCGATGACGGCGCGTGCGAGGACAGCCTCCTACGCGTGCCCGTATCGCGGCTTGACCGAGGGCTGCTGCTCGGCACCGTTCGGGAGACGGAGGCGCTTGGCGCGACGCCCATCGCGTACTCGCTCGAGCTGGCCGCCCAGGACCTGCAAGGCGCGACCGGCCGTAAGGTGGTCGTACTCGTCACTGACGGAGAGGAGTCGTGCGGAGGCGATGTACGCGCGGTGGCAGAGCGCCTGGCCGCGCGGGGGATCGAGATCGACCTTCACATCATAGGCTTCGCGCTCACACCCGAAGCCTCTGCCAGCTTCGATGGCATAGGCACGTTCCAGAACGCCAACAGCGCGGCAGAGCTCGCAGAGGCGCTGGGGCGAGCCGTCGAACTACCCCCAGCGGCAGCCGGGGTGCTCGTCACGGTGAGCCTGACCCGCGACGGCGAGCCGGTGGCCGATGGCGCCGCCGTCACGTTCGCGGACGCCCTGGGCGCTGGCGACCACGCGTTCAGGCCTGGCCCGGGCGGGGTGTTCACGGCCGAGGTTCCGCCCGGAAGCTACACGGCGAACGTGTCAGACGCGTTCTCGGGGACGCCTCTCTCCTTCGGCGGTCTCTCGGTGACGGCGGAGGGCGAGAACGAGTTCGCGTTCGAGCTCTCGCCAGCGTTCGAGGTCGTGCTCGCGGTGTCGCCGACAGACCCCGTGATGGGTAGTCGCCTCGAGGTCACGTACTCGGGAGCTGCGGCGAACGCGAGCGCGTGGATCACCGTCGCACCGGTCGAGGCGCCTGACGACATCCTGGTCTCCGTCGAGGGGGTGAGTGGGGCCAGCGGTGCGGTCGAAGTCACGGTCCCGTTCGAGGAGTCGCTGCTAGAGGCCCGCTACGTTCTCCACCTCCCGGAGGGCGGCATCAGGGTCGTGGGTCGCAGCGAGGCGTTCACGGCCAGGCGGGTCGAGGTCAGCCTCGAGTCCCCAGAAGAGGTGCCGACCGGCGCGAGCTTCACAGTGTCGTGGGACGGCCCAGACAACGAAGGCGACATGCTGACCGTCGCCCCAGAGGGTGTCGAGCCGCTCTCCTACCTGGCGTACACCTTCACGCAGTTCGGCAACCCTGGAACCCTCACGGCGCCCGTGGATCCCGGTCGCTACGAGGTCAGGTACGTGGCCGGCGCCGGCGGCGGGGTGCTGGCCAGCCGTCCGATCGTCGTCTCGGCGGCGGAGGTCGCCGTCACCGTGCCGGCCGAGGTCTCGGCCGGGTCGCCTGTCTCGGTCCCTTGGACAGGACCCGACGGCCCGGGTGACATGGTCGTCTTCGCTCCCAAGGACGCCCCGGCCACGGCGTTCCTGAGCTACGCTTTCACGGCCTTCGGCCCGAACCTCGACCTGGTAGCGCCGGTCGAGCCCGGCGCGTACGAGGTCCGCTACCTGAGCGGTTCCGAGCGTCGCGTGCTCGCGAGCTCTGTCGTGACCGTGACCCCGGCAGTGGTCAGCCTCGACGCGCCCGGAGAGGTCGGGGCTGGGGCGGTCTTCGCCGTCGCATGGACGGGGCCGAACGCCGCCAACGACTACCTGACCATCGTGCCGGTCGGCGCCGCTGCCGGCACGATGCTCAGCGTGGCCTTCACCGTCTGGGGGGCGACCCTGGAGCTGACGGCACCCGACGAGCCAGGCAGCTACGAGGTCAGGTACGTGAGCGGGTTCTCGAGGACGACGTTGTCCAGCGTGCCCGTCACCGTCAGGTAGACCTTCGGCGCAGTGCTTACGTCAGACCCGTTCGATGTCGTAGGTCGCATCGGGTTTCGTAAGCCATGCCTGGTAGAGAAAAGGGGTGCCGACCGGTGCTCCAGCGGAGAAGGCTTCAGCTATCGCCCTACTACCGTGGCATGCAGTGTTGCGACTCGCTGCAATTGGTGCACCAGGAAGGATTCGAACCCTCGACCTACCGCTTAGAAGGCGGCTGCTCTGTCCCCTGAGCTACTGGTGCACACCATGACCGGCGACGGGCGGGCGGGTGAGGACCCCGTCCGCCCGCGACCCGTCGGATGGAGCGGGAGACGGGATTCGAACCCGCGACTTACAGCTTGGAAGGCTGTCGCTCTACCAACTGAGCTACTCCCGCGCGCTCGCAGGCGGCGTTGGTCGGGGCGGCAAGATTCGAACTTGCGACCCCCTGCTCCCAAAGCAGGTGCGCTACCAGACTGCGCTACGCCCCGGCTCGCCGGCCTGAAAGCCAAGCGGCAGTTTACCACGCGGCGTCAGTTCTAGGCATGGCGCACGGTCTTGCACTCGGTCTGGCACGGCGTCTTGCGAAGCGTCTGGCACCGTGCTTGGCCCAGCGCCTGCCCGGGGGCTCGGTAGCCTCGTTCGAACGTGGTCCGGCCGCCAGGAGTCTGTTCAGAGGCCGAACACGTCCATCTGACGTTTGACCAGCCGCACGACCTCGCCGCCGAACGGGCCGATCAGCTCGGACGGTAGGAACTCGCGGATCCTCAGGTAGGAGAGGGCGTGGTAGAGCGGCGCGACTTCGAGCCCCAGCCGCACGCCCTGCTCGTGGTCTGGGCCGAGAGCGGCCACGTAGGCCGAGACCAGCTCCTCCTGCTCCTCCTCCGTGCCCTCGAGCCTCCGCACGAGAAGGTAGGCGTCCACGCCAGGCCACGCAAGCGCTGCGTCCGTCCAGTCGATCAGCTGCGACTCGCCGGAGTCGCTAGCGAGGACGTTGCCGAGATGAAGGTCGCCGTGCACCACCACACGCGGGCTGCGCTCCAAGCGCGCCAGCACCTCCCGCGCCAGGACGCCGAGCGTGCCGAGCTTCGCCCTGTCGTCTGGTTCCAGGCCGTCCCTCACCGACTCGAACAGCCAGGAGAGCTCGGCCGCCGTCCGAGCGGGCGACCTGTCTGGCGCACCGGCCCCCAGCAGCTCATCCTCGCGGCCGGTGAACGCGAGCTGTACCTCGCCCAGTGCTCTGAGCGCCGCGACGCTGCGCGCCAGCCGTTCCGGTCCCGGCGGCGCCTCCGGCGGTTCGACGACACGGCGCTGGACCAGGTACGGGACATCGTTCGGCGCGCCCGGGACCGTGCCGGCGGAGAGCACCTCCGGCACCTGCCCGGGGGCGGCCCGCGCCAAGAGCTGTGTCACCCGCGCCTCGCCAGGCCACCCAGGGTTCGTCAGCTTGAGCACCAGCTCGGCGTTGCGCCAGACTGACGAGAGCGGCCAGCCCTGCTCCTGGATCAGTTCGCCTTCACCTGGCATCGCTGCCTCGACAGAGATCGTGGCCCTGCCGGCTAGCGCGGGGTCTGCTGCGATCGTCGCCCTGAGCAGCTCGGTGGCGCCCGGGAGGCAGAAGGCAGGCCATGGCGCACCGGCGAACCGTCCTGTCAGCGCGGTCTCCATGCTCACCAACGCCTGTGTTGGCAGCCCTTCCGGCGCGGGGTCTCCAGGTCGCCACCAGCCGTCGGCGCCGACACCGGACGCCCGGGCCTCGGCGAGAGCCACGACGGCGGTCCCACCTTGGCCGTAGTGCAGCGGCGTGAGGTGCGTGGCGGCCGACCTGAGCGGGGCCGGGGCAGCGTCACCCAGGTCGGCCATGGCTTTCAGGTAGAGCCATGGCTCACCGTCCCAACCCGAGAACTCGGGCAGCCGAAGGGCCCCGTCCTCGCCTCGCACCAGGGCGACCCCGCCGTCCGCGACGAGGGCCACCCGAGCGGATGGCCTGCCACGGCCCGAGCTCACGTCGCCATCGAGAGTGGTACGTACGCCCCCGTATCAGGCCGAGCCACGCTGCCGTACAGGGAGTGAGGAGTGGCCTGCTCGACGCGCACCTGCGTCAGGCCCATGCCGAGCACCTGGTGCCTTGGCACCAGAACCGTGTGGTTCTGGTCGGAGTGGCCGACGACGTAGGCCTCGTTCCTGCCGACATCCTTGACGAGCACGCGCAGCTCGGTCCCTACCAGGCGCTGGTTCGCGGCGAGCGAGAGGCGTTTCTGCACCTCGATGAGCCTGCCTAGTCGCTCCACCTTGACCTCGCGGGGCATGTCGTCGAAGTGCTCGTGGGCCGGCGTGCCGGGCCTCGCCGAGTAGATGAACATGTACGCCTGCTCGAAGGCTGCCTCCTCGTAGAGGCTCAGGGTCTGCTCGAAGTCGTCCTCCGTCTCGCCCGGGAACCCGACGATGACGTCGGTCGAGATGACGACGTCCTCCACCTTCGCCCTGATCTCCTCGACGATGCGTAGGTAGCGGTCGCGGCGGTACTCGCGGGCCATGCGCCTGAGCACCCTGTCGGACCCGGACTGGACGGGCAGGTGGATGTAGCTGCAGACGGCGGGCTCCTCGGCGATGACGTCTATCAGCTCCGAAGAGAAGTTCATCGGATGGCTGGTCGTGAACTTGAGGCGCTCGACGCCCGTGCGGGCGACCATGCGCAGGAGCTCCGGGAACGATGGCAGGCCCGACACGTCGTGGCCGTACGAGTTGACGTTCTGGCCGAGCAGCGTGATCTCGCTGGCGCCGGCAGCGACCATCGCCTCGGCCTCGGCGAGCACAGCCTCTGGGCGGCGTGAGACCTCCGGCCCCCTGGTGGTCGGCACGACGCAGTACGTGCAGTGGTGATCACAGCCCCGCATTATCGTCAGGAAGCCGGTCAGGCCTCCAGGCGGCGGTGGCGTCCGCTCGTGGAGAGAGGGGTCGAACCCGCGGCGCTCGACGAGGTCGTGACCGGTCCTGGCCTCCATCTCCTCGATGGCCGGCAGCACCGAAGGGATGTCCCCAGGTCCGATCAGAAGGTCGACCTCGAACTTCTCGGCGAGCTGCTTGCCTTCGTCCAGTTGCGCGAGGCAGCCCATGATGCCCACCTTGACGTCGCGCCCCGACCTGCGCTCCTTGCGCAGGTCGCCGAGGAAGGAGACGACCTTCTCGACGGGCTTGCCGCGCACCGCGCAGGTGTTGAGCAGGACGAGCTCGGCGTCCTTCGGGTCGTCGACCAGCATGTGGCCACCCGCCACGAGCTCGGAGTTGATCGTGTGGGTGTCGTACTCGTTCATCTGACACCCGTAGGTGACGACGTGCGCGCGCATGGTCCTGCTGTCCTCCGCTCGGTGGCCGATTCTAGCAACAGGGCGTGGCGGTTCCGGGCCGCGGCCACGGAGCGGGGTCACAGGGCGTTCAGCGGGACCACCGCAGCGGCGACGGGCGGTAACCTTGGGCCGTGCCGCCCTTCCGCGATGCCGTGCTGCAGGTCGTCAGGT
This sequence comes from uncultured bacterium, assembly GCA_964517055.1. GTDB lineage: Bacteria > Deinococcota > Deinococci > Deinococcales > Trueperaceae > DASRWD01. The sequence goes on along the minus strand of CAZFAQ010000004.1, from coordinate 35,426 downwards.
CTGTGCCCCCGGGCACCGTCGTGACCTACGGGCAGGTCGCGGCCATGGTCGGCTCTCCCCACGCGGCGAGGCAGGTGGGCGCTGTCCTCTTCGGGATCTCGGAGCAGGAGCAAGACGTCCCATGGCACAGGGTCATCAACGCCTCGGGCGGCATCTCGACGTACAAGGTCGGTCACGGCGAGCTGCAGGTCGCCATGCTCCGTGCCGAGGGCGTGGTTGTCGATGGTGACGGGAGAGACGGCGAACGTGTCGACCTGCGTACTTACCAGTGGCGCCCCGACCTTGAGGACCCGCTCGATTGACGGCTGGTCTCGGCCGGCGTCAACCGACGTGGACGGCGTCACCCAAGTAGTAGACGAAAACGCGCTTGACGAGCCGCCTCGGCAGCCAGCCGACGCGGACCCACGCCTCGACGACGTAGCCGCCGTGCTCGCGCAGGTTGCGGGCGTTCCACCTGGCTGCCGGCAGGACGAGCCCGACGACGTCCAACACGTCGGCCGCGATCTCGGCGCGGACGTCGGTGTGCCTCCGGGTGGGGAAGGGCGCCACGAACGTCGCGGCGAACGTCGCCTCCCGCCTGGCCAGCAGCGTGCCCCCGGCGAGGAGCCGGTGCTCGGCCAACTTGTGGGTGCGCGTCGCCATGCCGGAGTCGCCGGAGCGCACGTAGAAGCGGTCGAGGAACCCTAACGACACGGTGACCGCGTCCAACCTCACGTACGGCACCAGCCTCAGCTCGGCTGACACGGCGTCGCCGGTCCTGGCGCGCGCCGGCACGGTGAGTTCCAGCTCGTTGAACCAGCGGTCCCAGATGGCTGAGAACAGGGAGGAGCCTGCGGCGTATGACGCGCCGATGACCTCCAACACCAACCATGTGCTGCCGATGCCGACGGCCTCCCGAGCGCTGTCGGAGACGAGCAGGGCCGTCCCGAGGACGGCCATGACCGCCCAGCCGAGCGCGTACCATGTGCCTGGCACCTCTGCCCACGCCGGTCGCCTCGGCAGGTCGAGCACGCCATCCAGCACCACGCGCCTCGCGACCCCGCAGGCCTCGCACGTGAGGCCGCTGACGCCCTCACGTGGCGGGTTCTCGTGACCGCAGTCGGCACACGCCCACGCGCCGCCACGCACGGTCCCCAGCGCCTCCGTCACCTAGATGGGCACTCCGGCTCGAACGGTTCTCACGTCGGCGTCGAGCATAAGGCCGGCCCCGGGGCCGAGCAGCGGGAGATGCCACGTATGATGCCTGGCATGCCCGTTCCCGACGCGGTTGAGCTCGCCGCGACACTCATCAGGGCCCCCAGCGTCTCCGGCTCGGAGGGGCCGGCCGCCGAGGCGTTGCTGACCGCCATGAAGGGCGCTGACTTCGACGAGGCTTACGTCGACGACGTCGGCAACGCCATCGGGGTCATCGACAAGGGGCCGGGACCGACCGTTCTCCTAACTGGGCACATCGACACCGTCTCGCTCGGCGATCCCAGCGAGTGGGAGCACCCTGCGCTGAGCGGAGTGGTCGTGGATGGCAGGCTCTGGGGCCGGGGCTCGGTAGACATGAAGTCGGCGGTCGCCTGCATGGTGCAGGCTGCCGCCGAGGCCAAGGACGCCGGCTTCCGGGGACGCATCGTCGTGGCTGGCGCGGTCCTCGAGGAGACGAACGGGTTCGGATCCATGCACCTGGCGCGCACCCTCGACTACGACGTCGCCGTGCTCGGCGAGCCGTCCAAGCTGCAGCTCAAGCTGGGCCACAAGGGCCGCGTCGAGGTCTTGGCCACCTTCACGGGGGAGATCGCGCATGCGGCGCAGCCCGAGCTAGGGGAGAACGCCCTCGCCGCTGCGGCCACGTACGTGTCCGCGTTGGGTGACGTCGAGCTCCCGGTTTCCGACGTCCTTGGGCGGGCTACGGCGACCCCGACCAGGCTTGCAACCTTCCCCAGCTCGACCACCAACGTCGTGCCAGGCAGGGCCGAGCTGATCATCGACTGCCGCACCCTGCCGGGCCAGACCCCCGAGTCCGTGATCGCCGCCCTGAAGAAGGTCGCTCCCGCTACCGAGGCTGAGTTCAGCGTGCCTGTGTCGGAGATGGAGGAACCGGACGGGAGCACGCGCCAGAGCCCGCACGTCGCGCCCGCCTACCTGCTTCCGCCAGGGTCCAGCGCCGCGGTGTCGGCCCGCGACACCCTCCAGAGGCTGCTGCCCGGCGAGGGCGTGGAGTTCGTGGAGGGCGTCTGGTGGTTCTGCACGGACGCGCCCCACCTGAGCTCTCGGGGGCGCCCCGTCGTGGGCTTCGGGCCCGGTGAAGAGGAGCTGGCTCACACCACGCGCGAGAACGTGAACGTCGCCGAGCTCCGCGTGGCGACGGCCGCCTACCGCGAGCTAGCGCTCGCCTACCTCGGAGGTGTCAGGTGACGGAAGGACGCAGCCTGAAGGGTGAGATAGTCGTCGTCAACGGTGACGAGTGGGTGGTCGTCGACGAAGCGCCGGCAGCGCCGCTGGCGGAGATGGTGGCGGCGCTCCTCGAGGACGAGGGGTTCGTCGTCATGGTCCGCGGCCTGGACCTACAGTCGGACACCTTCTCGCACCTTGGCGGCACCAGCATCACGGCTACCCACGTGCTCGTGCCGCGGGCCCAGGCCGAGGCCGCTACCGAGATGATCGCCGCTACGGTCACGGACTACGAGGGCGAGGAGCTCGACGACCTCATGGCGCGCCTCGAGCGTGGCGAGACCGTAGAGGGCTTCGAGCCGGGCGACCAGGGCGATGAAGAGCCCGAGGAGGATGACGACTAGGACCGCCTCGGCCAGGGGTGGGGCTGCGACCCTGAGCCTAGCCGGCGCGCTGCTCATCCTCGGCCTCAAGTTCGGTGCCTACGCGGTCACCGGCTCGGTCGGCCTGCTGTCGGACGCCGCCGAGTCGCTGGTGAACCTCGTCGCGGCTATCGCCCTGATCGTCGCGATCGGCGTTGCCGCCGTGCCGGCCGACTATCGCCACCCATACGGTCACGCCAAGGCCGAGTACATCTCCAGCGTCCTGGAGGCCGCGCTGATCATCGTGGCGGCCGCCTTCATCGGGGTGTCTGCGATCGGGCGGCTCCTGGACCCGCAGCCTCTCGAGCAGGTGGGCCTGGGCCTGGCGTTGGCGGGCGCGGCCGCGGCCGTCAACGGATTGCTGGCGTGGAGGCTGTTCCGGGTCGCCAAGGCGACGGAATCCGCCGCGTTGGAGGCCAACGCCACACACCTGATGACGGACGTCTGGACGTCGGCGGGGGCCATGGCCGGCGTGGTACTGGTCTGGCTGACGGGCTGGCTCCCGCTCGACCCGCTGGTCGCGCTCGTCGTGGCCGCGAACATAGTGATGACGGGCGTTCGTGTGATGCGGCGGTCGCTCTCCCGGCTACTCGACGAGCGCTTGCCCGAGGCCGAGGAGGCGCGGATCATGGGCGCGATCGAGTCGGTGACCGAGGTGCTCGGCTTCCATCGCCTCAAGACGCGACGCTCCGGCAGGGCACGGTTCGCCGAGGTCGACGTGTTCGTGGACGGTGAGATGAGCGTCGAGACGGCGCACGAGGTGGCTCGCGAGGTCGAGCGGCGCGTGCGCTCTGCCGCCCCCGACCTCGAGATGACGGTCCACGTCGAGCCGTTCGAAGAGGGGGTCCGCGATGTCACGCGCAGCCCGAAGGAGGAGTACCCGCCGGAGCGTTAGACCGCCACCGGCTGTCGTCACCCGCAGGCACTGGTCAGCCCAGGCGGGTGCCGCTTCCGAGCTGCGACGGTGGCGGCCTGGAAACGTGGGCGCTGGTCGCGTCGAGGAAGCGCAGGGGTGCGTCGGCCCATGTCCCGGAGCCGGCGACCCCGACCCGAGCCGTCACCCTCACCTCTGTGGACGCAGGGCCGTCCAGCAGGTAGAGGTCCGGCCCCGACAAGGGGTGCTTGTCGTGCTCGAGGGTGATGCCGAGCGTCCTGCTCAGTCTTCCCGGCCCGTCGCCGCGGGCGCCGACGTCGAGAGGTGCCAGCGGCAAGCCATCTGCGAGGCGCCCGTGCTGGCAAGTCCCGTCGTTGCCGATATCGTCCGGCCCCAGCGGCTCGACGCCACGCACCAACACGGCGTGTGGCACGCCTTCGGGCTGGCACACGACGTTGAACAGCCGGTACATCCCGTAGATCAGGTAGACGTAGGCGTGACCGGCCGGGCCGAACAGCGTAGAGGTGCGCGCGGTGAGGCCCTTCGATGCGTGGCACGCGAGGTCGTCCTGGCCGACGTAGGCCTCGGTCTCGACGATCCGGCCAGCCCGGAAGCTGTCTGTGTCAGGGAGCCTGACCAGGAGCAGCTTGCCTAGCAGCTCGGGCGCCACGACGTCGGCGGGTCGCTCGTAGAACCCACGAGGAAGCGCTGGCGCGGTGGTCACGGTCTCGGTAGCACGATCACGTCGACGACGCCGCCCGCCTTCACGCCGCCAGGCGGCGCCACCGCCAGGCAGTCGCCCTCCAGGAGCGAGCGCGCCACGGCGGAAGACTGGTCGCGATGGGGGCTGACCTTCGCACCGTCCTCGTCGACGCGCAGGGCGGCCCGGTGGAACACGGTCTTGGCGTCGGCCTTCAGGTCGTTCGTCGTGCGCGCCCTGAGTCGGGACCTGAACGGGGTCCCTCTACGCCCGGTGGCGGCGTCGAGGTAGGCACGGGCGAACAGGTGGAAGCACACGAGGCTCGAGACAGGGTTGCCAGGCAGGGCGAGCACGGGCAGGCCCGCGTACCTGAAGAACGTGAGCGGCCCGCCCGGCCTGGCCGTGACACGCTGGAAGACCTTCTCGCCGCCTGACTCCAGGACGCCTCTCACCGGCTCTCTCTCGCCCTTGGAGATGCCTCCGATCGTGAGCACCAGGTCGGTCCCGCTGGTCCTCAGCTCGCTCAGCACGCCCCGCAACGCCTCCGGGTCGTCGGCGACGCGGCCGGCCAGCACGACATCGTTGCCACAGGCGAGGGCCGCCGCCTTCAACGTAGGCAGGTTGGACTCGTAAACGTGACCGGGAGGCAGCGGCCGTCCTGGCGCGACCAACTCGTCACCCGTCGAGACGATGGCGACGCGTGGGCGAGCCGCGACGGTGACGTGCGTGTGACCCATTCCGGCCACGAGTCCGACCTGCACGGGACCCAGCACGTCGCCTGGCCGAAGGTAGACGTTCCCTTCGGTGAGGTCCCTGGCGCGCGACCGTACCGCGGAGGCGCTCGCGGGCCTAGTGAGCACGACCGAGCCGCCCTCGCGACGCGCGTGCTCGACGCCGACGACCCCGACGGTCCCCGCGGTCGAGCCTGGCACGAGCCCGCCCGTCGCTACGTAGGCCGCCTGGCCCCGGACGATCGGGACGGAGATGGGCGCTCCGGCGTGGGAGGCGCCGACGACCTCTAGCTGGACCGGTCTATCCAACGTCGCTGTGCTCGTGTCCTCGACGAGACACGCGTAGCCGTCGAGCGCCGAGTCGTCTGCCGGAGGTCGGTCGACGAGGCTCGCGACCTCCTCCTGCAACACCCTGCCATGCGCGTCCTCGAACGGCAGCTTCTCGAGGCCCACGGGAGCGGCGGCCCCCGCCTCGGTCAGGAGCTCGAAGGCCCGCTCTGGGCTGACGTCATGCTCGGCCACGGCCCCGCGATGCTAACAAGGGCCCGCCGGTACCACGACGGTTGAGGGACGCTAGGTGCGGCCAACCGCGTCGCTGCTCAGGCCCCGAGCCCTTCCAGTGTGCTGTTCAGCGTGTCGCTCGGCCGCATGGCAGCGCTCGCCTTGGCGTCGTCCGGTCGGTAGTACCCTCCCAGGTCGACGGGGTCACCCTGGACCGCGAGCAGCTCGCTGGCGATCGTCTTCTCCTGGCTCGTCAGCGCGGTCGACAGCCCGCCGAAACGGGAGGCGAGCTCGGCGTCTTCCGTCTGGTTCGCCAGCTCGTTCGCCCAGTACAGCGCCAGGTAGAAGTGGCTGCCGCGGTTGTCGATCTCGCCGACCTTCCGAGACGGGGACCTGTCGCTCGCGAGGTAACGCGCCGTGGCCCTGTCGAGCGCGTCAGCCAGCACCTGGACACGCCGGTCCGAGGCCTGCTCGGCCACGTGCTCGAGCGACGCAGCCAGCGCCAGGAACTCGCCAAGCGAGTCCCAGCGCAGGTGGTTCTCGGCGACGAACTGCTGGACGTGCTTGGGCGCGGAACCGCCGGCGCCCGTCTCGAACAGCCCGCCTCCGTTCATGAGCGGCACGATCGAGAGCATCTTCGCGCTGGTGCCGAGCTCGAGGATGGGGAACAGGTCTGTGAGGTAGTCGCGAAGCACGTTGCCTGTGACGGAGATGGTGTCTAGGCCCTTCCTGATGCGCTCGAGCGACAGGCGCGTCGCGTCGACGGGAGACATGACGCGGATGTCGAGGCCGGTGGTGTCGTGGTCTTGCAAGTAGCGCTCGACCTTGGCGATCACCTGGGCGTCGTGCGGCCTCTTCTCGTCGAGCCAGAACACGGCCGGCGTGCCCGTCGTCCTCGCCCGTCTCACCGTGAGCTTCACCCAGTCCTGCACGGCCGCGTCCTTGACTGTCGCGGTGCGGTAGATGTCGCCTTCTTCGACCGGCCTCTCGAGGAGCGTCTCGCCGTTGGCGGCGACGACACGTACTGTGCCGGGCCACTGCACCTCGAAGGTCTTGTCGTGGGAGCCGTACTCCTCGGCCTTCTGGGCCATGAGCCCGACGTTGGGCACCGAGCCCATGGTTCGAGGGTCTAGGGCGCCGTTCGCCTTGCAGTCGTCGATCACCGCCTGGTAGACACCGGCGTACGAGCTGTCAGGGATCACGAACTTCGTGTCGCGGGCCTTGCCGTCTGGCCCCCACATCCTGCCCGAGTTGCGGATGGCGGCTGGCATCGAGGCGTCGACGATTACGTCGGACGGCACGTGCAGGTTGGTGATGCCCCTGTCCGAGTCGACCATGGCTAGGTCGGGGCCCGCCTCCATGGCGGCTGCCAGGTCCGCCTCGATCGCCGACCGTTCATCCGCAGGCAGCTCGGCCAGTGCCGCGTACAGCGCCCCGAGACCGTCGTTCGCGTCGACGCCGAGGCGCTCGAAGGTGCCGGCGTGCTCGGCGAACACGTCGGCGAAGTAGGTCTCGACGACGTGGCCGAAGATGATCGGGTCCGAGACCTTCATCATCGTGGCCTTGAGATGGACCGAGAAGAGCAGGCCCTGGCGCTTGGCGTCCTCCACCTGCTCCGCTAAGAAGTCTCTCAACGCGCGCCGGCTCATGACGGTGGCGTCGACGACCTCGCCGGCTTGCAGCGGGACCCTATCCTTGAGGACGGTGACCTCGCCACCGGCGCCGACGAGCTCGATGCGGGCGTCGCCTGCTTGGGCCGCTTTCACGGTGGTCGAGACCTCGTTCGAGAACAGGTCACCAGAGTCCATGGTCGCCACGTGGGACCTGGAGTCCCGGTTCCAGGCGCCCATCGAGTGCGGGTTGCTGCGTGCGTACGCCTTGACCGAGGGTGGCGCGCGGCGGTCGGAGTTGCCCTCGCGCAGGACCGGGTTGACGGCGCTGCCCTTCACCCTGTCGTAGCGTGCCAGCGTCTCCCGCTCTGCGGCCGTCTCCGGCTCGTCCGGGTAGTCGGGGACGGCTAACCCGGCCTCCTGTAGCTCGCGGATCGCCGCCTTGAGCTGCGGCACCGACGCGCTGATGTTGGGAAGCTTGATGATGTTCGCCTCTGGTGACTTGGCGAGATCGCCGAGGAACCTCAGGTCGTCACCGACCCTCTGGTCCTCGCTCAGGTGGTCGGGGAACTGCGCCAGGATGCGGCCAGCCAACGAGATGTCGCGGGTCTCGACATCGATCCCAGCGGCGCCTAGGTAGGCCCGGACGATGGGAAGTAGCGAGTAGGTAGCCAGGGCGGGGGCCTCGTCCACCTTGGTCCAGTAGATCTTCGGTCTGCCAGAGTCGGTCATCGTCAGTGTCTGCCTTTCGTGGGTGACGGCGAAGATACCAGTGTTACACCCTCCTGGCGCCCCGGCCGTCCCAGCCCGCGTACGTGTAGAAACGACCCGAGACGTTGTCCGAGAGGTAGGAGACGAGCGGGTCTCGCAGCGGCGGTATGGGCACCCTGGTCTTCACGTCTTCTAGCGGGAAGAAGCGGGCCTCGACGATGAACCCGTCGGGGTCGCGCGGGTTGAGGAGCCCACTGTACGTGGCCTTGAACGCGAAGGACAGCGCGCGATCGTTGCGCCTGCGGTCCTCGACGTGCACGGAGTACGCCAGGTGGTCGATCTCCTCGACCTCCAGGCCCGTCTCTTCGAAGACCTCGCGCCTCAGGGCGTCGAGGGTGGACTCTCCACGCTCCACGACGCCGCCGGGGAGGGTGTAGCGCACACGTCCGTGGCCTTGCCAGTCGTTGCCAACGAGCAGGACGCGCCCCTGCGCGTCGAGGAGGATAGCCGCGGCAACGACGAACTCACGCCGGGCCACCGTGGCCCGCCGCCGCCCGGGCGGCGTCCGCCGCCGGGGTCATCTCGAGCAGCGATCGCGCCTGCTCCTCGGTCTGCAGCGCCGTCGTCAGCTCGGCTAGGTCGCCGGCGAGCACTCCCGTCAGGTCCTTGGTGGTGAACCCTATGCGGTGATCTGTGACGCGCGACTGCGGGAAGTTGTACGTGCGTATGCGCTCGCTGCGCTCACCCGAGCCGATCTGCACGAGCCTGGCCTCGCGAGCCTCCGACTGCGCCTTCGCACGCTCGCGCTCTAGCAGCCTGGCCCGCAGTACCGCGAGCGCCTTCTCCTTGTTCTTGATCTGCGACTTGCCGTCCTGACAGCTGACGACGATCTCGTCTGCCGTTCCGGGGCGGTAAGTGATGCGGACCGCGGAGTCCGTCGTGTTCACGGACTGCCCGCCCGGGCCGCTCGAGCGGAACACGTCGACGCGGTAGTCAGATGGCGAGAGGTCGACGTCGACGTCGTCGGCCTCGGGCAGCACGGCGACGGTGATCGTGCTGGTGTGGATGCGGCCCTGCGACTCGGTCTCGGGCACGCGCTGCACACGGTGCACGCCGGACTCGAACTTGAAGTGGCTGTAGGCCCCGTCGCCCCTGACCTCGAACGAGACCTTGGCGAGGCCCCCGACCTCCGTCGGGGTCGAGTCGACGACCTCCGTCTTGTAGCCGAGCGAGTCCGCGTAGCGGAGGTACATGTCAAGCACCTCGCTCACGAACAGCGAGGCCTCTCCACCGCCGGCGGCCGCCCGTAGCTCGACGATGACGCTCTTCTCGTCGAACGGGTCCTTCGGCAGCAGCAGGCGGTCGATCTCGGCGTCGAGCTCCGCCAGACGCCCCTGTAGGCTCGCCACCTCGGCGGCGGCCTCCTCGCCTATGTCCGGGTCGTCGACGAGTCCCTGAGCGTCCTCGGCCTGCGCCTCGAGGCGCGTCCGTTCGCGGTGGAGGTCGACGACCTCCTTCAGCTCGGAATGCCTCTTGGCCACCTGCCGGTAGCGCTGCGGGTCAGACAGCAGCGCCGGGTCCGACAGGCTGCGCTCGAGGCTGTCGAGCTCCTGGCTTAGGTTCTCAAGCTCTTGTCTCATTGCCTAGGATTGTACTTCCCAGCCTGGCGGCTCCCCGGAACCCGGGCGGCACGCATCCTAGGGCAGCCTGAGATCCCCGAAACGGGTGAGCTCGGGTGCCAGGAGGGACGCGGGCGCCACTGCGCTGCGCCTGCCCTCCTCGAGGTCGAGCAGGCCACTGGACGTGCACCTGGGCCCGAGCCCGACGGCGCCGTCGCGCAGCGCCTGCCTGAGCACGTCGGTGCTCGCGTCCCGTGGGATCTGCAGCAGGAACAGCTGTTCAAGTGCGGCCGCCACCAGGTCGAGGGCGTCGACGACGATCGCGGCAGCCGGCAGGTCAGGCACGCCACCGTAGACCTGTTCGATGCGGCCGGTCATAGACTCGACCTCCGCGGCGCACGCGCCGGTCGTGGGCGCCTTCCAGGCGTAGATGGGAGGCATGGGGAAGCGGACGCCCTCGTAAGTCGCGGCCGGAAGGCGCCGCCCAGGTCCGGTAGCAACGAGCAGTGAACGCGCGTACACGATGCCCTCGAAGCCCCTGGCGCGCAGCGCCGAAACGGCGACTTCCGTGTCCGGTCCGGTACCCCAGACGACGACGGCGCCAGGCTGCGAGGCCGCCGTCACGAGCGCCTCTGGCCGCAGTTCACGGGTCCCGACCGGGTAGCGCTCGACGTGGGCCAGGGACAGGCCCGCGTACCCGAGTAGTGACTCCAGCGTGCGCAACGCGGCGTCGCCGAACGCGTCCTCCGAGGTCATGAGCGCGACGGTCCCGCGACCGGTAGAGAGGGCGTCGGCGACCAGCGCCGAGAGCTGGTCCGTCTCGCTCGGCCACAGCCCGAACGACCAGTAGGGGGAGCCGGGGGACTCGAACTCAGCGCCCGAGGTGGACGCTACAGCCAGGTGGAGGAGGCCCAGCTCCTCGGCCACCGAGCTCACCTGCGCCGTCGCTGACGGCGTGGTGCAGCAGACGACGGCCAGCGCACCGTCCTCGGCGAGCTCTCTGACCTGATCCGCGGCGCGCGTCGGGCTGCCGGCGTCGTCGAGCACCCTCACCTCGACGTCCACGCCGAACACCCCGCCGTCGGCCGCGACGGCGTCCTCCCAGCCCTCTGCGGCAAGCGCCTGCGAGGCGCCGGCGCCCCTGGCCTCGCCGGTCAGCGAGGTGATGACGCCGACCAGGACGGTCGACGCTTGGCCTTGGGAATCGGCCAGGCAGAGGCACGCCAGGAGGAAGGTGAGGACGAGCGTGCGCACGGCGTCCCTTCTAACCACGGACGGGGTGAGTGCAGTGAGAGGCGGCGGGCAAGCCGTGGGCTTCGGTCGTCCGCCCTGGCACCGCTGGCGCCGGCTCGCGAGCGGAAACGGCTGGTGCGCCCGGCAGGATTCGAACCTGCGGCCTTGGGCTTAGGAGTCCCCTGCTCTGTCCAGCTGAGCTACGGGCGCACGTTAAGGCCGGCCCCTATCTTCGGGGCCGGCCCATGGTACCAGCCTCAGTAGACGGAGAGCGAGTAGCCGGTGACGCCGCCGTCGTAGAAGTTGATGACGTCCACGTACCAGACGCCTGGAGTTGGCAGGGCGATCTCGAACCGGCCGCCGTAAGCCTCGGTCAGGTCGCGGTACTCCCAGTCGCCATCGTCCGCCCAAGTCGTGATCATCGAGCCGTACTTGACGGCGATGTCGACGTCGAACTCGCCCGCGAGCTCGATCACGACCTTCTCGGTGCCGGCCGGGACTTGGAACGTGTACGTGTGGTAGTTGACGGCGTCGGCGAGGCCGTTGATCCGGCCGGTTACCGTCCCGCCGAGCTGTACGGCCCCGACCAGGCAGAAGTCGCATGGTCCGCTCGCGGCGGCGGGCGGGGTCGCAGGCTGCGTAGCTGGCGGGGTCGCTGGCTGTGTGGCCGGTGGCGTGACGGCGGTCGTGGCCTGGGTCGTCGTCTGAGGGACGGCGGGCGCCGCCACGGTCGCGCCACCTACCGGCGCCCGAGCGACGTCGGGCACGTGCGGGCCGATGAGCGCCCATGCCAGGCTGATGGGCCTGACGTACGCCTGCTCCTCGACGTCGAGCTCGTCGTACTGCACAGTGCGACCGGCCGTCGGGACCCCGATCAGGTAGCCGTTCGGGTCGAACGCGCCGCCGCCAGAGTTGCCGTGCGAGATCTTGCCGTCGGTCTTGATCCACTGCTTGCCGCCGGACTCGAAGTCCTCGCCGACCCAGCCGGACATCAGTCCGGCCGTGAACGTGATGGTCGAGCCCGAGATGCCCGGGTAGCCGACGATCGTGATCATGTCGCCCGGTATCAGCGTGTTGGAGTCACCGACCTGAACGTACGGGAACACGAAGTCCGCCGCGACGGGCTCCTGGTCCGACCACTCCTCGATCTTGAGTACGGCCAGGTCGTGCGTCGGGTCGCCTGCGATGTAGCGCGCCCAGAAGTAGAACTCGGGTGCTTGGTCCGTGAACGCCGGGTCGGTGATGAGGATCGCGTGCCACTCGTGGTGACGGCGCATGTCGAGGTCGCCGACGACGTGGTAGTTGGTGAGCACGTAGCCTGTCGGGCTGATGATCGTGCCGGAGCCCGACCAGTTGACCGGCTCGCCCGAGTCTTCGTCGTAGGGGATGATCTGCACCACCGCCTGCACGATGTTTAGCCTGACGTCGCGCGACAGGCCCTGCGCGCCGGCCAGGGCGAGCCCGGCCAGGACGATGACTGACAGGAGAGCGCGTCTCATGCGCATGAAAGCTACCTCCGGCGGCCTGACCGCTTTCTGACATCGCCCGGGGGCTCCCCATGTGCTCTCGTCGGGGAACGGCGGTGCCTCGAGGTCAACTTGACCGGCGGGGAGATTCTAGCAGCCGGTCCTCACGACGCATGCGGCGTTTTCCGCGCTGCCGCCACGTGCTCGGCGAACCGGTGGGCGCTCAGTTTCGGCGTGCGCACCTGGGTGGCGAAGTCGACGTGGACCAGCCCGAAGCGTTTCGTGTAGCCTCGGGCCCACTCGAAGTTGTCGAGCAGGCTCCAGGCGAAGTAGCCGCGTACGTCCGCCCCGGCTGCCTTGGCCCTCTCGACCGCGGCGAGATGAGATGACATGTACGCCCACCTGCGATCGTCCTGGAGTGTTATGCCGCCGTCCAACGAGGCGGGCTCGTCGAGCCCGGCGCCGTTCTCCGTGACGACGAGCGGCAGGCGCGTCTCGCTCGACAGGCGCAGCAGCAGGTGCTCGAGGCCGTCGGGGAAGACCTCCCACCCCATGTCGGTGAGCTCCGCCCTGGGGTCGTCGACGGTCGCAACGGACGGCCATGGCGAGTCGGGGGCGGTCCTCACGACGCAGCGGGTGTAGTAGTTGACGCCCAGGTAGTCACATGGGGCCGAGATGACGGCCATGTCGCCTGCCTCCGCGTGGCTGGCGGCGCTCGCTCGTAAGGCCACGAGCTCGTCCGGGTAAGCGTCCTCGAACAGCGGGCCCAGGAACGCTTGATGGTTGACGAGGTCGTGTCTCGTGGCCGCCTCGACGTCGTCGGGCGCTCGCGGGTCAGCCGGGTACGCGGGCGTGAAGTTGAGGACCACGCCGACCGCGCTGGCGGGCGCCTCGGAGCGCACGCGGGGCACGGCTAGGCCGTGGCCTAGCAGGAGGTGGTGGATGGCAGCCTGGACCCTGGCTGGGTCGCGCTCGCCAGGGGCATGCTCACCCGAGCCGTGCGCCAGGAAGGCGCTACACCAGGGCTCGTTGAGCGTCGCGTACGCCTCGACGCGGTCGCCCAAGCGGGCCGCGACCGCCTGAGCGTAGTCGGCGAACGCGAAGGCCGTCTCCCTGTTCGTCCAGCCGCCCTCGTCCTGCAGGACCTGCGGCAGGTCCCAGTGGTAGAGCGTCGCGTATGCCAGCAGGCCGCGCGCCAGCAGGCCGTCGACGAGCCGGTCGTAGTAGTCGAGACCCCTATGGTTGACCTGCCCGCGCCCGCCAGGCACGACGCGTGGCCACGCTACGGAGAACCGGTAGGCGTCCAGGCCCAGCGCCGCGACCTGGTCGAGGTCCTCCTCCCAGCGGTGGTAGCTGTCGCATGCGACCTCACCGCTCGAGCCGTCGTCGATCGCCCCCGGCTCGTCGCAGAACGTGTCCCATATCGAGGCCGACCTGCCGTCTACGTCGACGGCGCCCTCCACCTGGTAGGCGGAGCTGCCGACGCCCCAGACGAACTCGTCTCTCAGGCTCAAGCTCATTCCTCCTCGGTTACCGGTGAGAGCTCGAGCAGCGTCGCCGAGCGAGGGGGCAGAGCCAGCGAGCCGCCTGGTCCCAGCGGCGCCTCGACGCTCTCGGCGTCGTGGTCGTCGTCGAGCAGCATGGCTGCAGTCGGCTGGTAACCGTCTGCGGCCAGCGTGAACGGCGCCGTCAGGGCCTCGTCCCCGAGGTTGGTCACGATCACGGTCAGTACTCCGTCTTCTCGAAGCGCCGCGTAGCTCGATACGTGAGGGACGTCCGACGTGGCGGTCACGAGCTGGGTACCGAACCGACCGTATAGCAAGTACGTGTAGTAGCTGGGCCGGGGCGCGTTGTTGGAGAACAGCCCCCAGGAGCCGCGCGCGTCGGAGCTCTGGAGATCGAAGTAGCCGACGAGGTAGGCACCGTCAGAGATGAGCTTGCCGAGGACGTCGGCCCACCAGACCGCGTTCATGCGAGAGTCGTTCGTTGCCTCGCCGTACGCTGTGCGGCTCCAGTGCGAGTTGGCCTCGGTGACGGCGAAGAGCAGGTCGTCACGTCCGGTGACCCGGCTGGAGAGCTCACGCAACCGTGAGACGAGGTGCGTCCACTCGGCAGCGTTGTCGCGCAGGTCTGCCACGGTCGTGTTGGGGTCTCCTGTGGTGGTCGGGAAGGGGTACCGGTGCACGGCGACCACGTCGACGAGGTCACCGTTGGCTCGTAGGAACCCCTCGACCCACTCGACCCCGTCCCTGTCCAGGAGCGTGCTTGGGCCCAGCCCGGTCCATTGGTGAGGCTCCGGGCCGATCAGCACCAGGTCGGGATCCACCCTCAGCATCGCCTCCGCGAAGGCTCGCCACTCGCGGTTGAGCGTGGCCACGTCGTAGTCGTCGTAGAGCGACGGCTCGTTGCCTATGTACCAGTGCCTGACGTCGTAGCCCTTCTCGACGTTGACGTACCTGACGAGCTCGGCCGCGGCCTCTGGGCTGCCGTCCCTGAGCCTGACCTGGATGCTCGGCTCTGCGCCCAGCAGCTTGCAGATCGTCATGAGCATGTCGATGTCGAAGGGCCGCAGGTCACGCTGGTCCGCCACCGCGCCGCCAGGGAAGCGGACGAACGTGATGCCGGCCGCTGCCGCCTCGTCGAAGAGGTGGACGGGCAGCGCGCCCAAGGTGCCGTAGTTGACCCCGTAGACGTACGGGCTAACGTTGCCAACGACCTGGGTAGGGTCGACCCGGATGCCGTCCTGCGCTGCTGCGCCGCACACCGCACTCAGCGCTAGGAAGTGGAGGGTGACCCGCTCAAACCACCGCACGGCGCTCCAGGTACCGCTCGTACAGGCGTGCCGCGTTTTCACTGGCCGCTGCGTAGTAGTCGTCGGCCGTAACGTCGAGCAGGTGTTCCCATGTCACGGACCGGACCATCGGCCGGGTCGCTGCGAACGCCTTCAACGCCTCGGCATGCGGCTTCAGCGACCCGTCCGGCCGCGCGAGCCCGAAGTGGCGCTCATGCTTCGACTCGACGAGCGGAGGGGAGCCGTGAAGGCTCTCGTGGTAGTCGGCGAAGCACCACAGCAGGGCCCCGGTGGCGCCGACGTCGACGAGCCGCGGTAGGACCTCTGCCACGTGCTCGGCCAGCGCCTCCTCGGACGCCATGAACTGCTCGCGTGGCTTCCCGTAGCTCGTCCAGCGCCAGGTCTGAGAGTCCTCGCCCGGCGGCGCTGTGCAGCCGCCCCACTCTTCGGCCAGCACCGGCTTGCCTGACAGGGCGGCCGTCAGTGCGCACGCGTACGGCATGAGGTCGGGGTCGAGCGGCCCCTTGGCAAGCGGCAGGTACATCGGGTAGGCGTGCATGACCGCCAGGTCCGTGTGGGTGAACACCTCGTCAACCCTCAGGCCGTTGTCCACGAGCAGGCTGGCGGCGTGGAGGCCGACGGTCACGGGCCGCGTCGGGTCGAGGCGCTTCACGTGCGCAGCCATGTCTCTGACCCACCGAGGGCCCGCGCCGGAGCGGGCCGGCCACGCGAACAGGTCGGGCTCGTTGCCGAGGTTCCAGAGCTCGACCGCTGGGTGGTCCCGCAGGTGCGAGACGACCTCCGCCAGGAGCAGCTCCTCGGCCGCCAGCATGACGGGGTCGTCGTACGGGTCGAGGTAGCCCATGTCCACGGGGCGGCCGCCGCTGACCACCTGGGCAGGCGGGCCACCGCCCGTGAGCGCTCCGGCCCCGGGCTCCACCAGCGACCAGGCTGGGGCCCAGCTGGGACCGCTCATGTGCCCTGTGAAGAAGGTGACGTCGAGGCCGAGCCCGAACGTGGCGGCGAGGTCGCACACCCGTTCCAGTTCCCTCAGCCGCTGGCTCGCGACGGCGTCTGGGCGCGCCTGCCAGTCGTCCCACAACAGGAACACGCGGACCAGGTCGAGCCCAAGCGATGCGATGATCCCGAACTCGTCCTCGACCTCGGCGGCGTCGAAGTCGCGCCACCAGCCCATGGCCTTGCGCCGCGGCCAGTAGTTGACGCCTAGGCGGAACGGCGCGGCGCCTTCGGTACGGTCGTCGGCCGCACCGGGGGTGGCTGCCTCACCCGGCGGACCCGAGACCACCTGCCTCACTTCTCGACGCCCGTGATGACGATGCCGCGCATGAAGAAGCGCTGCGAGAAGAAGAACAGCAACACCGGGAGGACCATGCCGAGGAGCGCCGTCGCCTGGATCAGGTGTGGTTGCTGCGAGTAGATGAAGTTGAACTGCTGGATGCCGACCGAGATCGGTTGCAGGTCGGGCTTGCCGAGCGTGTAGAGCAGCGGCTCGAAGTAGTCGTTCCAGGCGAACACGATATGGAACAGCGCCACGGCGATTATCACCGGGTACGACTGCGGCACGATTATCGAGGTAAGGACCCTCAGCGGCCCCGCCCCGTCGATCATGGCGGCCTCGTCGAGCTCTCGTGGGAGCTGCATGAAGTACTGCCTGAGCAGGAAGACGTTGAAGGCGTTGGCGAAGAAGTGGGGGACTATCAACGGCAGCCAAGTGCCTGTCCAGCCGATGAAGTCGAAGAACGCGTAGGTCGGCACCAGAAGGACCTGCTTCGGCAGGATGATCGTGGCTATGAGCACCATGAACAGCACGCCCTTGAAAGGCAGCGGGAACCGCGCGAACGCGTACGCCACCATCACGCAGGAGACGAGCGTGCCCAGCATCCCGGTGAACGCGATGAAGGCCGTGTTGAACAGCAGCCGGGGGAACTTGATCCCGCGCCAGACCTCGGCGAAGTTGCCCGTTCGCGGCGCCCACTCGTAGACCGGGTCGAGCGTCCGCCACGAGCCCTCCCACACGATCTCCGTCGCCGCTGGGTCGTCAGGATCGACGAAGACGCTCTCCCGCCTTCCCGGTTGAAGCAGCGCCAGGCGGCGCTCGCCGTCCTCGAACGGGACCCTGTAGACGTCGAGGGATTCGCCTCCGACCTCCACCGTCACCGGGTCTACAGGCAGTATCGGGCCCTGCGCGCTGGCGACGATCTGGTCGCGGTCCTTGAACGACGTGACGAGCATGTAAGCGAACGGCATGAGGAAGGCCAGCAGGATCATCGACGCGAACAGCGTGACCGTGCCGTAGGCGGCCATGCGCTTCAGACCGGCACGGTAGCGCGGAGCCGTGTTCTCGTACGACCCCCCGATCGTCGGATAGGAAGCGGTGCGACCGCCGGTGACGGCCATCAGTCGCGGTCCCCGGACGCGTAGAAGACCCAGTAGCGGGCGCTGTAGAAGAGCAGGCCCGTCATCGCCATGGTTATCACGAACAGCAGCCAGGCCAGCGCGGAGCCGTAACCCATGTCGAAGAACACGAAGCTCGTCTTGTAGAAGTGGATGTTGAAGAACATCGTCGAGTCGCCTGGTCTACCAGTCCCGTTCGAGAGGATGAACGGGACCTCGAAGTAGCGCATGAGGCCGATGATCGAGAGCACGAGGTTGTAGAAGATGACAGGCGAGATCATGGGCAGCGTGATGTGGCGGAAGCGGGCCCAAGGGCTCGCGCCGTCGACGCGGGCGGCCTCGTAGTAGGCGGACGGAACGGCCTGCATGCTTGCCAACGTGATCAGGAAGGCGTTGCCTATGCCCCACAGCCCGATGATCACGAGCGCGGGGTAGATCCAGTTGACGTCGTCCAGCCAGTTCGGGCCGTTCAGCCCGATGAGTCGCAAGATACGGTTGAGCCAGCCGGTCTGGGCGTTGAGGACGCCCTGCCAGATGAAGATGGCCGACACTATCGGCACCACGTATGGCATGTAGAAGAGGGTCCGGAAGAGCGGCTTGCCGACGAGCCACGGGCTGTTCAGGAGCGCTGCCAGCGCCACCGGTAGGACGATCCCGATCGGCAGGGCGATGGCGGCGAACTTGAAGGTGACGCCTAGCGACACCGCGACGAGCGGATCGATGAACAGCTTCCGGTAGTTGTCGATGCCGACGAAGGCGACCGCCCCTGGGTCGGTGAGCTTGAAGTTCGTGAACGAGAAGACGAGCGAGGCCAGGATCGGCAGGATCGTGAACGCCAGGAAGCCGATCACCCATGGCGACAGGAAGATCCAGCCCCAGACGTGTTGCTCGCGCTTGAGCGGCGAGGGCGTGCTTCTGGTGCGCGTGGTCAGAGCGCTCACGCCTACTCCTCCCTTGGCGTTGGGCCGGCCGCCCTGCTTCTAAGGCGGCCGGCCACAGCACCTATCAGCTAGAAGCTACTCGGCCTCGTCGAAGAGCACCTGGAGGTCGGCGATGAGCCGATCGATCTCGGCGTCCACATCGAGCCCGGGTTGGCTGTCGAGGAGCGACTTGAACTGGTCGAGGCGGTCGTTCGCCCGGTTGTGGTTGGGCATCGGGGTCTCGTGACTGGGCACGTCGGCGAACGCGACGTGAGCCCTGGCGACGTCCCAGTTGACACCCTGCGAGTACTTCTCGTCGAGCGCCGCGAAGAACGCGGCCTGGTCGCCGGGGCGCGTAGGCATGCCACCGTAGACGGCGAGCAGGTCCATCGAAGCCGGCCCCGTGAGGTACTGCAGGACCACGAACGCCTCTTCAGGGTGCTCGGTCTGCTTCATGATGCGGAACGTGTCGGCGTGCAGCCTGGCCGTCACGGTGCCTTCGTAGCTGGGCAATGCGGCGGCGTCCCACTCGGAGCCCGAGAGACAGCACGTGTACCAGAGGTGCGACTGCGCCATGGCGACGTTGCCCGACTCGAACGGGTTGCCGGCAGCCAGGAGGTCGGAGCCGTCCTCGGCCGCGGTCGGCATGATCTGGTTCGTCCAGATAGCGTCGTAGTACCAGTTCCAGCCCTCGCGCCAGTTGTCCGGCATCTGGGCGTTGCCTTCGTCGTCGACGAGCAGCCCGGGGCCGAAGAGGGTCACGTTCTGCCGGGCGGCGCCTGCGCCAGCCCACTGGTTCACGAAGCCCCACTGGACGGTGTTGTCGCCGTCGAACTCCGGCATCGTGGCGTCGTTGCCGTTGACGTCGACGGTGAGGATCTTGGCGACCTCGGTCATCGTGTCGATGTTCCACTCGACCTCTTGGCCGTCCAGGACGTACGGGTCGCCGATGTTCGCCGGCGGGTACTCGAGCCCGGCCTCGTCGAACAGCGCCGGCCGGTAGTAGAGGAAGGCCGGGAAGCTGGCGAACGGCAGGCCGATAAGCCCTTCGGCGGCGCGCTGGTTGTCGACCGCCGCGGCCGGGAACTGGCTGAGGTCGTAGCCGGTCGACTCGACGAGCGGTTGGAGGTCGAGGAAGTTGCCAGCGAAAGCGGCCGAGCCGGCCCCGCCGACGGGGCCGACTATGTCTGGCGCCTCGCCCGTTGCGATCAGGGTCGACAGCGTGGTCACCGAGACCTCGTTCGTCACGTAGACGATCTCGAGCTCGATGTCGTCGTGCTCCGCGTTGAACTGAGCGACGATGGCATCTTGCGCCGCCGCCTGCTCCGGTTGCGCGCCGGCCCCGAGGCCGACGAGCCAGGTGATGGTCACCGGCTGAGCCAGGGCTACCCCTGCCAGCATCGCCAGCGCCGTTAGAACTGCTCTCCTGACCATCTCACACGTCCTTCCCGGCGGTCATCTGACCGCCACCAGCGGGTGTTCGTAGGGGTGTGGCCTGGGTCCTGGGCGTTCGTCAGTGGAGGTCGGGAAGGGGGCGAGCAGCGCCTGGAGCGGCAACGTCGCGACTCCCCTGGCCACGGCGTCAGCGCCGAGCGCTGCGGTCAGCAGCCTGGTACCCGAAGGCATGAGCGCCGAGCGGAGGCGCGGCAGACGAGTCTCGAGCCGGGCGCGCAGCGCCTCGACGAGGGGAGGCTCCCAGGCGCCGCCGAAGACGATCGCCTCGGGGTCCAGGAGGTACTCAGCGGCCACCAGGGCGGGGGCCAGCCCGTCGGCGGCGGCGTCGAGCCAGCCGTCCAACACAGGCTCACCGTCGGCCAGCAACCGGGAGAGGTCGGCGTAAGTCGAGGCCCTCAGGCCCTGCGACTCCAGAAGTGTGTACAGACGGAACATGTCGAAGCGCCTACCGAGGTGTTCCCTAGCGCCCTGCGCGTCCGTAGGCAGGTAGCCGACCTCGCCGGCGTTGCCCTGCCAGCCGCGGTGCGCGCGGCCGCCCGCGACGATGGCGCCACCCAAGCCAACGCCCAGGAAGCAGTAGAAGTAGCTCGAGAGGTCGGCTCCGACGCCGAAGTAGCTCTCGCCCAGGGCCGCCGCGGTGGCGTTGTTCTCTAGGAAGACGGGCGCGTTCAGCCGACGTGAGAGCTTGGCGTGGACCGAGACGTTCTCCCAGCCAGGGAAGCCCTCCGGGTTGATCACGTTGTCGACGACGCCGTCCGTGATGTGCAGAGGACCAGGGAACCCGACGCCAACGCCCCACAGGCGGCGCTCGTCGACGCCCTGGGAGAGCTGGGACACGGTCATGGCAACTAGGTCGAGCGCCTCGTCGGGGCTTGGGAAGGCTCGCTCCAGGTGGGTGCGGGCGCGCACGTTGCCTGCCAGGTCGACGAGCAGGCCAGTGAGATGGCCGCGGTCCAGGTCTAGGCCGATGCTCATGGCCCCGCTGGGCTCGACCGACAGCAGGGTAGGGGAGCGCCCGCGGGCTGCTTGGCGTTGGCCGCCCTCCCTGACGAGTCCTTGGCGGATCAGCTCCGAGACGAGGTTGCTGACGGTCTGGGGCGTCAGCCCGGAACGCCTGGCGACGTCGGAGCGCGCGAGGGGGCCGTGCAGCCTGACCGTCTCGAGGACGGTCCGCAGGTTGTGTACCCGCGCGTGTTCGAGGTTGGTGCCCCTGAGCACTGTGGCCTCCGTCGTCGTCACGGCCTGTAGCTGCGGCCGAACGGTCCTGCCCACTTGGTTGGTGCCATTAGTTCATCAAATTGATTTAGAAATGTCAAGGGCTTGGCGATGGGCCCGGGTCACCGCGCGGGCGTGAGGGTTGTACGCTTGCGCGGCTGGAGGCGTGGTGTGACGGTCGTCGGCTCGACGTTCGATAGGTCTGGACCAGGCGAGTTCGCGGTCGCCGGTGCTCACAGGTACGACAGGCGCACGCCGCTGCGCTGGATCGTGTCGCACCTGCTGCGCTACTGGCCGCTGCTGGGCTCGTTCATCGTCTGCGCCCTGGCAGGGAACGTGCTGTTCTCGCTCGTCCCGCGCCTCACGGGTAGGGCTTTCGACGCCGTCCTGGGAGGCGAGGGCAGCGCTGCCCTCCTCCGGATCGGGCTCACGATCCTGATCGTCGTCGTCGTGCGCTCGATCATGGACATCGCCCAGAGCTTCTCGGTCGAGGCCCTCGGCCAACGGCTGGAGCGCGACGCCCGCGACGAGCTGTACCAGAGCCTGCTCGGCAAGAGCCAGACCTTCCACAACAGGCAGCGCGTCGGCGACCTCATGGCGCGGGCCGCCAACGACGTCAGGCAGCTCAACCCGATGATGAACCCGGGCGTCTCGCTGATCACCGAGTCGGCGATCAGCCTCGTCGTGCCGCTCGTGTTCATGGCCACCATCGACGTGCGGCTGCTGCTCTCCCCGATGCTCTTCATCGTCGCGTTCGTGTTCGCCCTCAGGGGCTACATGCGGCAGCTCAACCCCGTCGTTGGCGAGCTGCGACGGCGCTTCGGCATGCTCAACGCCGGTCTCAACGAGACGATCACGGGGATCGAGGTCGTCAAATCGACCGTGCAGGAGGCGCAGGAGAAGCTCAAGTTCGAGCGCGACGCGCGCGCCG
>CAZFAQ010000004.1:0-13353 GCA_964517055.1 uncultured bacterium | reverse complement strand
TCGACCGTGCAGGAGGCGCAGGAGAAGCTCAAGTTCGAGCGCGACGCGCGCGCCGTCAGGGACCTGTTCGTCAGGCAGGGCCTGGTGCAGGCCCGCTACCTGCCGCTGCTCTTGGTCGGCATGGCGGTGGCGGGCGGTTTCGCGCACGGCGTCAGCCTTCTCTCGCTCGGTGAGATCTCGACTGGCGACCTCGTCGCGTACATGGGCCTGTTCGCCGCACTTCGCTTCCCGGCGTTCATCTCGATCTTCACGTTCTCGCTCGTACAGATGGGGCTGGCTGGCGCGCGGCGCATCCTCGAGCTGATCAACAGCGAGGTCGACATGGAGGTGAACGAGTCCGGGTACGCGGCTCGTGCGAGGGGCGCCATCGAGTTCCGCGACGTCACCTTCGCCTACGAGGGCAGCTCGCATGGACGAGAGGCGCTACGCGGCGTGAGCTTCCGGGTCGAGCCCGGACAGACGGTCGCGATCGTCGGCCAGACCGGCTCAGGCAAGAGCACGATCACCAAGCTCGTCAACCGCATCTACGACGTCACATCTGGCAGCATCCTCATCGACGGCGTAGACGTGAGGGACTGGAACCTGGCCGCTCTGCGCTCCCAGGTGTCCGTCATCGAGCAGGACGTCTTCCTCTTCTCGCGCAGCGTCGCCGAGAACATCGGGTTCGGCCTCGGGGAGGTCGCGACAAGGGACAACGTCGTCGAGGCCGCCAGGGCCGCGCAGGCCCACGGGTTCATCACCGGCTTCGCCGACGGCTACGAGACCGTGATAGGCGAGCGTGGTGTGACACTCTCGGGCGGTCAGAGGCAGCGGCTCGCCATCGCGCGGGCCCTCCTGACCGACCCAAGCATCCTCGTCCTCGATGACTCGACCTCCGCGATCGACAGCGCCACGGAGGACGAGATCCAGAAGGCCATCAACAAGGTCCTCGAGGGCCGGACCACGCTGATGATCACGCACCGGCTGTCGCAGATCAGGAAGGCCGACCTCGTGCTGATGGTCCATGGCGGCGAGCTCCTAGACAGCGGCACGCACGACGACCTGCTGTCGCGCGACCACCTCTACCGCCGGATCTTCGCGAGGTTCGACTGATGGGCTTCATCATGGACGGCCTCGCAGCCGAGGCCTACGACCGCGAGTACTCGGACGGCCAGCTACTGAGCCGCATCGTCTCGTACTTCAAGCCGTACGCGGGCGCGATGCTGACGGCCGGAGCGGCCGTGTTCCTCGTCGCGGCGCTTGACGCCATGCTGCCGATCATCGTCTCGATCGCGATAGACAGGGTCGGAGCCGAGGAGGTAGGCGCCTCTGGCACATGGCGAAGGGCCGCTCCGCTCGTCGCGGCGTTCGTGGCCGCTGCGGCGCTCTCCTGGGGGTTCAACTTCGTCCGTCAGTGGCTGTCTGCCAGGTCCGTCGGGGACGTCGTCCTGCGGCTGAGGAAGGACGCGTTCGACGCCGTCATGGCCAGGGACATGTCGTTCTACGACGAGTTCTCGACAGGCCGAGTCGTCAGCCGCGTGACCTCGGACACCCAGGACTTCTCGCAGGTCGTGACGCTCTCCCTGAACCTGGTGAGCCAGCTCCTGCAGGTGGCCATCCTCTTCGGGGTGCTCGTCTACGTCGACGCCCGGTTGGCGCTCCTGGCCGTGGCCATCGCGCCGGTCGTCGTGGCGGTGGCGCTGGCGTTCCGCCGCATAGCTCGGCGGGTCACCAGGCAGGCGCGCCGCGTGCTCGCCGACGTCAACGCCAACGTGCAGGAGTCGCTGACGGGCATCGCCGTCGCCAAGGCCTTCAGGCAGGAGCACGCCGTGTACGCGCGCTTCAAGGACGTCAACGACCAGTCGTACCGGCTCAACCTCCTGCAGGGCCTGACGTTCTCCGCGATCTTCCCGGTCCTCGGCCTGGTGTCGGGCATCGGCACCGCGCTGATCGTCTACTTCGGTGGCACGCGTCTCCTCGGCGGCGCGATCACGCCAGGTCAGTGGTTCCTCTTCGTCGAGGCGTTGGCGCTGGTGTGGTTCCCGCTCACCAGCATCGCCTCGTTCTGGAGCCAGTTCCAGCTCGGGCTGTCGGCGAGCGAGCGGGTCTTCGCCCTCATCGACGCCGAGCCACGCGTGCACCAGACGGGTTCGCTCGCTCCCGAGCGCCTGGCCGGACGCATCGAGTTCGAGGACGTCGACTTCCGCTACACCGAGCAGGAGGACGTGCTGACGGGCTTCGACCTGACGATCGAAGCGGGTGAGACCGTCGCGCTGGTCGGCCACACCGGGGCCGGGAAGTCGTCGATAGGCAAGCTCATCGCGAGGTTCTACGAGTTCCAGGGGGGCCGGATCCTGATCGATGGGTCCGACCTGCGCGGCCTCGACCTCGCGGCGTACCGCGAGCACCTCGGCATCGTCCAGCAGGTGCCGTTCCTGTTC
This sequence comes from uncultured bacterium, assembly GCA_964517055.1. GTDB lineage: Bacteria > Deinococcota > Deinococci > Deinococcales > Trueperaceae > DASRWD01. The sequence continues at coordinate 10,933 of CAZFAQ010000004.1, read as the reverse complement.
TCAGGCACCGTTCGCGACAACATCAGGTACGGCAACCCCGGCGCCAGCGACGAGGAGGTCGTCGCCGTGGCGGGCCGCATCGGCGGCGGGGACTGGTTGGGCGCGTTGCAGAACGGCCTCGACACCGACGTCGGTGAGGGTGGTCGCGGCGTCTCGATGGGCCAGAGGCAGCTCATCGCCATGGCCAGGGTGCTCCTACAGGACCCCAGCATCGTGATCCTCGACGAGGCGACCGCCAGCGTCGACCCGCTGACCGAGGCCCAGATCCAGGAGGGTCTGGAGGTCGTGCTCGCCGGCCGGACGTCCATCGTCATCGCGCACAGGCTCTCGACGATAAAGGGCGCCGACCGCATCCTCGTGCTCAGGGACGGCGAGGTCATCGAGCAGGGGACGCATGGCGAGCTGATCGCGCTGGGCGGCCACTACGCGGAGCTCTACTCGACTTACTTCCGCCACCAGTCGCCGGACTACGAGGTGGCGGCCGGCGACTAGCCGACCGAGGCGCGTCAGGCTAGAAGGCGCGAGCTCAGGCTCCACGAGGCGGCTACGTTGACGTTCCTGAGGAGCTGAGCGGGCTCGCCCCGTGTCTAACGCCTGAGAGCGTCCACGGTCGTCATGAGGTGGGCGATGCGGCCCGACATGAGCCGCGCAAGCCAGGCATACAGGGCAGCCGCGGTTGCAGGGTCTTCGGCCGTGAGGTGTTCGAGTGAGGACCGCCTCAGCTCGTAGACGACGGCGTCGGTGTCTGCACGCACCGTGGCTGCGCGAGGCCTGCCTGTCGCCAGCCCGACCTCGCCGACGACACCGCCGGGCCCCATCGTCTCGAAGCGCTCTGGGGGCAGGCCCGGGCGCACGCGCTCGGCGGTCAGACGTCCGGATGAGACGAGGAACAACGCGTCCGACTCGGAGCCCTCCGCGATCAGGACAGCTCCCGCCGCCAGGTCGCGCCTCTTGAGGTGCTCGGCCAGGCTGGCGCTGCTCACGCCGGTGCCGCGCAGCAGGTCAGACAGTGACGTCTTGCCGGTGGGGGCTGGCCCGACACCCGCGTCCTCAAGCGACAGCACCTCCTGCGCCTCGAGGGCCTCGTCGACTGACGGCTGGACCTGGGCCTGGTCCTCGCCTTCCCCGATGACGCCGCCGGCACGTAGCTTCCGTGTGAGACCGGGAGGTACGCCGGCCAGAGTGACCTTCGCACCGGCGGCGGACGCTCGTTTGGCCAGGGTCTGAAGCGCGCTGGCCCCGCTGGCGTCGAGACCCGTGACGCGGCTCAGGTCGAGGACGAGCGCGCGCACGCCGCCCGGCGCCAGGCTCGCCTCCACCCGCTCCGCCACCCTCACCGTGGTGCCGAAGAAGAGGTAGCCCTGGAGCTGCAACACCTGCACCCCGCCGCCGGCGGCGGCCAGGACAGCGTCCTCCTCCTGAGTGCGCCGTACGCGGCTTCTCAGCTCGGCGCCCGTCACCGCGTAGCGAACCGGGTCGATGCGCCCGTAGCTGACGACGAAGAGCATGACGGTCAGCACGAGACCCACGCCGACGCCTTGGAGGAAGCCTGACGTCACTACGACGAGGAGGATGACGACGACGATGCCGTACTCCACCGCGCCGAGGCGGCGCCTGAGGACCCACAACCACTCGTAGAGGAACTCGAGGCCGAGGAAGGCCACCACGCCGCCGACGACGGGACGTGGCAGGAACTCCACGGCACCTCCGCCGAAGCCGAGCGTCAGGACAAGCGCCGCGGCCACGACCACGACGATCCGACGCGAGCCCGTGCCTAGGCGTCGCCCTAGGGCAGCCAGGGAGACGGAGTGGTAGACGACCATGCCGCCCAGGGCACCGGAGACGAGGTTGCCGAGGCCCGCTGCGCGCAGCTCGCGGTCGAGGTCTACCCGTTGGCTCACCTCGAGCTCCGAGGCCGTGACGTTGAGGAGCGTCGCGACCAGCGCGACTACGGGGACTGTGGCCGCCACCGGGAGCTGGGCGGCCAGGGCCGGCCAGTTGACGTTCGCGAGGTCGCTAGGGCGAAGGCCGAAGAGCAGGTCGCTACCGGCCGCCCCCTCGATCAGCAGACCCTCGGCCCGCCAAGCAGCCAAGCTGCCGCCGGAGACCAGCAGCACGAGGTAGAACGCCAGGAAGCCACCGACGGTCAGCAGCGGGCTGGCCGCGGGGTGCGTGAGCTTGCGGCTCGCCATCAGGAGGGCGACGGCGAAGGCCAGGCCCGGGAGCACGGTGTAGAGCCAGCTGGCGTCCACCGCGTCTCCGAGGTGAGCCACGTCGACGTGGCCGCCCGACATGACCGTGAGACCACCGATGAGTAGTAGCCAGCCCGTGCCCGCGAGGAACCCGCCCATGACCGGGTAGGGAAGGAACCTAACGAGGCGCCCGAGCCTGAGCCAGCCGACGGCCATGAAGACGAGGCCCGTGGCCACCGTCGTCAGAGCGGACAGCGCCATGATCGTGGCGAACGCCGCCTCGCCTCCGGTGCCGATGTCGGCGACGAGGCCGATCGCCGTTCCGGCGAGCACGGCTGGCGGCGCGTCCTGGGTGGTGGGCATCGAGCCGCGTGCCGCTCCCCTCACCGCGACGGCGATCACCGCGACGAGAGAACTGGTGACCGCGATGCCGATGCCGCGAGCTGCGAACTCCGACCCGGCCACGCTGGTGAGGAGCGTCCCGACCGAGACGGAGATCGTGATCATCACGGCGGCCACGACGAGGCCAGCGGTCACGTCGCTAGCCACGGCCCCGGTGCGACCGACTATCGACCCCCGCATGCTCTGCCGGCGTGCGCGGCCCCTCCTGCTCACCTTGTCGTTCAGTATCTAATAACGCACGCCGCCCGGTGACCGGAGCCTAGGGCGGGCCGTCAGGCCTCGATGGTCGGCATCAGCGGCACGCCAGGCATGTCCCCCGGAGTACGCGGCGCGGGCTCCTCGTTCGGCGTCGTCGGCTCCGGAGACCGTGTGGGGTCGGCGAGCTCGATGCCCTGCTCCAGCGCTTCACGCAGCGTGTCGGGGGACGGTTCCTCGGCCAACCCACAAGCGGTGACGACGAGCACGGTGGCTAGCCCGACGAGCAGGCCACTGACGACCCTACGTAGCTTGGAGTGGCGCGGCGACATCCGCTGAGGATGATAGGGAGCAGAAGAGATGGCGCGGCCGCAGCGCTCACGGCGGGACCGGCGACGGGTCGTGTATGGAGCCGTGCCGCAGCGCCAGGGCGACGATGCCACCGAAGCTGAGCCCGTCGGCCAGCGCACCCGCACCCTCGGCTGCCTCATGTCCCAGTTCGTGCGTGGCCCTCGCCCTCACCTCGTCGAGGGTGCGCTTCACGTCGGTGTCCGGAGCGGCGCCGATGGAGTCGAGCAGCGCCTCGGCGCACGCGCACATGGTGATGGCCTCGGCGGGGTCGCTTGCCGCCGCGGCAAGGCCGACCAGCGCCGTCGCCGCCTCGCGCCGGTTGTCGATGGCGTGCGCGAGGTCTAGGCTCCTCGTGTAGAGCGTTCGTGCCTGAGACGCCTCGCCCGCCGTTCGAGCGAGGTCTCCTAGGTTGTTCAGGGAGACGGCCATGCCCAACCGGTCGCCGAGGTCGGTCCGTGAGGCGAGGCTCTGCTCGTACAGCCTCTTCGCCTGGTCAGCGTCGCCCCTCTCGGCGGCCATGTAGCCGAGGTTGTTGAGGGCCATCGCGGTTCCGGCCACGTCGCCGAGGCGCCGGCGGATCGCCAGGCTGTCGCGCAGGAGGTCCTCTGCCTCCCCGTTGCGATCCGCGTTGGCGGCGATGACGGCCATGTTGTTGAGGGCGTTGGCGACCCCGAGCTCGTCGCCTGCGTCACGCCTGACGCCTAGGCTCTGCCTGAAGAGCTGCTCCGCTTCGTCTGCCTTGCCTCTGTACAGCGCCACGTTGGCGAGCCCGTGCAGCGCGCGGGCCTTGGCCGAGGCGTCGGACGAGTCGGTAGCGACCGACAGCGCCTCCTTCAGCATCGCCGTCGCGTCTGGGTAGGCACCCAGGTGCCAGAGCACGTTGCCTCCGAGCGCCAGCAGGGCCTTGACCAGCTCGTCCTGCCGGCCGAGGTGGCGGAGGGACCTGACCGCCGCCTCGAGGAGGCTGCGCGCAGCTGTGTGGTCGCCCTGACGCTCGCGCAGCTCACCTAGCAGCCGTCTGGCTTTGGCCTCAGCCAGCTCGTCTTTCGCGACCTGCGCGGCGTCGAGCGCCTGGGAGAGGCGGGCCTCGGCGGTGTCGTGGTCACCGCTGAAAGCCTCGACCTCGCCGATGGCGAGCAGCGGCTCTATCGCCGCGGGTCCGTCCACGATGTCAAGGAGCTTCGACAGGTAGGCGGAGGCGGCCTCGTTGGCGTAGTTGGATTTCGCGGCGATGCCCGCCCGCCACAGGTACTCGCGCCTCTTGGAGAGTTCAGACGACCGGTCGTAGTGGAAGGCGAGCTCGTCTAGGTGAGGGTCCTCCTCGCTGGCCACGGCGGCCTCGAGGTGATGGGCGAGCCGACCGTGCAGCTCCGTCTTGAGGTGATGGGGCAGGCTCTCGTATGCGGCCTCGTGCGTGATGGCGTTGGCGAAGCCGAACGTGAGTGGTTGAGGTTCGAGCAGCGTCGTGATCGTCGCGCGCGTCGTCGCTTGCAGGTCATCGTGGACCTCGGGCAAGGTGCGCGCTGGCCGGCAGGCGTGTAGCCAGTCGACGAGGAAGCGCCGGCCGATCACGCTCGCGACCTTCAGCGTCGCCTGCTGCTGCTCGCCCAGCCTGTCGAGGCGAGTGAGCGTGAGGGCCTGCAACGTCTGCGGCAGGTCGATCGTCCCGCCGCCTAGGCCCGCAGCATCGTGCTCGAGGACCTCTTCAGCGAGCGCGGTGAGGAAGAGCGGGTTGCCGTCGCTTCGGTCCAACACCTGTTCCAGGAGGTCGTCGTCCAGCCTGTCTGCGCCTCGCTCCGAGAGGCGCGAGCGCACCAGCTCCTCCGCGTCGGTCGGCCGTAGCGGCCCCAGCAGGACCTGCGCAGCGCCGTTGATGAACACGCTGCCCGTGCCCTCGCCAGACGACCTGGGGGCGGGCCGCCCAGCCGTGATCAGCGCGAGCGGCAGGTCAGGCACGATGCGTCCCAGCGCCACCAGCAGCTCACGAGACAGTGGGTCGACCGCGTGGACGTCCTCTAGGACGACCACGAGGGTTCGGCCGAGGGCCGCCAACGCTGCGGCACGGGCTCGCATCAGCGAGAGCAGCAGCTCGAGGCGTGACGCCGGCCGCAGCTCGGCTCCCAGCGACGCGACGAGGTCGTTCTCGTCGATCGCGACGTCGAGGACGGGAGCGAGGAGCGAGGCCCTTGGGGTCAGTTGGGGGCTGAGCCTGGCGACGGCAGCCTCGACGGCCGCCCCCCTGCCTGTCGTGGCGGCGCGCCGGTCGAGCTGAAGAAGGTCGTTGAAGACCGTTGACCAGACCCGGTAAGGCGCCTCTCCCTCGAACGGCTGGCTGGCACCTGAGAGGACCTCGAGGTCTCCGGTCCCGACGGCCTCGAGGGCGGCGGCGATCAGGTGGGTCTTGCCCATGCCTGCCTCGGCGGTGAGTTGTACGACCTGGCCGCGCCCGAAGCGGGCGCTCATGATGCACTCCGTGAGCACCGCCAGCTCGCTGTCGCGCCCTATCAGCAGCGTGGGCTCCGATGTGGTGGTGGTCACGAGCGTCGTTCGTCCTTCGGCGCCGACCAGCTCGCTTACGGCCACCGGCTGCGGGGCGCCCTTGACGGGCACCGTCAGCGCGTGACGGAACTCGAAGCCGTCACGACATGCCCTGACGAACGCGGGACTGGCGTAAGCGGTCCCGGCCGGGGCGAGGCCCATGAGCCTCGCTGCCATGTTCGTCTCGGGCCCGAGCACGCCGTACGTGCGGCGAGTCGTGCCGCCGTATGCGCCCGTTCGCGCAGTCCCGTAGCCGAGGCCGATCTTCACGTCGGACACGAACTCGAAGCGCTCGGCCGCACGACGCAGCCGAGTGGCTGCCGCGGCGCACCTGTGTGCGTCGTCCCCCAACGACGCCGGCGCCCCGAACACCGCGTACAGGTAGTTCCCCTTCTCGCCGATCGTCAGCTGGACGACAGCGCCACCCACCTGGCCGACCTCGCGCTGGACCCAGCGCACGAACTCATCGAGCTTCCCGGCCGCCTCCCGGTCCCCGTCGTAGTCGATGCCGGAGAAACGCATGAACAGGGCGGCGACGGGCCTGAGCTCGGTCAGGAACTCGCCTTCGCCCTCTTCGAGCCGGCGCCTGACCGACGGCAGCACCCACGGGCACACGTCGTCGCTCGAGGTCGAGGTGAGAGGCGGCCTGAAGTCCGCCGTCGCTGCGGAGAGGCCCTCGAAAGGCGGCACCCGGTAGGCCCCCGGCGCCGCGGCCTCCGGCGACAGGAACCCGCGCAGCGCGGCACGAACGTTCTCGTCGACGATCACCTCGCTGGACCCGGCGAGCTCGTTGAGCCTCTCGATCCTGGCCACGGTCTCGCCGGCCACCGTGTCCATCAGCTGGACGTCGGGGTCACCCACCACCGCGCGGGTCACGGGCCCGGCCGTCACGGACACCTTGAGGCTGAGGCTTACCTTGTCGTCCGGCGCGCCCGGCACCGTCAGGGCGCCGAACGGCGCCATCGCCCGCTGCATGGCCCCAGCGGCTTCGACAGCGGTTCGCCCAGAGTCCCCCGGGAACCAGCACAGGATCGCGTCGCCACTGAACCCTATGACGTTGCCGCCACGGCAAGCGGACTCCTTGATGAGAGCGTCGTATAGCTGGTTGAGGTACCTCGCCACCTCTTCGGCGCCCCGGCGCCGTCCCATGGAGGCGACGAGCCTGACCGTCAGCGCGGTGAAGCCCGAGACGTCGGCGAAGAGAACGCCGCCGCTGAGCCTCTCAACGGCAAGAGACACCGGTCCGCTCCGACGGTCCTCGGGAGCGTACGAACCGAAGACCTCGGCCGCGTTCGAGTAGCCGGCCTCTACGTCCACCTCTGGGAGGGCATGTTACGCCGTCGCGGGCTCCGCCCTTGCCCCGGGGCCCCGTGCGAGCGCGGGAGCGGCCCTTCATGCGAACATCTCCGGGTGAGAAGAGGCGTGCTGCTTGGCTTCGCGCCTGGCTCGGCCATCGGCATAGGTCGCTTCGGCTACGGTCTGGTGCTCCCGCTCATGCAGACCGAGCTGGGTCTGACGCTGTCTCAGGCCGGGCTGGTCGGGAGCGCCAACACGGGCGGCTACCTCGTCGGTGCGCTCCTCAGCCACCGGGTGCTCGCGGCCATCGGCTACCGGCGCGGTGTGTACCTCTCCCTCTTCGTTCAGGTGCTGACGGTCCTCGCGCTGTGGCTCGGCCCCCCGTACGCCATCGTGCTCGGCCTGCGGTTCGTGCAAGGCGTGCTCGGGGCCTTCGTGTTCGTCGGCGGTGCGGCCCTGCTGCTCGCCAGCGGTGCCAGGGCGACCGCCATGGGTCTCTACTTCGGCGGGATGGGCATCGGTCTGATCCTCTCCACCGGCGCCCTGCCTCTGGCGAACGGCTGGCGGGCTTCCTGGGGGTTGCTCGGCCTGCTCTGCCTGGCCATGGCCGTCGTCGCCCTGGCGGCAGCCCGCGGCCTCACCGAACCGGCGCCGCGGCGACAGGACGAGGGCGGCGCCCTGTCTGGCCTGGCGCCGACACTCGTCGTCTACGGTCTCTACGGCGCCGGCTACATCGGGTACATGACGTTCGTGACGAGCGGCTTGACGGTGCCACTGGCGCCGTTCTGGATCGTCTTGGGCGTGGGCGCGACCCTCACCGGCGTCGTGTGGGGCCGGGTGATCGACGGCCTTGGCGGAGCCGGGTCGCTACGCCTGATCATGCTTGTCCTGTTGCTCAGCAGCCTGGCACCACTACTGAGCGCGCTCCCGTACGCGTCGGCCCTCCTGTTCGGGGTCAGCTTCCTGGGCGTGATCACGGCCCTGACGACGCTATTTAGGGAGCGTCTGCCGGCAGGCGAGTGGGCACGCGCGATGGGGCTCTCGACGGCAGCGTTCGCTACCGGCCAGGCCCTAGGCCCGACACTCAGTGGGGTCGCAGGCGACCTGTTCGGCGGAGTGACCTCGGCGTTGTGGGCGGCCAGCGCACTGCTGGCAGCCGGGTTCGTGCTGGCGTTCGTGCCGTTGGCGAGAGGTCGCGGGCCGGACACCCGTTGACGCCCGCCCCGTGCCAGAGAAGCACCGCGGTCAGCCGGTCAGGCCGCGTTCGCGTGCCCACACGACCGCTTCGGCGCGCGAGTGAACGTCGATCTTGCCGTAGATGTTCGCGATGTGGTTCCGGACCGTACGTGCCGAGATCTTCAGCTCGACCGCGATCTCCTCGTTGGTCAGCCCGCGTGCCACGCGCGTCAGCACCTGGCGCTCGCGGCTACTGAGTAGGTCGTTGCCTGGACCCAGATCGGGAGAGCCCTGGGCGTGCGCCAGCCTCTCGACCAGGCGCCTGCTGAACCAGTTCGTGTCGGTCATGACCTCCTGGATCGCCCGCATCAGCTCCTCCTGGGAGCGGTTGCGGTCGGTGACGTCGAGCAGATGGAGCAGCCAACCCGGAGCTCCGTCCTGCGTCACCTTGACACCGGAGACGACGACGTCGCGGAGCGTGCCGTCCTTCGCCCGCAGCTTCATCTCCAGCTCCTCGAAGCCCTCCTCACCCGCGAACGCTCCCGATAGCCGTTCCCGGTCCGACCTCTCTGGCCACAGCCCGAGGTCGGCGACACGGACGGAGAGCGCCTCCCTGACGGGGATGCCGGTGAGGCGCACGAACGCCCTGTTCACCTCGCTCAGCCTCTCGCAGCTCTCGTCGGTCAGGCACGCCGCCACGCTGCCGAGCTCGAACGCCTGCCTGAAGCGGACCTCGCTGCTCGAGAGCTCAGCTGTGCGTTCCGCGACGAGCTGCTCGAGCCCGCGGTTGAGCCGACCCAGCTCGGCGTTGGCCTGCTTCAACTGGGCCCGGGACGACCTCAGCGCCCCGATCGCCCGGGCCCGCTCGACGGCTGGCCACAAGCGCTGCGCTACGTCGTGGACAAGATCGACCTCCGCCGGGTCCCAGGCGCGCGGCCGGCTGGCCGCGACCGCGATGCCCCACACGGGCCTCATGGAGCCTCTGCCGAGCGGGACCGCCACGAACGACGAGATGCCCGTGCCGATCATGGCGGCTCTGCGCTCCGGGCTGAAGCCAGGTTGCGTCGCGATGTCCTCGACGATGAAGGGACCCTCCTCCAGTGGCCGGAGCAGCTCCGGGAAGTCCGAGCGCCTGACGTCGCCGGCGAGGAGGTCCAAGCCCTGGCTGCGGAACCCGGGACTTATCGTCATGCGGTCCTCGTTCTCGTAGAACCGGTACATGAAGCAGCGGTCGGCAGAGAGGCGCTCGGCGATCAGCCTCGTCGTGACAGCGATCAGGTCCGGCTCGTCCTCGAGCTCGCGCAGTCTGTCGCTCAGGTCGAGGAGCAACTGTCGGCGCTCGGCTGCAGCCCTGGACGCGGCCTGCTCGAGCCTGAGGTCGGTGACATCGACCGCCGCGCCTATGGCGTTCACAGGAACGCCATCCTCGCCGAAGAAGAGCTGCCCGCGGGTGGCTACGTGCATCACCTCGCCGTTTGGCCGCACGATGCGTACGTCGATGTCGACGGTGCCTGACTTCTCGGCTGCCCGCAGACCCGCATCGAAGGTAGGCAGGTCGTCAGGCAGGACGTGATGACGGGCTGGTTCGCGGCTCCACTCAGGGTGCTCGGGGTCGTGACCGAACACCTCCATGTGGAGCAGGTCCTCGGTGGCCACGAGATGTTGGGCGTCGAACTGCCAGACGAGTATCGCCTTGGACGCGTCGAGACCGCTCGTGGCGCCTGGCGCGGGCGGCCCTGGCGGGACCCCCGGGTCGGGCGATATTGCCCGCTTGCGAGTCACCATCGGACTCTAGCGCGCGCTCGACCAGATGGTCATTGCTGACGTTCCGCCGGCGCCCGGATCACGACGTCGTAGACACTCGGCGTCTGGTGGACGTACAGACAGTAGACGCTGCTGCCCTTGAACGCTGCCGCGGTGTACGTGGCGTACCCGGACGGCCAGGAGGCCGTGACGGCCGTATCTGTCTGGGCGACCGTGACTGCCTGGCGACCCAGCGAGGCAGCCACCCGCGACACGCCGTCCATACCGGCCAGACCGGCGGGGAGCTCGCCAGCCACGTACGTGAACACCATGTCGGGGTGCAGGGGAGTGAGCAGGTCCGCGTCCTGCACGACGTGCGTCGCGGCCAAGCAGCGGCGCTCTGCGACGTCGCTGACGTACGTCCAGCCCAGAGCGCCCGGATGAGGCTCACGCGGCCTCACCAGGTGGTCCTGGACCAGCGTGCTTATCTCAGCGTTGGGGTGCTCGGTCATCACCCGCCATATCACCCGTGTCGCGGCTTCGTAGCGCCACGGGTCGGCGCCCGCCCACAGGAGCACGGACACCAGGTCGGGCCTCTGCGTCCGGATCGCGTAGGCGAGAGGAGTCCAGGCCGCGTCCGTCACGTGGTTCGGGTCGGCGCCCGCCTGCAGCAGGGTGGGGACCAGGTGCGGTGCATGCTCGATCGCGTACATCAGACCGGTCTGTCCATACGGGTCCGCGTACCAGGCCAACCGAACGTCCTCCTGTAGCGCGTGGTGGACGGCTGGCACGTCACCGGACTTGACGAGTCTCAGGAAATCCTCACCGGACATGGCGCTCGACCAACAAGCGAGCAGGAAGGCGAGCAGGAACAGCGACTTTCGCACGGTGGGAACGGTAACTTCTCGGGGCACGTCGGCTCTGTGAAATACCAGCTGCGACCTGCATTCGTTAAGACAGCTTCATACACGTTTGCGGGTCGGCATAAAGAAAGCCCGTCTAGGACGGGCTTCTCTGGTCGGGGTGACAGGATTTGAACC
>CAZFAQ010000003.1:0-93793 GCA_964517055.1 uncultured bacterium | reverse complement strand
TCTACTTCCTCTACTTCGTGCTGCCTGACTGGGGGATCGTCTTCCCGGCGTTCCTGACGGGCGCCATCGCGCTCGGCCTCCAGTACTGCGGCTACACGGCCGAGGTCTACCGGGCCGGCATCCAGGCGGTGCCGCGGGGCCAGTGGAACGCCGCCATCGCACTCAACATGCCGTTGCTCCTGACGTACCGCGACGTCGTGATCCCTCAGGCGATCCCACGCATCGTGCCCGCCCTGGGTAACTACCTCGTGTCCATGCTCAAGGACACCGCCATCCTGTCCGCCGTGACGGTCATGGAGATGCTCAACGTCGCGAACATCATCGGAGACCGCACGTTCAGGTACTTCGTGCCGCTCACGATGGTGGGCGGGCTGTTCCTGGTGGTCACGCTCATCTCGTCGAGCCTCGTCAGGTTCGTCGAGGCGCGCCTGCCTCGGGACGGCATACCCCTTAGATGAGCGGCGTCCGCGAGGGGGTGCCGACGGCCACGACCTACGAACGAGACCTCGTGCCCGCCACCCCGCGCGACGTGTGGCTCGCCCGACGCCGCGTCCGTGGCATCGTCCGGCGCGTCCTCATGCGACCCGCTCCCGAGCTCGGGCCCGAGGTGCGCATCGCAGACGAGACGGTCCAGCCAACAGGGGCGTTCAAGGTGAGGGGAGCCGCGAACGCGCTCCTCTCCATGACGCCGGACCAGGTCGCGCGCGGGGTCGTCGCGGTGTCGACCGGCAACCACGGCCGTGCCGTCGCGCACGTGGCGAGCGCCATCGGAACCACAGCCACCGTCTTCGTCTCCTCGCGCGTGCCACAGGAGAAGCTCGACGCCCTGAAAGCAGCCGGTGCGGAGCTGGTGGTCCACGGTGGATCGCAGGACGAGGCGGAGGCTGCCGCCCGCGAGCACGTGGCAGCCCATGGCGGAACGCTTGTGCCGCCCTTCGACCATCCGGCCGTCATCGCGGGACAGGGCACGCTCGGTCTCGAGATAGTAGAGGAGCTACCCGAGGTCCGCACGGTCCTCGTGCCGCTGTCCGGGGGCGGTCTCATCTCGGGCGTCGCGTTGGCCCTCAAGTCGGTCGACCCCGCGATCCGGGTGATCGGCGTGTCGATGGAACATGGGGCCGCCATGCACGCGAGCCTTCGAACCGGGAGGCAGGTCGAGATGCCGGAGGCGGACACGCTTGCGGACAGCCTGCAAGGGGGCCTTGGCACCGAGAACCGCTTCACCCTGCGCGCGGTCCAGGAGCTCGTCGACGACGTTGTCCTGGTTCCCGAGGCGGCCATCGCCTCCGCCATGCGCCACGCCTTCAGGCACCACGGGATGGTGCTGGAAGGCGCGGGCGCCGCTACTCTGGCCGCGCTGCTCTCCGGCGCCGTCGCGGTGGATGGCCCCACTGTCGCCGTAGCTTCGGGTGCGAACGTCGGCGCAGAGACCTTCGCGCGAGTCCTACAGGGTTGGGATGGTCCGGGTCACCCGACCCAGTAGTTGATCATCCATCTGACCCCGAACCTGTCCGTCAAGCTGCCGTAGAGCTCGGACCAGCCGGTCTTGTCGAGCGGGCTCTCGACCTGACCGCCCTGGGAGAGGCCGTCGAAGAGGCGGTGAGCCTCGTCGGCGTCCGCCACGTTCAGGTTGATGTACGAGTTGGTGCCCGTCACCAGGTTCTCCTCAGCGCGCCTTGGCACGTCGCTGGCCATCAGCACGAAGCTCTCGGTGAGCCTCAACGAGACATGCGCGGTCCTGCCGGCGTCCGCCTGGTCGAAGCCTGAGTCGCCACCGAAGTCCTCGTACCGGAAGTGCTGTTCCAACTCGCCGCCGAAGACGGTGCGGTAGAACTCGAACGCCTCCAACGCGTTACCTGGGAAGTTCAGGTAGGTGTCGACCGAGAGCATGCTCCACCTCCACGGCGCGCGCCACTGTGCTGCCGCCGCGCCCGCACGTCATGCGGATGGTAGCCGGCTCAGGTGAGCGGAGCACGTGTCATCACGGCCACGGCCCTGGTAGAAGGTGCTGGTGAGAGGACCATCGCACCTGCGAGCAGCGGCATCTCTGCACGGCGTCACGCCAGACGACCTGACCGAGCTCGGCGCCTTCGAGAGCGACGTGTACGCTTTCGACGGGCTAGCTGGGCCGGCCGTTCTGAAGGTGATGGCGCCGGGACACCGGAGCGTGGAGCAGGTGCAAGCCGAGGTGGACTGGCTCATCGCCCTTCGCGAGGCGGGAGTGCCCGTGGCAGGGCCCCTGCCCGCCGAGACCGGGAACTGGGTCGAGGAGCTCGAGGGCACGGGACACGTGGTCGTTGCTTACGAGCGCGTGCCAGGGACGACCCCGCGGGCGCCCGACTGGACGCCAGAGCTGATCGAACGTTGGGGCGAGCTGCTCGGCCGTCTTCAGGCTCACTCCAGGTCATGGCGGGCGCCCGGCCCAAGGAGGCACACGCTCGCCGACCAATCGTACGTCCGCGAGCTCGACAGCGTCGCAGAGGACCTCCCCGCTTTCCACGCGGCAGCCGCGCGCTTGGCGGCGGCCGTTGGTCCGCTGCTGAGCGGACCTGCGGTGGAAGTCGGAGCCTCTCGAGAGACGGGGTCCGCGTCCCAGACCGAGACCGGCCCAGCCGACCCGGTAGCGTCTGCGGCTCGCGACCAGGGCCTCATCCACGCCGATCTGCACCACGGGAACCTGCTCACCGACGATGGTCGGTTGACGGCCATCGACTTCGACGACTGCGCGTACGGCGCGTACGCCTTCGATCTCGCCATGCCGATCTTCTACGCCGTCCGCGGCCAACGGGACGTGCCTGCTGAGGTCGCGCTCGAGCGCTTCTTGCCGTCGTTCATGCGGGGGTTCAGGCGTGTGGCGCCAGACCCGGTGGGCGGCGCCGAGGTCATAGACCTGGCGCTTCGGTTCAGGCAGGCCGAGCTCGTGTTCTTCCTCCGCACCAAAGGGCCACCGGACGGCTGGCCACCAGAGCTCGCAGCGGTCGAACGGGACCTGCGTCAGCGCGTCGCAGCCGAGGTCGAGCTCGTGCCGATGACCGTGCTGGAGAGGCTCCTTGGCAGGTAGGGCCCGCCGCCTACCGAGTTTGAAAACTCATAGGAACGCCTCCGACATCACTCATACACTCCGCACGACTAGCAAGCGGAGGTCACAGATATGCGCCAATCGCGCACCGTAACGACGTTGGCCCTGGCAGTACTGCTGGCGGCTTGCAGCAGCGGGCCAAGCGGACCGGTAGCGCCGCAGGCCACAGCGATCGAGCCCACGACAGCTGCGAGAGGCGAGAGCATAGCGGTCACGGGCACACGTTTCGGCACAGACCCTGGCACCGTGCACATCGGCGGGGTCGAGGCCGACGTCACCGATTGGACCGACACCAGCATCGAGGCCACGATCCCGGCAGACGCGGCGGATGCCTGGCAGGAGGTCACGGTCACCACCGCCGGCGGCACCTCGTCCGTGGCAGGTCTGTTCGTCGGTGTCGAGTTCACTGGGATCGCCACGGAGTTGCAGGACTTCCTGGACAGCACCGAACCAGGGACGGCTGTGCTGCTCGGCGCCGAGGACTACGACCTCTCCGCTGCGACCGACCTCTTCCTCCTGGACAACAGGAGCCTGTTCGGACGCGGCATCGACGAGACCTCCCTGACGTTGCCTACTGCCGCGACCAGCTTCATGCTCTCTGACTTCGGTGCCGACACCAAGGTGGCCGACCTGACCATGAGCGTCTCGCTGCTCACGCTCCTCGCTGGCACCTGGGAAGGCACGTCGATACCGCTCGCGGTAGCGGGCCACGCCTCGTCCCCTATGGCCTGGCAAGACGCGTGGGGCGAGGTCGATCTCGCGCCCAACATCGAGACCGCGGCAGCGGACGCCGCCCGGACGACGTTCAGCGGGGTGAAGATCGTGGCAGCACCCGGCGGTGGGTCGCTCGGGACCGTACCGCTCGCCATCACGACGCTAGAGATCGTCTTGGACGGCGTGACCCTCGACGCCCCAGACTCCACGCTGTACTTGCTGACGGGCGGCGACGTGCTGGTGAAAGACTCAGAGCTCGACGTCAGCCTGGCCCAGCTGGTCTCGATACAGGGGTCTCTCACCCTGGACGGAGCCAACGTCAACGCCCTGCAATCACTCCTGGGGGCAGATTCGGGCCTAAGCATCCTCGATAGCGAGGTGACCATCACCGACGGCAACCTCAACGTCACCGGCGCTGCGGCCGCCAACTACTTCTCGTCGCCGTTGCCTACGGGCGGGCCGGTGGAGATCGCTGGAAGCTCGATCTCGGTGCACGACGCCGACAGAGCGGACGCCTCGGTCGTCGGTAGCCTCACGATAGACACTCAGATCGCTCCGATCGTCATCCGCGACAACCAGCTGATCCGCTCGGACCGCGCGCTGTTAGTGGAGACCCTCAGCAGCTTCACGGGAGAGGCCGACATCACCCTGCACAACAACGAGCTGATCCGTGCCGGAGTCTGGGAGTCTGAAGACCCGGTCAACCCCGTGACGGCAGACGTCGTCGTCCGGACCCCGACCGTCTTCGCCCCCTTCCCCAGCGCCATTACGCTGGACGACAACGAGATAGCCGCCACCGGATCGGTCCTGGTCATGTCGGTAGGCACGTTGGGTGTCGCTACCGTACGGTCGAACACGGTCAGCAGCGGGGACGACTCGGCGCAGACGATCCTGGTCGACGTACCGGGCGCCATGGTGGTGGCGGACAACGAGTTCGTCACGACAGGCACGGCCATCTTCCAGGCGACGGCCCTGGGGGGCGAAACGGCGTCGTTCACGGGCAACACCCTCACGAAGGACTCCACCAGCGCGGGAATGATGTGGTTCCAGGCGGTCGGCGGCGGCTGCGTCGCCACGGACAACCACATCGACTACGCCGATCCGAACGAGGCGGCCGGGCACGTGGTCCAGATGTTGTGTGGCCAAGGCGCCCCGACCGATACGCAGTCCACCATCACCGGCAACGACATCGCGGTCGTCGGTGGGGTCGGGTCTACGATCATCGGAACACTCGGGGGCAACGGCACGATCTCGGGCAACGTCACAAGCGCGCCTGGCGCGATGTCCTACGGTGCCTCGAGTGGCACCGTCACCATCTCCGAGGAGATCGGGACTATCAGCGGTAACGTCTCGATCTTCGGGGACGTCGGCTCAGACGTGACGCTCAGCGGTAGCACGTTCGCTTCCTCTGCTCCCGACGCCGGCCTATACGTCACTGGCCCTGCGAAGACCACCGTCACGGACAACTCGTTCACGGTCTCTGGCACACCTCCGGCAGGGTCGACGGCGATCTTCTTGTGGGCCACCTCGCACCTACATGCTTTCACTGCCACGGGCAACACTTTCTCCGGGTTCGAGCGAGCGTTGCACTTACAGGACCTCGGAGGCGGAGCGTACGGGCTCGATGTGCACATCAACGAGAACGTCTTCGATTTCACCATCGACGCAGCTCCGAAGGTAGCCGAGCTCGAGAACGTCAAGGACACCATCGATGCCACGAACAACCAGTGGGGCGCCAACACCGACCTGGCTACCGTGCAGGGCTACGTGACCCTCAGCGGTGACACCGGCGTCCAAGGCGGGAGCATCGATCTCGATCCGATCAAGCAGCCGTGATCTTCCCGACCTAGGCACCCGAGCCCTCATCGGCTGCTGCGACCCTTGGCCTGTTGCTGCAGAGCGCAGTCAACGTGGCGCGTACTAGAGTCTGGCGATGGCATCCTGCTGCCGTGCCGCCCCATGCGAGGAGATGTTCGGATCCGAGTCGCACGCTCGCGATGACATGGAGTCCTACCTCCGCAGAGGACTAGGCGGGCTGGAGACCGAGATGCTCGCGGCGTTGCCGCACTCCTTGACTCTAGATGGAGCCAGGGTCCTCGAGATCGGCGGCGGCGTCGGCGCGATCCAGGCCGAGCTGCTCAAGCGCGGAGCCGCCACGGGCGAGGTAGTAGAGCTCGTCGCAGGTTACGCGCCGTTCGCGGAGCTACTCGCGAGAGAGATCGGCCTGGCGGACAGGTCCACCTTCCGAGTGAACGACCTCGTGGCCGACCCGGCTGCCGTGGCGCCGGCCGATATCGTCGTCATGAACCGCGTCGTGTGCTGCTCGGCGGACGGACCGGAGCTTACGGCGGTCGCGGCGGGGCTCGCACGGAGCGTCCTGCTCATGAGCTTCCCACGCTCGAACCTGTTGACGAAGACGGTCGCCGCAGCGCAGCGAGCCGTGTACCGGCTTCTCGGTAGGAAGTACCGCGCTTACGCCTGGCCGAAGGAGCGCCTGGTCGGCGCCGCCGAGCGCAAGGGCCTGGCACCGTTCGCGGTCGGCGGCGACTGGTTGTGGCGCTACCTCGTGCTGACCCGGACTCCCTGACCCGCAAGTTCAGGTTCCCGCGACCCGACTGATACCCGACTGATACCCCTCCGCTAAGGTTCACCCGCGTTCGCTCTAAGACCCAGTGCGGACCTAAGAGGTGAACCGTGAGAGACCCCGGACGTTCGACCCGCCGGCTGTGCATCGCCGCTCTGGTCTCGCTGCTGGTGACCCTGGTCGCCGCTTGCAGTGGGCCCGGCGGAGGCCCCAACCCGCCGCCACCCGCAGACGACGTAAGCAAGACCTTGGACGCCCTTGGTGTCGACACGACGCCGAGCGCGAGGCTAGCCCCGGACGGCAGCACCTTAGACGATGACTCCGCGCCGCTCGGCTCCTCGGCCTCGTACGGGGAGGCCGAGGACTTCAGCACGGACAGCGGCGCGAACCCGGCCATGGAGCTGGTCATCGCCAGGAGCTTCCCAGACAGCGACACGCTGGTGGTCGAGGAGATCGTCGGGGCGGCGGTCACGCCTGTCGGCGCTATCGAGTTCGGCAGCGAGTCCGTCCTCGTCGACCTGAGCACGGGTAACGACTGGGCCGCGCCGGTCTACGACTACGGCAACCAGTTCCAGGCGCTGCGGGACATAGCGGCCGGGGACCTGGATGGCGACGGTTTCGACGAGATCGCGGGTGTCTTCGTCGACCAGTCGGACGGCGTCGTCAAGCTGAGGACGTTCGAGGACGACGCGGCCGGGTACACCGAGTTCACCTCATCCCTTGCGTCCGGAGCAGACGTCCGCAGCCTCAAGCTGGCTGCGCTCGACGGCGACGGCGACGGGACGGACGACCTAGTCCTGGCCATCTCATACGACGACCGCGTCGAGTTGGTGCCGCTCACACCGGCTGGAAGCGGCTATGAACTCGACACCGCGAACAAGGTGACGTTGCCGCAGCAGGTCACCGACTCGCTCCTCTACGTCCGTATCGCGCCGGGGCAGCTCGACTACGACAACGCGCTCGAGCTCGTCGTCGTCGTGAACGAGGCGGCGGGAGTCCAGAGCTCGATCTCCGGGCTCGCTCATCTGTACGTGTACGACGACGCCAACGCAGGACGCGCCGTGCTCGAGAGCCGCGGCGTGCAGGCCAGCGCCGGCGGGGTCGTGGTCGCCGAGGCTGCCGACGTCTCGCTGGCGGATGTCGACGGCGACGGCCTCGACGAGATCGTGTTGGCGGGCGCCACGAACCTGGCCTGGCACTGCGATGACGACTTCGACGCGCTACTGATCGCGTACGACGACGCGGTCGATGGGTTCACGCAGCTCGGCGCTAGCGTCGAGGAGCTCTCCTACAACAACTGCCCTTACAACAACTCCTGGAAGCGCTACTTCGTGTTCGTGGCCACCCCGGACCTTGACGGTGACGGCGTCCACGAGATCGCGGCCAACCACCTGATCTTCGACAACTTCGTCAACGCGGCTCCGTTCACGCCCTTAGAGGACGTCTCGCTTAGCACTCTTGACTTCCTGAGCGACAACGAAGACGTCGGCCACTACCTGAGCGTTGCGACCACCGCGCTGGTTGCGGCGGACGTCACGGGCGACGGGCGCGAGGACCTGATGCTCTACCGCCAGAACGAAACGACGATAGAGGTGTGGGGGCTCTCGGCGGTCTCGTCGATCGGCTTGCATGATAACGGTTGGGCTCAGCTCAGCTCGATCGCGATGCCGGGGGGGCATGCCTCGCAGGCGACGGCGCGACCGCTCTTCGTGCCGGCCAACGTGGACACCGACGGCCCTGTCCTCAAGTACGGCGAGGGCAGCTACGAGCTCGTGTTCACCGAGCCGATCCTCATCGCCGCGCTGGCGGCGCCGCCGTGCCAGAGCGGCATCGCTCAGAACGTTAGCGCCTGCGTCACGAAGTTCGGCCAGGGAACGAGTCAGAGCGCTGACGCGTCGCTGACGGTAAGCGTCAAAGCGAGCGTGTCTGTCGGGGTGGACGCCACCGTCAACGTGCCGTTCGTGGGGGACGTTGGCACCACCATGAAGCAGTCGGTGAGCGCCACCGCTAGCCTCTGGGCCGGCACCGCGTACACGGTCGAGAAGACGATCACGTACAGCACCGGCTCGCTTGAGGACGGCGTCGTGTTCACGACCGTGCCTTACGACATATACCGCTACAACATCATCTCGCATCCCGACCCGGAGCTCGTCGGCAAGTTGATCGTGATCCGCATCCCGAGAGAACCGGTCACGATGATCGCCGAGCGATCGTTCTTCAACGCCGCGCTGCCAGACGGTGGCCCGGAGATCGGCTCCAACGTCTTCGACCACACGCCTGGTGACGTGTCCAGCTACCCGAGCGTCAGCCGCAAGGGCTCGCTTCAGTCCCAGTACGGCGGCATCGAGTTCGGGCCGTCTGGCGTTGGGCAGGGTACCGGCAACACGGAGCAGCAGATCTCGGTCTCGAGCGAGATAAGCGCGGGAGGTTCGCTCGCCATCGAGTACGAGAAGACCATCGAAGCGACGGCCGGCGTCGCGATGGCCGGCTTCTCGATCGGCTACGGGGCAGAGGCCGCGCTGTCGTTCACGAGCGGCTCGCAGACCACCTACACCGGCACCGTAGGCAGCATCAGCGCCGAGGACTACGCGGCGAACTCCTACCAGTGGGGCATCTTCACCTACGTACAGTCGGTGGACGGCCAGGAGGTAGAGGTCATCAACTACTGGGTGGAGTGATAACCGGCACGTGACACCGCCCTCGATGTAGTCCGGAGGGCCCTGGGGCCGCCCTATCAGCAGGGCGGCCCCGTCCGCTACAGGCCGGGCCAGCCTCTGCCTTCGCGACACATGTAAGGCGGTCGAGCCAGGAGGTCAAGTACCATGCCCGCGAGTGAAGTTCGGCTTGCGCCTGCTCGGCGTGCCTGCCCGCGACACCGCGGACGGCACGTACGAGCTGCCCGCGGGGCAGGCGACCCACCTCGCATCGGCGCTGGCGCTCCGGGGCGATTGGGTGGCCAGGGACGAGCTTGCGTCGCTCTTCTGGCCCGATGTCGCGGCACCACGTGGCCGTCACAACCTCGCACAGCTCGTGTACTCCGTCAGGCACACCGCCTGGGGCCAAGACGTGGAGACGGATCCCTCGCGGGTCCGCTGGAGCGTGCCGACGGACGTGGCCGCGTTCAGGGACGCCGCGGCCACTGGCGCATGGCAGGCGGCGGCCGAGCTCTACACGGCCCACCTGCTCACCGGTGTGCCAGACCCGTCATCGGAGCCGCTAGCAGCGTGGCTGCGCGGCGAACAGGACGAGCTGCGAGAGACGTGGCGAGTCGTGCTTCTACACCTGGCAGACGAGCTGGCCGTCGCGGAGCAGTGGACCTCGAGCGCACAGCTGCTTCGGCGCCTGCTCGCGGACGACGGGCTGCTGGAGGACGCCGTCCACGGCCTGATCCGTGCCGAGGCGAGGAGCGGGCGACGTGAAGCCGCGCTGCGCGTTTACGACGAGTTCAGGGACAGGCTCGTCGGTGAGCTCGGGCTCGAGCCACTCGAGACGACCGCTGCGATCGCGGCGGCCGTGCGCGACGGCACGCTCACGGTACAGACCACCAGCCACGTCGAAGCGCTGGCGACCGACGGTGCCGAGCCTGAGGCGCCGGCAAGCGCCGACGCTCCCGACGTGAGACCGGGGCCGGTTCGGGGCATCGGAGCGGACCCTAGTCCGTTCGTCGGTCGGTCGCTCGAGCTCTCCGAGCTGCATGTCCTGGCCCGGCGCGACGAGCAGCGTGTGATCACGCTGCACGGGCCGGGCGGGACCGGCAAGTCGCGACTCGCGCGCCAGTTCGCCAGGGAACGCGCCGGGCACCACGAGGGTGGAGCTGCCTGGGTGCAGCTGGCGTCAGCGTCCAGTGAGGCCGACGTCGTCGAGCTGGTGGCTGGATCACTCGGCATGAAGGTCGAGCCTGACGCGGCCTCGCTGACCAAGGCGTTGGCAGATCGCGACGTGCTCATCGTGCTCGACCAGGCCGAGCACCTACCCGACCTCCCGGGACTCGTCCAGGACCTGCTCGACTCGTCGCCCTCCTTGCGGGTCGTCGCGACCTCGCGCGCGCCGCTCGACCTGCCTGACGAGGCGGTCGTGTCGTTGGGCGGCATGAGCGTGCCGCCTCGAGACGACGTGGAGGACGCGGAGGCGTACGACGCCGTCGGTCTCTTGCTGCGCGCCGGTCGGCGCACGCGCCCAGGACTACAGCCGCAGGGTGAAGAACGCAACGCCCTGGTGGCCCTGGCGCGGCTCTTGGGCGGCAGCCCACTGGGGCTCGAGCTGGCCGCCGGCTGGCTGCGCGTCCTCGAGCCGAGCGAGCTCCTCGAGGAGGTACGACGCGACCTTGGTGTCCTGGAGGCGGGTGACGCGAGCACGGACGAGGCGCACCCTAGCCTGCGTGCCGTGTTCGAGAGCTCTTGGTCGCTCCTTCAGGCAGCGGAGCGCGAGGCGGTCAGGCGTCTCGCCGTCTTCCGAGGCGGTTTCACGCGCGATACCGCCGTTGCGGTAGCCGACGTCCCACTCACGACGCTGCTCGCGCTGGCGAACCGCTCCCTCCTGCACCGCGACGACGGCGCCCGTTTCGGCATGCACCCCGTGGTCCAGCACTTCGCAGAGGGGAAGCTGGCCCAGCAGCCAGGACCGGCCGTCGAGCTGGAGGGCCGTCACATGCAGTACTTCCTGGGGCTCGCTCAGGACTCGGACAGGCTCATGAGCACCCCGGAGCAACCCACCGCCATCGCACGGATCGGTTCGGAAGTACCGAACCTCTACGCGGCTTTGGAGCGCGCCGTGAGCGGCGAGAAGGTCGACGAGGCGCAACAACTGTTCCTCGCCATCAGCCGCTTCTGGCGCTGGAGAGGGCGGGCGCGCGAGGGCCTGGCATGGCTGGGGCGCGTGAAGGGGATCACGGAGGAGCGCGAGCCCACGGTCTCCACGGTGCGCCTGGCCCTCTCGGAGGGCCTGATGTTGGAGAGCATGGGTCGATACGACGAGGCCGGGGCCGTCCTGAACGACGCGCTAGAGCAGGCGGAGCGCCTTGGCGACCGCATGCTACTCGCGACCGGGCGCCGCGACCTGGCGATACTGGCGTGGCGAAGAGGAGACCTGGCGAAAGCCCGAGTCCTACTCGACGAGGCATGTGTCACGTACAGAGAGTCCGGCCGCGAGCCGGCCCTGGCCGGGGCCCTCGGCAACCTCGGCAACGTCGCCCGAGACGCGGGAGACCTGCCGGCGGCACACGCGTACTTCGACGAGGCCCTCGAGATAGTCGAGCGCGCTGGCCACGTCTGGGAGATCGCGAACGTGCGCAACAACAAGGCCATCGCGTACGCGTACTCTCGCGACCTGGAGTCCGCGCGCCGCGAGTTCGAGACCGCGCTCGAGCTCCAGCGGTCCATAGACAACAAGCCCGGTGTGTCCATGTCGCTGACCAACCTCGGCGTCGTCAGCATGGACACTGGCGACGCCGCTCGGGCAGAGGAGCTGTACCGCGAGGCGCTTTCACTTTGCGAGGAGACAGGCGACGCCCTCGGGGTCGCACACGCACATCAGAACCTCGGCGCCATCGCGTTGGAAGCAGGCGACCTGGACGGAGCGAGGGACCGTTTCGCGGACGCGCTCAGGATCCGCCGGGACCTCGGGGCCAGGGCGATGGTCGCACAGAGCGTAGCTGGCTTCATCGGTCTGGCCGTAGCACGCGGGGCGTACGAGCGTGCCCTCGTCCTGGCTGGCGCCGCCGAGTCGATCATCGACGATGTTGGTGTTCCGCTCTCCCCTCCACAACAGGCGACCCACGACGAGGACGTTGCCGGGGCCAAGGCTCACGTCGAGGCGCCGCGCGCCGACGAACTCGTGCGTAGGGGCGCCGCGCTGAGCGAGCAGGAGGCCGTCGAGTACGCGCTTGGCACGCGGGCGTTGCCTTGAAAGCTAGTCGACGTCTAGTCGCTCGTGGCCACCCGATGCGATCGAGCACGACGGCGTAAAGTGAGCACGAGTCACCAACAGAGACGGCCCTTGTTCGAAGGGAGCATCACCGATGGCACAGGGTCTTGCGGCTCATCAGGAAGGCCGTTCCTCGACGCGATCCGGGCTTGGCCCACTGCTGACCTTCACGTTGATCCTGGCAAGTTGCCAGTCGCCACAGCCGCCGCCAGGGGCCGGCGACCTCCTCTCCGTCGAACAGGTCGTTCGGGCCGCGACGGGCGGCACCATCTCTATCCCTAACGGCGCCACCCTCACGGTGCCACCCGGCGCGCTGGCCGACGACACGCTCATCACCGTCACCGTGCCGAAGGACCCCAGCACGCTGTACATCGGTGACGTCTACCTGCTCGAGCCCGACGGCCTGCTCTTCTCGACCCCCGCCATGCTCACCATCCCCATGCCGGCCGGCACGGCAGACGTCATCGCCGAGAACGGCGACCCGCACCTGTCCGTGTTCCTCGTCAGCGACCTCCACACGCCGTTCGACGCTGGATCCGAGACTGCGATCTACGAGAAGGCGCGGGTCGTGTCGCGCGACGACACCGCGGGGACGCTCAGCATCGAGCTTGACCACTTCACCGTGGTCTACGCGTACAAGCAGGTTGACGAGCTCGCGTACCTGGTCACCGACATCCCGCCCAAGTACCTCCAGCCCGCCGACCTCTTCTTCACCCTGACGAAGATCGGCTTCCTCGGTTCGTTCGAACAGGACGGCCCCAACTGGTCACCTGGGCATGTAGGTGTCTACTCACCTCGCCCCGGGATGGGCATAGACACCCGTTTCGGTCGCATCGTCGAGGCGACGCCTCCGAAGGTCACGAACACGACCCTGGCGGACTTCAAGGCTGACCCTGGCCACCTCTTCCTTGGCCCGCGCCGCGTCGCGGGTGGCCTGACGTCACAGCAGCAGCAGGACGCCGTGACCTTCGTCGAGGACCAGAGGGGCAAGGACTACGCGGCGGTGCTCGGCCAGGGCAACGTGACGGCAGGCGCTTACAGCTGCGTCGGGCTGGCCGAGTCCACGCTCGACGCGGTGGACGCCGGGGTGCTCAACTTCGCCCAGGAGACGTTGATATCGACCCCGCTGGAGCTCTTCAAGAACACTGTCCCCGTCCGCGAGCTGACGCTCTACGTCGGTGAGCATGTGGACTTCCAGGTGTACGGAGTGGTGGTCGACTCCGACTCGTTCGGGGTCACGCCCGTCGGCTCGCCATGGGACTACTACTGCGCATGCCAGTTCGACATCGGCGCAGCGAACCTCCCGACGGGAGCCACGTTCACGGGCACGACACCGCTTGACCACGGCCCGGCCGACTCCTACACCTACCGCTTCGCCTGGACGCCGGAGGCTATACACGCCAACCAGACGTTCACTATCACGTTGCAGATGGGTTACACGGTCAAGTACCTGCTGGGCGACAAGTACACCCTCATGTCAGATGACCTGGTGATCCACGTCCTGCCGCTGTCAGGTGAGACGGTGACGTCCGTGGCGCTGGAGCACGACCTGGTCCTGGACGACGAGGTCTGGTTCTCGGCTGGACAGGTCGTCCCTCTCGAGAGGATCGAGAACGGCCGGATCGTCGAGGGGCACGCCGGCTGCGGTGACGGCGACGTGCACCTGCACGCAGACGGGGAAGGCATCTACGTCGACGGGCTGGGGCCGTTCCCCGACCCGAACCCGAGCGGATGCGGGTACGGCACTATCGTCGAGGTGCCAGTGGAGCACGCTGATAAGTAGCCTGATTCAGTCAGTGTGCTCCCGCAAGACCCGCAGCCTTGCGGCCTCGAGCTGAGCGTCCCTTCCGGCCACGATGTCCTCGGGTGTCGGATTGGGTACGAGTGCGGTGGGCTCGAGCCGGTGGCCTGGGCGAGTCGCCAACGAACGCGGTCCAAGTCCGGCAGCGCCGGGCAAGACGAGTTGGTACTCGTCAGTCAGCGGCACCAACGTCAGGATGTTCAGACCTCCCGAGGTCGGAGTCCCGACGAGCTGAGCGCTCGCCAGCTCCTCGAGCCCGACAGCGAGGAACTCGGCCGCAGAGGTCGATTGCTCGTTGACGAGCACCGCGATGGGGGCGGCGTAGGTCACCTGGTCGCCGACGCGCGGGTACTGCTGCAGCTCGCCGTCCTTGTCTCTGAAGGCCACCGCCTCATCGGCTCCGGTCAACATGGAGATGATCTCGCGGACCGCCCGCAAGCTCCCGCCCATCCCGAAACGTAGGTCAACGACGAGGCCGCGGTCCTCGGTGGGGGCCAGGTCAGACAGGGCGCAGCGGACCAGCGTTGCGGTGTCGAACTGCGGGTCATCAGACGTGGCGAACCACCTGATGTTCACGTACGACACGCCGTCACCTAAGCGTCTCCAGGTAACGCCGGACACTTCACCTGGCTCGAGAACGAGGTCCAGCTCGATCTGTTCGTCCGCTCTCTCTATCGAGAGCGTGAACCGCCGTCCGACGGGAGCGGAGTAGAAGCGCAGCACCTCCAGACCCGAGGCGCGGGGTGGCACGCCGTCGATCGCCACGATGAGGTCGCCGGCTTCCAGACCGCTGCTCTCGGCTGAACCGCCTTGCGCTACGTCGACGACGGCGAGCCCACCATCCGGTTGACGCGCCAGGCCGAACCCGGGCGTCACCCTTGGTCGCCCGGTCTGAAGCGCGCCCAGCCCTGCTCCGCGAACGGGGTCCATAAGCCCCGTGTGTGGCTTGTCTGCTGCCCGCCCCATCGCCTCGAGGACAGCCCACAACCGTCCGTCGCCAGGCAGATGGGCGGCCAACCGGGCGCCATCCGAACCGATATCCTGTCCGAACCCCGGAGGAAGAAGCTGACTGCCGGCAGACATGGCCGCGAGGGCGGCTTCTGCCACGACTCGTGGGTCGCTAGGGATCAGCGTGTCCCTCACGAGCGACCGGTAGACCAGCTCCAACAGCTGTCCGTCCGTGGCCGGTTCGCTTACCGTCTCACTCCACCCCCGCCAGGTCGTAGCGCACCGTCGTGGCACCCGTTACCAGGTTCTGCTCGATGACGTACTGGACGAGCCAGCCGCTGCGCTTGTCGTAGGCGAACGTCTTGCGCTCGGCGTTGCTCTCCTCGGAGATCGCGACCACGGCGTCGTCCACGTGGACCACGCTCGTGCGGATGCCCGTCACGGGGTCTACGTCTAGGATGGTTCCCGCCTGGAGTCCGGCCAACAACGTCGGCGAGGCGTAGAAACTGCCGTGCCCGCCGCCGACGATCACGTTGCTCGCCTCGGACACGTTGGTGCCGCCCGTTATCGGGTCCGGCGTGTGGAACCGCGAGTTGGTGAGGACCCATAGCTCGGAGCGCTGGCCCAGATAAGTCTCGAGTCGACACGGGGTGTCGATCGCGCCCACCCCAGCGACGAAGGTGGTGGTCGTGCAGTCGTAGACGAGCCGGTTCGCGTTGAGGACGTGGGCGGGGAGGGCCTCGACCGCGCCCAAGCCGGGCAGGATGCGAGAATCGAGGTACTGCGTGTACGTGAGCATCGTGCTGCCCGCCCCGGTCGAGAGCGTGTTGCCGGGCGTGATGGTCGGCACACCGGCACCCTGAGCACGGCTACTGCCCACAACCAGTAGTCCGCTGGCAGCGTCGTACGCGCTGTTGTTGTGCCCAGAGCTGGTCCGGCCGGCGATCAGCAGCGCCTGGACCGTGAGGTCACCGACGACGTACGGGCCTCTCAGCACGCGCAGGGTAGGCGTGCTCTGCTCCTGCATCTGCTGCAAACGCGCAGGGTCGATCCAGTAGTCGGAGCACGAGCCGCCGGACGTGACCTCTGCCGCGGTGCCGCCGGTCGTCACACGCCCGTCGCTGGGATCCAGTAGGTAGAGCGTGAGGCGCATGACGCACGTCTGCTGGTCCAAGTAGACGATGTCGACGACGTTGTAGCCCTGGCCAGCCGCCGTCGGCACGTCCTGAAGTCCGATCTTCTGCCCCGTGTTGGGGTCGGTCCAGCAGTCCTCCACAGCGGGGTTGCAGTTCGGATCGAGGACCGCCTGTTGCAATGTGCCCCGCACGCTCGCGCTAGACGAGTAGAACGTGACGCGCATGCCGTTCTGGACCCTAGGTCCACCCGGTAGTTGCGCCGTTGCCACCGGCGCGACCAGGACGACGAGCATGAAGACCGCTCGAAACAGGTCAGGCAGGCCCACCCGCATATCCGTCCTCCGAGGGCACAACAGTAGCGCACCTCAGATGGGGCCGTGAGGCACAGCGGGGCCGCGGAACTCCTTCAGAAGCAGGGATAGGTATCGGCAGACCCCGCCGGCTGTCAGGCGCTATCGTCCCCTATGACAACCGAGACGTCCCTGGACAGCGCGGACGCGATCAGGGAGATCAGGACCCGCATCGCGCGCCGCAACCTGGGGGAGCACGACTTCCTGCAAGCGGTCGACGAGGTGCTCGGCTCACTGGGGCCACTCGTCGCCAAGCACCCCGAGTACCTCGATGACAAGCTCATCGACCGCATCTGCGAGCCCGAGCGCCAGGTCATCTTCCGCGTGCCATGGACCGACGATGCCGGTGAAGTGCAGGTGAACCGCGGCTTCCGTATCCAGTTCAACAGCGCACTGGGGCCCTACAAGGGTGGACTGCGTTTCCATCCCAGTGTCACCCTCGACACCGTCAAGTTCCTATCGTTCGAGCAGATCTTCAAGAACGCGCTCACCGGCATGCCAATCGGCGCCGGCAAGGGGGGTAGCGACTTCGACCCGAAGGGCAGGAGCGAGGGCGAGGTCATGCGCTTCTGTCAGAGCTTCATGACCGAGCTGCACCGGCACTTAGGCGAGTACGTAGACGTCCCGGCGGGCGACATCGGGGTCGGCGAGCGCGAGATCGGCTACCTGTTCGGGCAGTACAAGCGGATCACCAACCGGTACGAGGCCGGCGTGCTGACCGGCAAGGGCCTGGATTGGAGCGGCTCCAGGGTGCGCAAGGAGGCGACGGGCTACGGCTGCGTCTACTTCGCTCACGAGATGCTGGCCGCGCGCGGCGAGTCGCTTGAGGGCCGAACCTGCGTGGTGAGCGGCTCAGGCAACGTTGCCATCTACACGATCCAGAAGCTGCAGGAGCTGGGCGCGCACGTGGTCGCTTGCAGCGACTCCGGCGGGCGAGTGTACGACCCAGACGGTATCGACCTCACCTTGGTCAAAGACCTCAAGGAGGTCAGGCGGCGACGCATCCACGAGTACCTGCAGCACCGGCCGCGCGCCGACTTCAAGGAGGGCGCCACCGTGTGGGAGGTCCCGTGCGAGGTCGCGTTCCCAAGCGCCACGCAGAACGAGCTCAACGGCGCGGACGCCGAGACGCTCGTCGCGAACGGCGTCGTGGCCGTAGCCGAGGGCGCCAACATGCCGTGCACGCCAGAAGCCGTGCGAGCGTTCCAGACGGCAGGGGTCGCGTTCGGGCCAGGCAAGGCGGCGAACGCTGGCGGCGTCGCCACCTCTGCTCTCGAGATGCAGCAGAACGCCAGCCGCGATCGCTGGAGCTTCGAGAAGACGGACGAGCGGCTGCACGAGGTGATGCGGAACATCCACCGGCGTTGCCGCGAGGCCGCGGAGGAGTTCGGATCGCCCGGCGACTACGTGAAGGGCGCTAACATCGCAGGCTTCAGGAAGGTGGCGAGGGCGACGCGGGCGCTCGGCATCGTGTGAACTCCCCGCATCACGATGCTAGCTCAGTTGCATCTGCATGCTAGTCTTGCCACATGCGTACGACCGTCACCTTCGAGGAGGACACCGCTGCTGCCATCGATCAGCTTCGGCGCGAACAGGGCGTCGGGGTCTCAGAGGCAGTTAACGAGCTCATTCGCCGCGGCCTCATGCCCCGCCAAGCGAAGAGACCTTTCGTTCAGCGCACCCACGAGCTGGGTCTACGCATCGATGTCTCGAACGTGGCAGAGGCCCTGGACGCTCTCGAAGGCCCGTTCTCGCGCTGACATGCTCGTCGACGCGAACGTCCTGATCTATGCGGTAGATGAGTCGAGTCGCTTCCATGAGCGCGCCCGAACCTGGCTTGAGGACTCACTGAACGGGCCCAGGCGCGTCGCGATACCTTGGCAAACGTACTGGGCCTTCTTGCGTATCGTCACGAACCCTCGGGCGATGGCCAACCCACTCTCACCAGCAGAAGCCTGGGACATCGTCGAGGGTTGGCTCGACGCGCCAACGACATGGTTGCCGCACCCCTCCGCGGGGCATAGAGAGTGCCTCAGAGGTCTGCTCGTTGGCCTCGACCTTCGCGGCAACCTGGTGGCAGATGCCGTGCTGGCGGCGCTGGCTCTGGAGCACGGTCTGACTATCGTGTCGAACGACTCGGACTTCGCCCGGTTCCCAGAGGTTAGGTGGCTGAACCCTCTCGCATGAGTCAAGCTACGACCGAGGACTACCTCCACCCCAACGCCGGAGCCACGTGCTTCAGCACCGCCTCTATGGCGTGCGCGCAGTACTCGACCCCGAGCTGGTTCGGGACCGTGAGTAGAAGGGTGTCGGCAGCTTCGATGGCCGTGTCCCGCTTAAGTTGCTCGATGAGCACGTCCGGCTCGGCGGCGAAGCTGCGGCCGAAGACGGCCCTGGTGTCCCCGTCTATGTAGCCGATCTGGTCTGACTCCTGCTGTCCTCGACCGAAGTACGCGAAGTCCATCTCGTCCGCCAGCGCGAAGATGCTGCGGCTGACGGACGCCCGTGGCTCGCCAGCGTGGCCAGCTTCGCGCCACGCCTCCTTGAACACCCTGATCTGCTCCGCCTGTTGAACGTGCAGCGGCTCGCCGGTCTCGTCCCACTTGAGGGTCGAGGTCTGAAGGTGCATCCCGAGGCGACCAGCCCACGCTGCCGTGGCGTCCGACGCCGAACCCCACCAGATGCGGTCGCGTAGACCAGGTGAATGCGGCTCGATCCGCAACAGGCCGGGCGGGTTCGGGAACATCGGCCGCGGGTTGGGCCGGGCGAAGCCCTCGCCACGGATCACGTCGAGGAACGCTTCGGCGTGACGCCTCGCCATGTCGGCGTCTGACTCGCCCTCCTGCGGCGAGTACCCGAAGTAGCGCCAGCCGTCGATCACCTGCTCAGGCGAGCCGCGACTGATACCGATCTGCAACCGGCCGCCGGCGATCAGGTCGGCCGCGCCGGCGTCCTCAGCCATGTAGAGCGGGTTCTCGTAGCGCATGTCGATCACGGCCGTGCCGATCTCGATGCGCTCCGTCTTGGCCCCGATGGCCGACAGGAGCGGGAACGGCGAGGCGAGCTGCCGCGCGTAGTGATGCACCCTGAAGTAGGCGCCGTCTGCACCCAGCCTCTCCGCCTCCACCGCCAGGTCTATCGACTGGAGCAGGGCGTCCGATGCCGAGCGAGTGTGCGAGTGCTGCGACGGGCTCCAGTGCCCGAACGACAGGAATCCGATCTTCTTCGCCATTTGGCGTGAGTCTCGCACGCCCAGCGGGTGCCACGGTCGGTCGAACCGATCGCCGACTGCAAAGGTCGTAACCGACCTGCTACGCTCGGCGCGTCAGAACCAGCGGAGGTGAACGTGAAAGTCCCTGCCTGTAAGAGCCTGGTCGCGTTCCTGGCGACGTGTCTGCTGCTCGCGGCGTGCGCGCCGGCGGCTGGCAGGGCAACGCTCACGTACCGGGCCGAGCCGCGCGACGTGGTCTCGGCGATCGTCCGCCGTGCGCCGACCATGGCTCCGCCTCAGGGCTACAACCACTTCAGCATCGAGACCATCAGCGACAGTGGGGTGACCCTACGAGCGGACCCCCTGACCGGCGTGAGCGTCGTCGGCTTCGTGACAGGCATCCCGACGGAGACCGCACTGGTGACAATCTCGACCTTCGACGACGGTGAGGAGACGATCGTCGCCATCAGCGTCGTCCCTGGACGCCTGGAGGAAGTGTACGAGAGCATCGTCGCGATCCTCGACGACGAGTTCGGCCGGACGCTGACGTTGCCTGGCGGCGGGACCGTCGACGTTCCGTAGGCGTTACTGGGCGTACACCTCGAAGTCGTCGAAAAGCCACCGGCCCGTTCCGCCCACCAGCAGCCCTATGCCGTTCCCGGCAGGCCCTCCCGGCTGACCGGCCGTGTCCAGGCTGGCGACGAGCTCGCCGTTGATCACCATGTGCAGGTTCGAGCGGTCGGGAAGCACGATGATCCGGTTGGCTCCGCCTGCTAGGACATGCTGTGACTCACCGGTGACGAGCGGCCTGTAGCCCTGCTCGTCGAGCACGTAGATACCGTAGCCCTGGCCGCCAGTAAGCACGAACGAGTAGAAGCGGAACGTCCCAGGCTCGACGCGGTATATGAGGCCGGCGCCCGGCGCCTCGCCGAACTGGCCGCTCACCGTGACAGCCGCGGACACCGGCGCGTTGCCCGCCTCCTGCCACGGGCCAGAGTGCCTCGGCTCGACGAAGTAGAACCGCAGGACCGACGGGTCGAGGCCGTTCTCGAGTACCAGTCCGCCCTCTGCCAAGCTCGCGACGAAGGGGGTGTCCGGCTGCTGACCGAACGAGATGACGCCGGCCATCACGTATAGGGGGTGGGCGTCGTCGCCGAAAGTCTCTGAGAACACGGAGCGCCATTCTCCTTGAGCCCAGGCGGCTCCCGCCAGGCTGAGAAGGATGGCCATCGCCACCCGAGAGGTTCGTTGCCGTCGGTTCATAGCCTCACCTCCAGTACACTCTGGAACAGCAGGGGTTAGCGAGCGCTTAAACGCCTCGCGCGAGCTTCATGTGTACGACGCGGCCCTTGTCCAAGCCGTCCGAGCCGACACGCCGGTCGAGAAGTAGACGACGGCGTAGACCAGCACCGCCCAGAGGTTCACGTTCCAGACCATGACCTACCTCCCAAGTTGAGAGCCTCGGTTCTTCGACGCCACATTGTGCACCCTCGAACGGACGATGACGGTGGGGGCGAGGAAAGAGGCTCCCGGCCGGGCGGGATCCGGTAGAGCAGGATAGAAGGGCGTACGTGGCAGGTGATCCAACTTGCTCACGCCAATTCCAGCGCCAGCTCTATCGGCGCTTCGTGACCTTCGGAACCTCTCCTCGTCGGCCGAGCGCACGGCATCGACGCACTTCTCACTGCAGAACCGGGTTGGCCCCCAGACTAACGATCCAGATCTTGAAGTAGGTCCAATGGCGAGAACGAAGGGGCGAAGTTCTGTTGACTAAAGAATTCCAGCACCTGTGGAGAGATCGAAGGAAAGCTTGCGAGAGCATCGTTCAGGTCCTTGGTCCGCAGATACGATTGCACTTCAGCACCCAGCTCGTCCCCCAGTAGTCCGATCTCTACGAAGAAAAGAAGCGTCTCAGCGGCCGCCTTCGGATCAGGGTTAGCGATTGCAGACAGTACTAGCGCAGAACGCAGTTCGTCGGCCCTTTGAAGCTGGCTGGCTTTTCGATCAACCTCGCCTTGGGCAAGAATGGCGTCTAACTTACTTGTCTCTTGTGCATTCGCGATGTTCAGTTTGGTTATCTCTTGTCGGTTGGTGGTGATGACAGTCGCGCACGCCCCAATGATCGCCACGATGATGGCTACCCAGCCGACCTTCTCCATCATGACCCCCCGTTCAGCAACACTGTATCGAGCAAGTGCCGTTGAGCAGTCCGACATCACCAAGCTCCAACCATGTTCATTATGGCCGCGAGCTCTCGACAAGCTAGTCAGGCGCCGGCTCGAGCGCTGAGTACCCCGTGACGTTGTAGCTGTGGAGCTTAGGTCCCTCGCCCGCGACGTCTGGCCAGCTCTTCGGAACATCCACGACACTCAGGCTGCCGGGGTTCACTGGCACGATCTTGTCCGGATAGAGGTTGAGCAGAACGGCAAGGGCAGCACGCACCACGCCGCCATGGCTGACAACCAGGACAGGGCCCGGCTGCTTCACCAGGTCCTGGAGGGCAGGACGCACGCGTTCTATCAACATCTCGAACGACTCGGCCCCCTCTGGAGTGAGCGTCCCCGCACGCCAGGCCAGGTAGTCGGCCGCCCGGGTGGCCATCAGCTCGGCAGCACTCAGACCTACCCAGGCTCCCAGGTCAGCCTCACGCAGCCTGGGGTCCAAGCGGCAGTCGCCATAGCCGAGCTCCTCGGCCGTCTGCCTGGCGCGCTTCAGGTCCGAAGCGATGACGGTCACTGGCTCGAACGGCCTGACCACCGGCGCCAGCGCCCTGGCCTGCTCGACACCGATCGGCGAGAGCGGGATGTCCTCCTGGCCTTGCAGCCGACGTTCATTGTTCCAGGCGGTCTCGCCATGTCGAACGAACAGCAGTCGCGTCACGCTAGCCGCGCTCCGGACTCGTCGTAGACGGCCGCGGACGAGGGAGGGAACGCGACGTGGATCGTCGAGCCCAGCGGTACGTCCGGCACCTGCTCGCCTACGGCCGTGAGCCGCATCCCATCGTGGAAGCCGGTGATGACGAAGCGGCCCGCCATGGGCGTCACTTCGGCCAGGTCCAGTGGCAGCGTGCCGACCGCCGCGTGGACCTGCACGCCTATGTCTTCCGGCCGGAAGAGCAGTCTGTGCGTGGCACCGTCCGCTCGCGTGCCGCGCTCACCCGGCACTGCCACGGCGGGCCCCAGGTCGAGCGCGCCGAAACGGTAGCGGCCCGCCTCTACCCTCACAGGCAGCAGGTTGCCGGGCGGCGTGCCGATGAAAGTGGCGACGAACGCGCTTGCTGGAGACGCCAACAGCTCCTGCGGCGGTCCGAACTGCTCAAGCAGCCCGTGGTTCATGACCGCAACGTGGCTGGCCATCGTCATGGCTTCGATCTGGTCGTGCGTCACGTAAACGCTCGTGGCCCCGGTAGCCCGGTGCAGACGTAGGAGCTCCGCCCTCATCTCGACACGCAGCTTGGCGTCTAGGTTCGAGAGCGGCTCGTCGAACAGCAACACCTTAGGTCGCGGCGCCAAGGTGCGGGCGATGGCAACGCGCTGCTGCTGGCCGCCAGAGACCTCGTTCGGGTAGCGCTCCGCCAGGTCGCGTATCCCGAGCAGCTCCAGCACGTCGTACACCCGTGCGCCGCGCCTGGCGCGGTCCCAACCGGCGACCTTGAGCGGCCACTCGACGTTGCCCCGCACGGTCATGTGCGGCCATAGGGCGTAGCTCTGGAAGACCAGTCCGGCGTCCCTCTTGGCAGGGTCGAGCGTCCCACCTGGGCCGGCGACCACCCTGTCACCGAAGCGGATCTCTCCACCCGTGGGATGTTCGAGGCCGGCCAGCATCCTCAACATCGTCGTCTTGCCGCAGCCAGACGGCCCGAGCAGCACCAGGAAGGCTCCTTCGGGCACCTCGAACGTGACGTCGTGGACTGCCCTGACGCCCCCTTCGAACGTCTTGTCGAGGCCGCGGATGCTGATGCCTCCGACCCTCACGGGCGGCGGCGCCACCGGATCCGGGGCCACGGTCACCGCTGCGCCCAAGGTTGGCTCCTCCTCTGCAGGTACTGCGCAAGCAAGGTCATAACGACCGAGATGGTCGCGATGATCATAGTGATGGCGTTCGCGAACTGCAGGAACCCTTCGTTCGCGTAGCGGAAGGCGGTCACAGACAGCAGCGGCGTGGCCGGCGTGTACAACAGCACGACGAGCGAGAGGTCTCTGACCATCTTGACGAACACGAGCACGCCCCCGGCGATCAGCCCAGGCGCGGTCAACGGCACGAAGATGTCGCGCAGACGGCGGCCCAGACGCGCGCCCGTCATGCGCGCCGCCTCCTCCAACTCGCCGGATACCTGCCGCATGGCGGCCGACCCGGCTTGCGACGAGAACGGCAGGTTGTAGGCCGCACCCGCGATCACCAGCAGCGCGAAGGTGCCGTAGAGCGCGGGTACGGGGCCGATGCTCTGCCCGAACAGCGCGATGTAGGCGGCGCCGAGGGCGATCCCAGGGATGAGGATTGGCAGGTAGGCGAGCTGGCCGATGAGGTCGCCCAGCCATCCGTCCTTGAGCCGCGTCGTCGCGTAGCCGAGGAGCAGGCCTATGAGTACCGCCACCACGGCCACCGCTAGTCCGAGGGCGATGGTCGTACCGAACGCGGAGAGCACCTGCGGGTTCCTCAGAACGCCGGCCTGACCCTGCGCGATCGACGGGTCGGAGGCACCGAACCAGTAGTGCAGCGTCAGGCCCGAGAGCATCGATCCCTTCTTGAGCGACATGCTCGAGAACAAGAGGGCTAGCCCAGGCAGCACGGTGGTGAACGTACAGATGGTCATCGCGGCGCCGAACAGCGGCCAGCGCCAGCGACCCAGCGCAAAGCGGCGCGTGCGCGAGCCCTTGCCTGTGATGGTGGCGTAGGAACGGCGGCCGCTGACGTAGCGGTTGCCCGCCCAGAGCAGGGCGGCGGCGATGACGATGAGCAAGATAGAGAGGACGTATCCGCGCTCGACCTGGCCCGTCGAGATCATCCCGTACAGGCGCGTCGAGAGCGTGTGGAACCTGACAGGTAGCCCGAGGAGCGCGGGTGTCGCGAAGTTGCCTACACCCTCGGCGAAGGCCAGTAGCCCGCCGGCGAGTATCGAGGGCAGGATCACTGGCAGCGTGATGGCGCGCAAGATGCGCGTGCGGCTGGCGCCTGTCAGCTCGGCGGCTTCGATCATGTCGGCACCGACGGAGCTGAGGCCGGCCGAGATGAGCATGTAGGACAGCGAGAAGTAGTGCGTGATGAGTACCAGCACGATGGGAACGAAGCCCCAGGCCAGCCAGTCGGGCACAGCCATCCCCAGCTCGGTGAAGATGCCGACCGTGCCGCCGACGCGCTCGTTGCGGAAGAACACCTGCCAGGCGAGGGCGATGGCGAAACTGGGGATGACGAACGGCAGGCTCGCCATCGTGCCGATAAGCCTGCGCCCTGGGACGTCGGTGAGCACCACGAGCCAGGCGAGGAAGCCACCTATCAGGCTCGAGCCGAGGCCGACAAGGAGACCGATGACGAGCGTGTTGCGCAGCGGCAGCCAGAACAGGTTGCGGGCGATGCGACCGGTGAGGACCTCGCGCCACACGCTAAGGCCCTCGCCGTCGACGGTGACCAGCAAGATGCGGACCAGCGGCACCACAACAAGGAGCGCCAGGAGCAAGGCCAACCCGAGGCCGAGCCAGGTGCCTGGCCGGCCTCGGGGGGAGCGCTTGGCGGTGACGGTCGCGATCATCAGTTCCGGCTAGTCCCTACTGCAGCGTGAGTATCAGGTCGCCGACCTGCTGACGGATCTCGGCGCTGGCTACGGCGTCCATTCGCCAGGCGTTGAACTCGTCTAGGGCGATCGCGTCCGGGTGCGGCGCGATGTCGGTGCGTGTCAGGTAGTCGCCTGCCACGTAGAACGGCGCGGTGGCCACGCCGCCGGTGTCAGAGTCGTCGCCCATCATGTAGGTGATCAGCAGGCGCGCGGCGGCCGGGTGCGGGGCGTTCTGCAGGATGCCAAGGTAGGCCGGGAAGATGATGCCTGGCGAAGGCACGGTGTCGTTCGAGACCTGGAGGGCCCAGCCCTCGTCCTCGTTGTCGCGCCTGTCGCTGTAGGAAGTGAAGCCCACGGGCGGGTCGTCCTGGCCTATGGCTCCGACGGCCGCGTTGACAGCGTCGGTGTTGTTGACGAGCACGACATCGTTGGCGAAGAGGTCGATGATGAACTGCTCGCCGGCGTTCTGGGCGCCGTCCGTCAGCTGGATGGGCGCGCCGAACTGAGCTTCGTACGCCGCCGCCATCTCGTCGGCGCGCAGGGCTATCTCGGTCATCAGGTCGAGGTAATCGCCGCGCACCAGCGGGTCGACCATCACGACCTTGCCCCGCCACTCGGGCAGCGTCAGCTGCCACAGGTTGCTGATGGGGCTACCCTCCGGGTACGCCTCCTCGTTGTACATGAGGACCTTGGTCGAGAGCCGGTGCGCGAGGAGCGGGGCCTCGAACTCGTCTGGGATGCGGTCGGCGAAAGGTGGCGGCACGTAGCCGACGAGGTAGTCGTCGGCGACGAGCTCGGTGAGCACGACCGGCGCGTCCGATATGTACGCGACGTCCGCGTTCTGGACGTTCGCGCCCATCTCGGAGCGGATGCGCGCGATCTGCTCGGTCGAGGAGATGTCGAAGGGCACCAGGTCCACGCCTGGGTAGGCGGCCTCGAACGCCTCCTCGACGCTGAAGATGCGGCTGGTGAACGAGTAGACGACGACCGAGCCCTCCTGCTGGGCGGCCGCGTAGAGCTCGTCCGAGCTCATCGCGTCGTAGTCCTGCGCGGCTGCGACGCCGAGCAGTGCGGTCAAAAGGACCGCGCTCAGGATTCTTGTCATGGCTTGCCTCCTTCGGGATCCGACCCGTTCCCTGCGTCCTTGGTGAAGCGCTCGATGAGGTCGGCAGATCTATCGAGCGCCTTGAGCGAGCGGTCGTCGTCAAGCCGCGCGATGGTCAAGACCAGTGCGTTAACGAGCGCCATGGGCACGCTGAGCGTCTGGAACTCGGCCTCCTCACCTCGGGGTGCGGAGAGCAGCAACGTGGGCTGCGGCCTGAGTAGCGGCCCGATCAGGTCCGTTACCAGCAGCACGGGCGCGCCCACGGCCCTGGCGTGCGTCAGCAGCGGCAGCAGGCCGGCCGGCGTGCGGTGGAAGGCGAACCCGAACACGACGTCTTCGGACCTGAGCGTCTGGAGGTGCTCGGCAAGGTCGCGCCCCTCGTGCGTCACGAGCCTGGTGTCGAACCCCGAGCGCCTGAGCCGCCTGTCCGCCAGGGCGGCCAGAGCGGTGGCGTGCCCGCGGGCGAAGATGAACACGCGCTCACCGCCGATGAGCAGCCGTGCGGCCTCCTCGAGCTGTGACTGCGATACGTGTCTAGGCAGGTCGAGGAGCGCGTCCGCCTCGCTGGCGACTAGCTGTCCCAGAACGTCGTTCTCCATGTGCGAGAGCCGCTTGCGTACCCTCTCGGCGGGCTCAGAAGCGCTGACCAGCTCGGCCTGGAGAGCCGTTCGCAGCTCTGGGTAACCGGCGTAGCCGAGCTTCTGTGCCAGCCGCACCGCAGAGGCCTGGTGCACGCCAGCGCGCCTTGAGAGCTCGGCTGCCGACAGGAACGCCGACTCCGTCGGGTTGGCCAGCAGCACGCGCACGAGCCTCTCGTCCGCCTCCGTGAGCGAGTTCGGGTAGTCCGCTACCGCCTGCTTGAGCGCCGCCGACATGCACCAACCTCCCTGGGTTGAGAGGATGCTAGTGCAAGATATGTTGCAAGTCAAGCCGTTCGCGGCGCGAAATGTTGCAGTGTCAGTTGAGCGGCTTCGTCTCGGGTGGAACGACCCCGTTCCCGTACAACGACGCCGCGAGCTGATCGAGAGCGGTGAGCGCGTAACGCTGCGTCCACGGCCCGTAGGTGATGCGCGCTACGCCTAGCGCCTCGTACTCGGCCGCTGGCAAAGCGCCAAGCACGCCTATGACGCTGAGCTTGCCGCTTCCCAGCCCCTCGACGAGCTTCTGCGTGGCTTCGCGGTCGAGCTTGCCTGGCACGAAGACGAGGCTCGCGCCAGCCGCGAGGTACGCCCGGCCGCGTTCGATCGCGTCCGCCAGCTTCTCGGCCATCGGTCGGTCGCCTCCCTTGAGGACGGCGTCCGTGCGTGCGTTGAGCTGGAAGGCGACGCCCTCCGACGCGCCGGCCGCCACGACGGCTTCGACCGCCTTGACCGACTCGCTCAGGGGCTTGAGCCTGTCCTCGATGTTGGCGCCCACGACGCCAACGCCGATAGCGCGCCTGATCGTCTCACCTGGGTCGTTGTAGCCAGCGTCTAGGTCTGCCGTGACCGGCAGGTCGGTCGCGGCGACGATGCGCTCGACAGCCGCGATCATCAGGTCCGCTGGGATCTCCCCGTCGGCGTAGCCGTGCGAGGCGGCGATCGAGTGTCCGGCCGTCGCGATGGCCTTCGTCTCCGGCCGACCAGCCACGACCTTCGTGCTGATCGGGTCCCAGACGTTGACCATGCGGAGTATCTCGGGTGCCTCGTGGAGTTCCTTGAGGGTGAGCGCCTTCTCTTGGGTGGTCATGCCCGAGCTTAGCGCCCTGGCTGGTAGCTCCCCACCTCGGACCTGAAGCCCACCGCCAGACGGTTCCAGGTGTTGATCATCGTGACGGCCAGCGTGAGGTCCACCAGCTCCTTGTCATCGAAGTGCTGCTTCACGCGCTCGTACACGTCGTCTGGGACGTCGTTCGTTGCGAGCAGCGTGAGGCTCTCCGTCCACTCGAGCGCGGCGCGCTCGCGCGGCGTGAAGAAGGGCGCCTCGCGCCACGCCGGCAACACGTAGAGCCGCTGCTCGGTCTCGCCGGCGGCGCGAGCGTCCTTGGTGTGCATGTCGAGACAGTAGCCGCAACCGTTGATCTGCGACGCCCGCGTCTTCACCAGCTCGAGCAGCGACCGCTCCAGGCCGCTCTTGCGTACGTACGCTTCCACCTTGCCGAGGGCAGCGACGCCCTCGGGCGCCACCTCGCCGTACCTGATGCGCATGCCTTTCCCTCCCCTAAGGCTCAACCTAGGTCCGACGCTACCTCGGTCCTCACCCACTGCGAGAAGAAGGGACTGTCGAACAGGACTCCGTCCTCGGCACGGACCAACAACCCACGCGCCACCAGGGCCTCGACCGCCTTGTGCACCGATGACGGCGCCGGCAGGCCGTACTGGTCACGCACCTCGGCCGAGTAGAGCTGCCTTGCGCCCAGTGCCACCACGCGCAGGACGTCCTGCTGCTGCGCCGACAGGTCGTTCCAGACGCTGCGCAGCAGCGGCGTCTCGTTC
Source organism: uncultured bacterium (assembly GCA_964517055.1). Classification (GTDB taxonomy): domain Bacteria; phylum Deinococcota; class Deinococci; order Deinococcales; family Trueperaceae; genus DASRWD01. The sequence goes on along the minus strand of CAZFAQ010000003.1, from coordinate 64,699 downwards.
CGAACCACCTGGGCGAGGGACGCCTCGACATCGTCGGTCGTGACCTTCCGACCAGAGGCGAGGCCACGGAAGTAGAGCTGCCTGGTCACCTGGATGACGTCCTGGGTGCGCGGACCAGCCGCGCTGATCAGCTCGGCGCCGACGCCCGACGTCACGCCACTGCCCACCGCTAGTCGCTCCTCCAGCCAGGTCGCGAACACGTCTGGCTGGATCGGGCCCAGCGGCAGCATCTCGAACATCTTGTAGAACGCCCGCTTGGGTCCGATCATGTCGTGGATCAATGACTCCTGGGAGCCGGCGCACACGAACGCCAGGTCACCGTGACGCTGCAGCACATCGCGCAGGTGCCACTCCGAGCTCTCGCCGGCGAAAGTGCGAACGGCCTGGAACTCGTCTAGGACCACGGCCACCGGCCGACGCGTGTCCTCTCGGATCTGGCTGAGTCGCTCGAAGACCGCCTCGAACGCTCGGCGCCGCTCCTCCTCACTGGCCGTACGTCGATCGATGCCGAAGGTGATCGAGGGCGGCCCGCCGTGCTGGTCGAGCTTCACCGTCACTCGCGGCGCCAGCCCACCAAGCAGGTCCTCGAGCCGCAACCTCAGCCACCGGGTCTCTTGGTACAGCGACCTGAGCAGGCGAGCCGAGACGTCGTAGAGGTTCGTGGCCGTGGCGACGTCGGCGCTCACGACGATGGGTTTGGGGCGAGAGAGGCGAGCAGAGCCCGCAGCGTTGTTGATGGTCGAGCTCTTCCCCATGCGGCGAGGACCGTAGACGAGCATCGAGGAGGCAGAGAGCATCGCTCCGCGGATCCGAGCGACCTCCTCCTCGCGGTCGGCGAAGTGGTAACCCGTCACATGCTCACCGATCAGGAACGGGTTGGCGCGGCTTTCCACTCGGGACCTCCTCCGGAACGTGGCTGATCGCGATCGGCCTCGTTTCACCGTTCGCTGTTTCACCGTTCGGTGAATCACTCTTTGGTGAAAGGTACATCGGGGCGCGGCCCAAGGTCATGAGAAGCGCCGCGGCCCTCTTCGGGCCGCGGCGCCATCCGTTGCTGGATGCCGTTGTCAGGCAGCCAGACCCGAGCACTGCCCTTCGGCGTCGCCGTTGACCACGTTGCCGCTGCCAGTCGGCGCCGGCACGTTGCCCTCGCACTGGAGGTTGCCGTCGATGACGTTGTTCGTGATCGTGACACCGCCGGTGTTGTCGTAGGCCTGTACGTTGCCGCCTACCTGGACGCCCGTGACGCTCACCGAGCCGCCGTCGTCCGGCTGGATGTCGCCGTCGACCGAGCCGCCGGTGACGACGAGCGCAGATGTCTCCTCCGTCTGGACGTTGCCTTCGACAGCCACAGTGTCGAGGTCGACCTTGGATGCGCGTTCGGCCTGTACGTTGCCGCCGATCGTGGTGCTGTCCGCGACGTACTCGGCGTTCGGGTAGACGAGGACGTTGCCGTCCACGTGGCCGCCGATGCTCGACACGCTGGCGCCCCGCGCCAGGACGAGGTTCCCTTCGATCGTCACGTTGGTGAACGTGCAGTCGAGGTCGGCCGGAACGGTCACGTCGTCGTCGAACGTCATATCAGCAACGATGCAGCTACCGGCACCCTGACTGGGGTCGGAGCCCTGCGGCACTGTCGGCGGCAACAGCGTGAGGGGTCCGCCTGGACCCTCTGGACCCTGTGCCCCTGTCGAACATGCCGCCAGGGCGATGGCCAGCAGGCCCGCCACCAGGACACGGCCGAAGAGGGCAACCGGCGCCAGTCGAGCGGTCCGCGGGTGTTTCGTCATGAGTCGGTTCATTCGTCTTCCTCCTGACCCGATGCTCGCCCGCGAGCCTTAACTCCGTCTGAAGGGCACATGTGTCGCTGCTCGGTACCGCGTGCATGGCCAAGCGCAGGCATCTAACATGCCTCGTGCACGATGGGTACCACTGGGACCGGAAGCTGCGAGCGCTTATCATCCCGAGGTCACAGCTAGGTCGCACGGTGGACATCCCGCTCCTGCTTCGACCGCATGCCTTCACGTGCGCACGAGAGAAGGTTCGCCATGAAGCTCCTGCTCACGTCCGCCGGCGTCAAGAACCAGAGCATCAACGGTGCGCTCCTCGAGCTGCTCGGCCGGCCGATCGCCGAGAGCAGGGCGTTGGCCGTGCCGACCGCCGGTTACGGGCATCCGATGGGCACGCCAGAGGGCGCGTTCCGGTTCCTGACCGGGCAGTCCCCGACTCCGATGTGCGAGCTCGGTTGGAAGTCGGTTGGTGTCCTCGAACTGTCGGCCCTACCCAGCCTCGACAGGGCCCGCTGGGTGCCGTGGGTGGAGGACGCTGACGTCCTGTTGGTCAACGGCGGCGACGCCCTCTACCTGGCTCATCACATGCGCGAGTCGGGGATGGCCGACCTGATCTCTTCCCTTCCCGACAAGGTCTGGGTGGGCTTGAGCGCCGGCAGCATGGTCATGGCGCCCAAGATCGGAGAGGAGTTCATGGGTTGGCGCCCGCCCTCCGGAAAGGATGAGGCGCTGGGCATCGTCGACTTCGCGATCTTCCCGCATCTCGAGCATCCCAGCCTGCCGACCAACACGATGGCTGCGGCCGAGGTTTGGGCTTCTAAGCTGGGCGTGCCCGCATACGCCGTCGATGACGACACCGCGTTCAAGGTCGTGGACGGGGTCGTTGAGGTCGTGTCCGAGGGCAAGTGGCGGCACTTCCCGCTCTGAGCGCGTTTGGTCGATCGCAGCAGGCACCCCAGAACACGGGCACCCTAGTTCGAAATGTCATAGGTCTCACCTTCACCGGCCCCTACCCTTTGACGTTTCGAACCGGTCCAGTGATCCGGCCTGGAGGTGAACGGATGCGTTACCTGCCAACCCTCGCGATCGTCCTGATGTTCGCACTTGCGGCATGCTCTGGTCCGAGCGGGCCCGTCTCGCCACAGCCGACCGGAGTAACGCCCGACGTGGCGCAGCCAGGGGAAACGGTCACCATCACCGGTCTACGGTTCGGACAGGACGGCACCCTGACGATCGGCGGGTCGGAGGCGTCCGTCACGTCCTGGACAGAAACGACCATCGAGGCGGTGATGCCCGAGTCGGCCATGACAGGGTGGCAAGACCTCACGGTCACCACGCCGGGCGGCTCGGCGACCTTGAGTGGACTTTTCGTAGGCGTCGAGTTCGATGGGACCGCATCCGAGCTACAGGACTTCCTCGATGCCCAGGCACCCGGCACGGCAGTACTGCTACAAGCCGAGACCTACGACCTGTCGACGTCCATCGGCGAGCTGATCGTAGACAACAAGAGCCTCTACGGTCGAGGAGAAGACCAGACCGAGATAGTCACGTCCACTGCGTACCCAGCGATCTTCTTGACAGACTTCGGGGAGCGCACGACGGTCGCGGATCTCACGATCCTGGGCGACGACGTTCGCTACTACCACGGCAGTATCGCCGACGTGACGCTGCCAGCGGTCGTCACGGCCCCACGGTCGCGAGACTGGCCGACCGACCTCGACGAGCTCAAGAGAGCCTGGCGTTGGCGTGGTGAGTCCGCGTTGGCGGTGGTCGGCTCGGTCCCAAGGCTCACGTTCCGGGACGTCACGATCCAGGAGGACGCTGGCGGCGTGTTCGGCGCCGCACTCCTCGAGGCACCGAAGGTCGACCTCGAACTCATCGGCGTGACCCTCGACCTGGCCAACGGGGCAGTACTGATCGCTTCTACCGGTGACGTACTGCTAGACGACACCGACCTGACGGCGCTCTACATCGAGGCCATCACCATCTCGGGCGAGATCACCGTCGTCGAATCAGAGTTGACCATAGAGAGTGGAACCTTCGGCGCCGAGTCCGGGCTCACCTTCGCCGACTCGGGGGTGCTGACGACAGACGGCTCCCTCGTCCTCCTGGGCGCGACCAACAGCATGTTGACCGGTTCGACCGCCTCATCTGGCGGACCGATCTCCATACTTCGCAGCTCGGTACAGTCTTTGGACGCCGACCTCGCGGACGGTAGCGCGACGGGGATGATGCTATTGCAGACGCAGTTCGCCCCCATCGAGCTACGGGACAACACGCTCATAAGAACCCACGACGACCTGATCCTCTTCGCGCTCGACAGCACCATCGGAGAGGCTGACATCCAGATCACAGGGAACCCCGACGTGCGGGTGGGTGTGTTCAAGTCCGAAGACGGGGTCAACTTCCGCTCCTCGGACATGGTCGTGGCGACCGGGGCAAGCGGCCTGCCCGACCGCAAGACGTTCGAGGAGAACGTCATCTCGGTGACGGGGAGCCTCGTCGTTCAGAACAACGGTCAAGCGGGCGATGTCGCGATGACGGGGAACGTTCTCGAGGCAGGAGACGACTCCCCGGGTACGTTCGCCATCCAGGCGGATGGGCCGGGCAAGGTCGAACTCATGGACAACGTGGTTCGGTACCACGGCGTCGCGCAGGTATCGGCTGTCGACCTCGTGGGAGAGCAGTTGGTCTTGACCGGCAACGCTTTCGAGGACCTGTCAGACGCTGCAGGCTTCTTCGTGGTCCAGGCCGGAGGCGGCTCTTGCACCATCGAAGACAACCAGTTGACAGCCGACGACCCGGCAGATGTGAACTCGAAGGCTCTCGTCATGATCTGTCCCGTGCTCGACCCGACTACCGACACGACATCGGTTGCTCGCAACACGATCTCGTTCACGGGCAGCGCTGGCAGCCAGCTAAGCCTCAACTTCGATGGCAGCGGCAAGCTGACGTTCGTCGACAACGACCTCGTGTCGACCGGCAGCACCATCCTGGACTTCGCGGATGCGAACCTGACGGCCGCGACGAACACGTTCGAGACGGGTGGGATACTCGCGTTCAACGGCGACGCCGGATCTGTAGCGAACATCGAAGGCAACGCGGTTCAGGTGATCGACCCGCAGGCGACGGTCCTCTACTTGTCCGATGTCGGCGACGCCACGCTCTCCGACAACACCTTCACGGGGGTGGGCACGCCGGTGGCGGGGTCGACCGCTTTCACGCTCGCTGCCAACCTCAACGCCATCAGCCTGGTCGCCACGGGCAACACGTTCACTGGTTTCGAGCGGGCACTGCAGTTCTTCGACGTACTGAACGCCCAGAACGGCATCTCAGCGACCATCAACGACAACGTGTTCGACTTCGTCATCGACGCCGCGCCCAAGGTGGCGGGCCTCTCGAACGTGGCCGACGTGATAGACGCGACGGACAACCGATGGGGCGACAACACCGACGTCACGACGGTAGAGGGTTACGTCATCCGTGACGCGGAGACGATCTCGGAGGGTGGTGACGTACTGCTCGACCCGATCAAGTTGCCGTGAGTGTCACAACCAGTGGACCCATGAGTCCGGAGCGGGCTCCGGAGACCCGAGGAACCGACTCAGGGCTTCAACGAGGTCCCCCGGGTAGCGTCGTTGCCCCCTAGGGAAGCGTCGTGGGTGCGTGAGGACCAAGCCCGCGTGCGGCCTCCCTTCCGCCGACCAAGAGCGATGATTCCGCATGAAGTCGCCAACGTTCTCGGTGACGATGGCCCGCCCCTCCGTGTAGGCGTGCGACATCAGCTCCGGGTCCGGAAGTCCTCGTAGGCGAGGGTCGAACACGACAGCCGAGACGTCATGGCCGCGCTGTTCGAGGCTCTCAGCGACGAGGTGCGAATGCATCTCGTCGAGGAGCAGTTTCACCTGGCCAGCAGCGCGTTCTGCCGCCTCCACGCCGCTTCTTCGGCGTCGGCTTCGGCCTGGCGCCGGGCCAGCGCACCGTCGATGTCGTCTGTGTATGCAGCGTAGTAGGCGAGAGCCGCGTCAACAGCAGAGTTGGGGATGCCGAGGTGCTCGGCTGCTCGTGACCTTCGCTCTTCCGGGGGTAGGTCGCTGCCGACCAGGTACCCGACCACGTCGACGACCTCCGGCCCGGCCACGAGCACGGGTCGCCTGCCTGCCGGACCGTCCCTGAACATTACGCTGGGGTGCGCGAGCTGGCGCAGGCCCTCGGCGATGAGGCGCTCCGCCAACGCGGACACCGAGACGTTCTCCTGCCTGGCTCGTTCCTTCAGGGCGGCGGCAACCTCGGGATCGGCGAACCTGACCGATACGACGCTCATGACTACATGATAGTCACTTGTAGTCAGATGTCAACTTTGGTCACGGATCATGGCGCAGTCAAGGTACCCAGCTCACGCTCTGCCGAACCCCAGAGCGAGCAATGCGTCCGCCAGTCTCGCGAAGTCCTCTGGAGCGACGTACGTCTGCACGGACGCTCGAACCAACAGGCGACCACCTAGCGACGTGATCGCCGCCTCAACTCCGCTCTGCCTAAGGGACGCGGCAAGAGCGGCTGCCGCGCCGTCATCGCCCTCGCGGCCCAGCGACACGGTTCGCATCGGGAGGCCGTTATCGGCAGAGGCCATCAGGCCCGTTCTCTCCGCGAGAAGCGCCAGCCCGGCGTCTAGCACGCGGACGTTGCGGCGCCTCAGCTCGGGGAACGAGAGCCCGAGGTGCTCTTCTGGGAACGACAAGGACGCGGGTAGGGCTAGGTACGCAGAGGGATCCTGCGTGCCTAGGTAACTGAACGAGCGCGGGAACCCGTCGGCGGCGCCCGCGCTCGCCACCAAGGGCTCGATATTGTCGCGGAAACTGGGAGCGACGACGAGGGCAGCGGCGGTGCGTGCCGCGAACGCCCATTTGTGGAGGTTGCCGAGCCAGAACGCCGCCCCCCGGGGCACCGGCTCCTCGAGCAGGCCCGGGGCGTGGGCGCCGTCGATCAGGACGGGGACGTCATCTCCGACGGCGTCACACACCTCCTCGACAGGCAGCCTGAGGGCGGACGCCGAGGTCACCTGGTCCAGGATCAGGAGCTTGGTGCGACCTGTGATGGCGGGCTCTAGCGCGGCTAGGAGCACCCTGGCCGCCTCCTCAGCAGTCACCTCGCCTGTCGTGGCGGCCCCGGCAGGCAACCGCACAACGCGCGCCACCGCGCCGTACCGTTCGCACGCCCTGTTCACGGCGGCCCTCACCCAGCCGTAGGCGTGGTCGGTGAGCACCACCTCCGCGCCCGGCCCGAGGTCGACGGCGTCCAGCGCGACCTGCACCGCGGTCGTGGCGTTCTCAACTAGCGCCAACCCATCCGGATCCGTGCCCATGAACCCGGCGACCTCCGTACGCACTGCGTCCATCGCCGGCGCCAGGTCCTCGCGGTAGAAGCGTTCCGGGCTGCGCTCGATGGCCTCGGACTCACGCCTCTGCGCTTCCAGGACCGGGATGGGGACAGCCCCGAAAGAGCCGTGGTTGAGGTGGGCGACCGCCGGGTCGAGGTGGAACAGGTCGGGGCGTAGACGCTGGTTCATGGTCATGAAGACTACTTCCCGTGCAGACACATGAGACCGCGACGCCGTCCGGTGGTGCTCGTCGGTCACTCGTCAGGCTGCGCCATCGCCATGTTGGCGGCGCACCGGGTAAAGCGCCTCGCCGGCCTCGTGCTGTGGGAGGCGCCGTTCTTTCAGTTCGACGTCGGTGCACCGCAGTGGTGGCGAACTGTCGAAGACGCCATCTCGGATGGCAGGCTGGAGGACGCCGTGGCGAACTACATGGTCGACATGCCACCCGAGTGGCTGGAGGGGCTCAAGCAGTCACCGACCTATCCCGATCTCGTCCTGAGCTGGGTGCCCGACGGGGCGGCCCTTGCTCAGGTCGAGTCCGACGGCCTGGAGGTGTCGCTTCAGGGCATCACGGTCCCGGTGCTGGCGGTCGTAGGCACCGAGACGTTCCCTGGGATGACGGTGGCGGCCGAGCGTATCGCGCAAGCTGCACCGAACGGCGAACATGAAGAGGTCACCGGCGCCTGGCACTCCTGGAATGCGGAGGCCATGGCCAACAGGCTGGTGGAGATGCTGGAGAGCTCGCTCTAGACGCGGACCGACTGCTCAGGGATCCCCAACAACCGGTAGACCGGCTGCCCGGTCAGGTCGTCGAAGTGGCCAAGAAGGTCCAGGTACGCGCGCCACTTCCGGACCGTGTACTCGTTGAAGCCGTGTCGCATGACGACGTCCACGAAACGTTTCTCAAGAACGCAGAAGCCATCAGGAAGCGCGAGGCAGTCGCAGAGCTGGATGAGGCGGTCGTAGTCGTCGTACTTGACCTTGGTCAGGTAGTCGTTCACGAGCTTCAACTCGTCTTCGCTACAGTCCCACTGTCCCGCGCCCGCTGCGGCGACACGAAGGTCATCCCCGGGAAACGAGTGCGTGAGGCAGATCCTAGCCGTGCTCGCATGACCGACCTCCGTCAGGTACCGGTAGCCGTCCAACGTGTGGCGCATGCCGGTAACGCCGGCGCGCCGACCGATGTCGTGCAACAAGCCGAGCACCGTGGCCAGCTCTGGGTCCAGGTCATCGCTTGCCCCGGCGATGGTTCGGGCCGCGGCCGCCACGTTCTTCGAATGGCCGACCCATGGGCCCGGGTTCAGCCGCTCGGCTTCCGCCAGGAGCCGTTTTGCCTCGTTGAGTGCGGGGGCACCGGACCATCTCACTTCCTAAGTCCTAGCCCACGCATCGAGGATGGCCAGCGTCCGCTCATCGGGCAGGCCCCCGAAGAAGCCGTCCAGGCCGGAACGGAACACCGATCGAGGCGCCTCGGCGACCACGTCGAACAGCGTTAGCGACGACCGCAGCTTCAGGTCGTCGGGGGTGCCCAAGATGCTGCTTGGCGACCTGCCTACATGCGCGAGTAGCGCCTCAGTGCAAACGACTAGCCGGTCACCCAACACCGGATGCTGTAGGTACGCCTTGGCCTCGTCCAGTGAACGGATCCCGAAGTGTTCGGACGTCGGGCTGAATCCTAGTCCTCTCGCCTGAGGGAAGATGAACCACATCCAGTGCGACCGCTTTCGTCCGGCGACGATCTCAGCCAGGGCCGTCTCATAGATGACCTGTTGGGCGTCGAGAAAGCGCTGTAGCCGGTGAGGGTCTAGGTCTGGATGCATACAACCCCACGCGCTGCGTCACCGCTACGCCCGCAGCAGAACGTCCGAAGGTCTACTAGGGTACCCTCCGAAACGTCGATGAAAGCCATGGTCCTCGAACGCATCGGCACTCCGGACGACCTTGCATTGATGGACGTGCCCGTGCCAACGCCGAAGGCAGGCGAGGTTCTCGTCCGCGTGCAGGCGGCGTCGATCAACGACTGGGACATGGGGCTCATCACCGGCACGCCGCTCATGAACCGACTCATGGTCAACGGTCTCCTCGGGCCGAAGGTGCGCGTTCTGGGTTGCGACGTCGCCGGGCGGGTCGAAGCAGTTGGCGACTCGGTCAAGACGTTCTCCCCCGGTGACGAGGTCTACGGCGACCTGTCTTCGGATGGTTTCGGTGCGTTCGCCAAGTACGTGCGCGCGCCGGAGCGCAGTCTCACCCGTAAGCCTCCCACCATGTCCTTCGAGCAGGCGGCCGCCGTCCCTCAAGCGGGCGTGCTGGCTGTGCAGGGCCTGATCGACGTCGGCAAGATCCAACGCGGCCAGCGGGTGCTGATCAACGGGGCAGGTGGAGGCGTGGGCACGATCGGCCTTCAGATCGCCAAGCTACACGGTGCCGAGGTGACAGTCGTCGACCGCGCCGACAAGCTGCCGATGCTGCATGACCTGGGGGCCGACAAGGGCATCGACTACCAGGTCGAAGACTTCACCGAGGGCGATGAACGTTATGACCTCATCCTCGACGTGAAGTCGAACCGTGCACCGGGGGCATACGCGCGCGTACTGAACCCTGGGGGCGCGTACGTCACCGTCGGTGGTGACACCGGACGCCTGCTGCAGGTCGCACTCTCGGGTCTCTTCAGTCCGCTACTTCTCAAGAAGCGACTACGAGTCGTGGCCCTGAAGCAGAACAAGGACCTCGAGTACCTCGGCAGGCTCGTCGAAGCAGAGCAGCTAAGGATAGTGATCGATGGGCCATACCCCCTCGGGGACCTGCCGGCCGCGTTCCATCACTTCGCGAGCGGTGAGCACAAGGGCAAGATCGTGATCACCTTGACGTGAAGCTCGCCGTCGACCTCGTCGAGTGACCGCACCCCAAACTGCTCTGACGCGTGGCTCCAACGACTAGCCAGCCAACTCACGCCTCCGCCCATAGACGACAGCCCACGCAGCCGCCACGACAAGCACCGCCGCGCAGACCCCGGCCGTCGCGACCAGCACCGAGCTCTCGCCAGCCCGAGCCGCGGCCACACCGGCGAGTCCCCAGCCGATCACTAGGGCGTACGCAGCGTCTCGGCGTGTCACTACCCCCAGGAGACCGAGGCCGGCAGCCGCCAGGATGACCGTGATCGTCAGACCAACCGCCGCCGCTCCACCATCGAAGCCGAGGTCCAGTAGGAAGATGCTTGTGTTGGCGATGGTCGCGACCGATATCCAGCCGAGGTAGAGACTGAAAGGTACGTGGACCGCCCATCTGAACCCGTTGCTGACGGGAGCGGCCCATGCCCCTGCCGCGCGGTAGATGGCGATGAGGGTGAGCAGCAGCGCCACCATGATGACCTCGCTGACAGGGATCAGCAGCGCGTGCCAGGCGGTCAGCCAACCGATGTTGAGCGCGCAACTCAGCACGAAGAGGCGGCGCACCCGCGGCAGCATCGAATCGGCACGCGCGCCAGCCGTCGCCTGATAGACCGCGAACGCCGCTAGGGCCAGGTAGATGACGCCCCACACGCTGAACGTGAAGCCTGCAGGAGTGAAAAGGCTGGGGAAGGAGTCCGAGATCTCACCAGTGTCACGGCCGAACAGCGGCAAAGCGTTGGCGAGGGCGTTCATGACGACCATGGCGAGGTAGGCCACGACCACTCCGACGACCCAGGTGGACCGCTCCGGTGTTGCGTTGGATGTGTGCATGCGACATGGTGCAGCGGGCACGTGAGCGCGACCGTAGACGGTTGGGCCGAGCCAGGAAGCACCTACGAGTACGCCGGCGGCCGCGGGCGATGGCGCCAAGCGTTAAACTGTGCAACAATTGCTGTCAGACCTGAGTGCCTGCAACATCAGTTGGAGAGGCCTCGAAAGGACGCTTGATGGCCAGACCGACGCTACGGTTCCTCTGCCCCAACGGGCACCTTGGCTTCGCACCGCTGAAGGTCGGGAGCTTCGAAGCGGGCGTAGAGACCGAACCCGACTTCATCTTGGCGGATTCGGGTTCCGATGACATCGGGCCGGTCCCGCTCGGGACCGACACATCCGCCGCCCCCAAGAGATGGCAGAGACACGACCTCGAGAAGATGCTCCTGGCGGCACGCAGGCTGGACGTGCCGATGATCATCGGGTCGGCCGGCGACACGGGCAGCAACAGCCGCGTCGACATGTACGTGCAGATGATCCAAGACATCGCAAGCGAGCACGACCTCGCGCCCTTCAGGCTCGGCTACTTCTACTCGGAGGTGCCGAAGCGGTTGGTGAGCACGAAGATATCGGCCGGGAAGACCATCGAAGGGCTCGACGGCCGCGGCGCCCTGACCGCTGAGGAACTGGCCGCCACCGAGCGCATAGTCGCGGTCGCGGGCGTACACCCTTACAAGGAGCTCCTCGACCGTGGAGCGCAGGTCATCATCGGGGGGCGTAGCTCCGACGCGGCCATCTTCGCCGCACCGGCAATCCGCGCCGGCTTCCCTGAGAACCTCTCGTACTACCTCGGCAAGGTGCTCGAATGCGCTTCGTTCAACGCCGAGCCGTACGCAGGCAAGGAGACCGTCATAGGCCAGATCAGTCACGATGACGTGAGGGTGACCGCGATGCACCCGGACCAGCGCTGCACGCCAGCCTCCGTCGCCGGACACGCGATGTACGAGCGGTCCAACCCCTACTACGAGCACTTCGCAGGTGGGATGCTCGACATGAGCGAGTGCAAGTACGAGCAGTACGACGAGAAGACGACCCGGGTGACGGGGCCGAAGTTCGTCCCTGCCAAGGAGCTCCGCGTGAAGCTGGAGGGCGCTGGCAAGGTCGGGGAACGTTACATGGGCTTCGCTGGGGTACGCGACCCTTACACGATCGAGCGGATCGACGAGGTCATGGGCTGGGCACGCCAACAGGTACGTGAGCGGTTCGGCACACCGGAAGAGGGCGGCTACGAGCTGCACTACCAGGTGTACGGGCGAGACGGCGTCATGGGCGAGCTCGAGCCGCTGCGACACCAGCCGGCCCACGAGCTGGGGATCCTCGTCTTCGGCGTCGCGCCGACGGCCGAGATGGCCGAGGAGGTCGCCCTGACGGGGACGCGGCAGATGTTCTACGCCCGTCTGCCGGACGTCAAGGGGACCGCGGGGGGCGTGGCGTTCCCTCTCGACGAGGTGGTGCGGGTGAGCCCTGCCTACCGCTGGACCCTCAACCACACCATCCCCGTCGATGACCCGCTCGAGCTCTTCGATCTACATACGACGGAGGTCGTCGGAGCGCGACAGACCGTGGTGGCGCGGTGACCGCCGACCTCGTCAACGGCGAGTCGGAGCGCAGCGATGCGCCCGAGCGAGGCTCGACGCGCCGGCTCTCGACCCTGGCGAAGACGATACGCAGCAAGAACGCTGGCGTAGACCGGATCACGTTCGACGTGATCTTCGATGACCCCGACAACTACGAGCTCGTCAAGCGGTCCAGCGCGCTCAGCCGTCAGTCCGTAGCTCGGCTTTACGGGATCCCGGAGTCGCGCATCACCGACTTCGTGACCTTCGATCCCGCCAACGCGATCAAGTTCACCATCCTCCGGGCAAGGCCAAGCGGCAGCCCGGGCGACAGCGACATCTTCGGCGCTCAGCAGTACGCGCCGCTGCTAGACATCGAGGTTCCTGTACTCTCGGGCGGATGAACCAAGCGCCGAGCCGGCTCCAGACCTCACCTGACCTCGAGGTCTTCGCGCGCCTGGAGGCTTCGGACCACGCTCTCACGGCCCAGGAGCAGAGGCTCGCGGCTCACCTGGTCGAACACCTCGACACCTGGGCGTACGCATCGAGCAGCCAGATCGCTCAGGTGGTCGGGGTCCACCGCTCGACGATCGTGCGCTTCGCGCAGAAGCTGGGCTTCGAAGGCTACCCAGAGCTGCAGGAGGCGGCGCGCACCGCGTACGTGCAGAGCGTGGGTTCCCCCGTCGACCTCGTGCTCACCGAGACCGGCGAGGAGGACGACCCGACCCTACAGAGCGTCTACGAGCGTGAGATGCACAACCTGCAGTGGAGCTACTCACGACTCGACGTACCGACGCTGGAGGCCACGGCCAGGCGCCTAGCCACGGCACGCCGCGTGCTCCTGTTCGGCCGCCGCTTCTCGTACCCGCTGGCGCTCCACATGAGCCTAGTGCTACGCACCATGCGCGAGTGGGTCGACTGCGCGCCATCACCAGGTGGGATGAGCGTCGACCAGCTCTTCGACCTGACGCCCGAGGACTTCGTCCTCGTCGTCTCGTTGCGGCGTCACTCGGCAGAGGTGCAGAGGACCCTAGCGCACCTCGCCAACGCCGGCGTCCCCACCACGGTGCTCACGGACGCCAGCCCACGACGCAACATGCCTGGCGACATACCCGTGTTGCGCGCCTACATGGCCAGTGCCAGCGTCCTCGACTCGTACACCGCCCTGGTGTCGTTGAGTCACGCTCTGTTGACGCTCGTCGAGGGCATGCTGCCCGCGGCGCAGGAACGGCTGTCGGCGGCGGAGCGCGCCTGGAGCCGGTTCAACCTCTGACAACGCCAGCGCGCGCGGTTCGCCCGAACTCCTCGCTGGCAGCCACGAACTCCGTGAACAGTCGCGCGAACCCCGGCTCGGCCTCGCCCAGCCACTCCGGATGGAACTGACAACCCACACCGAAGCCGTTGACCGCCTCCATCGCCTCGACGAGCCCGTCGGGCGAGCGCGCTACGACACGCCAACCTGTCGGCACGGCACCGACCGCCTGACGGTGGAAGCTGTTGACCAGCGACTCCCGTCCGATGAGGCGACCGAGGCGCGAATCGCTCTCCACCGACAGCGCATGAGTTCGGACGGTAGGCGATAGGTCCTGGTAGTGCTCCGGCCTGTCCGGCCCGCGAACGTCGCGCACGACCTCTCCGCCCAGGGCCTCGGCGATCGTCTGGTGCCCACGGCAGATGCCCAGCAGCGGCATCGAGCGCGCCCAAGCGGACCTCACCATGGCGACCTCGACGTCGTACCTCACGGGGTTGGTCTCGCGCAGGGTGGGCTGCGGGTTCTGCTCGAAGAACGCGCTGGGGAGGCTACCGCCGCCGCTGAGCAGTAGGCCGTCGAGCTCGTTCAAGGTGTCCTCGACGACCTCTTGCGAGTCTGTCGGGACCAGGAGTGGGATCCCTCCGGCCTCACGAACAGCCTGGGCGTAGCGCGCCTGGCTCTCGAAACGCATCTCCACGTCCCCATGTGGGGCGGCGACCCTGCCGACGTGCACGCTTATGCCGATGAGTGGGCGCGAGTTGCTCATCACCTGTGTCTCCTCCGCGGGTCGAAGACGTCCTGTAACCGGTCACCCAAGAGGTTGATGGCTAAGACGAGGACCAACAGCGCGATGCCAGGTAGCGTGCTCACCCACCACGCGATGAACAGCACGTTCCGGCCTTCGGCGATCATCGAGCCCCAAGCCGGGATGTTGGGTGGGATGCCGACCCCGAGGAAGCTGAGCGACGCCTCGAGCACCATGAAGTAGCCGACCCTCAACGTCGCCATCACGAGGATGGGAGGAACTATGTTGGGAAGCACCTCGCGGAACAGCGTCCGAAGGCTGCGTTGGCCGAGCGCGCGGGAGGCCTCGACGTACTCTCGCTCGGACTGGTCTAGGGTCTCGCCGCGAGCGAGCCGGTAGAACTCGACCCACCCCTTCAGAGAGAGGGCCAGTACCAGGTTCGCGAAACCCGGCCCGAGGAACGCCATCATCCCGATCGCGAAGATGAGGTACGGGAACGCGAGCAGCAGCTCCGTGAGCCGCCCGCTGATGACGTCGAACGCCCCTCGGTAGAAGCCGCCGAGGATACCGAGGACCGTACCGAACGTCGCGGTGATGAGTACCGTCAACGAACCGACGAGTAGGCTCACCCGGGCCCCGTAGAGGACCCTTGTGTAGATGTCGCGCCCGAGTCCGTCCGTTCCGAACCTGTGCTCGGCCGAGGGCGGTCTAAGGCGCGCCGCGAGGTCCGTCGCGTCGGGCGCGTACGGCGCGATCACAGGGGCGAAGACAGCGACGAACACGTAAGCCAGTACGACAAGGGCGCTGATGAACCCCACCGGCGTACGCAGCACCCCGCGGGCGACCTGCCATAGCTGTGACAGCGGGCCAGGCAGGCGGCCGACCAGAGCGCTGACGCCGACGGCCTGCGCGCCCCTCACAGCGCGATCCTCGGGTTCAGGTACGTGTACAGGACGTCGACGATGAGGTTCACGGCCACGTACGTGAGGGCGTAGAGCATGACGGCCGCCTGCACGACGACGTAGTCGCGCGCGAAGATCGAGCTGACGACGAGTCGGCCCAGGCCGGGCCAGGCGAAGATCGTCTCGACGATCATGTTGCCGCCCAGAAGCTCGCCGATCTGCAGGCCGGTGACCGTCAGGGCGGGGATCAGCGCGTTGCGCAGCGCGTGCTTGACGACTACCCGACGCTCACGCAGCCCTTTCGACCGGGCGGTCGTGACGTAGTCGCGCCCCATGACCTCGACCATGGAGCTCCTCACGACACGCGCGAGCACGACAGCGAACACGACGCCCAACGTGAAAGCCGGCAGGACCAGGTGCTTCAGGGCGTCTAGGAACGCCCTCGGGTCGCCGGCGAGGAGCGTGTCCACCAGCATGAACCCGGTGCGTTCGGGCACGAAGATGGTGGCTGCGATCCGACCGGAGGTGGGCAGCACGCCCAGCTCCACGGAGAAAAGGAGGATCAGCAAGAGGCCGAACCAGAAAGCAGGCAGGCTGACCCCGAGCAGCGTGCCGCCTAGAACGAGGCGGTCGAGGAACGAGCCGGCTCGCAGAGCCGTGAAGATGCCGACCGGCACCGCGATGACGATCGCGATAAGGATCGTGACGAGCGTCAGCTCGATGGTGGCTGGCAGGGTGTCGAGGATCACCTGGACGACCGGCTGGCTCTTCACGAAGCTGGTGCCGAGGTCGCCGCGAACGACCCCTAAGAGGAACAGCCCGAGCTGCTCGAGCACGGGGCGGTCCAGGTTCATCTCTCGCCTGAGCGCGTCGACCTGTTGCTGACCGACGTTGGCGTCGCCCAGCATGATCTCCACCGGGTCGCCGGGGAGGAAGCGAAGGAACAGGAACGCGACCACGGCCACCCCGATGGCTACGGGTATGGCAGAGAGAACACGCTTGACGACCTTGTTCAAATCAGGTCCTCGTCGAGATGCTTACCGCTCAGGATCGGCCGAACGCGGCCTAAGGTTAGCCGCTGCTCGCCGGGGAACACCGGGCGAGCAGCGGCGATAGGTCTAGGCGCCATCGACCACGCCGCGGTCAGCGGCGCGGATTCCACTCACTGGACGGCGTAGCCCGCCTCCTGCAGAAGCTCACGGGCGCGTTCTGGGTCGTATGGGTAAGGCTGCAGGTCGGGGTCGTACCCGAACCCGGAGGGCAGGAAGCCGGTGGCGAGGCGTTGCCCGTAGCCCTGATAGATGTTGGTGAGGATGCTCTCCCAGTCGATCGCGAGGTTGATGGCCTGGCGCACCCTGACGTCATCGAACGGGGGCTTGGACACGTTCAGTTCGATGAAGTAGGCGCGGGTTCCCGGAGCAGTGTGGACCGAGACGTTCGGTGCGCTATCGATGCGGTCGACCAGGTCGACGGGGACCGCCTGGATGATCTGGGCCTCTCCCGCCAGCAGCGCCGCCACGCGGGTCGACGGCTCAGGCATCATCCGGAACACGAGCGTCTGGAGAGGTGGCGCTCCCTGCCAGTAGTCCTCGTTGCGCTGCAGCGTGATCTGGGAGTCGAGGGAGCCGCCGGCGTAGACGAACGGCCCGCTGCCGATGGGCTGAGCCGTGAACTGGGCGACGCCTACCTCTTCCATGTAGTCCTTGGGGACGATCTGGAAGTGCACGAGCGCCTGCTCGAGGAGGCCCTGAGGGAACGTCTCCGAGTAGTGGAAGCGGACGGTGTGATCGTCGACCGCCTCGACGCTGGCGAGCGGGCCCAACAGGCCTGCGCGCGGGCTGGTCTGACCGTCGACCGCGCCCTCGGTGATGATGCGCTCGAACGTGAAGACGACGTCTTCGGCGGTCAGCGCCTCACCGTTCGAGAACGTCACGCCCTCCACGAGGTCGAACTCGAAGGTCATGTCATCGGTGGCGCGCCACTCCGTCGCCAGCATGGGGACCACTTCGCCGCTCGGGGTAGCGGCGACGAGTGAGTCGAAGATGTTGCGGAGTACCGCCTCGGTGTCGCGATCGCGGAACATCGCGGGGTCGAGGGTCACGACGGCGTCCGTGCGCATGCCCACCACAAGGCTGTCTGAGCCGTTCACCGAGACGTTGTGCATGCTCTCGCTGTTGTCGGCCGCAGGCTGCCACCCCTGCACGGCGTCGCTCGCCGCCTCGATGTTCTCCAGCACGTACGCGAACACCCATGGCGCGTCGACGAAGATCTGCTGTTGGGCCTCGAAGTAGGCCTCTTGACGGACGTCGCTGTCGATTCTCGTCGAGGCGATGCGGAAGGCCTCGTCGACAGCCGCGTTCGAGTAGAACGAACGGTTGCCGCGGGCCTCGGTCCCGAACTTCGGGATGCCCAGGTCGAACGGGTCGAAGTAGGCCGAGCCCCAGTCGCCGGTCGATGCGTTCCTGTTGCCAGCCTGCATCTCCTCGACGAGGACGGCGGACTGCCAGACACGCACCTGGGCGTCGATGCCGATCTCGGCGAGTTGCGCGGCGATCGCCTGCACCTCCGCAGCCCTGTTCTCGGTCGTATCTAGGGTGAAAGAAAGTGGTTGTTGTGCCCAGGCGGTGGCGGACAACCAGCCCGCGGCCAAAGCCAACGTCAGGACCCGCCTCAGTAGCCGTGTTCGTTCGCCCATTTCGCACCTCCTGGAGCGTTGGGCTAGTCTCCTCGTCCTCGGGTTCTACAATCGGGCCGACAGCCCCACGCCAGAACTCGAGCTACGTGACTTCTTCACCCATCGCCGCTTCCGCCTATGCGCGGGCCACCGCGTACGCGGTGGCGTGAGAGACTTCGGGACGTACTAGCCGCCCCCGCCGGAGCCCATCTGCAACGATCGCCTTACACGGACTGTTGTAGGAGGATAATTCTCTGCAACAAACGTTGTCAACGGTGGGGCGAGGCGCGGCGGTCCGGAGTCGGCGATGCACGGTCGCTAGATCGGGTGCCGGTCACGCGGGGCTGCGCCCCACACTAGTTAGTCTTTAGCGGTGAGGCCGCGGCAAGCCGACTTGCATCACGACCCTGTGGTCCTGAAGCGGTACGACGCCGCGTGGCCCGGTGCGTTCGAGGCCGAGTGCCGCCGGCTCTGGGCGGTCCTTGGAGTACTCGTCGATGGCGGCGTGCTGGAAGACCTCGCCCACATGGGCTCGACGTCTGTGCCAGGCCTACTCGCCAAGCCGACGATCGACATCATGGGCCGCGTGCATCCCTATCCGTTGAGCGAGGCCTCGGTACGGGCCCTCGAGGCGGAGGGCTTCACGCATCACGGTGAGTACGGCCTGCCCGGCCGCACCTACTTCACGAAGGGGCGCCATGACGTTCACCTCCACCTCGTGTCCTTCGAGAGCGGCCATTGGGAGCGGCACCTGGTCTTTCGGGACTACCTGAGGGCGAGCAGGTCTGCGCGAGACCGCTACGCGGAACTGAAGGCAGACTTAGCGGCGCGCTTCCGTGACGACAGGCGTGCCTACCAAGCCGGCAAGACCGAGTTGATCACTAGCCTCGAGCACGAGGCAGCCGTGTGGCACGTCGCGACGACGGGGTTCACGCCCATCGAGCGGCTCGCCTCGGCGCTGTCTGGTCTCCCCGACGACGGCTCGTGGGCGGTCTCGAGCGGATGGGCACTCGATCTTCACCTCGGCGCGCCCACCCGCTACCACGACGATGTCGATGTAGAGGTGGACGCTGCTCGCCAAGCCGATGTCCAACGCATCCTGCTCGCGGCCGGCTGGCGGCTCGACAAGGTCGTCGAGGGTGGGCGCTACGCGCGCTGGGTAGAGGGCGAACCGCTGGCGCCGGGGGGTCACCAGGCCCATGCGCGCAGGGCAGGTGAGTTCTTGGACCTCCTGTTCGCCCCCCGAAGGCCGAACGAGTGGCTCTATCGACGCGACCAGAGGGTCTCGATGCCGCTGGCTAGCGCGGTCCGAAGGACGACGCTACCCACCGGCATCACGGTCCCGTACCTGGCGCCCGCGGCCGTGCTCTTGTTCAAGAGCCGGTCGAGCCGCGGTGACGAAGGCCAGGGCGGGCCGCGCACCAAGGACGACGCGGACCTCGCTCACATGCTGCCAACGCTCGATCCCGACGAACGGGCCTGGCTGACCACCGCCCTGCGCGTCGTCCACGGCGATCACCCTTGGCTCGGTCGACTAGATGGCGCCACCGACACGCCACCTGGCTGATGCCGAGACTCTTCATCGCCCTGCCGATCGGCGTACCGGTCGTGGCAGAGCTGGCGAGGGTACGAGCCTCCGTAGAGGACGTGCAGGCGTCGACTACCAAGGACGTGCGCTCCAAGGGAGGCGGCCCGACCTGGCGCTGGGTGAGACCCGAGAACCTCCACCTCACGTTGGCCTTCCTCGGCGACACGGATGAAGTGGACGTACCTAGGGTCGAGGACGCCCTGCGAGAAGCTGCGTTGGGAGAGGGGCCGCTCGACCTGACCGCCGCGGGACTCGGCGCCTTCCCTGACCTAGAGCGGGCCCGCGTGCTGTGGGCCGGAGTCGAGGGAGACGTCGACAGGCTGCGCGACCTACAGGCCCGCTTGGTCGCGTCGCTCTCTGCAGCAGGCTTCCCACTCGAGGACCGCGGATACAGCCCCCACATCACCTTGGCCCGCAGTCGCCTGCCGGTAGCGGCAACGTTGAGCTATGGCGCGGCAACCCGGTTCGGGAACTGGCTGGCGGAGGAGGCTCGGCTCGTCGAGAGCCACCTGGAGGCTTCTGGTCCCGGGTACGAGACGAGGGCGCGAGTACTGCTGAGCACGGCCACCGGATGACGGTCATGGTTCCAACCAGGGCGAGGCGCTACGCACCCGCATGGCATAGCGGCTAGCGCTCGGGCCCTGGATGCCCCTGGCGGACTTAAACCTCGTTTAAGGCTCCCTCAGCTAGGTTCTCCTCCAAGCCGTAACGCTAGGAGTAGAACCGTGAACCACGCAGGCCGCAGTTGGACCTTCCTGATCCTCGCTTCCGTCGTGATCCTGGCCGCGTGCGGTCAGGGGACGACGCCGCCCCCGCCTCCCAACAGCGTCACGAAGGTGACCGTCAGCCCGGCGACGTTAGAACTGGCGGTAGGCGACACGGGGGCCCTGACCGCCACGGTCACGGCCAATGGCACGGTCGACGAGACGGTCACATGGTCGAGCTCGGACTCGGGCGTCGCTTCGGTCGACGATGACGGCCAGGTGACCGCCCTCGCCGAAGGCACCGCCACCATCACCGCCACCAGCAACCACGACTCGACCAAGAAGGGGACCGCGCAGGTCACCGTCACGGCCGACGGTGGCCCAGACGGAGAGCCGCCACTCGCATGGACGATCCAGTTCGGCGACTCCGGCCTGAGCCGTGGCGAAGCGGTCGCAGTCGATTCCCAGGGCTACGTGTACCTGGCCGGCATCACTTACGGCCCGCTTGCAGGGCCCAGCTTGGGTGGTTTCGACATCATCCTCCGCAAGCACACGCCCGACGGCGACGAGGTCTGGATCCGTAGGTTGGGCGGGTTCGACATCGACGAGGCGCTCGTCGTGACGGTCGACCAGAACGACGATGTGTTGGTCGGAGGCACCACGTTGAGCAACCTGGACGGGATGACCGCGGGAACGTGGGACGCCTTCCTCATCAAGGTCACGTCGGAAGGTGACGTCGAGTGGACCGAACAGTTCGGCGGTCCCGCCATGGACCGTGTCAACTCGATCCTCGTCGAGAGCGACGGGAACATCGTCGTGGCCGGTCGCTGGCTGGTCGACGACGACATGGACGGTCAGATCGACCACAGAGGTTTCGTTCGCCGCTTCGAGTACCCGCCAGTCGGGCCGGGCGTGACCCCTGGGACGATCTTCCGGACCGAGTACGAGGTGCGCGGTCTCGCCAAGGACAGCGACGGCAACTTCATCGCGACCGGCGGGCAGGTCGTGGCCGACCACGGTGAGGAGATAGTGATCCTCAAGCTTGACCCCGACCTAAGCGAGGTCTGGACGCGGCAGTTCGGAAGCGGCGAGGTCCCGGCGACACCAGGTGGAGCGCGCGAGCCCGTACCTGCCACCAGGAGACCCATGCACCTCTGGGAGGGTCTGGGCGACTTCGAGGACGCCGGCGTTCATGTGGACGTCGACGTCTCGGGAGCCATCTACGTGGCGGGCTACGTGGGCGCGAGCGTCGACGACTCCGTCCGCACGGGATCGAGTTCCTTCGTCATGCGGCTCACCTCTGATGGAGCCGAAGAGTGGGCCGTGCTGTTCCCGGCTGGCCTCAACACCGAGCCCAGCGGCATCGCGGTCGACCTAGGCGGCAACATCGTCGTGGTCGGCAACACCCTCATCCGCCCGAACCCGGGCGTCGAGATGTTCGTCAGGCAACTCGACCCCAGCGGGGACGTCGTCTGGGAGGACATCTTCGGGACCACCGGTTGGGACGACATCGGACGGGTCGCGATCGACGCCGAGGGCAGCATCCTCGTAGGCGGTTCTACTCAGGGTGACCTCGCAGGTAAGGGCGCGGCTGCCTGGCAGGACGTGTTCGTGCGGAAGTACGTGCCGTGAGGCATGGCAGACACTGTCTCGATCAGTCGCCCATAGCCCAAGCGAGACAACGCTTGGCTTCGGCTGGTTCGGCTCCGGCAGAGATCGTGGCCAGGGCTGTGCGATAGGCACCAAGTAGGATCCTGGCGGCTGGCGCCGGCTGTGGAGAGACCAGGCGGACCATCGTCTCCTCCAGCGTCTGCTCAGCCAGCCCGACCGGCTCCTCGCTGAGGATCCTGGTGGACTTGAACCGCACCGCAGCGTCCAGCCCTACCAGCAGTGCGGACCTAACGCCCGACCTACCGCCGCCGACAGCTTCGAAGGCGCCCTCCATGCGGTCGCGGATGCGGCGCTCCATCTCTTGCCTGATGACGCCGAAGAGCCCCAGTTTCGACTCGAAGTGGTGGTAGAGGGAGCCTGTTGTCACGCCGGCCGCTGCGGCGATCTCGGTGACGGAGGCGGCCTCGTACCCCCGTGACTCGAAGAGCTCGATGGCTGAGTCCAAAAGACGTGCGCGGACACTGCCCGGGATCGGGATGAGCTCCCGCATACCCAAGCATAACCCGTTGACAGCATTTCATAATCCGATTATGCTCGGCGGACGCCGAGGATGGACCTGTCTCGCGCACGGGAGGCCCAAATGAATCTCGCGTTCGTCTACATGCCTGTAAGGGACATCAAGGAGGCGCTCAAGCTCTACCGGGACACGCTGGGCTTCGAGGAGGGCTGGCGCGAAGGTGACCTGACGGTGGGGCTGAAGCTTCCTGGCACCGAGGTGTTGCTCATGCTCGACCAGGACACGCCGACGCAGGACAAGCCTGGCCCGTTCTTCAAGGTCGATAGCGTCGACGAGTTCTACGCCTCACACCAGGGCAAGTTGGCGTTCAACGCTGAGCCGAAGGACATCCCACCCGGCCGCTACGTGTCGTTCGACGACCCGTGGGGCAACCGGGTGCACGTGCTCGACCTGACAAGTAGCTAGCGCGCTTGCCAAGTCGGCCGGGCGCTGACAGTGGTCAAGGGTCCGGCGGCAGCGCGACCCTCGCCCACACCGCGTAGTGGTCCGAGAGGTCTCTGCTGCCCTCGCGCAGTGGCACGGCACGGTTCCAGGCCGCGGCTGGCCTCCTGTAGCCGTCGGCAACTAGCACGTAGTCGAGCCACGCCTCCGGCCCCTCCGCCCACTCGTTGTGCGCCGGGTCCCAGGTGGCCCGCATCGCGCCGACCACAGGCGGCCAGACGGCTCGTAGCGTTCGCAGCATCGCGTCGCGTTCCGGCGTGCCGGCGTCCACGTTGAAGTCGCCCGCCAGTAGCACCACCTCGTCTGTCGGGATCTCCTGCTGTTCCACGAACCCCGCGAAGAGCTCGAACTGCGCGGCCCTCACCGTCGACACGTTCCAACCGAAGCTCGACTGAGCGTGCGTCCCGAAGACGTGGTACGTGAGCTCTCCCTTGCGGATCGCAACGTACGCGACGCCCTTGTCGGCCAGGCAGTCCGTCCCACTACATACATCGTCGAAGGTCATGGCAGCGCTGCGCACGATGGGCCAACGACTGAGCATGAGGATGCCGCCGTCCTGACGTAGGGCGAGACCGCGGGCTCCCGCGCTGCCGACCATCTCCCCTCGGTACGGGTAGGAGTCCGCTAGTTGCGCGATAAGCGCTTCACGCCAACCGTGAACGAACGCCTCCTGGAGCACCAGCACGTCGTATCCCTTCAGGTGAGGGGCCATCATCGCGACGCGGACGCCAGGCAACGTGTAACTGACCGGCTCGGGCAGCAGCGCCGTGTTGAACGTGAGCACGTCCAAGAAGCGGTCCTCTGGGCGGCCGTGGAAGCGGGATGTCGGGCCAGTGCCAGGCTTCTCGCCGACCGCTCCCTCCGTCGACCCTCCACTAGCCGGCGCGCAGGCCACCAGCCAAAGCACGCAACCAGCCGCGGCAAGAACGGAGCCGATGTAGCCCAACTGCCGGTTCCGGTTCTCCGGGTGGCCCGCGAACCGGGAGCGCGACCTGTGATCACTGCGGGACGGGTACAACCATGTCCTCCTGCGGGGCGCAGCCTTTCAGACGAGTCCTTCGGCCTGCCCAAGACGAGTATGCACTGGCCGGTACGCCTGTTATGGAACGGTCGTTCCACAACCATGTTACGCTCGTGAAAGATGGCACGACCTCGTGAGTTCGACAAAGCGCAAGTCGTCGCACGCGCAGCCGAGCTGTTCAGGCAGAAGGGCTACAGAGCGACCTCGATGCGTGACCTGATCACGCACGTCGGCCTCTCGAGCTCGAGCATCTACGCGGCGTTCGGCGGGAAGTACGGCCTGTTCATGGCCGCGCTACGTCACGGTGCTGCGGAGGACAGGGCCATGATCTCGGCCTCCCTACAACATCCAGCCGGCGTGAAGGCCGGGATCGCAGCGCTGTACAGCGAACTGCTCGACAGCCTCCTGACGGATGACGGTGCGGCGGCATCCCTGACGCTCAGAGCCGCGCTCGAGAGCCTCGAATCGGAGGGCGAGGGTCAAGAGAACGACGTGATGGAAGCCCTGCGATCCCATTTCACGGACGTCTCCTCACTCGTAGCGGAGCACCTGGAGCGAGCGGAGGAGCGAGGTGAGCTACGCCTCGACCAGAGCCCATCCGATCTCGCGCTGTTCGTCCTGCTGAACGCCTTCAACCTCAACTTCGTCGTCAAGCTGACCCGCGACCCGCGCCAACTGACGGCCTACGTCCAGACAGCGCTCCACGCCCTAGCCAGCCCGGGGACTCGCCATGCGCACGACTGAACCTCCGAGCCTCCGTCACCGACGCGTACCAGAACGGAACCCATGCAGCGACTAGCCGACCTCACAACCGAACACCCGCGTCTGATCGTCGCGGTCTTCGCGCTCCTCACGCTCCTTGCCGGCATCGGCATCTTCCGAGTCGGGATGGACGCCAGCGTGTCGGCCATGTACCCGGACCAGTCCGAGCACGCGGAAGTGCAGGCACGTGTCGAGGAGACGTTCGGAGCCGGCCAGATGCTCGTCGTGCTACTCGAGGGCGACGTCTCCAGTCCGGAGGCGTTCGAGGCGCTGCGCGAGCTCACTGCCGAACTCGAGAAGGTGCCGGGAGTGACTTCGGCGACGAGCGTAGCCAACGCACAGCGCATGGAGGACGACGACGGGTTCCTGCTCATAGAGGACCTGGTGCCAGCCTCCGGGCCCATCACAGCCGACGACGTGGCCGAGGCCCACGCGTACATGGAAGCGTCGCGACTCTATCAGGGAGGCGTGTTGATGGCCACGGACGGGACCTCGGCCAACATCGTGCTCGAGGCCGACCCAGACGCAGACTCCGGCGAACTGATGAAGGCCGTGAACAGCGCCATCGAGGCGTCGTGGTCCTCGCGTGGTCCCGGCTTCGGCGCCGCGCACCTGGTGGGCGGACCAGTGGTCGACACCGCCACCCGCCGGATGCTCCAGCGTGACACCCCACTGCTCGGCGCCATCGCCGCGCTGCTGCTGGTCGTGATGCTCTACCTGAACTTCCGCACCGTGCAGGGCGCGCTGTTGCCGCTCCTGACGGTGATCATCGGGCTGGCCTGGGCCTTCGGTGGCATGGGGTGGGCGGGCGGCTCGTTCAACACGCTGATCGCGATCGCGCCGGTAGCGATCCTGGCGGTGGGCAGCTCCTTCTCGCTTCACCTGCTCGGGCGCTACACGGTCGAGCTGGCACATGGCCGGGAGAAGCGCGACGCCATCAGGCTGGCGGTCACGCAGACAGGCCTCGGGGTGCTCATCTCAGGCCTAGCCATATCTGCGGCGATGCTCACCTTCACGCTCTCAGGGATGCCCGCCGTCCGCACCCTCGGGCTGCTGGTCGCAGGAGGCGTCACGGCGGCGCTGCTGTCATCGTTGCTCTTGCTACCGGCGATCCTCAGCCTACTGCCGCGTCCCAAGCGCGTCACCGACTCAGAGGCGCCGGGCGCCATCGCCGGCGTGCTCAAGAGGCTCGGCTCGTTCGTGGCCGAGAGGCGCAAGGCGATCATCCTAGGCAGCGTCGTCCTTGCACTCGTCGCCGGCTACGGGATCACGCGCATCGAAGCCAACACGTCTGTCCTCGACTACTTCAGGGCCGACTCACCCCTGAGGCTCGACTACGACCGGGTGGAGGCCGCGCTGGGCGGCTCGAGCCAGCTGCAGGTGCAGGTATCAGGCGACCTCGGTGACCCCTCCACGCTGCAAGCACTCGCCGACTTCCAGGACCGTGTCGACGAGCTGCCTGGCACCGGTCCAAGCAACTCCATAGCTACCGTCCTGTCCGCCATCCACGAGACCCTGACGGGAGAGTTCGCACTACCCACCACGCGCGAGGCGGTCGCACAGGAGCTGCTCCTTTACCAGCTGTCCGGTGACGTGCAACAGGTCAGCAAGTACATGACGCTCGACTCAACGATGGGCCTCGTCGACCTCTCGATAACCACCGGGTCCACCAAGGACCAGCGGCTACTCGTCGACGAGATAGACGCCATCGCCTCGGAGACGTTGAGCGGCAAGGTGGAGCACGCGTTCGCCGGTTCGACGATGATGCAGTTGGCCATCGAGGACGCCCTGCTGCACGACTTCCTCATCAGCCTCTCTCTGGCCGTACTGCTCGTGATCATCATCGACAGCTTGGTGCGTTCCATCCCGGCCGCGCTCGTCACCATCGTGGTGCTGCTCCTGACCATCGTCGTCCAGTACGGCGTGCTCGGTTACCTGGGCGTGCCTCTCGACCTGGCAACGATGCTCCTCGGCGCCCTCGCCATCGGGGTCGGCGACTACGCGATCCACCTGACAGTGCGCTACATGGAGCAGCTGCGAGAGGGCGACGCACCGGAGCCTGCCATGGCCAAGGCCATCCTCACCTCCGGCCGCTCCATCCTCTTCACCGCTCTGACCCTCGGTGCAGGGTTCGGCGCGTTGATCTTCAGCCAGTTCGTACCGATCCGCACGCTCGGCTCGCTGATGGCGTTCACGGTCGTCTCGGTCGGGGTCATCTCGTTGTTGGTGTTGCCAGCCGCGTGCCTGGTGTTCCTGCGCCGGGTACGCGGAGTCCCTTCCAACCGACCTGAGGAGGTCACGGCACATGTACAAGGCGCTTGAATCTCGTTTCGCGTTGGTCCTGGTCGCGGTGATGCTGTTGTCAACCACTGCGCTCGCGCAACGCTTCGCGACCGGGCAGGAGGTCATGGATGCGATGGCCGACCAGCCGGCACCAGAGACCACGATCGCGACCCTGACGATGACCATCACCGCCGCCAGCGGTCACTCCCTCACGCGCGAGATGCAGATCTGGACCGCCAGCACCGGAGACGACAGCGCGAACCAACTGATCAAGTTCACGGCTCCAGCCGACGTCCGAGGATCCGGCTTCATGTCGCTCGGCGAGGCGGATGGGACCGGCGAGTCGTACATCTACCTGCCGGCGCTCGACCGCGTCAGGCGCGTCGCTGGTGGCCAGGAGCAGGACGCCTTCTTCGGCTCCGACTTCTCGTACGAGGACATCACGGGCCTGACGGGCGACCTGGAGGGCGACTTCACGTACGACCTGCTCGAGACCAGGGACGGGCCTACCTACGTGGTCGAAGCCGTTCCAACGGACGGGGTCGATACCAGCTACGAGCGCATCGTCTACGAGGTCGACGAGGCGTTGCTGTTACCCACGCGCATCGAGTTCTATCGCGATGGCGAGCTGTACAAGGTCATGACGATCTCCAAGACCACCGAGCAGGACGGCTTCAGGCTCCCCACCGAGATCCGCATGGAGACGGTGGCCGCTGGCTCGTCAACGACCATCGTCCAGACAGGCTTCCAGCTAGACACGGAGATACCGGATGAAGTCTTCACCGAGCGCTTCCTCAGACGCTGAGGCTCACGTCGTGGGACACGGCGTCTGGTCGTGGTGGCGTGCCCCGAACACAGGTCCCGGCAGCCTGCCACGTTGTTGCATGCCCCGCACGGGACTCGCGGTAGCGGCCCTGTTGGCCGCCCTCTGGTGGCCGGGCGCGGCCCTCGCGCAGGTCTCGTTCGACCTGGGCGGCGAGGTAGCAGCGAACCTCGGGCTGAACGTAAGCGGAGAGCTCACCGTTGCCGAGGCCTGCGCCGAGCTCCAAGGCAGAGGCGAGGTCGGGTCGGGCTTCTTCCCAGACGCCACGTTCCTGGTCGAAGGCGGCGCCTGTTACGACGCCGCGGCACGAGCCGGACCGCAAGGCGGTATCCCAGCGGACCCACTAGACCTCCTCTACCCCGCCCCGGACCCGTTCAGCGTATGGCTCGGAGAGGCCTACGCCACCGTCTACCTAGGCAACAGCGAACTGAGCCTAGGCAGACAGAGGGTCGCCTGGGGCAGCGCCGACGCCCTGGCGCCGCTCGACGTGATCAACCCGCACGACCTCACCTATCCCGTGGCCCAGCCGTCGGACACGAGGCTGGCAACGTTCATGGCGCGGTTGCGGGTCGAGGCTCCCGAGGGCGTCGGTCTCGACCTGGTCCTGGTACCGGTCTTCGAGCCATCGCGTCTGCCGGGCAAGGAGTGGCAGCCGGACGTCGTGATGCCCACCTTCCCGCCGGAAGCCGGCGTCATCGGCTTCGCGCCGGTACTGGATGACCGTCCAGTCGCTGCGCTCGCCAACGTGCAGTTCGGCGTGCGCGCCACGTTCGACCTTGACCTGTTCGATGGCGCCGACGCCAGCATCACCTACTTCCGCGGCTTCGCCAAGCTCCCGACGACGTGGCTGAGGCTCGAGCCAGTGCCCGGCGCACCTGGCTCGAACTACGTGCAGCCGGTGCTGAGCTACGACCGGATCCACGTGATCGGGCTCGACTTCTCGAGCGTCATCGGCGCGTACGCCGTGCGCGGCGACGCCGCCATCACGCTCACCGACGATCACGATGGCACCGATCCGGCTGTAGGGAACCCCAGGTTCGCCGCGGTGCTTGGGGTGGAGCGGTCGCTGCCTGGCGGCGCCTACCTCACGGTCCAGGCCACCTACGAACACTTCTGGCCTGACGCGGGCTCCGCGGCCGAGAACGACGTCGCCAGCATCTTGGCGCTGCGAATGGAACCCGACGCTAGGCTCACCGTCCAAGGCGCCTGGCTCCATGACTACACAGACGGTAGCGGCCTCGTGCAACCGTCGCTCGATTACGCGCTTGCGGACGGCGTGTCACTCACGGCCGAAGCCACGGTCTTCTACGGCCGCGCCGGATCGCGATACGGGGCGTGGAGCGACAACAGCGACCTGAAGGTCGGACTTGCGTACGCGTTCTGACGCCGTCTGGCGCCGTTTGCGCGGATCGCGCGCAGCGTTCGTCACTGCCACGTTCCTCGCAGCGACCGCCATGTCCGCCGCCATGGCGCAACCCGTAGCTCATCGCGGCGTGCCCGGCGGCGACCTGTGGGTGGCCGGTGACTTCGCTGCCGCCTATGGGGCGGCCGCGCAGGGCGACACGGTGGCAGCCCAACTCCTCGCATCCCGGGCCGCGGCCGACCAGGCCGTGTACCTCGAGACAGGGTCAGAGGGGGCGCTCGATTGGCTCGAGCGTGCCGAAGCAGCCGCAGAGCGCGCTCTAGAGCTAGGACCGACCGGTCACCTGGCAGCCACGGCGAACATGGCCATCGCTCGCGCGAAGGGCGAGGCGGGTCTCCACCGGGGAGGGCTCGCCAACGCCAGGCTGCCCGGCGAACTGAGGAGGCTGTTCGAGCGCGCCCTCGAGCTGGAGCCGGACAACGCCGACGCGCTGGTTGCCTACGCGGCCTGGCACTTCGCGCTCACCGAGCTGGGAGTCGGCTGGCTCTACGGCGCCGACCGCGCGCAGGTGCTGCCGCTTATGGAGCGCGGCGTGGCGGCGGCGCCGCGTCAGATCAACTTGAGAGTCGAGTACGCCAGGGTGCTGCTCTCGCTAGGCGCCGAGTACGAGGCGCGCGAGCAGGCGGAGGCCGCCCTGGGCCTGACCGCGCACACCGCAGCCGACGAGTTCGAGCAGGCCAGGGCGAGGGACCTGCTGGCGACCATCCCCTAGTACTTAGAAGTGCGGCGTCACCGTGAACGTCGTCCCTGTCAACCACTCGTACCAGAGCTCGACGGCCTCCTCGATCGTCGGCCGGCCCAGCTCGGTCCAGTTCTCGTTCTCGATGAGTGTGAAGAGGTTGACGGCGTACTCGTCCGCTGCCGCGTCGTAGAAGGCGACGACCTCCAGCCGCCAGGTCGCCATCGTGGCAGCGGACGGTCTAAGCTGTGCCCACCAACTCGCCCTCAGGGGGTGAAAGCGTGAACCGTACCGTTGAGCTTCCACGGGTCGCGTTCCCGGCCGCCGCGTTCGTCGCCGTGCTCGCGGTGGGTGGACTCGCTTGGGCCCAGGACCACTCCGAGACGTGGCCGTACGACGGCCCAGCCGCTCAGGTGCTGGGCGAGCCGGACGACGTCGAGCTTCCTGAGCCTGGCTCGTTCGCGCCCGGCGTTCGCCTCGTGTACTTCCAGGGCACCGGTTCGCCAACCGATACCGCGCCGTTCGTGACCCTCGAGATCGTGCACCTCGACCTCTTGCACCTGGACCCCGAGCACTGCGCCATGAGGACCACGACCTACGGCGTGGACATGGCGACGGGACTGGTGAGCCTCCGCGAAGCCGGCGGGTTCGTGGCGGGCCTCGGCACGTGCGGGGCGTTCTGGATCCCTACCGAGCGGCTCTTGGAGACCGCACAGGAGTACGACGGCCGCGAAGAGGTCGTACTCGGTACCTACGAGCTCGGCGGCCAGACGTTCGATGTCGTACGCATCGGCTCGGCCACGGGAAGCGGCGATCACCAGACCTACCAGGCGAGCACCGGGATCCTCGTCGCGTCCAGCTACACGTCGGCGACCCCTGCGGTGCAGACGATCGGACCCGACCTCGCCCTGCAGGACGTCACGTCGATCACCCGGATAACGCACACGCACCTCCTCGGCATGCGGCAGATCGGCTGGTACACGGGAGAACCGCTCCCGGATGACGTGCGCGCCGCGAACCGCCTCTTCTACACGTGCACGGTTCGCACCACGACCCCGGGCGCGGCGGACGTCGAGATCGAATGCGAGGAGGAGGCGCTCATCGGCGAGCGCACGCAGAGCTGGGCGCTGGCGCGGGTCCTTCACTACGACCTGGTCGGGATCCGCGGCCGATCTCTGCCACGGGAGGCGAGCACGGTCATCACCGCGGGCGGCCCCGGTGGGCTCTACGCCTCGCCGACGGTACTGGCAGGCCTGGTTGACGAACAGATCATCGACTTCGACCCGTACACGGGCACGAGGACGTTCGTCTCCCACGTCGACTACGACTTCGTGACGGTGACCGAGCAGGGCGAGTTCCACCGCCGCGACATGGCATACGACCTGGGATCCGGCTGGCTCATAGCCTCGACTGTGGGCCTGCGCGACGGCGAGAGGACCGCGACGGTCCGCGCCCTGCTCGAGTCAGTGGAGTGACCTAGCTAACCGAGGACGTGTCCGCTGATCTCCGGGACCGACCTCGCGCCGGACCCCGATGCTGGCCAGTTCCTCGACTAGAGCACGAGCAACTCCCGTGTCGTGGTGTCGAACACCTCGCAGCCGCCCTCGGTGATCAGGACGGTGTCCTCGATGCGCACGCCCGTCTCGCCCGGCAGGTAGACGCCGGGCTCGATCGTCACGACCATGCCGGCCTCGATGGGTGCCTCGTAACCCTCGCTGATGAAGGGGTCCTCGTGGACCTCGTAGCCGAGCCCGTGGCCGACCGAGTAGCCGTGCATCTGGCCATCGCGGTAGCCGGCGGCGACGATCGGCTCGCGGCACGCGCGGTCGATGGCTTGCCCGGTCACGCCGGCCGCTGCCAGGTCGATGCCAGCCTGCTCGGAGCGGGCGACCAGCTCGTAGATGGCGCGGTGCTCGTCCGAGACCGCGCCGCAGGCGACCGTGCGCGTCATGTCTGAGTGGTACCCATCGACCAACGCACCGAAGTCGAACAGGACGAACTCGCCGCGCTCAACGGTCTTGGTCGAGGCGCGTCCGTGAGGCAGCGCGGCGCGCCAGCCCGACGCGACTATCGGCATGGTCGGGTAGTTCTCGGCGCCGGCCAGCTCGATGCGGTGGCGCATGGCGATCGCCAGCTCCCGCTCGGTAACGCCGGGCCTCACCAGCGGAAGGACATCCGCGAACACGTCGCCGGCGATGGCCTGCGCCCGCTTCAGACGGTCGATCTCGTAGGCGTCCTTGATCGACCGCAGCTTCTCTACGACGCCCGTGGTCGGCACCCACTCGACGTCGCTCAGCCAGGTCGAACCATCGGCATGCCACGCGTGCGGCGCCCGCGCCGACTCGAAGGCAAGGCGCTTCAAGCCGCGCGCGGCGAGCGCCTTACCGAGCGGCGTCCACAGATGCTTGTCCTTCTTGAGCTCGACTACCTCCATCGCGGGAGCCTGCTGCGAGGCCTGCGTCACGTACCGCCAGTCCGTCAGGAGCACGTCGGCGCCGGTACCCTCGCCATCTGCTGAGACCAGCGCGAACCCGAACGAGCCGTCGAAGCCCGTCAGGTAACGACGGTTGGCTGGGTGGAAGGTGATGAACGCGTCGATGCCATCACTGCGTATGCGCTCGCGTAGCGCGGTCCGGCGGAGGGCTGTGAAGTAGGCGAGGTCTTGCGTCACGATGATCTCCTTGCTCGCGGCCTAGCGCCGCGGGTCGAGGGCGTCTCTCAGGGCGTCGCCCAGCGCGTTGAAGCCGAGGACAGTGAGGAAGATGGCGATGCCTGGGAAGAGCACGACGTGCGGTGCGTCGCGCATCACGATGCGGCCAGCGCTGATCATCGCTCCCCACTCCGGGGTCGGGGGAGCGACCCCGACGCCGAGGAAGCTGAGCGCCGCGGCCGTCAGGATGGCGGTGCCCATCAGTAGCGTCGCGTACACCAGCACGGGCCCGAACGAGTTGAGCAGGACGTGCCTCGTTATCACCCGCAGGTCGCTGGCGCCGGCCGACTTGGCGCCCTCCACGTAGTCGCGATGCTTGACGCTGAGCACGGACGAGCGCATCACGCGCGCGAACGTCGGCACCGAGTAGGTCGCGACCGCGAGTATCACGGGGAACACGCCGGAGCCGAGGATCGCTGCGATAAGTATCGCCAGGAGGATCCCGGGGAAGGCCAGCAGCACGTCGATGATCCGCATGAGCACGTTGTCGGCGGCGCCGCCAGAGTAGCCGGCGATCAGGCCGAGGAGGACCCCGACGAAGGCGCCCAAGCCGACCGCCAACACTGCGACCGTCACCGAGATCCGCGCACCGTAGACCACGCGGCTGTAGACGTCGCGGCCCAGCTCGTCTGTGCCGAACCAGTGCTCGGCGCTGGGAGGGTGTAGCACCGCACGGAAGTCCTGCCTGGTGGGCGAGTGCGTCGCCAACCGTGGGGCTAGCAGCGCGGTCGCGAACAGGGCCAGCACGATGGCCATGGCCGGGCCTGATAGTCGGCTGCGCCGCAGCATGCCGCCTAGGAAGCGCATCAGGAGTACCTCACCCTTGGGTCGATGACTACGTAGAGCAGGTCGACGGCGAGGTTGACGAGCACGAAGGTGATCGCGATGCCCATCACAGTGCCCTGTACGGCCGGGAAGTCCTTGCCCGTGATGCTGACGATCAGGAACCGACCGATGCCTGGCCACGAGAAGATCGTCTCGGCGATCACCGCGCCCGACAGCAGGTTGCCGAACTCCAGGCCGATGACCGTGGCGACCGGCAGCACGGCGTTGCGAAGGGCATGCCTCAGGACCACCGCTCGGTGTCTGAGGCCTTTCGAGCGCGCCGTTCGAACGTAGTCCTCCGACAAGACGTCGAGCATCGCCGAGCGCACCAGCCTGGCGATGATCGCCGCCCCCGCCACGCCGAGCGTGACGGCGGGCATCAGCAGGTAGCTGACAGCTTCCCAACTGCCGAAGCCCCCGACCCTGCCGGAAGGTGGCAGCCACCCGAGCTGCAGTGCGAAGACCAGCATCAGGAGCACGCCCAGCAGGAAGTTGGGGAGCGACACGCCAAGGAGCGCGATGAACATGCTCAGGTGATCGAGGGCGCCGTTGCGCCTCACCGCCGCCAACACCCCGGTGGTCACACCGAAGAGGACCGCCACGAACAGCGCCGCAGCGGTCAGCTCGAGCGTCGCTGGGTAGAGGCGTTCGAGCTCGTCGAGGACGAACCGGCCTGTCCGGATCGACGTGCCTAGGTCGCCTCTGGCGACGTTGCCTAGGTAGCGCAGGTACTGCTCATGGAGCGGGCGGTCGAGCCCGTAGCGCACGCGTAGCCGCTGGGCCAGCTCCTGCGAGGCCGCGCTCCCGCCCTCTGGAGGCAGGAGCATCGCTACAGGGTCACCGGGCGCTAGCTGCAGCGAGAAGAAGACCAGTGTCACGACGCCGTACACGACGAAGACCGCGTAGAGAAGGCGGCGGATCAGGTAGGCGGTCATCTACGGGAGGTCTCCAGGTGGAGAGAAAGAAGCGGTGGTCCGGCGGACGATACGGCGTCCGCCGGACCACCACCTGTCATCGACGCGCTATCAGTCGCGCAGCGTCCAGGCGTGCGCGCCGTAGAGCACGCCTTGGGAGCTGACCTGAACGCCTTCGAGGCTCGAGCTGGCGACGTGCGCCTGCTGCACCCAGAGCATCGGGCACTGGATCGCCTCTTCGAAGATGGTCTCCTGGAGCTCGAAGTAGGCGGCCGCGCGGGTAGCCTCGTCTGCCGTGCCGCGGCCGGTCTCGATCAGCGTGTCGAGGTCCTCACGCGGGGTCTGGGTGGTGTTCCAGAACTCCTGCGAGTAGAAGATGTGGTTCAGGATCGGCGGCTCTGGCTGAGCGTTGGTTATGAACCAGCCGATGTCGTACGCGCCGGTCCGGACCGCCTCGTAGTACGTGGTGCGCTCCGACGTCGTGATGCTGCTGCTGATCCCGACGTCCTGCAGGAACTGCTGGATGATCTGCGTCGAGAGCAGCCACTCGCCGTCACCGCGCGACTGGAAGTCGAGCTCGATGGGCTGACCGTTGGCTTCGCGAACGCCGTCGCCGTCGCTGTCCACGTACCCGGCCGCATCCAGGATGGCCTTCGCCTGCTCTGGGTCGTACGAGTAACCGGCAACGCTGGGCTCGTGCGCCCAGCTGCCAGGACGCGCGACCGTGAACATCGGCTCGCCCAAGCCCGCGTACGCGTTCTGGAGCAGCACGTTCTGGTCGATGGCGTAACAGATGGCGCGGCGGAGCTCTGGGTCGGAGACGGTCTGGTTGTTGATGGCGAGGTACGCGGAGTTCACCGCGCCGAACGGCATCGCCCTGTAGCCTTCGCCGTCGAGCCTGACGACCTCACGCGGCGGGGCGAACATGATCAGGTCGATGGTACCGGCCTCGAGCTCGAGGACCAGGGTGCCAGGGTCGGGGACGTTACGCACCACGATCTCCTCGATCGCCGGCTGGCCGCCCCAGTAGCCGTCGTAGCGCGCGAGCAGGATGCGCTGGTCTGGCTCGTACTCGACGACAGAGTACGGACCCGTGCCGACTGGCGTAGCGCCATCGGCCGCGGAGCCTGGCTCCACGATCCACGCGTTGATCAGGTTGAGAAGGAAGTCGGGGTTGACACTGCTCAGGGAGATCTGCACCGTGCGGCTGTCGACCGCCCTTACCTCTGTGACGCTAGCGAGCACGCCGGCCGCGGTCAGCGGGTCGTCCGGGTTCAGGATGCGCTCGATCGAGAACACCACCGCATCGGCGTCCAACGGGACGCCGTTCTGGAAGGTCACGCCTTCGCGCAGGGTGAAGGTGTAGCTGACGCTAGCCTCGTCGAACGACCACTCGGTTGCGAGCGCGGGTACGTACTCACCGTCTAGGTAGTAGAGCAAGGGGTCTGCCAGCAGCTGCGAGACCATGTACCCGGCGATGGTGTTGTTGCGCTGGGGGTCGATGACGGCGCCTGTCGAGCCCGGCGAGGCGATGGTCAAGGACTGAGCGAGCGCTGTGCCAAGGAGCGAGAGCGCTGACAGCACGACCAGTGCGAGCGTGCGAACGTGAGGGGCGCGTCGCGATGATGCCGCTTGTGTCATGCAAGAACCTCCCCTGATGGGGCCTATCCACCGGCCGGAGCTGGCTCCGGCAGCGGGACGGTACGAGTCGACGA
This sequence comes from uncultured bacterium, assembly GCA_964517055.1. Taxonomy (GTDB): domain Bacteria; phylum Deinococcota; class Deinococci; order Deinococcales; family Trueperaceae; genus DASRWD01. The sequence continues at coordinate 28,608 of CAZFAQ010000003.1, read as the reverse complement.
CCTGGCGGGGGTGCTTCACCTCCTCGATAGGATCGACTTGCCATCGACCGGGCCGTTCGCGACCACGGCCGATGCTCGGTTCAGTGCATTGTGTACAATGTACTATAGATGGCGAACCGTTTTCAACGCCCCAACACCGTCGCGGAGGAGGTCTACGACTACCTTCGCGGCGAGCTCTTCGCTGGCAACATCGAGCCCGGCCGGTGGCTCAGGGAGCAGGAGGTCGCCGAGGCGTTACAGGTCTCTCGCACGCCTGTGCGCGAGGCGATCCGGCGACTCGCCCAGGAGGGCCTGATGGTCTTCTCAACCAACCGCGGGGCCCAGGTCAGGCCTATCAAGCTGCTCGAGGCCGAGGAGGTCTACGCGGTTCGCGTCCGCCTTGAAGGCATGGCGGCAGGCTTGGCGGCAACGAACGCCACGCCCGAAGAGGTGGCCGGCCTACGGGAGCAGCTCAGGTTCATCGACGACCTGGAAGACGAGGACTTCGTCGGCCAGATCCGGGCGGACAACGAGTTCCACCTCAGCATCGCCACGCTCTCCGGCAACGAGGTCCTCGCCGAGATGGTGCAACGACTGAACGATCGCGTCACCAGAGCCAAGCTCGTCACCCGGGACGTGAACGTTAGCGTCCTCGCACGGTCGCAGCACGAGCTGATCGTTGACGCCATCGCCGCTGGCGACGAACCTGCCGCCGAGGAGGCGATGCGTCGCCACGTCTTGATGAACCTCGAGGTGATCAGGGAGAGGCTGGCCCCCGAGCCCGTCGAGGAAGCGCATGCCGTCTGAGCCGGCCGGTTCCGGCCAGCCGCAGGTGAAAGGGAGTTCCGTATGACCGTCGATTGGCAAGGGGTGTTGCCCGCGATCACGACCCCGTTCACGGCCGCTATGGAGGTCGACCACGACTTCCTGGCCGAGCACGCGAGCTGGATGGTGGATGCTGGCAGCGTGGGGATGGTGCCAGGTGGCTCGCTGGGCGAGGCCGCTACGTTGCGCGTGGGCGAGAAGATCGAGATCATCCGCACGCTCGTACAGGCGCACGGGGACCGCGCACCGGTGGTGGCCGGCGTGGCGGCGCTCTCTACCGACGACGCCGTCGACTTCGTCAAGCGTGCCGAGAAGGCGGGTGCGGGCGGCTTCATGGTCTTGCCGCCGTACGTCTACCTAGGTGACCAGCGCGAGATGCACGCTCACGTGTCAGCGATCATGCGCGCCACCGGCCTGCCATGCATGCTCTACAACAACCCGATCGCGTACGGCACCGACTTCAAACCCGAGGAGATAGCAGCGCTCGCCGAGCAGCATCCGAACATGGAGTCGGTCAAGGAGTCGAGCTCCGACATCCGGCGCGTGACGGCGATAAGGGCGCTCCTCGGAGATCGGCTGCATGTCCTGGTAGGCGTGGACGACGCTATCGTCGAGGGCATCGCTGCCGGTGCCGGGGGCTGGATCGCCGGGTTGGTCAACGCCTTCCCGCGCGAGTCGGTCGCGCTCTTCGAGCTGGCGCGCGACGGCCGGCACGACGACGCTACCGAGCTCTACCGATGGTTCCTGCCGCTGCTGCGCCTCGACATAGGGATCAAGTTCGTGCAGATGATCAAGCTCGCGCAGGAGCGCGTCGGCCGCGGCAGCGCGCGCGTGAGGGCGCCTCGGCTGGAGCTTGCCGGCGAGGAGCTGAAGCGCGTGGAGGCCGTGATCGCGCGTGGCCTCGCCACCAGGCCGGACGTCGAGGCGTTGCTGGCGACCGCGGCGTAGAGACTGTTTCTTGCAGTCAACGCTCGTCGGCGCTCCGGGCTGGGTACGAGATAAAAAGCCTCTTCAAGGTGGTGAGGTCGCACGTGGCCCAACGGTTCCCGTTGGCACTCACGTGGTGCTCGGCGGCTCCTCCACCTTCCGGTCGCACGACGAGGTCGCCGTGCTTGGGACTGAACGGGAGCAGCTTGAACTCGGTCGAGAAGCCCGAGAGCCTCTTGGTCACCGTGATGTCGAACTCGTCGCCGTCGGCGGCGTTGACCCGGTAGCGGGCGCCCCTTCCCATCAGCAACGGACCCCTGTAGATCAGCCTGGCCATGCCGTAGTGGTTGCCCTCGATGAGCGCCTTCAGCCGGATGACCCCGTCATCGTCGGCTAGGTCTGTCGGGCTCAGCGGGAAGTCTCTGGTCGCGAACCGCTCCAGGGTCCCGCCATCGTACGTCCTGCCGCCCAGCACGACCCGGAAGCGCTCCGTGACGTCACTGGCCGCCGTCCGCTTGATGCTGAAGTAGGCGACGTCTACGTCCGTATCGTCCGGGAACTCGAGGCTGCCCTGTACGAACCACGCTTTGTCGTCGTCCGGCGCCATGTAGGTGCCGGTCACGGTCTCGTACTCCGTGCCGAACGCCCGCGAGATGACCTCCTGCGAGCTCCCGGCGAGCGTGCTGAACTGGGACCTACTCCCCCAGTCACTGCAGCTCATCGTCAGCCTCAAACGGCCGCTGCCCGAGCGCGACCTGGCGATCACCGTGACCGTGTAGGAGCCAGCCGGCACGGCGGCCGGCGTGGTGCCGACCGCGAAGAGCCGGTACGGCGGCCCGCCTCGGCCGTCGTGGCAGTACCTGTCCCACTGGTGCTTGGGAGGGAACGTCACGGTGTGCGGCCCGTGGACGGTCATGCCTGGCGTCGTCGCCGTAACCCTGTCGGTCGGATCGTCGTCGAAGCCCAGTAGGTTCTCGTCGCGGTGGCTGCCCCTGACCTTCATGTAGGGGTCGAAGAACAGCTCAACGGGACCGGTCCCAACAAGTTGAAGCGTGGTGTTCGCGGCTAGGACCTTCATGTCTGTCTGCTGGGTCTCGCCGCCTTGGATGAGGAAGGGGAAGCTGTACCAGTCCTCGGCGCCTTCGTCGAACGTGGTTGGGATCATCCAGGTGTGGTCGAACGCCCCGCACCACTGGCCGCGGACCCCGTCCTGCTTCCAGGCCTTCGCCGTGATGCACCTCGCCGAGACCGTGAAGATGACGGTCGCGTCGACCAGGTTGTAGTCGGCGATCCAGCTCATCTGCGGGAACGGCGACACGAACGCCACCTCGTGCCCGAAGTCATGGACGGGGCCGCTGTATCCGCTCGACTGGCTGCCCTGGTACCAGGCGGCCATGTGGTTGTGACCGTGCATGTACATCTTGATCTGCGGGTTGCGCCTGAAGAGGCTCGCCCACCACTCCTGGTCCTGCTCGCCTCGGTACGAGTCAGCCGCGCCATCGGCCGGCGTCGTGTCCTCTATCGCTTGGTGGGCGAGGATGATGGTGGTCGCGTCCCGGTAGTGCGTGGTCATGAACTCGAGCCACTCGCAGGTGGCCGGCCGCGTCCACGGCTCGAACTCCATCTCCGGCACGGCGAGGAACAGGATCCCGCTTCGCATCATCGCGTACGGGTAGTTGTTGAGCTCCGTCTCGTCCAAGTACGTCCTGAGCAGCACGAACGGGTCGTGCTCGTGCCCGCGCGGGCCAGGGTTGTCGCCGTAGTCCGTCAGGTCGAGGTTGCCCCCGACGTAGTGAAGCGGCACGTTGACGTGGCTCAAGAAGTAGTCAGCGAAGTTGTACCTGCGGTCTCCCTTGTAGGGGTCGGGCAGCCCAACACCGTTGACGAACGCCGTGCCGTTCATCGCTCCGTCACCCAGGTGGACGATGAAGTCGCACGGCAGTGTGTTGTCCATGACGTCGTCGACCAGCCGGTCGAGGTGCTGAGCGTAGTCCCACTGGGGCGAGCGCACGCTCTGGCCCACATGGGTGTCCGTGAACACGGCGAAGCTCATGGACGGCTCGGCCGCAGGCATGGGGTCTAGGTTCCGATGGAACCCCGTGCGGGCGAAGCCTGGCGCGGTCTCGCCCGGGCGGGCGGTACCAAGGGACTTTGGGCCGTCGCGAACTTCTGGCTCGTCGTGTTCGTCCGGCAGGGTCATCGCGTTCTCCTCATGGCCGCGGTACCGCTGGCCCTAGGCGAGTGTCCAGGCTCCGAAGATAGTCCAGCGAGGTTCGGCCCCACTCTAGTGACAAGAGGCGTCCCCCACCCGCAGAAGCGCGCCGAACCTGAGTCACTTCGGGGTGTAGGGCTCCGCCCCCGAGTGAGCCCCTGCCTCGCCACGCCTAACCAGCGAATAGGCACGGTTCCGGCGGGAACGCCTTGGCTTCGCCTCGCTATCATCTCTCATGTCCGTTGAGGTGCGGCTTCTAGGGAGGCCGCGGATCTGGGTCGCCGACGCGGAGTTCGAGCCGGCGGCCGACCGGCGCAGCGCGTTGCTTTACTACCTGGCTCACGCAGGTGGTTGGGTGCCGCGTGAGGACCTGTTGTTCCTGTTCTGGCCGGACTTCGAGGAACACAAAGCGCGTGCCAACCTGCGACAACTCCTTGTGGCGGTGCGGGAGACGCCGTACGCGGAGGGACTCGAGGTGGAGAAGACTCGCGTGCGCTTCCCGGTCGAGACCGACCTGGAACGGTTTCAACAGAGGCCGGCGACGCCTAGCACCTTCGAGTGGCCTGGCCCCTTCCTTGCCGGCTTTCGCCTCAGCGCCGCTCCAGAGTTCGAGGCTTGGCTCGAGCTGGAGCGAACCGCCTGGCACGAGCGCTTCCGCTCGGCGATCCTGTCGACACCTCACCTGCTAGGCGACCCTGAAGCTGTCGCGGAGCACTTGGACTCGTGGCTCTCCCACTCGCCGCTGGATGAGGAGGTGCTCAGAGCTAGGCTGGACCTTGCAGCACGCACTGGTCAACGCTCCAACGTCCTAGCGCGCTTCGCAGCGTTCGAGGCGCGGTTGATGGCCGAGTTCGGAACCGCCCCAGAGCCGGAGACCTTGGTCCTGGTCGAGCACCTCCGTGACCCGAGCGCAGCGACCGTCCCAATCGATCTGGTGACCGTATCGAGCCTCGCTAGGAGTGACGTGCAGCGGTTGGGTGTTGCCCGGCACTTCCGCGGCTCCGAGCCTGCTCTGCACGGAGGCGGCGACTTCGTGGGGCGGGACCAGGAACTTCACCGCCTGGCGGAAGAGCTGGGGTCACGCGACGGGACCGTGGTTACGCTTCTCGCTCCGGGTGGCATGGGCAAGACGAGGCTGGCCCTGGAGTCGGCCACGCGCCTCGCTCCGACGTTCCGGGACGGAGCCGTCGTCGTGCCGTTGCTAGGGGTCGACTCGGTGGCAGGGGTCGTGCCCGCCCTCGCACAGAAGCTGGGGTTGATGCTGTCATCGGGTCATGACATGACCGCTGAGCTGCTCGATGAGTTGCGCGGCCTACAGCTTCTCGTTGTGCTGGACAACGTCGAGCAGATCGAGGGTATCGGCGTGTTGGTAGAGGGGTGGAGCCGGCTGCTCCCCGAGGTGGCCTGGCTCTGCACGTCGCGTGTAAAGCTGGGCATACCAGGCGAGTCCGTCGTGGAACTATCGGGCCTGCCGTACCCGCGGTTGGGTGAAGCCGCGGAAGGCGTCTACCCGGCGGTGGAGCTGCTACTGAGCCGGGCGCGGCGCGCGGGCAAGGAGCTGGATCCTTTCAACGACGGTGAGGCGATCCGGCGCGTCACGAGCCTGACCGCGGGAATGCCGTTGGCGATAGAGCTTGCCGCGGGTTGGTTGCGGGTCCTGCCCCTGGCTGGCATCGCCGATGAGCTGAGCGCCGGTCTCGACATATTGGAGAAGCCGGATGGCTCGATCGACCCTCGGCACGCGAACCTAAGGTCGGTCTTCAACGCCGCCTGGACCGCGTTGCGTGCGGCGGAGCAAGACGCTCTGCTGCGCCTGTCGGTGTTTCGCGGCGGCTTCGACGTGAGGGCAGCCAGCGAGGTCGCCGGCGTGGGGCGGCCACTCCTGTTGGCCCTGCGCAACCGCTCCATGCTGACGCTGGACGATATGGGGCGCCTCGGCTGGCACCCGCTTCTGGAGACTTACCTGACCGAACGCGCCGCTGACGTCCCAGAGGTCATCGAACACGCGCGAACCAACCATGCCCGCTACTACATGGACCTGTTGACCGAGTGCGATAACCTGCTCAACAACGAGGACTCCGTTCGCGCGGTCATCACGCTCACGGCAGAGCACGCCAACATCGAGGCAGCCTGGGCGCGCGCGGTCCAACTCGGTTGGTGGAACGAGCTGCGGAGCGGGGGAGCGGCTCTCGGCTTGTCGTACGAGAACACCGGGCGTCCCGACCGCTGGTACGCACTACTCAGGCATGCGCTTGTCAGTGTCCCTCCGGACAGCATGACCTGGGGAGTGCTCGAGGTCCACCACGCCTCACGGGAGGCGTTGTCCGGGCTCCACGCGGAGGGGTACCGCAGGCGGGCCGCTGTCGCCGACCGCATCGGGCCCATCGCCGAATCCGACCTGTACTCATGGGCGTGGGTGAACCTTCTACTAGGTCAATCGGCTTGGAAGGTGGATCGTCCCGAAGAGGCGCGGATCGCGGTGGAGGAGTCGATCCGGTGCTTCACCCGCTCCGGCCGCCATGAGCTGCTCGGCATGGCGTACGCGAACAGGATCGTGCTCTGTGAGGACCCCTCCGACTACCTGCACTGGAGCGAACGGCTCGAAGCGTGGAAAGTCGCGACCGGGAGGGACGGCAACGACGGATCCATCATGGACCTGCATGCGGCCTTCCTCGTCAGGTTCTACGGCGAGTACGGCAACGCCATAGCGACTCTCGAGCGCGAGCTGGAGCTTCAACGCGCGTCAGGTTGGCATCGTTCGGGGATCGCCATACTGCTCGCCACCCTGGCAACCGTTCACGCCGAGGCCGGGCATTTCCGGACGGCCGTTACGTTGCTCGAGGAGTACTTCGAGATGTGGCGCGAGAGCTGGCTACTGCACAGCGGGCGCCATGAAGACGCCGTTGCCCTGAGGGCGCACCTCGGCATGCTGCTTGAGGAGCCGGACTTCGAGGCGTCCATTCTGCCGGGATCGAAGGCGGCGAGCACCACGCGAGGTCTTCTGTTGAGAAGCGGCTTGGCAAGGCAGCGTGGTGAGTTGGGGTCAGCGCGAGACTACGTAGCGGAGGCGCTCACCCGCATGCAGTCAGGGATGGTGGGTCTGGAGCAGGCCGAGTGGCGCGTCCGCGCGCTCCTGAGCCAAGCGAGTATCGACCTCTGTGACGCACAACGCGGATCCGCTCAGCTCGCCATACGCGCCGGCCTGGACCTGGCTACCAGCCGGCATATGCTTCCGAGCCTGCTGCACTGTCTCGCAACCGCCGTTCCTCTGTTGTCTGACGAGCTTGCCGGCGAGGTCGACGGTCTCGTCGTGGGCCACCCGGCTGCACCGTTCGAGGCCCGAAGGCGCTGGACGAGTAGTCCCCTGAACCCTGCTCGCCGGTACGGAAGCCGCGAAGAGGCTTGGCTGGAGGCAGCAACCATGGCTGGCAGGGTCGCCAACGCTTTGGCCGAACCACGTACCTGACGCCTTGCACATCGGAGCCAGTTCGGATGGCGAAGCCCATCACCGACTCACGCTGACCTCACGCACCACTACCTACGGTTCGGTTGGGCAGCGCGGGCGCGCAGTTCCCGCCTCGCTTCCCGGGCGAGAGATCGCCCACTTCAGCAGCGGTTTGGAGAGACGGGATGACGCAGGTGGCTACATCTTCAGGAGTGGCGCGTATCTTGTTCGGCTTGCTTGTAGCGGTCGCGACGTTCGCTTCCGCCCAGCCGGGACCGCGGTCCGTTGCCGAGGTCCTCTACGTGCCGACCGTTGACAAGGTCCTGGTCTACGGCGGCCTCATCTCGGCGTTCCCGGACGTGTCGCCGGACGACCGCATGTGGTGGTGGGACCCCCGCACCGGAGCCTGGAGTGAGGGCGAGGACTCGGACGCGCCGAACCTGCACCTCGTGTTCCACGAGTCCAGCGGCTTGGTGCTCGGGTACGCCGCGCAGGAGGGCGAGGTGGCGGGTCAGACCTGGCTGCTGGACCCGGCGAGCGGGCAGTGGGAGGACGTGAGTGGGGAGGAAGGGACCCGGCCGGTAACCGGCATCGCTCCCGCGTTCGCGTACGACCCGTCGACCGACAGATCGATCCTGTTCGGCGGCATGGACGGCCAGACCGGGTCGTTCTTCAGCACTACGTGGGAGTGGGACATGGCGACGCGCTCCTGGGCCAAGGTGTCGACCGCGTGGACACCACAGGGCCGCAACTTCGTTGCGTTCGCAGCGGACCCGGTCAGTGGTCGGCTGGTGATGCACGGCGGCGAGAGAGTAGCGAGCTTCCTCGAGACGTACGATCCTGTGGCACGGGTCTGGCACCGAGGGTCCGAAGGTCCGAGGGCGACGCCGCGCAGTCCGGACTTCGCGTTCAACAAGCTCGTCTACGACCACGACAGCGGCAAACTGGTGCACTACGGCGGACTCGGCGACTACGCCGATGGGGTGTGGATCTACGACGTCGCGACGGACGCCTGGGAGGAGCTGGTGACAGACGGTCCTGCCCCGACGCAGCGCTGGGCGCATGGCATGACCTCGGTGCCCGGTCTCGGCGTCGTGGTGTTCGGCGGCAACCTTGGCAACACCTTCCCGGAAGGACCAGCCACGAACGAGCTGTGGGTGTTGAACGTCAACGAGGCGCGGTGGGAACTGAGATGAGAACAAGCAGTCGTGCACCGCACTGAAGTCGGTGTTGGTCGTGCACTTGGCGTCCCGCCAACCTCGCCTTCGCTCAGCCACCGGCGAGTGAGACTGGGTTCATCTACGTCGAGGATTACGTGCGACTGTTCTACCAACGTTTCGGCAGCGGTACGCCAAGCCGTCGTGGCCGAGATCGCCCAGTGGGAAGCGGACGGCCGCAACCTCAGCGACCCGTACGGCTACTGCAAACTGGCGAACCGGCCCGGTAGCTCTCTATCGTTCGTCATGCTTGAGAACATGGCGGTCGCCGAGGTCGCCAACACCTGCCAGTACGCCAACGAGCAGGGCGACACGTTCCTGGGTGGGGAGTGGCCCGATGGCCTAAGTTTCCACTGACCTTTGGGCGGTCTACTGATATGCGTGTCTGACGGGGTTTCTTGTGGTGGGCGGTACTGGATTTGAACCAGTGACCCCTCGCGTGTGAAGCGAGTGCTCTCCCGCTGAGCTAACCGCCCACGTGGCCAGCGTCCTTGAGTCTACCGGTCGGTTCGTACCCTGGTCAACGCGGTGTAGACGTCCAAGACCCCTAGCTCGCTGGCGAACAAGGTGCCCCCGGCACGGTCTTGCCGAAGCCGCCAGAGGCCGCTTTGTCGGGTGCCGAGAGGTCGATGAGGTACGGGGCGAACGCGGTAGAGGTGACCTCGATAAGGACGCGCTCGCCGGAGTTGCCGTGGAAGGTCACGCGGTCGTAGTACTCGCCGGACGCTAGCTGGGCGTCCCCGGGGCCCAGGGCGCCGGCGATGGCCACTGCGGAGGCCAGCGCGGCCGCCGCGAGCGTGACAGTGACGCCGCGTGCGAGGGACCCGAAGGACCTGACAGTCGTCCGACGAGGGGCCAACCGAATTGTGAGCACGGCCGGGAACCTAGTGCTGCGGCTCCATGTTCGTCATGGGAACCCTGTCGTCTCCCCAGCTACTTCTCACCGCTGGACGGCCTCATCGGCCCTTGCCCTTGCCACCTTGGGATCGAGGCCGTCTTTCAGCCCACCGCGGAACACGGCCTCCCACTGCTCGAAGCGCAGCGCCTTGGCCAAGTACTCCTCTGCGTTCTCCGCGGGCACCACGACGACGCCGTCGTCGTCACCGATGACGACGTCACCTGTACGCACCAGGACGCCGCCGCACACGACAGGTTCGCCGACGGAGCCCGGTAGGTTCTGCCTTCGAGTCGTCAAGGCGGAGAGGTTGCGGGCGAAGACCGGGTACTGGAGCTCGACGATCTCACGCCAGTCGGTCGCGGCCCCATCGATGACGGTACCGGCCAGACCGCGACCGTGCGCGATCCGAGACATGAGCCCACCCCACGGAGCGTGGCGCCGGTCACCGTACCGGGCGACGACCATCACTGTTCCGGGCGCCGCGCCGGACATGGCTTCAGCCAACGGTGCGTTGTCGGTCGGCTGACAGGCGACGGTTAGGGCTGTCCCGACCATGCGAACGGGCCTGAAGAGCGTCTGTATCTCCCAGTCGAGGAAGCCGTCGGTGCTGAGATGCCCTAGGGTGCCGCTGGAGAGCCCGAGGTACGGTTCCAACCCGGCGTCACCTCGCCGAAGTGCGGTCGACTCACCATCTTGATCCGGCTTCTCGCCTGACATCTCGCTCCGATCGTCCTACTGCTCACGACGCCTTGACGGTGTCTGGGGCGGAGCCTAGCATCCACCATGACCGCCCCCTCTCCCACTCGAGAACCACATCACCTAGAGCAAGCGACGCCGCTCAACCAGCGACCGACGAGGGCACCCGCGGGCCTTGGGGCCAAGCGCCGAGGCGTCCTGTGACGAAGCTGACCGTCGCCATGGTCCAAACGGACCCGGGCGCAGACAAGGAAGCCAACGTAGTCGCGGCCCTCGAGTTCGTCGCTGCTGCGGCCAAGGCCGGCGCCGACCTGGTCGCACTGCCAGAGACGTTCCACTTCAGGGGTCCCAACGACGGCAGACGCGCTGCCGCCGAGCGAGTACCCGGGGCGATGGCCGAGAGGCTGTCGGCTGCTGCCAAGGAGCACGGCATCTATCTCCTCGGTGGCAGCTACAACGAGTTACATGACGACGAGTCGGACCCTCGGACCTTCAACACGAGCCAGCTTTTCGCGCCAGACGGGTCGCTGGTCGCCAAGTACCGCAAGATCCATCTGTTCGACGCGTTCATCGGCGGCAAGGTCAGGGCGATGGAGTCGAGCCGCAATCGTCCGGGCGACCGGGCCGTCGTGGCGGACACGAGCTTCGGGCGCGTCGGCCTGACGATCTGCTACGACCTGCGGTTCCCCGAGCTGTACCGGGTGCTGGCACAAGCCGGCGCACGCCTCGTTCTCGCACCGTCGAACTTCGCAGAGCGCACGGGTCGCGACCACTGGGAGACGTTGATCCGCAGCCGCGCTATAGAGAACGGCTACTTCGTCGTGGCTCCAGCCACCATCGGCAACGGCGGCACTACCTTCGAGGCGTACGGGCGCTCGATGGTCGTAGACCCGTGGGGAACCGTCATCGCCTGCGCGCCAGACGTCGAGGGGTACACGCTCGCGGAGTTGGACCTTACACGTGTCGATCGCGTCCGTGAGTCGCTCCCGAGTCTCCATCACCTCCGCCCCGCTGCTTACGATGTGCGCTGAGCCCGACGCTCGGTGGCCAAGGGTCCCCGTCGCGTCCCAGCACAAGCCGCTCTGCACCGCCCGTGCGATATCAGGAGGAGTCACATGAAGAGATCTTTCGGCCGTCCACTCGTAGCGTTCGCGATGTTCGTCGGCCTGACGCTCGTAGGCACCGTTCAAGCGCAAGGCAACAGCGACACGATCCGGATCGCGACCGCCCTGGCGCAGAACTCCCTGGCTCCGGGCGAGGCGACCGGCTTGCCAGACGCCACCGTCATCAGGACCATGTTCGAGGGCCTCGTCGGCTTCACCGACGGGGAGCTCGTCAACGAGCTCGCCGCCTCGTGGGAGGCCAACGAGGACGCCACCGCCTACACGTTCGAGCTGCGTGAAGGCGTCACGTTCCACGACGGCACACCGTTCAACGCACAGGCGGTGAAGGACTACTACGACTGGGTGATGGACGAGGACAGCATCGCGGCCCGTGCCCGCGGCCAGCTCGGGGCCATGACAAGCGTGGAGGTCGTTGACGACAACACGGTCCGAATCAACCTCGACGCCCCGAACGGCGCGTTCATCTTCCTCCTTGCCACGAGCAACGCTCGCATCGCCAGCCCGGCCTCGGTCCAGGAGTTCGGCGCGGACCTCACCCGTCACCCGGTCGGCACCGGCCCGTTCCGGTTCGTCTCGTGGGAAGAGGGTCAACGGGTCGTCGTCGAGCGCAACCCTGACTACTGGGGCGACCCTGCCCACGTGGCACGCCTGGAGTTCGTGGTCGTGAACAACGCAGCGACCCGCGTCGCGATGCTCCAGAGCGGCGAGGTTCACTACATAGAGGGGCTGCCACCGCAGCTCGTGCCAACCATCGAGGCCGACGCGAACCTGGAGGTCCTGTCCGGACCGACCAACTTCCTGCGCATCCTCCAGCTCAACACGACCAAGGAGCCGTTCACGGACGAGCGCGTGAGGCAGGCCCTGAACTACGCGGTTGACAAGCAGGTCCTGGCCAACGTCGCGTACAACGGCTTCGCCACCGTCATGACCGCTCCGATCCCGGCTTCGGCCTTCGGTCACGTCGAACAGCCTGCCTACGCTTACGACCCAGAGCGCGCCCGCGAACTGCTCACGGAGGCCGGCTACCCGGACGGCTTCTCGATGACCGTCCTCACCTTCACCGGCGACGAGTACCGCATGGCAGGACAGGTCCTGCAGCAGATGTTCGCGCAAGTCGGTGTTCAGATGGAGCTCGACCAACAGGAGCGCGGCGCGCTCGTCGACCAGATCTTCCTGCCCGTCGAGGAGAACCCGACAGAAGCTGCCCTGGTAGGGGCGAGCGCGTCGACAGGCGATGCCGACCTCGCACTGACCGTGTCTTTCACGCGCCAGTCGTTCCCGCCCGCCTCCAACAACTGGAGCTTCTTCCAGGACGACCGCGTCGAGGAGCTGGTCGAGGCCGGCCGGTCGAGCGGCGACCCCGCCGTCCGACAGGACGCTTACGCCGAGGCGCAGGCGATCATCTGGGAGCAGGCGCCATGGGTGTTCCTCGTGAGCCCGGACTCGATCGCCGGACGCTCGACCAGCATCACGGGTGTAGTGGCCGCCCCGGACAACACGATCGACGCCCGCCGGGCACAGTTCGAGTGAGCCTGTTCGTCACGGAGGGCCAGCGTATGCGCGCCGGCCCTCCGTGGCGCGGTAAGCGGCAGCCGGCCGCGCAGACGCGCTGCCTTGACGACCGGCGTCAGCCGTCTTGACCTCGTCAGTGCTGGCAAAGACACCTCCAGAACAGGCACCATAGTCAGATGCTCCAGTTCGTCATCCGGCGGTTGGTCCAGGCGGTACCGACCGTGCTGGGGGTCCTGGTGCTCATCTTCTTCTTCGTGCGGGCCCTACCTGGTGACCCCGCACGCCTGTACGCGGGTATCGATTCCGATATCTCCGTCGTCGAGGACGTCCGCGAGAGGTTCGGGCTGGACCGGAGCCTGCCAGAGCAGTTCGTCAGGTTCACGGTCGAGCTGACCCGGGGGAACCTGGGCGAGTCGTTCCGGGCCAACCGGCCTGTCGGGCAGGTGATGCTCCGTCACCTCCGACCGACGTTGATCCTCGGCGCCCTGGCGGGCGTTGCGGCCACGATCCTGGGCGTCTCGCTCGGCATCGCCGCGGCGCTGAGGCGGAACACTCCTCTAGACCTCGGCATCACCTCCCTGTCCATCCTCGGCATCAGCACGCCGTCGTTCTTCCTCGGGATACTCCTCATCTACCTGTTCGCCGTTCACTGGCGGGTCCTGCCCGTCGCTGGCAGCGTCACCCCCGCGGGCCTCGTCCTGCCGGCGATAACGTTGGCTGCAGGCGGGCTCGGCACGATCGCCCGCTTCGCCCGCTCGAGCGTCCTAGAGACGCTGGGGAACGACTACGTCCGCACGGCCCGCGCGAAGGGCCTCTCGCAACGGGTCGTGATCAACAAGCACGCCCTACGGAACGCACTGATCCCGGTGCTGACGATCGTCGGCCTGCAGTTCGGTTTCCTGTTGTCCGGCGCGGTGATCGTGGAGACCGTGTTCAACTTCCCCGGCCTTGGCTGGTTGTTGATCCAGTCCATAGACGCGCGCGACTACCCGGTCATCCAGGGCCTCATGTTGGTGTTCGCGCTTCAGTTCGTACTCATCAACCTCCTTGTCGACGTCCTCTACGCAGCGGTGGACCCGCGGATCACTTATGAGTGACCAAGCGATGACCGGCCCCCCTCCGGGCGCAGCCGTCCAGGTCCTGCGGCGGCGCCGCGGCGTCCTAGCGCGCCTGCTACGGCACAGCAGCGGCTCGATAGGTCTGTTCCTGACCATCATCTTCGTCCTGATGGCGGTCTTCGGTCCATGGGTAGCGCCCTACGACCCCTCGGCCCCGGACTACTTCAACCTCACGGCCGGCTCGACACCAGAGCACTGGCTCGGCACCGACGCCTTCGGTCGCGACACGCTCAGCCGCGTGCTGACCGGAGCGAGGTACTCGATCACGATCGGACTGAGCGCCACGCTGCTAGGGGCGTTGCTGGGCGGCGCATGGGGGCTAGCGGCAGGCTTCCTAGGGGGGCTCTTCGACGCCGCCTCCATGCGAGTCGTGGACGTGCTTCTGGCTTTCCCAGGCATCCTCCTGGCCATCGGGCTGGTGACCATCACGGGCCCGGGCGTCGGACCCGTGGTCCTGGCGTCGGCCATATTCGGGGTGCCGGTGTTCGCGCGCCTAGCGAGAGGCGCTGCCATAGGCGTCAAGCAGAGGGCGTACATCGAGGCAGCCGCCGGGCTCGGCGCCAAGCGAGACCGCGTCATGTTCAAGCACGTGCTGCCTGCAGTTGTCCCCTCTGTACTCGTGTTCGCGACGCTGAGGAGCGGCTCCACGCTGTTGATCGCGTCCGGGCTTTCGTTCCTGGGGCTAGGGATCAGGGCACCTACGCCCGAGTGGGGCGGGATGCTCAACGAGGCGCAGCTGTACCTTGGCGTGCAACCGCTGATGGCGTTCGCGCCGGGCATCGCGATCACCTTGGCGGTCCTCGGGTTCAACCTGCTGGGAGACGGGTTGCGGGACGTGCTCGACCCCACCGTGCAGGAGTAGCGCCCCAGACCGGCACCCGCTGGTGGGAACGCACAAGGGGCGACCGCTCGCTCCGGGACCCGCGGTTATCGTCCCAGCGTGTCAGTCCCCTTATCCGTACTCGACCTCGTCCCAGTGCCGCCGGACGGCACCGCCGCGGACGCTTTCGATAACAGCATCGAGCTCGCACGGCTGGCCGAGGAGCTGGGTTACCACCGCTACTGGGTGGCAGAGCACCACAACACTCAGGCCTTCGCCTCGATGGCTACGACCGTGCTCATCTCGGTCCTCGCCCGTGAGACCAGCCGCATCCGGGTGGGGTCGGGCGGGATCATGCTGCCCAACCACTCGCCCCTGAAGATCGCCGAGGACTTCCTGACCCTGGAGGCGCTGTACCCGGGACGTATCGACCTGGGCCTGGGCCGCGCCCCCGGCACCGACCAGGTCACCGCGTTCGCGCTAAGGCGCAGCACCGAGCTGCTGGCCGCCGACGACTTCCCCCAGCAGGTCGAGATGCTGAGGGCGTACGCCGGGGAGTCCGACTTCCTGGACGCCCACCCGCTCGGCAAGGTCAAGGCCGAACTGGTCGGCACCAGGCTGCCGCCGCTGTGGATCCTCGGCTCGAGCACGTTCGGCGCGCAGCTCGCCGCGCACACAGGACGCGGCTACTCGTTCGCGTTCCACTTCAGCCCGGACGCGGCGGTGCCTGCCCTGCGCGCTTATCGCGAAGGCTTCCAGCCGTCGGAGCACCTGGCGGAGCCTTACGCGATCCTGGGCGTGTCGGTCCTATGCGCAGAGACCGAGGAGCGCGCCGAGGAACTGGCCAGGGCGCACGACCTCCTCTGGCTACGCATCCGACGCAACGAGCGCTTCCCCTTGCCTACCACCGAGGAGGCCGCCGCCCACGCGTTCAACCCTGAAGAGGAAGCTGCGGCTCAGGCATCTAGACGGATGCTGGTTTGGGGCACGCCCGACCGCGTCCGCGAGAGGCTGCGGGAGCTGAAGGAGCAGTTGGAGGTCGACGAGTTCATCGTCACCAGCCACATCGCCTCGCATGAGGAGCGGATGCTCTCGTACCGGCTGCTCGCGGAGACGAGTTAGCCCCGCTACCTGCCACTCGCGCCGGTCGTCCGATCCGACCGGCAACCTGAACTGTCACGCCTACTGTCACGCCGCTTCGACAGACTGCCGGAAGTGTTTACCCCGCCGACGGGCCCGATTCACTTCTGGAGGTCGCCATGGTGACAGCGCGACAGGCACCAGTGAAGTCAGCCAGGCGAGGAACGGCCTGGATCGTTCCGCTCGCTGGACTTGTTGGGCTGATGCTGGTGGCGGCTCAGTGCTACGACCAACCCGTTGTGATCAGAGGATTCGCTGTCTTTCCAGTCTCCGGCGAGGCGCCTCTGGAGGTGTCTGCCAGCTTCATCCTCAACGATGCGGCCATCACTGCCGCGGACTGCACCATCGACTTCGGCGACAGTAGTCAGGTCGTGACGATACTGGATTGCCTAGACTTCACGGAAACCGTGGAACACGTGTACGTCGGCCCTGGCGAGTACACGGTCCGGCTCCAGGTACGTACTAACCTACTCGCCGACCCGATAAGCGCCCGCGCACAGCGGGAGGTAACGGTCTTCGAACCAGGAACTGCCCGCGAGCTCGTCGTAGAGCTAGTCAGTGTTGACGGTGGGACTGGCAAGGTCGTGAGCGATGGAGGGGACATCGAGTGCAGCAACAGCACGGCCCCTGGCTTCCCGGCCGCCGCCTGCTCCGCCCTCTTCTTAGTGGGTGCCCAAGTGGAGCTGTCCGCGATACCTGCGCCCGGATCGACCTTCGTCGGGTGGGACGGAGATGGCACCGGCACGACGACTCGCCTCGTGGTCATGGACGACGACAAAGCCGTGACAGCGACGTTCCGCGGTGAAGACCCCGATCCGGAACCCAACAACAAGATCACGGTCGAGGTGGTCGACGGCTTCGGCGACTGGTTGGAGCCTCAGGTGCTGGCCGTACAGACCGGCACCGGCGGTTGGAGCACCCTCGAAGCGTCGGAGACCGGCCGCTACGCGTTCGTGCTGCCCGAAGGCGACGCGACCTACGCGGTCACGGTCCGGTGCGACGACGGGCAGATCAAGACGTTCCTACTTACGCCAGAAGAGACGACGAGCCTGGTCGTGCCATGTCCCAGCCCCACGACGGTTCCCGATCCCGTCAGCTATGCGGTCAGCTACAGCGGCATGGGAGAGCTCGGCTCAGGAAGCACCTACTTGGGAAGGCTCTACGGCCCAACAGGCCAGATCGGCATCGGATCCGGGGAGGCCAGCGGCTTCACCGTTGCCAACCAGCCGAGTACTCCGCACGACATCATCCTGACGGGCGACATAGACGGGGATCGTCTTGGCGCGAAGATCGAGCGGGACTTCGTCCCCTTCCAGAACGCGCTAGTGAGCTTCGAGTTCACTGCCGCCGACCGCGCGACTGCCGCGACCTTGAACCCCTACACGGCGCCGGTCGGTTTCTCAAGCCTTCTCGACGTCATCTTCTGCTCCGAAGGAGGCACTTGCATCACCGTCGGGAGCGGTGACCAGGCAGGCGGAAGTTACGCGACGCTGCCCTTCGCTGCCGACGGCGACCTGTACGCGGCCGATGCCTTCGCTCAGGGAGGAATCGCTTACGTCCGCGACGCCCAGGTGTTCGTCGCAGCGGAGCTTCAGACCGTCGAGTTCGTCCCGCCTTGGGACGCTTTCGTGGGCCCCACGCCAGCGGCGTTCCCCACCTTCACAGGCCTCAACCACCTGAGCGAGCACCCGGAGCTCCGCGGCTACGCCGTGCTACTTGCTTGGCAGAGCCAAGGAGGTGCGAATCGCGTGTGGCGCCACTTCGTCGGTGAGACGTACCTGAGCCTGACAGTCGAGGACGCAAGCTTCTCGACGCCCGACCTGACCGGCGTCTCCGGCCTGGAAGACCTAGAGCCGAGAGCGGCGGTTAGCTATGCGGTAGGTGCAGTGCTGCTGGATACAGAGGTGGAGGAGTTCCTCTCTTACCGCGGCCCGTCCACGTTCATCCCACTGTTGGGCGGGCTGAGGCTGCGTGAGGCTGGAGTCCTAGGCGGCTTCCAGGTGCCCTGAGCGCAATGCGTTCCGGACCTAGGAACCGCGGGCTCCGGAGCCCATTTCGTCACCGTCCAGTAGCTCGGACAACTCGCGGGGCCACTCTCCCAGCTCCTGAAGGAAGTGCGCTCGCGATCTGGCGAGGGTTCGCCTGGCCCGACCCTCCAGGCCTGCCGCACGTAACGCCCTGACCAGAGCTGTCAGCGTGGGCAGGTCGAACGGGTCATCATCGTGCAGCCCTTGGTAGAGCTCAGCGGCTGCACGGTCGGGGCGGCTTGCGGCGGCGCGCCAGACGGCATCCCTGAAGCGCGTCCGCAGGCGCTCGCGGACGACTTCGACGCCGGTCAACTCGACCCCCGGCAAGAACTCCCCTCCGTACCAAGGCAGCGCGCCGTCTACGTCGCCCTGATCGAGGGCCGCGAGGAACCGGCCAACGTCGCTGCTCAGCTCGCCGAGAACGTAGGCGCCATTGGCGTCCCGTCCGACGACTCGAGGGTCTCCGAACGCGACCCTCAAGCGCCTTACCGTGCTGCGGAGGCTGGCCTCTGCGTTGGTCGTCGAGGCGTCTGGCCACAGCGCCGACCGGATGGAGCCGGCCGTGGGCGGCGGCTCTTCTCGTAGGGAGGCCGCAAGCAGTAGGGCGAGTAGCTCTCGAACCTTCCGCGCCCGCCACGGACGGGTAGTCCCATCAGCCTCCAGCGAGAAGCTACCCAGTGCCCTGAGGAAGGGGCGGGACACTTCTGGCTCTGACGTCGGCGCGGCGGCCACGGGACGCAACACCTCGAGGCGGGGGAAGAGCCGCCGCAGTGTCAGGACATGGCCCCGGGCACCGAGCTTCTCGAAGCGCGAGAGACTTTCCCGCCCAAGGTCGTGGGCCCTGTCTCGTTCGCCGGCCAGCTCCGCGACGACCGCCTGTGCCAATCCGATCTCCGCGCCAAGCGGCTCGTGCTCGTCCCGCCTGGCGAGGATCTCGCCGCGACCGAGGGCCGCGGTCGCCGCGGCCAGGTCACCTTCTACAAGGGAGACCAGTCCCGCCGCCAGTGCCTGTCTCGCCCGCGCCGCCGGGCGCAGGTTGCCGGTCGCGGGGGCCTCCAGCGCGGCCTTCGCCGCCGGCAGGTCACCCAACAGGAGCTGCACCCGTGCGGCCACGACGGGTCCCTCATCTAGTGTCGCGGCCGTTCCCGCGGCTACGAGGTTGCTCATGGCCTCGGCGTCGCGGCCCCCTAGCGCCGCGATCTCGGCCGCGATGAGTAACGCCGCTGCCACGTCGGCAACCTGCCCCACGTCTCGTTGGACCTCTATCGCATCCCCTATCTGACGTCGAGCCTGTTCGAGGTCGCCCATGGCGGCGCTGACCTGAGCGAGGTTATGAAGCAGGGTCGCCAGGCTGAGCCGGTCCTGGGTGGCTTGGGCCACGCGCAGTCCACGCAGGAGGACGGCCTCGGCCGCCCGGTAATCCCCTCTGTTGAGCCGGTGGAGACCGAGGTTGTTGTAGATCGTGCCGAGCTCCATCAAGCGGCCCCTGGCTTCATAGGAGGCCAGGGAGCGTTGCAACGCCTCCTCGGCCTGACGCCACCGCCCCAGCTGTGTTGCGAGCATCCCGATGTTGTCTAGAGAGTTGGCCGCCCAGGCCTCGTCCCCCGTCCGCTCGAAGACCGTGTTGGCCTGCACGTTGGAGCTCAGCGCCTCCTCCAGCCGGCCCGTCATGAACTCGAGTCGACCCTTCTGAAGCAGCGCCATGGCGCGCTCCCTTGAGGAGATACCGGGGTCGCCGACCAGCTCGTCGATCAGGGCCTCTCCCTCGTCCAGTCGGCCGAGCTGCAGCAGTGCGCCGGCCTCGACCACTTTGAGCACGGTCTGCGACTCGCCGCGGATGGCTCGCGATCCCAGCGCCTCCCTAACCAGGGCCAGGGCCTCGGCGAACATTCCGCGTTGGCGCAGGATCTGGGCCCGATAGCGGTACGCCTCAGCTGCGTCGGAATCGCTCAGAGCCCGCTCGGCCCCCTCGTACTCGCCGAGCGTGTAGAGCGCCTCGCCCAGCCACAGTTCGAGGCGACGCCGCCTGGCGGGTGCAGGGGCGCGTTCGAGGAGCGCCGAGATGTGCGCGGCAGCGAGGCGGTGCTCCCCATTGGCTCGCGCGCTCTCAAGAGCCTCCCACGACCACACGATGGCCTTGTGATGTTGGGCCAGTCGAGCATGCCTGGCACGCTCATGGACGTCCGGCGTGATCTCCGCCCAGCGGCCGTGTAGCATCTCGCGATGCTTCGCCTCCAGGAGGCTGAGCACCAGCGGTGGGTAGAGGGGGTGTGCCAGAGCGTAACGTGCTTCGCCTCCCCTGAGTTCAGACCGGGTCAGTCCAACCCGAGTGGCTTCGGCGGCTCGCTCGGCCAGCCGCTCGCCGTCCGACCCGCTCAGGTCGCGCCACTCGGCCAGCGAGAGCGGCCGCTCTGCGATTGCCAGCGCCGCCAGGGCGCGCCATAGCTCGCCGTCGGCGGACGCCGTCTTGAGGCGGCCCACTAGCGTGGCCTCGAGCCCGACAGGCACGACCGAGTCGGGCGGTGGCCTGAACTGCCATGTGGCTCCCAGCCGCTGTAGTGAGCCGCCGCTGACCAGCATCCTGAGCAGTTCCAAGGTGTGGAGCGGTGAGCCGCCGGAACGCTCGTGCAGCCACGAGCCTAGGTCCTCGGGCAGGTCCGTGCTGGCGAGCTCGGCCAGCGCCAGTGAGCCGACGGCCTCCGCCGACAGCGGTTCCAGTGTGATCGTCGAGGTCGATTCGTCGCCCGCCAACGCACCGTCTCGCCGGATGCTCTCCCACCATCCCGAGTCCGGCTGCGGCCGACGACTGGCCACCAGCAGCAGCGGCGCGCCGCTCAACAGCCCCCGGCGCCAGAGGAGTCCAAGTGACTCCAGCTCTTCTTTCGGCCAAAGCTGCACGTCGTCGAGAAGTACGCACAGGCCACCGAGCCTGTGGGCGAGTCGTTCGAGGCCCGACAGCGCCGCCAGCCTGAGACGCTCAAGGTTGGGAGGCTCTGCCGCAGCTTGACCAGAGGGCCAATCGCCGAGCGGAGCGAGACGCCGGGCTGCCGCAAGGAAGACAGGGTCGCGCTCCTCGACAAGCATCGTGTTCGCGGCCATCAGCAGGTTGTCCAACAGCGGAGGCGCCGAGACTAGAACGGCCCTGCTGGGCAATCGTTGCCCGTAAGCCGCCAGCAGCCAGCTCTTGCCGATGCCCGCCGGACCCTCGACCAGCACGAAAGCCGGGCGACCACCTCGCACCGAGCCCCATGCCGACTCGAGCACCGCAAGCTCGCCGTCTCGCGAAGCCAGCGCTTGACGCAGCTCCGCGGCAACCCGTCCTCGCAACATCTGCCTGAGGAGATGATAGGCGCAATCTCAGAGCTTCAGGCTGGCCACGAGCAAGTAGGAGCGCCACTCAACTCCTTCAGGCCAACTACTTGCAGCCGAGATCAAGGGAACTCCCCGCGCGGACGGAAGCGCCCTTCATCGTCTACACTTCTCGACACTGATTCACGACAACCGGCCCGCTTCCTGCTGAGCGATCACCCTCGGGCTCGGGAGGTGGCGCATGTCCAAGCACCCACGGACTTTCGGGCGCGCCTTGGCGGTGCTGGGCGTGTCGACGGCCCTGGCGCTGGTCTCGTTCGCCACCGCCCAGGACTACACGGGCACGTACTCCAACGGCGGCGACCTCACGCTGGTCCTCGACCAGAACACCGGCGGGCAGGTCTTCGGTCACCTCGTCATGATGGCGGGCAATTACCGCGTGCAGGGAACCATCCAGTCCGACGGGACCGCGCAGGGAAGCTTCGCCAGCGAGGGGAACAGCTTCTACCAGTTCGTGATCGGCCTGGACGCCGACGGTAGCTCCATGACCTTGGTCGCGCTGGCGGTCACGGTCACCGGGCAGCCCATCGGGACACCTAGTCAGAGGGTGCAACTCACAAGGGTCTCGCGCTTCGGGAGGGCGCCCGCCTCCCCGCTGCCTACAGCCCCCAACCAGGTGCCAGGCAGGCCGGACGCCGTCGTGCTCCCGCCGGCGGGCTCGTTCGTGCCTGGCGTGCGGGTCGTCTACTACATCGGAGCGGCTTCCACCATGGAGAGCCGCGGGCAGGCCGTCGAGGACCCGACCTGTGAGCAGACGAAGGGGCCCGACTGCTACTACCAACCAGAGACGAACAAGTGGTACCGCGTCAAGAACGTCGTACCGCTCGGCACGCTAGGCATCATGCAGCTAGACTTGTTGCACCTGGACGCGAACTTCTGCGTCGCGAGGACCACCAACTACGGGCTCGATCCGATCACCGGCCTCGTCACGTACCTTGGTAGCAACGGCTTCCTCGGCCGCCTCGGCGCGTGCGGTGAGTACTGGATCCCACCGGACAGGCTTGTGCAGGCCGCGAGGCAGAGCCCAGGCTCGGTCGAAGTATTCCTCGGCCCTTACGACCTCGGCGGCAGGACCTTCGAGGCCGTGAGGCTCGGCGCCACGTCCGTCTCCGGGAGTCACCAGACCTACCAAGCCAGCTCCGGGATCCTCATCGTCGGCAGCGACAGGACGACCGGGACCGCCCTCACCATCGGGCCCGACCTCTTCCTCCGAACGAGCGTGATCAGCACGCACCTCGCGTACACGCAGTTCCTCAGCATGCGTGAGATAGGCGGCTACACGGGCGAGCCGCTGCCGCAACACGTTCAGGCCGCCAACCGCCTCACCTACTCCTGCTCGACCGTTACCTCGATGCCCGGCATGCCGGACGTTCAGGCACCGTGCCTGCAGCAGGCCCTGATCGGCGAGAGGACATCACACTGGGCTCTCGTCAGGACCGTCCACCAGGACCCGAACTCTGCCACGGGACGGACGTTCCCACAGGAGGGTCTGACCGTGATAACCGCGGGGAGCCCCGGCGGCATCTTCGCGTCGCCTTCCGTCCTGGCCGGGCTGCAGGCCGGACAGTCGGTCGACTTCGACCCACACACCGGCGTCACGACTTTCGTCTCATACAGGGATGAGTCGGTCGTGACGGTGGTCGAGCAGGGTCAGCTGCACAGGCAGGAGCTCACGTACGACCTGGCCTCGGGCTGGCTCGTCGGTTCGGTGCTCGTCAGGCATCTCAGCCCACTGACGGTGACGGTCAGCAGTCGGTTGGAGGCCATCGAGTGACGTACACGCACGTGCTCGCCGGGGAGGTCACGAACTGGATCCATGGCGAGAACCGAGCACGTTCGCCAGTCGCGCTGGTTGACTGAGTCGGCCTGTCAGGCGGTCAGTCAGGAGGGGCGACGGAGAACGGATCGAGGATCATGACCCCGCCAAGGATGGCGCCGGAATCCATGTCCTCAGACAGCAGGTAGGGAACTTGGTGCAGGTGGGCGAGCGCCCACATCTGAGCATCGTAGTAAGACAACTCGTACTCCTCCACGCCTCGCAGCGCCTCGATGACGACGTTCGGGGTCAGAGGGAAGACGGTCATCGCGCGTGCGAGCTGACCGAGGTGCTCGGAAACCATCGGCGGAGTCCACCGTGGTTGCAGGCGGTTCAGGCAGACGTTAGCGAGCTCATTCAGGGCTTGCGTCGACAGAACCCCAGCGTCCTGCTCGATGAGGCGGGTCAACCAGGCGCGAGCCCTTGCCTGACGCCCTGGCAGGCCAACGTCCAGCGCGTAGACCAGAACGTTGGTGTCGACAAGGTAGTACATGGCTTCGACGGCTCTCGACTACCTAGATTCCTTGGAGGCGAACCGGTCCAGACGCTCCTGGTAAAGCGAGTCCCTGTCGAAGGTCTCCACCAGTGCGGACACAGGATCAGCCCAAGTCCTGGTTAGGCTCTCGATCGCCTCGGCTCGGCCCGGGCGCCCGCTGGCACCGGATCGGGTAATGAGGGCTTGATCCAGCGCGCGGCGAACGACCTCGGCTTCCGAGATTCCCGCCTCGTCGGCTTTCCGCTTGAGTGCGGCATCCTGAGCTTCGGTCAGGTAGAGCTGCTTACGAACCATATACATCATTATACATCACTACGGGTCCTCCTTCTCTCGGCTCTGCCCCAACATCTTCACTCCACGGTGCGTAGCGCCTGTTCGCACGATTGGCCGTGACCTAGCAGCTCTAGGTCGTGACATTCCGACACGTCGCCTGGCTGCACTCGCTACCATCGGCAGATGAGCGACCTAGGGCCGGGCCGGCACAACCTGACAGGCTCATCGCGCGTGACGCTGCGCGAGATAACAGAGGACTCGGTCAGCGACGTGCTGAGGCTCAAGGTCTCACCCGAGCAGGAGCAGTTCGTTGCCCCGAACGCGTACTCGCTCGCGCAGGCCCTGTTCTCGAAGACCGCGTGGTACAGGGCCATCTACCTCGACGACACACCAGTTGGGTTCGTGATGATCTCAGACGACAGCCTGTTGCCTGAACCGCCTGCGAACCCACAGATCGTCATCTGGCGGTTCATGGTCGACGAGAACTACCAGGGACAGGGGATCGGCCGCACAGCTCTGCAACTGGTCATCGACCACGTCCGCAGCAAGGGCGGGTTCAAGTTGCTCGAGGTCTCGTACGTGCCTGGCGAGGGCAGCCCGGAGGGGCTGTACCTACGGGCTGGGTTCCGCCACACCGGACGCCAGGACGAGGACGAGCTGGTTCTCGAGCTTCCGCTCACCTCTTGAGTCAGGCCCAGACATGGTCTTCCAGACTGCCCGACTGACGGCGCGACCGTTGGGGACAGGGCATCGCTACCGAGGCCGTCATCGGTATCGTCGCGTACGGTGCGTCCGCACACGGCCTGACGAGGATCATCGCCACCACGGCTCCTGAGAACCTCGCTTCACACCGGGTGTTGATCAAGGCGGGGTTCCAGGTCGGCGAGCTGCGCGACAACGGCGATGGCAGTTCTACCCAGGTGTTCGTTCGGTCCTTGGCCTGAGGAGCTCACCCGACGCGACGACCGCCATGCGCGAAATGGACGGCTTCCGAACATCGCTGCGTCGGAGGCTGCGAAGTCATAAGCTGGAGCCGTATGGCTCCTCGTGCGGGCATCAACAGACCCCTTCGTGCCTCACGCCGTAGCGGCGCCGTCGACCTCGGCATCGTCGTCGCTGCCTTCCTCCTGGCCGCCGGCCTGGTCGTCGCAGCGCTCATCGCCGTGCGGGGTATCGAGTACGTGAAGGGCTACGAGTCATCACGCCTAGATGTCACCGGCTCAGCCAACCGTGAGGTCGTCTCCGACCAGGTGAAGTGGGTAGGGTCGTTCTCGAGGCGGGTGGACGCGGGTTCGCTCGGTGCCGGCTACCGCCAGATGTCTGAGGACTTAGGCGAGGTGGTGGACGTCCTCTCGGACGAGGGCTTCGGCCGCGATGACCTAGCGATCCAACCCGTTTCCGTCTCCGCCGTCTACCGCGAGTGCTACAACGCCACAACCGACTGCGTGCGCGAGGTCATCGGTTACGAGCTGTACCAGTGGTTCACGCTCACGTCCGACCAGGTCGCTGAGGTGACGAGCCTCGCCCAGGACGCCCAGCCGTTCGTGGACGCCGGCCTCACGTACCAGACGAGCTCGCTCGAGTACTACTACTCCGGCCTTGCCGATCTGCGGCCCGAGTTGCTCGCGGAGGCCATCAGGGACGCTCAAGCCCGCGCCGAGGCGGTGGCTGAGGCCACAGGAGCGAACGTCGGGCAGTTGCGCTCGGCGGACAGCGGCGTGTTCCAGGTGACCCAGCCGAACTCGACCGAGGTGGCTTCGTACGGCATGTACGACACCAGCACCATCGAGAAGCGCGTGACCGCGGTCGTCCACGCCAGCTTCGAGCTCAGGTAGCGCAAGAAGACACCCTTCACAACGTGAAGCTCATCCGGCTCCTGGCGCCTCGACTGCCATGCCCAACGCTTCCGCGGCCGCCAGCATGCGCTTGTCGTAGGTGACGACGTTGTCTAGCCGATCCGCAAGCATGACGGCGGTGGCGAGGTGGATGGCGTCGAGTGACCTGAGGCGTTCACCTACCTCTAGATCGGCTGCCAGTTCGAGGACCAGCCGGGTCACGTCCACCAGATGAACCTCGTCCAGCACGGCGCGCGCTCGCTTGGTCACTTCGGATCCCAAAGGCCGGGCTGCTCTCAGCAGCTCGGTATGGGCAAGGAAACTGCTTGCCACGAGGTGGGTGCCCCGCTCTGCCAGGTAGCGCTGCAGCATCGCGGACTCTGTCTCTGAGACGACGAGCTTCGCCAACGCAGAGGTGTCTAGGTACAGCATGCGGATGGACCGCTTGGACTAGGTCTAGCGCGCTTGGCGATCAACGCTCGTCCTCGCGCAACCGCTCGAGCGCGGCCGTGAGGCTCGCGCCCGTGTCCAGTGGCTCGAGGTCGGCCAGGCTTTGGCGGCCTTGAGGAGGTCGCACGTGGCCCGCCTCTACCAGCCTGTCCCACGAACTCTCGCGGGCAGGAACGATCCTGCCGACCAGACGGCCCCTGACGGTCACCTCGATAACCTCTCCTGCGCGCACGCGGGCCAGGTAAGTGCTCGCGTTCTGCCTCAGCTCCCTGAGACCGATCCTAGCCATGTGTTACATGGTAGCACTTGGGAAGTTCGGCTCCTGTTTAGGCTGACTTGGCACATGACCAACTATCCGGAGCGGAAGTCCTACCGACATGCGACCCTGTCCTCGACCGCCAGCTCACGCCCGTAGGTCCACTGGTCGATGACGTCAGCACCGCGCATCAGGTAGATCGTGTCACCGGAGTTGTTCCAGACGCCCTGGCCAGGGTTGACGACGCGGATCTCACCCGGCTCCTGCAGGCCAGTAGGCAACCTGAAGGTCGAGCGTGAACCCTCGTCGAACAGGTAGTAGCCGCTGGTGTCCATCGGCTCGTCCACCCACACCGACACCCACTCCGCACCGGTGTCGTTGGGAGTAGAAGGGTTGACAAGCGCGCAGTGGAGGCGCACCGAGCCCGGTTCTTGAGCCAGACCTACGGGCTCTTGTGCGTAGCCCCACAGCCCGCGACCGTCCGTCGTGGCCGACGCGAAGGCCGCCGCGTACAGATACGAGTAGTCGTCGTTGGGCGGGATCGTGAGCGTCTCGGCCCAGCCGGCCTCGACCAGGGCGAGGTTCACCTGCGTGAGTCGCCGACCGCTGGCGAGCCACCTGCCCGCTTGGTCTTCGACGTAGAGGTAGGCGAGTAGACGGCCGTAGCGGTCCTCGGCCTCGCGGCCCACCTCGACCCAGACCGTGGTGCCGGGCGCCGCGATGGCGACCAGCCCCTCCCTGGCCAGGAGGCCGGCAGCGCCCTCTTGCATCTCGGGAGCGTCGACGCCGATCAGCCTGGTCGTGCGCGGCCCCAGGTCCGACATCAGCACCACGGTGTCTCCGTCGAGCACCCCGACCAGCACCACAGGACCGAGCAGCTCACCGCCGGGCCGCATGTCCTGTCCGAACACAGACACAGCGCACGCCAGGAGCATGATCGCGAGCGAGACGCGCAGCCGGCCGTACGACCCCGTCAACCGCGCGTGCCCCTCCAGCGCCGCACGATGGCGCGCACCTCGAACAGGTGACCCGCCTCGTGCTCGACCAAGTGGTAGACGACCCAGGCTGGCGAGACGGCGTAGCCCTCACCGTCCGGCGCCCGGACGCGGTTCCACTCGTCCGGGTCCATCGGACCGATGAGGTCGATGAACCTGCGGCGCACGCGACCCAGTCGCTCGAGATGCTCGTCCAGCGCCACGTCAGGCACGTGCGTGAGCCGGCCATCGCGGGTGCGGTGGGTATGCGGGAACAGAGCGCTGATGTCCTCTGGGTACGGCCGCATGAGTATGTCGTCGTAGAGCCAGGAGGTCTCGATCAGGGCTATGTGGTACAGCAGCGAGCCGATCGAGTTGTCGTCTCCGCCGGGACCGCGCCAGTCAAGCAGCTCGGGGTCTAAGCCCTCGACCGACTCGAGCAGCCCGCGCCGCGCCTCCTCCATGCCCCACAGCCAGCGGCCCACCTCCGGGTGGGCGCCAGGGTGCGGCTTCACCGTTCGAACCTCTCGGCCGGAGAACTCCTCGCTCACAGCTCACCCCCAGAACGCGACGACGTCCGCCTCAAGCTCCAACGTACTGTGCCAGGTGCTCGCTAGTCAGCGTCGAGCGGTCCGCCAACAGCGCGGCTGGCGTGCCCTCGAACACGACCCGCCCACCGCCATGACCTGCTCCGGGGCCTAAGTCGATGATCCAGTCGGCGTGCGCCATGACTGCCTGATGGTGCTCGATGACGATCACGGACTTGCCGGAGTCGACCAGCTTGTCGAGCAGACCGAGGAGCTGCTCGACGTCAGCGAGGTGTAGCCCGCTGGTCGGCTCATCGAGCACGTACACGCCTCCCTTCTCGCCCATGTGGGTCGCCAGCTTCAGCCTCTGCCGCTCGCCACCCGATAGCGTCGTCAGCGGCTGACCGAGGCTGATGTACCCGAGCCCCACGTCCGCCAGGCGCTTGAGGATGGTGTGCGCGGCAGGCGTCTTGGCCTCGCCGGCGCGGAAGAACTCCTCGGCCTCGGTGACGGGCATGGCCAGTACCTCGCTGATGTCCTTGCCGCCGAACTCGTACTCGAGGACCTCGGCCTGGAAGCGCTTGCCCTCGCACACCTCGCACACGGTCGCCACCCCGGCCATCATCGCGAGGTCCGTGTAGATGACCCCGTTGCCGTTGCAGTTCGGACAGG
>CAZFAQ010000002.1:0-102570 GCA_964517055.1 uncultured bacterium | reverse complement strand
CACCCAAACGCATGATCGCGCCCTTACCGAACTGCCTCTCGATCTGAGAGACGGCGGTGTCGAGAGCCCTCTTTCGGTCCTCGTTCATGGCGGCACAGACCTCCGTCCGGTCGGGGCCGCCAAGCTGGGCGAGCCGGTCCCGACGCGCTGAGGCCCGAGGCTGCGCGGCCGCCGAAGCGGCCGCCCTCAGGTCAGCGCAGTACCGACCGCAGGAGGAGGTTAAGACCGGAGAAGGCAGACCGTTCGCGCGCCCACGACCGCCCCAGAGGCGGGATGGTGATGGTTCGTGTCGTGGTGTCGTCGCCTACGGCCAACGCGATCTCTAGGCGTAACTGGGGCCTGGCGCCGACGCGCCCTGCCGTGCCCGTGTCGTTCTCGTCCTCGCTGGGTCGTGAAAGGACGTCGGATGTGCCTGCGTCCCGGGCGGCCGGAGCCGCGTACGGGTAGCCGATGGCGAGCCCGACGTCCGCGGCGAACATCGTCCTGACCGCCATCGCAACTGCCGCGACGACCTCCGACGCACCGGCTTGGATGCCGGTGGGGAGGCGCCTCAGCAGTTCGAGTGTGGGCAGTAGCGTTCGCATGGTTTCCGGTCGCCATGCTATCACGCTGCCGGCCAGCGCCAGACGTCGGCCGTCGGGCGCGTCAACGGCAGCCGAGGTGCCGGCAACCGCGTCCAGCGCGGCACGGCGTGGGTCAGCGGAGTCGAACAGGCCACCTGGTCGCGACGCTGCGACGGCCTCCTCGATCAGGGAGGTGAGCAGGCCGCCGCTTGCCCCCTCGGCGACCGCGAGGCTCAGCCCACGCTCCTCGAGACCGCGAAGCACGAGCGCTGCCATCTCGTCATCGTCTGTGCCCCAGACCCAGCCGTCCAGTGCGTCCTCTACCGACCCGAGCGTGGCGGTCGCCAACGACCGCGCCGACTCGGGATCGGGGCCCTTCGACGCGACCCTGACGTGCACGCCGTCCCGTTTGGCGTAGGTGGCGACGCTCGGGTTGGCTCCGTTCGTGAGGGTGTCGAGCGCGTCGGCCACGGCGGACTCGCCTATGCCATGGGTCTTGTAGGTCCGCGTGAAGATCTGGCTCCGCGGGAACGTCAGCAGCGGCACGGCCTGCGTCTCCCACATCCGCTGCAGCTCGCGAGGAGGACCCGGGAGGGTGACGATGAGACGCTCCTCGCCGTCCCAGGTCGTCCTGACCAGCCAACCGGGTGCGGTCCCGATCGGGTTGGGTAGCACCGTAGCGGACGCGATCACGTTGGCCTGCTGAAGGTTCCGCTCCGGCATCCGCCGACCGCCGGACGCGAAGTGGTCGCGCAACCAGCGCTCCAGGTCGGGATCGACCGCCTGCTCCTCACCTAGGACGGCCGCCACGGCGTCACGTGTCAGGTCATCCTCCGTGGGCCCGAGGCCGCCACCCATGACGATGAGGTCGCTGCGCGACAGTCCGGTCTCGAGGAGGTGACTGATGCGGCCAAGGTTGTCACCGACACGGGATGACCACAGCACGTCGACGCCGCGTCTCGCCAGGTCGGTCGCCAGGTAGGCGCTGTTGGTATCGATGATCTCGCCGAGCAGGAGCTCGGTGCCGACGCTGATGAGCTCGGCTCGCTCGACCGTCTTCATGGCGACCGGGGCGAGCGTCGGTCGAGGGGACCTAGCCACCTCTGCTCCTCGCCGCGAAGCGCTTGGTTCGGCTCTGTGACAGGCTTCATCCGTACGATAGTAGCGCCAGGCATGGTGTAGAATCCGCATGGTCCCCACCCCCGGGACCGAGATGGGCGCTCACCCCAGCGCCTTCGGAGGGCGAGTCCCTCCACCATCTCCTCTTTGACCCTGCGCCCCCCACGCAGGGTCCTTCTCTTGGTGGTGATCGGTCAGCTGCAGACGGCTAGTCGCGCCCAGCCTCGGCTTGCGCCCATGCGCTTCACGGTGGTCCCAGGGGCCGGTGCTAGCATCGCGCCATGGACGAGGCGACCGCCACGACATCACTTGCCAGGACGCCGCGCTCTGGCGTAGCCGGTCGGGTCAAGGGGCGCCAGACGGTGCTCGAGGACCTACGAGGCACCCGCTGGGAACGGCTGGCCGGCCGGAGCGTCAAGGACGAGCTACGGAGCAACCTCATCGAGAAGATCAGGAGCGGCGAGCGGCTGTTCCCTGGCGTGCTTGGCTACGAGGACACCGTCACCCCGGCTGTCGTCAACGCGGTACTCAGCCGTCACAACTTCATCCTGCTGGGCCTCAGGGGTCAGGCCAAGACGCGCATCCTGAGGGCGTTGGTCGAGCTTCTCGACGACGAGGTCCCGTACATCGCGGGCACCGAGCTGCACGACGACCCGTTCTCACCTGTCACCCGGCAAGGACAGCAGATCGTCGACGAGTGCGGCGACGCCACGCCCATCGCCTGGCTGCCGCGGGAGGCTCGCTACCTGGAGAAGCTCGCGACGCCGGACGCCACGGTCGCGGACATAATCGGCGACATCGACCCCATCAAGGCGGCGCGCCTCGGGACGTCACTCGGTGACGAGCGCGCGGTCCACTACGGCTTGCTGCCACGCGCCAACCGCGGCATCTTCGCGATGAACGAGCTGCCCGACCTATCTGGCAAGGTCCAGGTCGCGCTCTTCAACGTCATGCAGGAGGGCGACGTCCAGATCAAGGGGTACCCCGTCAGGCTCCCGCTCGACGTGCTCCTCGTGTTCAGCGCCAACCCGGAGGACTACACGGCTCGCGGCAAGATCATCACGCCGCTCAAGGACCGCATCGGCAGCGAGGTCCGCACCCACTACCCGCGCACGGTCGAGGAGGGCATGGCCATAACCCGCCAGGAGGCGTGGATCGCGAGGGACGGCGAGGTGGGCGCGGTCGTCCACGTGCCGGCGTTCGTCGCCGAGGCGGTCGAGGAGGTCGCGTTCCAGGCGCGTGACGACGCCAGGGTCGACAAGCACTCGGGCGTCTCGCAGCGGCTACCGATCACGCTGATGGAGAACGTCGCCTCCAACGCCGAGCGGCGTGCGCTGTTGCTTGGAGAGACCAGGCCGATCGCCAGGATCGCCGACCTGTACGCTGCCCTGCCCGCCGTCACAGGCAAGCTGGAGCTCGAGTACGAGGGCGAGCTGAAGGGCGCCGAGGCCGTCGCTCGCGACATCGTGAGGCGTGCCATCGGTCAGGTGTTCGGTCGCGTCGCTGGTAGCGTTCAGACCGACGACGTCGTCGCACACTTCGAGGCCGAGAACCAGTTGAGGATCCCGGAGGACCTCAGGACCGATCAGCTCCCAGACGTGCTCGCCGCCGTCCCGGGCCTGTTGGATGCGGCGCGAGCCGTCGCCGAGGACCAGGGACGGGACGAGCTAGCCGCCGCTGCCGAGTTCGTTCTGGAGGGGCTGTACGCGCGCAAGCTGATCTCACGAAGCGAGGAGAGGGGCTACAGCGCTCCCGACCTCGAGGCGGCAGCGTCGGCGCCCAGGGCCCGCTGGAACTGATCCATGGCGACCGTCCGCTACTCGCGGTACGAGGGCACGCTCGATGACCTCGACACCTCGGACCTCATGCGCATGCTGCAGGACCGCCTGCTACAGTCCGGCTTCGACCGCGACCCGTTCGACCCGGACCCGAACTGGCGCCCGAGCATGGAGGACCTGTACGAGGCGATCGCCGAGTCGCTGCTAGAGAACGACCTGGTCACCGAGGAGATGATCAGGCAGGCCATGGAGGCGGAGGACTGGCTGGACTCCGAGCTGGGCAGGGCCGTCAAGGGCCTGGCGCAGCGCCTCGCAGACGACGGCTTCATCAGGCCACGGGGCGACGAGCCCGGCGACGGCGAGCGGCCGGGCCAGGGCTACGCCGGAGACGCCTCTGGCAGGTCCGAGTTCGAGCTCACCGACAAGGCCATCGACTTCCTCGGCTACCGCACCCTGCGGGACCTGTTGGGAGCGGCGGGCAGGTCGAGCGTCGGCAGTCACGACACGCGCTTCACGGCCGCCGGTGTCGAGGCGGTGGGCGAGCCGAAGCGCTACGAGTTCGGCGACAGCCTCAACCTGGACGTCGCCGAGACCCTGAAGCACGCCGCCCGACACGGTCCCGGTCCACTGGAGCTCCACGAGGAGGACCTCCACGTCATGCAGTCGGAGTACCGGTCATCGGCCGCCACCGTCGTCATGCTCGACTGCAGCCACTCGATGATCCTCTACGGCGAGGACCGCTTCACGCCCGCCAAGCGCGTGGCGCTGGCGCTGGCCCACCTGATCCGCAACCAGTACCGGGGCGACAGCATCCACTTCGTCCTGTTCCACAACTCGGCCGAGGAGATCCCTCTCGGCCAGTTGGCCGGGGCGCAGGTGGGTCCCTACCACACGAACACCGCCGAGGGCCTACGGCTCGCGCAGAAGATCCTCAAGCGTGAGAACAAGGACATGAAGCAGGTCATCATGATCACCGACGGCAAGCCATCGGCGATCACGCTGCCAGACGGCCGGGTCTACCGCAACGCGTACGGTCTCGACCCCCTTGTGCTCGGTGAGACGCTGCGGGAGGTCGGCAACTGCCGGCGGCACGGCGTTCAGGTGAACACCTTCATGCTGGCCCGCGACCCCGAGCTGATCGCGTTCGTGAGGCGCGTCTCGGCCATGACGCGCGGCAAGGCGTACTTCACGACGCCACACACGATCGGGCGCTACGTCCTCCAGGACTTCCAGGCGCGGCGCACCAAGATGGTCAACTAGGAAGCTCCCGGCCCCTAGGCCGATAGGCCTAGGGGCTCGAGCGGAGCTCGTAGGGGACATCGGACTCGGTCATCTCAACCCACTCCACCCAGGTCGATGCCGTTCACGCGGTTCATCGTCGCTTCCAGGCCGTCGGCGACCAGGCCCTCGACCGCATCGGCAGCGGCCGACACCACCTCGGCGAGCAGGTCCCGCTCACCCGCCTGGAAACGGGAGAGCACCCAGCCGTCCGTGCCCCATCCCTCCGGAGGTCGCGAGACCCCTAGCTTCAGGCGCAGGAAACCAGTCCCGACCCTGTCGGCGATGTCCTTCACGCCCCGCTGTCCGCCTGCTCCGCCGCCCTGCTTGAACCGGAGGCGCCCGAGCGGCAGGTCGACGTCGTCATGCGCCACCAGGATGTCCGTCAGCGCGGTCCTGTGCCTGGCCATGACGGCCTGCACCGCCGCGCCAGACAGGTTCATGAAGCCCTGCGGTTTCACGAGCAGGACAGAGGCGGTCTCGTCGCGAGCGGGTAACAGGGCCGACCGGGCCGACTCCGCACGGAGCGGCTCAGCCAGCGCCGTGGTCGCTCCAGCCGGCATGTCGACCCGGGCTTCGAGCCGCGCCGCCGCTCCGCGACCGACCTTGCGGAACGCACCAGCGTGACGGCGTGCGAGCTCGTCAACGACGAGGAACCCGGCGTTGTGCCGGGTCCCCTCGTACCTGGGCCCTGGGTTGCCGAGCCCGAAGATCACCTTCACGATGGCTCCCTAAGGGCCCTAGGTCACTCCTCCGTGGAGTCTCCTTCGGCTTCTTCACCGTCGGCTTCGGTCTCCTCACCGACGACCTGAGGCTCGGCCGCTTCGGCGGCTTCCTCTTCCTCCTCGGCCACGCGCGGCGGCACGACGGCCACCAGAGCCAGATCGAGGTCGTCTAGGACCTCGGCCTCGGCTGGCAGCTTCTCGACGATGTTGGCGACGTGCAGGCTGTCGCCGATCTCGAGGCCGCTGATGTCGAGCTCGAGGTGGTTCGGGATGAGGCGTGGCAGGACCGCGATCAGCACCTCACGGCGCTGGACGTGCAGCTGACCGCCATCGCGGACCCCGACCGGGCTGCCGACGTACTCGATGGGCACCGGTACCTGCACGGGCTCGTCTGCGCTGACCGCGTAGAAGTCGACATGCATCGGCTCGCGGCGGCGCTTGTCCATCTGGACCTGCTTGACGATGACGCTGTGGACGTCGCCCGCGATCTCGAGGTCGATCAGGCTCGAGTTGCCTACGGTCCGGAAGGCCCTGTCGAAGGCCCTCGTCTCGATGCTGACGGGCACGTTGATCTCGCGGTTGTACATGACAGCGGGCAGGCGTCCGTTGCGTCTGAGCTCACCCAGACCACCCTTCCCGCGCTTCTCGGCTGCAAGCTTCATCTACTTCCTCCGGGGCGCGGCGCCGCTCAAGGGCCACGCGATAGACCAGTTGGTCAGCTTACTAGCTAGCGCGGGTGCATGTCCACCGCGGGCGACCTCTCAACCACCGTGGAGCTCGAGCTCGCGCACGCCGGACGTGCTTGAGAGGTACAGGGCAGCATCGACGACCGCCTCGACGCGGATCCACTTGGAACGGTCGACGGCGGGCATCGCGTTGCGGTTCGCGGGTGTGTCAATCGTTCCGATAGGCGTGAGCAGCCCGGCGTGGACGCCCGTCCCAGACACCTCAGCGGCCAGCGACCTGAAGTACGCGCTCACCGCTCCCTTAGCGGCCGCGTAGGCCGTCCTGCCGGGAGCCGGCGACGTGGCGGCGCCAGCCGACACCCCAAGCACGAAGCCGCGGCCCCGCTCGAGCATCCCTGGCAGGACAGCGCGCGTGGCGTTGACGGCCGTCACGAGGTTCCGGTCCAGCATCTGGGTGAGGTCGGCGAGCGTGGCCTCATGGGCGGGCCGAGACGCGAACCCGCCGGCCACGCAGAAGAGGGCCGCGCAGGGTCCCAGGCGCCCGGCCAGTCCTGTGAGTGCCGCGCTCGCAGCGGCTTCGTCCGTCAGGTCGACACCGACGGCCTCTAGGGTCGTGCCTGGGCCAACGAGCGCCGCTGAACGTTCCATGGCTGTTGCTTCCGAGCCGGGCCTTGTCATCAGGGCGACGCTCCAGCCGCGGGCAGCCAGCGCGGCCGCCAAGTGTGGCCCGACCGAGCCCGCTGCTCCGGTCACCGCGACGAACCCTCGGACGCCTGGCTCGGGAACGAGACTCATGAGGCAAGTCTAAGTCGCCTGGCTCGCCCGTATACTCCTGCGATGACCGAGGTGCTCACCCTCCACGACCAACTGAGCGCCGCCAGGGGCGCCGCTCGGGGACTCCAGTACGCCGACCGTGACGGGACCCTCATGCGGATGGCTGCGGGCCTGCTGCGCGACCGCGAACAGGTCCTGGACGCCAACGCACATGACGTGACAGATGCGAAGGCGGATGGCATGGCGCAGCCTCAGGTCGACCGCCTCACGCTGGACGAGGCCCGCCTCGAATCCATCGCCACGGCATGCGAGGCCGTCGCCGACCTGCCCGACCCGCTCGGACGTGTCCTCGACGGCTGGACGCTGAGGAGCGGGCCTCGGGTGCGCAAGGTGAGCGTGCCGTTCGGCGTCATCGGCATGATCTACGAGTCTCGCCCCAACGTCACCGTCGACGCCGCCGCCCTGGCCCTCAAGGCTGGCAGCGCGGTCGTGCTACGTGGCTCGACGTCCGCGTCGCGTAGCAACCGGGCGCTCGTCGCCAGCCTCAGGAGGTCCCTGGCCGACGCTGGGCTGCCGCCTGACGCCGTGCAGCTAGTCTCCGACCCGTCTCGTGATGCGGTGACCGCGCTGCTCAAGGCCAACGGCCTCGTCGACCTGGTGATCCCGCGCGGCGGGGCTGGTCTCATCAGGCACGTCGTCGAGAACGCCACCGTGCCCGTCATCGAGACCGGCGTAGGCAACTGTCACGTGTACGTCGACGCCGGCGCCGACCACGACATGGCCACCGGTATCGTCCTGAACGCCAAGCTGCAGCGCCCCGGGGTCTGCAACGCCATGGAGAAGCTGCTGGTGCACGAAGGCGAGGCCCCGGCGCTGCTGCCCGGCTTGGTCGGGCGGCTGCGGGGAGCTGGCGTAGAGGTGGTGGGCTGCGAGCGGGCACGCGCGCTCGTAGGAGACGTCGGCCCAGCCACCGAGGCCGACTGGGACACCGAGTTCCTAGCGCTCAAGCTTGCCGTTCGCGTGGTAGACGACCTCGGTGACGCGCTCGATCACATCGCGAGGCACGGCACGGGTCACAGCGAGGCGATCGTCACGCCGTCCGTGCTCAGCGCCGAGCGGTTCCGCCAGGAGGTGGACGCCGCCGCCGTGTTCGTGAACGCCTCTACCCGGTTCAACGACGGGTTCGAGTTCGGGTTCGGCGCCGAGATCGGCATCAGCACTCAGAAGCTGCACGCTCGCGGGCCCATGGGCCTCGCCGAGCTCGTGACCTACAAGTACTTGGTCGACGGGTCTGGAGAGACACGCGCCTAGCTGGCGAAAGGGAAACGTATGGACCTTGAACTCGATGCAGGGTTACTGACGCGACTCGAGCGGCGCATGCAGTACGTGCTCGGACCGCGGCCGGTCCAGGTCCTGCCGTCCTGGCGCTCCACCGTCGTGGCCGGCGGGCTGCACCTCAACTCGCACCCCGACCTGAAGGTGACGACGGTCGAGGTGGGCGACGTGACGCTCACGCTCCTTGGCTTCTTACTCGACCCCGAGCGACCGGGCGCCTCAGACCGGGAGCTCCTGGACAGCGTGGCTGAGGCGGTCGCCAAGGGTGGTACGCCGTTCGCCGCGCTAGCGCGGCTAGGGGGACGCTACCTGCTCATCGTTGACCACGGAACCGTCACGGTCGTGGGTGATGCAGCCGGTACCATGCAGCTCTTCTTCGCGAGAGCTGAGGCTGGCCGAGCGGTACAGGCTGACGCGTCGATCGACCGGCCTGGCGAGCCGAGCGGTTCGGTCGGCGGAGAGACCTGGTGCGCCGCCCAGAGCGATCTTCTGGCCCAACAGTTGGGGTTCGGTGTAGACCCTCAAGCCGTCGAGTTCATCGAGCTGGCCATGTCGAACCCTGAGTACGCATGGCCTGCCGACAGCAGCCCGTACACGGAGGTCCGGCGCCTCTTGCCGAATCACTTCCTGGACCTCACAACCGGCGACGTCACGAGGTACTGGCCCAACGCGCGACTACCGCTGCTGGAACTCGCCGAGCAGTCGATCCGGGTCGCCGAAAGGCTGTCAGGACTGATAGCTGCGGGCTCGAAGCGGTTCGACCTAGCGCTTGGGATCAGCGCTGGTGTCGACAGTAGGCTCATGCTGGCGGCCAGCCGAGGCGTGAAGGACGACGTCATCTACTACACAGGTCAAGACGAGGCCCGGGACTTCCACCATCCTGACGTCGCGATCCCCCGCGCCATGCTCTCGGCCGGGGGCGCCATCCACCACATCATCGAGAGCGGCCCCACAGCCTCAGTCGAGTTCGAAGACGTGTTTCGGCGCAGCGTGCCGTACGCGCACATGCATAGGGCGCCCGCCCTCGAGGCGCAGCTTGCCCGCTACCGGCTCGGCCGGGTAGCGGCGGTCGGGAACGTGTCCGAGATCTCGCGATCCTACTACCGTACTCAGGCTAGCCCCGCCATGCCTCGGGAGGGGCTGACGCCGGCGTTCTGTGCGCGGCTCGCCAGCCTAGATCATCCGTTCGCACGCAGCCGTTTCGAACGGTGGCTGGGAGGCCTCGGCGAGACTTACGGTATCGACCCCCGCGACCTGTTGTACTGGGAGACCAGGACCGGGAACTGGTTCGCACAGAACGTATCTGAGTTCGTCATCGGATGGGGTGACGTGTTCCTTCCGTACAGTTGCCGGGCCCTGCTCGTGGACATGATCTCGGTCCCAGATGAGGTACGCATCCACCCATCGCGTGAGGTCTACAGAGCGGCGACAGCTCGGTTGTGGCCAGAGCTTCTCGACTTTCCGATCAACCCGGTACCGCGGATCGAGCAGGTCAGGCGCCGGTTGAAGAGACAGCTCAGGCGCGTCAAGCGTCGCCTCGTCGGCTGATCTCGCAGTGCTCGCGCGGCAGTTCCGGCTCAGGTCATCTCGGGTGTGGCGTGACCCTGGCAGGAGGGCCCTCAGGAGACAGCTGGCCCCAGCCTCAGTAGGCTTTTGACGCGTCCTGGACGGGGAAATCTGTTTGACCGGGGGTGCCGTGGAAGGGTACAATGACTCGTTTGGGACGGTCGACTCCGGCGGCCGTCTCCGGAGGTCAGTTTGAGCGCTTACACGGCACATGACATCAAGGTCCTCAGGGGCCTGGAGGGCGTACGCAAGCGGCCTGCCATGTACGTCCAGGGCGGCACAGGCATAGACGGCTACCACCAGCTCCTCACCGAGATCATCGACAACGCGATCGACGAGGCGCTGGCCGGCGAGGCCGATACCGTCGAGGTCTACCTGAACAAGGACGGCTCGGCTTCGGTCCTGGACAACGGGCGCGGCATCCCCGTCGACATCATGGAGGCCGAGGGCAAGCCGGCCATCGAGGTGATCTTCACCGAGCTACACGCTGGCGGCAAGTTCGACAGCGGCGCGTACAAGGTGTCGGGCGGCCTGCACGGGGTGGGGTCCTCGGTAGTCAACGCGCTCTCGACGAAGTTCGACGCCGAGGTGTTCCGCGACGGCAAGCACTACCGCATCGCCTTCGAGAACGGCTTCGTCGCCGAGCCGCTCAGCGTCGTCGGGAGCCTGCCGAAGGGCAAGCGCGGCTCCAAGGTCACCTTCTACCCGAACCACGACATCTTCAAGGACATCGAAGGCTTCGACTACGCGCGCGTCCGGCGCCGGCTGCGCGAGCTGTCGTTCCTGACTGGTGGCGTGAAGATCGTCCTCGAGGACAGGCGCGGCGCCGAGGTCAAGCGTGAGGTCTTCCACGAGAAGGGCGGGGTGGCCGCCTACGCCGAGGCTCTCGCCAAGGACGGCAAGACGCTTTACGACAGGGCGATCCCCGTCTCGGGCACCGCCACCGTCGAGACCGACAGGGGACCACAGGTCATCGACGTCGAGGTGGGCCTCGTGCACACGGCCGGTTACGGCCAGACGGTGCTCACGTACGCGAACATGATCACCAACCGCGACGGCGGCACCCACCTGACAGGGTTCAAGTCGGCGTACACGCGCACGCTCAACAACTACGCCAAGAACAAGAACCTGCTCAAGAAGGGCGACGCCGCCCCCACAGGGGACGATTTCCTCGAGGGCATCAACGCCGTCATCTCCGTGAAGCTGCCCGACCCGCAGTTCGAGTCACAGGCCAAGGTCAAGCTGCTCAACCCCGAAGCTCAGTCGGCCGTCAACTCGGTGGTGTACGAGCGGCTCAGCGACTACCTCGAGGAGCACCCTAAGGCCGGCAAGGCCATCGTCGAGAAGGCCGCGCAGGCAGCCAGGGCGCGAGAGGCGGCCCGCAAGGCGCGCGACCTCGTGCGGCGCGCCAACCCCCTGGAGAACGACGACCTGCCTGGCAAGCTCGCAGACTGCCAGTCTCAGGACCCTGCGGTCTCCGAGCTCTACATCGTCGAGGGCGACTCGGCGGGTGGCTCGGCCAAGCAGGGGAGGGAACGGCGGTTCCAGGCCATCCTGCCGCTGAGGGGCAAGATCCTCAACGTCGAGAAGGCGAACCTGGGGCGCATCCTCAAGAACGCCGAGATCCGCGCCATGGTCGCCGCAATCGGCGCAGGCATGGAGGGCACGGGCGACGAGGCGCACTTCAACCTCGAAGAGGTGCGCTACCACCGGATCATCATCATGACCGACGCCGACCACGACGGTTCGCACATCCGGACGCTGCTGTTGACGTTCTTCTACCGGTACATGGCGGCGCTCATCAAGGCCGGCTACCTGTACATCGCGCAACCGCCTCTGTACGGGGTGCGCTTCGGCCGCTCGAAGGAGATGAACTACGTATTCGACGAGGTCGGCCTCCAGCAGCTCCTCAAGGCGAACAAGGGCAAGAACTACGAGATCCAACGCTTCAAGGGCCTCGGCGAGATGAACCCTGAGCAGCTCTGGGAGACGACGATGAACCCGGAGACCCGCGTGCTCAAACGCGTCACGATCGACGACGCGCTCGAGGCCAGCGAGGTGTTCGAGACCCTCATGGGCACCGAGGTGCCGCCCAGGCGCCAGTTCATCGAGGAACACGCGCACCTGGCGCAGCTCGACGTCTGAGCCGCTAGCCGGGTTTCATAGCTCGCACTGAGGCGGGGCCGCTCAGGTCCCGCCTCGCTCGCGTCATGCCGGTATCACGTTCGGTGGTGCGCGTCCTGTCAGCACGTCGAGGACAGCCCTCGAGCACAGCAGCGCCATCTCCGTGCGCGTGGTGCCGGTGGCAGAGCCCAGGTGGGGCGTGAGCACCACGTTGGGCAGGTCGATCAGGCCCGGGTGCA
Source organism: uncultured bacterium (assembly GCA_964517055.1). GTDB lineage: Bacteria > Deinococcota > Deinococci > Deinococcales > Trueperaceae > DASRWD01. Next base: position 90,383 of record CAZFAQ010000002.1, on the reverse strand, counting down.
CGTGCGGTTCCTCCTCGAAGACGTCGAGGCCCGCTCCTGCCACGCGCCCGCTCCTGAGCGCGTCGGCCAGAGCTGACTCGTCGATCACGGGGCCCCGGGCCGTGTTGACGACCACGGTGGTCTCGCGCATGAGCCCCAGCTCGCGCTCGCCGATTAGGTGCCGCGTGTCTGGCGTTAGCGGTGTGTGCACGCTCACGAAGTCGCTGCTGGCGAGAAGGTCGTCCAGGGTCGTGTAGGTGGCGCCGAGCTCGCTTTCGGCGGCCTCGTCCCTGCGCCTGTTGTGGTAGAGCACCCTCATGTCGAAGCCGCGTGCGCGCCTCGCGACCGCCGTCCCGATGCGGCCCATGCCTAGTACCCCCAGGGTCGCACCCGTCACATGCGAGCCCAGGAGCTGGCCCGGCCTCCAGCCCTGCCAAGCGCCTGACCTGACGAGCTCGTCGCCCTCGCGCAGGCGCCTGGCCACGGCGAGGAGCAACGCGAACGCCATGTCCGCCGTGGCGGCCGTGAGCACGTCCGGCGTGTTCGTGGCGACGACCCCGTGGCGGCGGCAAGCCTCCAGGTCGATGTTGTCGTAGCCGACGGCGTAGTTGGCGACGACCGTGAGCTGGTCCCCGGCCGCGTTCAACAGCTCCTCGTCGACGCGCTCCGACAACAGCGTGATCAGCGCGTCCGCCCCCGCCACGCGAGACAGGAGGTCCTGCCTCGGCATCGGGCCATCGCCATCGTAGACCTCGACGACGAGGCCGGCCTCACGCAAGGGCGCGAGGCCGGCCTCGGGCAGTGATCGCGTGACTAAGACGCGCCTGCTCACTCCAGGCCGAGGTCGGCCCGCAGCTCGAGCACGTCGGCGGAGCTGAGGCCCAGCCCGCGCTGTGCGGCCACGCTCTCGGCCGTGTATGGCTCGAAGCCTGACGCGGCGTCCTCGTTGCCGAACGAGGTCATGACGTGGTTGAGGATGGCGGCTATCTCCTCGTCGGCCAGGTGCTCGTGGGCAGGCATGAACCCGTTGTAGGTGGCACCCTCCACCTGGATCTGACCGGTGAGCCCGTACAGAACGACGTCGATCATGTAGGTCGGGTCGGCGATGTAGAGCTCTGCCGCGTGGTTCGCGAGTGGCGGGAAGGCTCCCGGGATGCCGGCGCCGTTGGCCTGGTGACAGGCCGCGCAGGTCCCGAACGCCACGGCGCCGTCCACGTCGGGGAGGGCCTGCTCGTCGTCGTCAGCGCCGGGCGCGACGTCCGCGGCACCTGGGCCGCCCGGAGCCTGGACGGCAGCGCCAGGGGCCACGATGCCGGGAGAGGCTACGCCCCTCTCGGCGACCAGCTCCATCGCCCTGTCGATGTCGAGGCGGGCCCGCCCGTCGTCGAACACCTCGTAGCCCTCGAGCACGCCCGTGGCGGCCTGTAGGCCGGTCTGGAACTCCGTAGGGTCGAGCGCGGAGAGCCGGCCCTGGGGCCTCGATGTCGCCAGGAACAGCAGGAGAAGCAACAGGGCCGCCATGCCGAGCGCCGAGAGCACGAAGGCGGTCCTTACCTGGCCCTCGCTGACCAGGTACTGGCGGACGGGTTCGTAGCTGGTGTCCTCAGGCATGGTGCTCCGAGACGGCGGCGACGAGGCGCGGATCGTTGGCTGGCAGTACCTGACGGCTCGCGAGCTGCCTGGCGAACGCCGCCAACCAGATCCCGCCTATGCCGATGAAGAGCAGCACGTCGGCGAGGGTGAGCGCGAAGCCCTCCCGGCCGAAGGTCGGGGCGAGGAACCAGAAGTAGTTGAGGGCCTGCATCAGAAGGGACCATATGGCCACCATCACGAGCGCCCTCCTCTTCCGCTTGACCCAGCGCGAGAAGAGGATGAAGAACGGAGCGAAGAACCCGAAGAACAGGAGGAACGCCGAGACACCTAGCCACTCTGGGCTGAAGCGCGTGACGTACCAGCTCGCTGTCTCCGCGACGTTGTTGCTCCACTGGATGATGAGCTGGGACACCTGGACGTAGGCCCAGAACATCGTGAACGCCATCAGGAAGTTGCCGAGGTCCTGCAGGCGCCTGGGCGTGAGCAAGGCGTCGACGGTGGCGTTGCGGCTGGCGATCCAGGTGATGATCAGGATCATGAAGGCGATCCCGGTGATCGCCTGGCTGGTCATGATGATCGTCGGGTAGATCCCGGAGAACCACAGCGGCGTCAGCGACATCGCCCAGTCGAAAGCGGCGAAGGTCATCGTGAGGACGTAGAACACGAACCACAAGCCAGCCGCGCTGCGCAGACGGTAGCCGATGGTTCCGGCGGTGTCGGCGGACTTGTCCTGGTCGAGAGAACTACGCCGGTAGAGCATCGCGGCGCCGATCCAGACGGCGAAGTAGGCGACGCTGCGCACGATGAACCAAGGCAGGTTGAGGTACTCCTGCTTGGCAGCGACGGTCGGGTTCTCGGCGACGTACGCCGCGTTCGTCCAGGGGTACAGGTCGCTCGCGCCGAGCAGCACCGGCACGAAGAGTAGCGCCATCAGCGGGATGACGGTCGTGGCCGACTCGAGCGGCCTGGCGATCAGGGGCCCCCACGGCCCGCCGGCTAGGTGCTGCGTGAACAGCAGGACCAGCGCGCCGAGCGAGATCCCCAGCCAGAACACGTAGGCCATCAGGTACGACTGGAAGAAGCCGGCGGCTCCGCCCTGGCCGAAGAAGCCAAGCACCGCGCCGCCTATGACCGCGATGACACCTACGCCGAGAGCGATCGTCTGCAGCTTGGCGGTGTCGGGGGCGGGCGCCTCGAGGGCGGTACGGGCGTGAGCGTGGTCGTGAGCGTCTAGGCTCATCTGGCCGCCTCCGTGTTCGGCATGGTCACCTCGGCGCCCGCTGGGATGTCGGCCGGATCGGCGTTCTGCGAGAGCTGCAGCGCCTTCACGTAGGCCGAGATCGCCCACCTGTCCTCGGGCGCGATGCGTGAGGCGTACGGGAGCATCCGGCCGAAGCCGTTGGTGATCGCGTTGTAGAAGTAGCCGACCGGCGCCGTTAGGAGCCTGGGCTCGTGGACGAACGAGGCCGGCTGCGGGAAGCCCTTGCGCACGACCGCGCCGGTGCCGTCGCCGTTGTAGTTGTGGCACGGCGCACAGTAGATGTCGAAACGCTGTTGGCCACGCTGCAGAACGTCGATGGTGAGGGCTATGGGAAGCTCGGTCAGCATGCCCTGGTCGCCTTGCCCAGATAGGAACGAAGGGTCGAGGGCACCGACCTCTCGTGAGACAGCGTTGGGTGGCGGGAGGCGCATGCCTGCGCCGTCCTCGAAGAACGCGGAGGCCTCGAACGGTTCTACCTTGGGCTGGTCGAACATGTTGCGGCCGCAGGCCGTGAGCAGGAGCGTGAGGCACGCCGTGAGCAGCAGGAGCGCGCGACCGCGACGCGTCATCGTAGCTTGGGCGCTCACGCCTCCACCTCGCTCACGCGCTCCGGCCCGAGGCTCTCGAGGAACGCCGTGGTCTGGCGCAGGTCGAACTGCGGGTCCCTCGCCTCGATGGCGATGAAGAACTTGTCGCGGCTGGCGTTCTCGAACCCTGGGGTGTTGAAGATCGAGTGGTAGCCACGCGGCAGGCCGTTGCGCAGGATCATGCCGATGCCGGCCGTGAACGCGGCAGAGAGGATCGTCAGCTCGTACATGATGACGATCCAGTTCGGCCAGCTGTTCAGCGGCTTGCCGCCGATGACCAGCGGGTAGTAGGTGGTGTTCGCCCACCACTGCATGAAGAAGCCTCCGAGGCCACCGAGCACGCCCGCCGCGAGAACGATCCAGCCGATGCGCGTCGGCTTCATGCCGAGGGCCTCGTCTAAGTCCTCGACCGGGAACGGTGTGTAGGCGTCCGTCTTCGTGTAGCCGGCGTCACGCACGCGCTCGGCCGCGGCCATCAGGTCGTCGACGGTCCCGAACTGGGCGGCGACGCCGTGGACCTTCTCAGGGTGCGCCACGCGGCCGCCGTCCCTGACAGACAGGATGCTCACGCGCTCACCTCCGGGTACACCTGTGCCCTGACGTCCTCGTAAGGGTCCACCTTCTGGTGGCTGTAGTGGTAGGCGGTCTCCTTTGTCTCGGCCGTCGCGATGGACGGCAGTAGCCGGATGAACAGGAAGAACAGGGTGGAGAAGAGCCCGAAGCTACCGAGGTAGAGCGCCCAGTCCCAGAAGGTGCTGATGTAGTCGCCCCACGATGACAGCAGGAAGTCCTTGGTCATGGAGATTGCGATGATCACGAAGCGCTCGAGCCACATCCCTATGGACACGATTATCGAGATCACGAAGAGCGCCATGGGACTCTGTCTGACGCCCCTGAACCACAGCGGTTGGATGGCAACGAAGTTGCACAGGATCAGCGCCCAGAAGAACTGAGCGTGGTCGCCGAACATGCGGTTCCAGATCATGTACCGCTCGAACTCGACGCCCGAGTACCAGGCGATGAAGATCTCGATCAGGTACCCGTACACGACGATCATCCCGGTCGCGAGCATGAGCTTCGCCGAGTTGTCGAGGTGCCTCATCGTGATGAGGTTGCCTAGGCCGTACGCGCGCCGCAGCGGGATGGCCAGGATCAGCACCATGGCGAAGCCGGCGAACACGGCGCCTGCAACGAAGTACGGCGGCATTATCGTGTTGTTCCACCCGGGCACCTGGGCCACAGCGAAGTCCATGGCGATCGTGCTGTGGACCGAGAGCACGAGCGGGAACGAGAGCGCCGCGATGAGCAGGTAAGCACGCTGGTAGCGCTGCCACGCCTTCGCCGATCCGTTCCAGCCGAGGCTGAGCATGCCGTACAGGAAGCGCTGGAACGGCACCTTGGCGCGGTCGCGCAGGCTCGCCAGGTCGGGGATGAGGCCGATGAACCAGAACAGGACCGAGACGCTCGCGTAGGTGCCGATCGCGAAGAGGTCCCAGTCGAGCGGGCTGCGGAACTGCGGGAACAGCCCGAACGTGTTCGGGTACGGCAGCAGCCAGTAGAAGACCCACGGCCTGCCGAGGTGGAGGATGGGGTAGAGGCCGGCGCACACGACGGCGAAGATCGTCATGGCCTCGGCGAAGCGGTTGATCGTGGTGCGCCACGGCTGCCTGAAGAGCAGCAGCGCCGCCGAGATGAGCGTGCCGGCGTGACCGATACCGATCCACCAGACGAAGTTGATGATCGGCATCCCCCATGCGACCGGGATGTTGTTGCCGAAGATCCCGATGCCAGTCGTGATCAGGTGCACGACCGAGGTCAGGTACATGGCCAGGAACGCCAGCGAGATGGCGAACCCTATCCACCACCAGCGGGGGGTCCTCTGGACGTCGACGAGGACCGGCGCCAGCACGGTGTCGTCGATGGTGCCGTAAGACTGTCCGGGGCCGATGACGCGGTTCGTCTCCACGAACGGTCCCTTGCCCGTTGTGACGGCCATCAGGCGTTCCCTTCGATGCTCGGACTCGGGTTCGTCACCTTCGCGAGGTAGCTGGTGCGCGGGAAGGTCTGGAGCTCTTCGAGCAACGTGTGGTTGAGCGGTGAGGCCTTGAGGCGGTTCACGGCACTTCCCTGAAGGTTGAGGTCACCGAAGACGATCGCCTCGGTCGGGCAGGCTGCCTGACAGGCGGTGACGACCTCGAGGTCCTGTATGCGCCTGTCCTCGTTGGCGGCCTCGATGCGCGCCTTGGAGATGCGCTGCGTGCAGTACGTGCACTTCTCCATAACGCCACGGCTGCGGACCGTCACGTCAGGGTTGTTGGCGAGGGTGAGCGGGGTGGCCGCGGTGTCGAGCTCCGCGTACTGAAGGTAGTTGAACCGGCGCACCTTGTAAGGGCAGTTGTTCGAGCAGTAGCGGGTCCCGACGCATCGGTTGTAGACCATCACGTTCAGGCCCTCGGAGTCGTGCACGGTGGCGCCGACAGGGCAGACGGGCTCACACGGAGCCTTCTCGCACTGCTGGCACGGCATCGGCTGAGCGAAGAAGGTTGGGTCGTCGAGCGAGCCACCGTAGTAACTGTCGACGCGCAGCCAGTGCATCTCGCGCCCGATAGCGACCTGGTCCTTGCCGACGATGGGCACGTTGTTCTCCGCCTGACAGGCCACCACGCAGGCGTTGCAGCCGGTGCAGACCGTCTGGTCGATGACCATCCCCCACTTGTAGCCCTCGTACGTGAAGTCGGGGTACAGGTCCTCGTCGTGGTGGGCGAGCGGGTGGGCGAAGTGCGGGTGGTCTGGTTCGTTCCTGAACTCGGTCAGCGTGCCTGCGCGGACGATGTGCCGCGCCTCACCCGTGCCCTCTAGGGCGTGATGGTCCTGGGTGGTGGCGAGCTTGTAGCGGCGGCCCGCGCGCGAGACCTGCACCGGCGCCGACCAGGGCTCGGCCTGCGTGCGCACGGCGTAGGCGTTCACGCCGACGCCGTTACCCACCGCTCCCGCGGCGGTGCGGCCGAAGCCGAGAGCCAGGCTGATGGCGCCCTCCGCTTGGCCTGGCTGGACGAACACCGGAGCGTCTACGCTCCGGCTACCTACCGTGAGGGTGATGACGTCGCCCGTATCGACACCCAGGCTCTCGGCCAGGCGCGGCGCCACGAGGGCCGCGTTGTCCCATGTCAGCTTCGAGATCGGCCGCGGCAGCTCCTGTAGCCAGCCGTTGTTCGCGTACCGGCCGTCGAGGAGCGCGTGGTCGAGGAAGAGGGCGAGCTCGACGTCTGCGCTGGTCGGCAGTGGCTCGTCGACCGCCGCCGCGCTCACCTGTTCTGCGGCGGCAGCGGTGCCGGCCACGACACCCCGGAAGACGCTCTCGCGCCAGAAGTCGTCGAAGTCGCCGCTGACCCGCCCTTGCCAGTAGCCACGAACGGCGTCGTACGAGCTCGCGTCGTCTTCGCCCAGTAGGACGGAGAGGACCTCGTGGGCGGTCTTCCCGCCGTAGAACGGGAGGATCAGCGGCTGTTGGATGGACACGGTGCCGTCGAACGCGCGCGCGTCGCCCCAGGCCTCTAGCAGGTGCGCCTGCGGTACGTGCCAGGTGCATCCGGCAGCCGTCTCGTCTCGGTAGAGCCCGAGGTGAGCGCTGAACGGAACCTGAGCCAGGGCCTCGGCGAAGCCCAGGTCGACCGGCGCCGAGTAGACAGGGTTGCCGCCGAGCACGAGCAGGGCATGCACCTCGCCGGCGCGCATGGCCGCTGTGAGACTGGCGATCTCCTCGCCGTGAACGGCCGGGCGCACGGCCGGGCTGCTCACGTACGTGACCGTGGTTCCGATGGCGCCGATCGCGTCGTTGATGGCCGCGGCCAGCGCGTGCACGACCGGGGGCTGCTCGTCGCCTGCGATGACGACGGCGGAGCCGCCCTCCAGGTCCGCGACCATCGCGTCAAGGAGGGCCTGGGAGAGGCCGGCCGGGAGTGCGGCGTCGGGCGCCTGAACGCCCAGGCGGGCGGCCAGCACCGCGGCCGTGGCGGCGATGTCCGATGGCTTGAGCGCCACCCTGTGGTCGGCTACTACCCCCGTAGGAGACGGGCTGCTCTCCAGCTGGTACAGGCGGTTCATGGTGTCCTCGGCGCTCAGGACGCGCCGGCGCTGCGCGAAGTCACGCGCGTACGCCAACCGGCCGGGGCCGCTGTCGAGGAAGTCTGCGCCCAGAGAGACGATCACGTCGGCCTGGGTCAGGTCGTAGACGGGCCGCACGTCGGCCCCGAACGCCATGCGCGCCCCGGCTACCTCGTTGTCCGGGTGTAGCGGGTCCCACTGGTACCAGGCCGCCTCAGGAAACGCCGTGAGCACCTGCTGGAGCTGAGACCCCATGGTTGGTGAGGTGACGTTCTCCGTGAGGATCGCAAGGCCCTGCCCCCCGGGCAGCGCCGCGACGGTCTCGTTGAGGGCCGTGGCGAAGTCTTCCCACAGCCGCTCCTCGCCGCCCTCTAGGACGTCGCCTGACCGGTCGGGGTCGTAGACGCCGAGCACCTCTGCCTGGGTGACGGCGCCGGTCGCACCGCGGCTGGCCGGGTGGTCGGGGTTGCCCTCGAGCTTGGTCGGCCTGCCCTGGTGGCTCTCGGCGAGCACGCCTTCGGCGTAGCCGCCGTAGGTGACGGCGGTGGCGTAGAAGAGCGGCTTGCCAGGCGTGATCTCCTGTGGGGCCCTGACGTACGGCACGATCTTCTCGTGCGGAAGGGGCGGCCTTGCGCAGGCGGAGAGGCCGGCCAACGCCATGCTGGCGCCGAGCAGCTTGAGGAAGTCGCGGCGGTGAAGGCCGTTGTCCAGGGGAGCCGCCTGCCGCGGGAACTCCTTGTGCAGGAACTCCCTGAACTCGTCCGTCTGGGTCAGCTCACCCAGGCTGCGCCAGTAGGCAGGGCCCTCCTGGCCAGAGAGCTTCTCTCGCAGGTGCGAGAAGTCGCCCCTGTCTTCTCCTCCGGTCGCGTTCATCTGTGGCAGGTCGAGCATTGGATGAGCCTATCCGTGTCTATGTGGTACGCCTCGATCAGCTCCGTTCCGATGGCACGCTGCTCCTCCGGTGAGGAGGGGAAGCTGTACTCGATGTTGAGGACCTCGCTGCGGGGCCTGAGCTGCGTCGCTGGGTCGCGGTGGCACTCGAGGCACCAACCCATGGTCATCGGCTCGGCCTTGAAGACGGTCGTCATCTGGTCGACGCGACCGTGGCAGCTGGAGCAGCCCACGCCGTTGTTCACGTGAACGCTGTGATCGAAGTAGACGTAGTCCGGCAGGTCGTGGACGCGGTTCCACTGGATGGGGACACCGGTCTCCCAGCTATCGAAGACCGCCTGGAGCTGCGGCGTTGCAGTGCGGATCTGCGAGTGGCATGTCATGCAGGTCTCGGTAGCGGGCACGGAGGCCGTGTTGGAGGTCTCGACGGTCGTGTGGCAGTAGCGGCAGTCGAGCCCGACCTGGACGACGTGTGTGTTGTGCGGGAAGTCGACGGGCTGCGGGACGGGAACGCCGACGGCGTTGTTGGTGGCGCGGGCGTAGAACGTCATGGCGCCGATGAGCAGCACGAAGAACACACCGCCGCCCCACATGGACCACTTGATCAGCGCGTTGGTGTTGGGAGGGAAGAACTGCGGCATGTCTCTAGGCGGCCCACCTGCCGATGGCGAGCGAAGCCGCATGTGGCGGTGGCTCGGTCGCTCCGGCGAAGTCAAGGGGGCGCGAAGTGGTCGACATCATGCTAGGCGGACTACCTCCTCGAACTAGCCGGCCGCGGCGAACCGGGCCGGTGGGACGCTCCGTACGCTCGTCCTGCGCGGTGTTTCTCCGCGCCAGGCGTGAAAACTTCGCCCAATCTAGCATGAGGCGCGACCGAGCCTGACCGGGACATCTGCCCTGGTCCGGACGTTTCGGTCGCGCGCGTACGTGGGTGGTGGAGCCTGCCGGACTCGAACCGGCGACATTTCGCTTGCAAAGCGAACGCTCTCCCAACTGAGCTAAGGCCCCTAGATCGCTTCCCTCGGCGCCCGTTCCAACGGGGACGGGCACCTCGAAGAGCTTATGGCCGGCGCGGCGGGGTGTCAACGCGACACGCTGCACGTCACTCGCCGTTCGCCAGGCGCGCGAAGATCATCCTCCCCATGCTCGTCTGCAGGCTTGACGTGACGACGGCGTCGACGCTGTGTCCCACGAGCTCGGCGGCGTCCTCGACGACGACCATCGTGCCGTCCTCGAGGTAGGCGAGACCCTGACCTGACTCCCTGCCTGGCTTGACGACGTTGAGGGTGAGCCGCTCGCCTGGCATGTACGTGACCTTGACGCCGTTGGCGAGCTGGTTGAGGTTGAGCACCCTTACGCCCTGAAGGGCGGCCACCCGGCTGAGGTTGTAGTCGGTGGTGACGAGGTCGAAGCCGGTCTCCAGGCAGTAACGAACCAGTCGTGCGTCGACCGGCACCTTGGCGTCGTCGGCCACGGTGACGACCTCCGCTGGCAGCTCCCTGTGCGAGACGAGCCGATCGACCATCTCCAGCCCGCGCCGCCCTCTCTGTCGCCTGAGCGGGTCCTCTGAGTCCGCGAGGCGTTGCAGCTCGGCGAGCACGAAGTGAGGCACCAGGAGCCGGCCGTCGACGAAGTTGGCCTCGGCGACGTCGAGCACCCGACCGTCGATGATCGCTGAGCTGTCGAGCACCTTGTCGTGCCACGGGCCGGTCGAGACGACAGCCGTGCCGGTGGTGCGCAGGCCTGGCAGCACGCGCCGGTTGACGACGAAGAAACCGGCGCAGCCGACGACCGCGATGACGGCGATCAGCACGGACCAGTACCAGGTGAAACCTGGGATGTCGGCCAGCACGGTGTTGACGAGGATCGTCAGGACGAGGCCGACCGTTGCGCCGACGAGCACGGCCACCACGGCGTCCGGCCCGACCGAGGTGACGCTGTCCATCCCACGCGCCCAGAGGCGGCCGGCACGCCGCGCCGGGCCGCGCGTGAGCAGCAGCGCAGTTAGGCCACCGACGACCGTCAGGTAGAAGAGGTTGTTCGGCCCCGCCAGCAGGCCGCGGGGCTCCAGTAGGCTGAGACTCAGGAAGTAGGCGGCAGCGGCCCCCGCCAACGTGAACAGCCCGCTGGCGAGCGTGGTCCCCAGTCGCTCGTCGGAGCCACCTGGCTTGGCGTCGTGGCGCTTGGCGTGGTCACCGTGGTGCTGATCGGAGGCCGCCCCGTTCACGCCCCCTCCCAGACGGCAGTCAGGGCTTCGCTGAGCGTGCCGGCTGGCAGCACAGGCTCGGAGGAGCGTGGGCCGATGACCCGCTCGAGCCCGGCGCGCTGCGCCTCCTGCACGCGCCTCCCGATCTGGCTGGCGCTGCGTAGCTCGCCGGCCAGCCCCACCTCGCCGACGAGCGCGGTCCCCTCGGGCACCGGGCGGTTCGTGACCGCCGAGTAGACGGCGACGGCGACCGCTAGGTCGGCGCCAGGGTCGGTCACGCGGAGGCCACCCGCGACGTTGACGAACACGTCCAGACCCTCCAGCGGCAGGCCGAGCCGGCGTTCGAGCACCGCCAGCACAACGTCTACGCGGCGCTGGTCGAGGCCCTGCACTACGCGGCGGGGCGCCGAGTACGGGCTCTTGGATGCGAGAGCCTGCACCTCGAGGAGCAGCGGCCTCTGGCCTTCGAGCACGGCCGCCACGACAGAGCCGGGCACCCCAATCGGGCGCTCGGCCAGGAACGCCGCAGACGGGTTGGGCACGTCGCTCAGGCCGGCGGACGTCATCTCGAACACGCCCACCTCGCCTGTGGCGCCGAAGCGGTTCTTGAGTGAGCGCAGCACGCGCAGGTCGCCCGCCGACTCGAGCGAGAGCGTGGCGTCGACGATGTGCTCGACCACCTTGGGCCCGGCCACAGTGCCCTGCTTGGTGACGTGGCCGATGAGGACGAGCGCCGTGCCTGACTCCTTCGCTGCCGACACGATGAGCGCCGTCGAGTCGCGGACCTGCGTGAGGCTGCCTGGCACGCCGTCGTCGCCGGAGGTGAGCGTCTGGATCGAGTCGACGATGGCGAGCCGGGGCGCCCGTTCCCGTAGGTACTCGGCCACCGCGACCGCGTCCGTTTGGCGCGTGAGGAAGAGGCCGTCGCCCACGCTGAGGCGGTCCGCCCGCAGGCGCACCTGGAGCGGTGACTCCTCACCGGCGACGTAGAGGACGTCCTTGCCTGCTGTCGCGACGTGTGCCGCCAGCTGCAGGAGGAGGGTCGACTTGCCGATGCCCGGTTCACCTGTCAGCAGCACGGCCGAGCCCTCGACGAGGCCGCCGCCCAAGACGCGGTCGACCTCCTCGGAGCCGGTCGCCAGGCGTTGAGGCTCGTCGCCGACGACCCTCGTCAGCTCGAAGCTGGTGGCCGCCTTGGCGGCGCCCTTGCCAGACGTCCGAACCGGCTGCTCCTCGGCCACCATGCTGCCCCAGGCGCCGCAGCGCGGGCAGCGTCCGAGCGGGGCGGGGCTCTTCGCCCCGCACTCCTCGCAGACGTAAGCGGTGGCTACGCGGGCCACGGTCTGGGCCCTGCGTTCCTCGACATTGGAGCAGCGTACCGAACGGGGAGACGCCTAGGCGTGGCGAAGACGGCAAAAGGCGCTCGCAGGCTGCGCCGAGACGGGGCGCTAGACCAACGGGACCGGGCGGGCGAAGACGGGCTTGCCCTCCTCGATCGTGACGAGGAGTGGCTCCTCGGCGCCGTGCGCCAGGATCTCGAGCGACAGCGGGTCCTCGATGAACTCGCGCATAACGGAGCGCAACGGCCTGGCGCTCTCGCCGGCCGGCAGCTTGTCGACGAGGAACTCGGCGACCTCCTTGGCGAACGTGACCTCGATGTCGCGGCCAGCCAGCTCGCTGCGGATGTCATCGAGCGCCTGCCTGGCGATCTCGACGATGTGGTCGCGGCCGAAGGTGTCGAAGGCGATGACCTCGTCGAGGCGGTCGAGGAACTCGGCCGTGAACAGGTTCTTGAGTGGCATGTCGTGACCCTGCCCGCCGTCCTCCTGGAAGCCGACGGTCCCGCCCTTGTTGAAGCCGGTGTTGCTGGTCATGATCAGGATGACGCGCCTGAAGTCGACGGTGCGGCCCAGGCCGTCCGTCAACCTGCCGTCGTCGAGGACCTGCAGGAAAGTGTTGTAGATGTCGGGGTGCGCCTTCTCGATCTCGTCGAGGAGCACGACGCTGAAAGGCTGACGCCGCACCGCCTCGGTGAGGCGGCCGCCCTGCTCGTGACCTACGTAGCCGGGAGGAGCACCGATGAGCTTGCTTATCGAGTGCGCCTCCTGGAACTCGCTCATGTCGAGGCGGACGAGCGACCGCTCGCTGCCGAAGAGCAGGGCGGCGAGCTGCTTGGCCAGGAACGTCTTGCCGATGCCGGACGGACCGACGAAAAGGAAGGAGGCGGCGACCCGCGTCCGGCCGCCGAGGCCGACGCGCGAGCGCCTGAGGGCGGCCCCGAGCGCGCGGATGGCCCGGTCCTGGCCGACCACGCGACCCTTCAGGTCCTCCTCGATGCTGGCGAGCTTGCTGTCGTCCTGGTCGTCGACGTATATGCCGCCCCAGGAGTCGACGACGGCCTCGAGGTCGGCGCGGCCGACTATCGGCGTGCCGTCCTCCTCCTCGATGACCGGGAACCCGAGCGACTTGTTGAGGCGCGTGCGGGACGCGGCCTCGTCGATGAGGTCGATGGCCTTGTCTGGGAAGTTGCGGCCGGGCAGGCTGCGCTCGCCGTAGCGCACGGCCATCTGCAGCATCTCGTGCGGGATCACGACGCCGTGGTGCGCCTCGTACTTCTCGCGCAGCCCGACGAGTATCTCGAGCGACTCCTCTGGCGACGGCTCGAGCACGATCACCGGCTGGAACCGGCGCTCCAGCGCCGCGTCCTTCTCGATGTAGCGGTGGTACTCGCCCGTCGTGGTGGCGCCGATGACCTGGATCTCGCCGCGCGAGAGCGGCGGCTTCAGGATGTTGGCGGCGTCCAGCGTGCCCTCGGCGCCGCCGGCGCCGACGAGTGTGTGCAGCTCGTCGATGAAAGCGACGACGCGGGCGCTGCGCAGCTCCTCGATGATCTGGCGCAGACGCTCCTCGAACTCGCCGCGGTACTTGGTGCCAGCCACCACGTTGGACAGGTCTATGGAGAGGACGCGCACGCCGCCGAGGTTGGGCGGGACGCGACCCTCGACGATCGCCTGGGCGAGCCCCTCGACGATCGCGGTCTTGCCGACGCCGGGCTCGCCGATGAGCACCGGGTTGTTCTTGGTGCGGCGACTGAGGATCTGGATGACGCGCCTTATCTCCTCGGTGCGGCCGATGACCGGGTCGAGCTTGCCGTCCTGGGCAGCTTTCGTGAGGTCGCGGGCGTACTCGTCTAAGAACGGTGTGTTGACGGACTCGGCCTGGTTCTTCGGGTCCGCTGCTGCCAGGATGCGCCACCTGACGGTGTCGACGTCGCGGGTGAGCTCCTGCAGGATGCGGTAGGCGACGCCGTCACCCTCGCGGATGATGCCCAGCAGGATGTGCTCCGTCGCGATCACGTTCGAGCCGAGGCTCCGGGCCTCGCTGCCTGCCAGCTCCATGACGCGGCGCGCCCGCGGCGTTATCGAGGCAGCCTCGTTGCGGGGCAGGCCGTCGCCCCTGCCGACCATGCTCTCGACCTGCGTGCGGAAGCCGTCGAGCGTACCGCCGAACTCCGCAAGCACCTTGCTGGCCGTGCCGCCCTCGCGCATGAGGCCAAGCAGCAGGTGCTCGGGTCCGATCATGGCGTGACCCAGCTTGCTGCCCTCTTCGCGAGCGAAGTGGAAGACGAGCCGGGCTCTGTCGTCGTAGCGGTTCAAGCGATCCTCCGCGCTGGCGGGCGCGACCTAGAGGGCGAGGACGTTACTCCACGGCGCTAGAAGCGCCTTCCGGGCCTGATGCTATAGTACCCGTCTGCCCGAGCGCCGGGCACGACATTCATTACGATTGCGCTGCCGGCTTTAAGCGAGACCTAATCGTCGGGCGTACGTACAGGGGCACGGATGCTGCTACAGGAGATCGTCTTCACCCTGGACCGCTTCTGGTCCGAACAGGGTTGCGTCATCGCGCCTCCACACGACACCGAGGTCGGCGCCGGCACCTTCTACCCGACGACCTACCTGAGGGCACTAGGCCCCGAGCCCTGGAGCGTGGCCGGCCTCGCGCCCAGCCGCCGCCCTGTCGATGGCCGTTACGGCGCCAACCCGTACAGGTTCCAGTACTTCTACCAGTACCAGGTGGTTCTCAAGCCCTCGCCGTTAGACGTCCAGGACGTCTACCTGGCTTCCCTCGGCGCGCTCGGCATTGACTTCCGCGACCACGACATGCGCTTCGTCGAGGACAACTGGGAGTCTCCGACGCTCGGGGCCTGGGGGCTCGGCTGGGAGGTGTGGATGGACGGGATGGAGATCACCCAGTTCACCTACTTCCAGCAGGTGGGTGGCATGGACAGCCGGCCCGTCTCCGTCGAGCTCACGTACGGCCTCGAGCGGATAGGCATGTACCTGCAGGGCGTCAAGCACGCCTTCGACCTGAAGATGTCGCGCGACGTCACCGTCGGTGACCTGAGGGGCGATTTCGAGGAGCAGCACAGCCGTTACAACTTCGAGGAGTCGAACCCCGAGCTCCAACGCGAGTTGTTCGACAGCTTCGAGGCCGAGGCCAGGCGTCTCCTCGAGGCCGACCTCCACTACCCGGCGTACGAGTTCGTCATGCGCTGCTCGCACGCTTTCAACCTCCTCGACGCGCGCGGGGTGCTGTCCCACGCCGAGCGGCAGGCGTACGTGCAGCGCGTCAGGCGCCTCGCCGAGGCGGTGGCCCGCGCACACGTGGCGCCGGTAGCTGAGGCGGCGGGGGCCGGCGCGTGAGCCGCGACCTGCTGTTCGAGATCGGCACCGAGGAGCTCCCGGCCTGGTACGTGACCGAGGGGTCCAGAGCCCTAGGCGCGCTGCTGCGAGAGCGTCTCGCCGCCGCCGGGCTCGAGCCGGGCGAGGTCACCACCTACGCCACGCCACGGCGCCTCGCAGCGCTCGCCTCTGGCGTGCCGGAGTCGAGCGAGGAGCGCGTCACGGAGCGACGCGGGCCCTCCGCACAGGTCGCCTTCGACGAGGCCGGCGCGCCGACGAAGGCGGGCGAGGCCTTCGCGCGCTCGGCCGGAGTGACGACGGCCGACCTCGTCAGGCGCGAAACCGAGCGAGGTGAGTACGTGTACGCGCTCGTGAGGTCGGGAGGCGTCGCGGCCGTCGACCTGCTACCCGAGCTGCTCGCCGGACTGGTCGGCGACCTGCCTGCGCCGAGGAAGATGCGGTGGGCCGACGTCGAGACACCGTTCGTACGGCCCGTTGCCTGGCTGCTCGCGCGCTACGGCGAAGAGGACCTAGGCGTCTCGGCTGCCGGCGTGGTGTCCGGCGCGGCCTCTCGTGGTCACAGGTTCCTGGCCCCAGGCGAAGCGACGATCGGGTCGCCAAGTGAGTACGCCGAGGACCTACGGTCCGCATGGGTCATGGCCGACGAGGCCGATAGGCGGGCCTCGACGCTGTCGGCTGTCACCCAGCTAGCGGCGAGCGAAGGCTTGGCCCCGATCGACGACGACAGCCTGCTCGCCGAGGTGTCCAACCTCATCGAGTGGCCGTTCCCGATCCTGGGGCGTTTCGCCGACGACTACCTGGTGCTGCCCGACGCCGTCCTCCTGGCCGTCATGATCAAGCACCAGCGCTTCTTCCCGCTCAAGGGCGAGGGCGGCCGCCTGGCGCCAGCCTTCGTCGGGATCTCGAACAACCGTGTTCAGGACGAGTCGGTCGTCAGACGAGGCTACGAGGACGTGCTGGCCGGCCGGCTATACGACGCCCGCTTCTTCTGGCATGCCGACCGCGACCGGTCGCTCTCTCAGCACGCCTGGGCGCTATCGGGTATCGCCTTCCAGCGGGACCTCGGCTCGATGGCCGACAAGGTGGCCAGGGTGGCCGGCGCCACGCAGGCGGTGGCTGACGCCGTGGACCTCGGGGCGGAGGAGAGGGAGGCCCTCGCGGGGGCCACCCCCCTCTTCAGGGCCGACCTGGCCACCCAGATGGTCTACGAGTTCCCGGAGCTGGAGGGCGTCATGGCTCACGCCTACGCGCTGGCCGAGGGCCAGCCAGAGCCGGTCGCCGATGCCCTCATGGGCGGCGTCATGCCCAAGGGCACGGACCAACCGCTGCCGCAGACAGAGGCCGGAGCGGTGCTCGCGGTCGCAGACCGCCTCGACACACTGGTCGGCTTCTTCGCTCTCGGCAAGCGTCCCACCGGCTCGGCCGACCCGTTCGGACTACGCAGGGACGCCCACGCGGTCGTCAGGGTCTTGGCGGCGCGAGGTTGGCGGGCTTCGCTCGGTGCCCTGGTAGAGGCGGCAGCGTCGGCGTACCGCAGCGGCCCCGTCCAGATAGATGCCGGCACGCTTACAGAGGTCGAGGGCTTCGTCTGGGACCGCGTATCGGCGTTGCTAAGCGAGCGCGGCGTGTCGACCCAGGTCACGAGAGCCGCCGTCGAAGGCAGCTTCACCGTGCTCGGCAGCTTCAGGCGCGCCGCGTTGCTGACCCAGCTCGTCGCCGCTCCGGGGTTCGCCGACCTCATGGCCCTCTACAAGCGCGCCGCGAACCTCGCCGAGCAGTACGAGCCGGGCTCCGTCGACGAGGAGCCGCTGGACGCCGTCGACCCGAGCCTGTTCAGCGAGCCTCAGGAGGCCGCGCTACATGAGGCGCTGGGGAGCGGCAAGGACGCGGCTGCCGAGCTGTTGGCCGCAGCGGTCAGTGCCATCCCGCCCCACGACCCGGCGGCCGGCCGGCACGACGTCGTGGGGGCGGAAGTGGGCCACGAAGCCGGCCTGACGCGGCTGCTCGAGCTCAAGGCTCCACTAGATGACTTCCTCGACGGGGTCCTGGTGATGGCCGAAGACGAGCGCGTCCGCCGCAACCGGCTGGCGCTGCTCGCTGCCGTGGTGCACCCGCTGCGGCGGTTGGGCGCGCTCGAGCACCTGACCGGCTGAGCGACTCGACGTCACTCTAGTGACGAGAGCGCCCCGGGCCTGGACCCAGGGCGCTCTCTAGTTGGTGCCGAAGGTGGGACTTGAACCCACACGTCCTCGCGGACATACGACCCTGAATCGTACGCGTCTACCAGTTCCGCCACTTCGGCAGGCACACAGTCGTTGCTCCAGACCAGGCGCCAGACGCCTGCTCGGCTTCTCCGCCGCCTCGGCAGGCGATACCCGCCGCGTCGGCAAGTTCGGAGTCTAACACGCTGGGTCCCTCGTGCTGCGTGGTTCCAGCGCGTCTTATCCTCGCGATATGAGCGCACGAGGGACGAGAGATGGAGGAGACGGGGACGTCGCTGGGGGTTCGCCTGCGGCGTTGGTGACGGGTGGTGCCAGCGGCATCGGCCTGGCGATCGTCGACAGGCTCGTGGCGGACGGTTTCGACGTCGTCGCGGCCGACCTGCCAGGCGCCGATAGGGAGCGAGCGGCCGGCTCAGCTGGCGCCTCCTTCGTGGGCGCCGACCTGACGACAGAGGGCGCTTGCGAGCGGGTCGTGGACGCCGCCACGGGCCAGATCGGTCGGCTCGACGTGCTGGTGAACTGCGCGGGCTACCAGCACATAAGCCCGTTGCCCGAGTTCCCGGCCGCGCGCTGGCGGCACATGCTCGAGCTGATGCTCACGGCGCCTTTCCTGCTGACGAAGCACGCCTGGCCCTACCTGACCGCTAGCGACAGGGGGCGGGTCGTCCACATCGGCAGCGCCCACAGCCTCACGGCCAGCTCGTACAAGGCCGCCTATGTGAGCGCCAAGCACGGTCTCGTGGGGCTGGCACGCACCACGGCGCTGGAAGGCGGGCCGTTCGGCTTGACATGCAACGTGGTGGCGCCCGCCTACACGCGCACGCCGCTCGTCTCGGCTCAGGTGGCCGACCAGGCGAGGACCCGGGGGATCAGCGAGGCGGAGGTAGAGGCGCAGGTGTTCCTCGGCGGGGTGGCCATCAAGCGGATGCTCGAGCCTTCCGACGTTGCCGGCCTCGTCTCCTACCTGGTGAGCGAGGAGGCGTGGGGCGTCACCGGCACGGTCCACAGCATCGACCTCGGTTGGACGGCCAGCTAGCCGGGGCCAAGCTGGGCCCTGTCAGTCGAGCCAGAGCAGTCGTCCGCCAGCGAGGAACCGCTCTCCGTCCACGGACACCTCTCCGCCGTCACGCAGGTCGCAGACGAGGTCCCAATGGATGGCGCTCTCGTTGCTTCCGCCCGTCGAGGAGTACGAGTTGCCTAACGCCAGGTGCACGGTGCCGAGGATCTTCTCGTCGTAGAGCGTCTTCAGCGTGGGCACCCTGATGTGAGGGTTCGTGCCGATGCCGATCTCACCCAGGTACCTGGCGCCGCCGTCCGTGGCGAGCTGCGCTTCCAGCGTGTCTTGACCCCGTGTCGCCGTGGCCTCGACGACCTTCCCGGACTCGAAGCGCAGCCTGACCCCCTCGACGACCGACCCTCGGATCCCGCTGGGCACCGAGAACGTGATGACGCCGTCGGCGCTGTCCTCGAGCGGGCTCGTGAACACCTCACCGGAAGGCATGTTGCGCCTGCCGTCCGAGTTGGCCCATGGTCGACCTCTCACTCTGAGCGTGAGGTCGGTGCCCGGCCCCTGGATCCTGATCACGTCGGCGCTCGCCAGGCGATCGACGAGCGACTGCTGGCGCCTACCAAGCTCCAGCCAGCGTGCGGCAGGGTCGTCGTCGTAGAGGAACATCGCGTCGAACACGAAGCGCTCGAAAGCGTCGGTAGGCATGCTCGCTTCCTGGGCAGCAGCGGCTGTCGGGAAGAGCGTAGTCACCCAGCGCGTGTGGTCGACGCGTTGCCGACCGACGGGCGCCATGCGCCTGTCGAGCACCGCCAGCCTGCGCCTGTCGATCCCCTGCATCTCACGTGAGTTCGTCTGCGCAGACACGTTGACGAACACGTCCATCGCCTGCATCTCTCTGAGCTGCACGCTCGCCTCCGACGCCAGCAGGTCGTCACTCGCCAGCTCCAGCAGGTCGGGCAGGGCCTGTGGGTAGTTGAGGCGCAGGAACGGCTCGCCGCCCGCGGTCAACACGGCGCGAGCCAGGGGGCGCGCCATGTCGGCGGCCGCGAGGTCGACGTTGAGCAGGACCTTGTCGCCCGGACCGACCCTCGTGCAGTAGCCGGTGAGCAGCGAGGCGTAGCGGTCCAAGACCGTCACGGGGATCGTCATGCGCGGTCCTCCCCGACGCGGCCCTTGCCTGCGGACCTGTCGACGCGGAAGGCGCTGGTGCCTATGGCGACGAGGGTGCCGGCGCCATCGCGGACGTCGGTGCGCACGACGACGACCCGGGCTCCCGAGCGCGCGACGCTCGTCTCTGCGAGCAGCACGTCGCCCTCGGCAGGCTCTAGGTAGTCGACCCGCATGTCGATAGTGGCGACCGTGGCGACCGCCTCCGCGTCGACCTGCAGCGCAGCGGCCGCGCCGGAGGCGGCGTCGACGAGCGCTGCGATGACCCCACCGTGCGGGGCGCGCCTGACGACGTTGCCGATGTGCTCTTCACGCAACGGGAGCGCGAGCGTCACGCTGCCGTCCTCCGGGTCGTAGACGCGGAGCTCGACGCCGAGCGCCCGGTTGAACGGGATCACTTCCTCGATCAGCTGCTTGAGGTCGAAGGTGCCCGTCTCCTGGCTCACGAGGGGTACGGCTCCTGGATCACGTCCACGATGGTAACCGGCCTATCATGCCGCGGTGGAGCCCGAAGAGCGCCTGCAGAAGCTCCTCGCTCGGGCCGGCGTTGCTAGCCGGCGCAGGGCCGAGGAGCTGATCGAGTCGGGCCGCGTCACGGTGAACGGCAGGGTCGCTGGCCTGGGAGACAGGGCCTCGTGGTCCGACGACGTCCGCGTCGACGGCGCGGCTCTCTCCAGGCCAACGGAGCACGTCACGTACCTGCTTCACAAGCCGGCCGGCTACGTGACGACGGTCAGCGACGAGCACGGCAGGTCGACGGTGATGGAGCTGGTGCCGCCACACCCGGGGCTTCACCCTGTGGGGCGTCTAGACAAGGAGTCAGAGGGGCTGCTGCTGCTGACGACCGACGGCGCGCTGACGCTGAGCCTCACCCACCCGCGTTTCGAGCACGAGAAGGAGTACCTGGTGCTGACTGCACCGGCCGAGGTCACAGACGCAGCCCTGGCGCGCCTGACGGGGGGCCTGACGCTCGAGGACGGGCCGGCCAGGGCGGTCGGGGCGACGCGCGTGCCCGGGGGAGCCGTCATCGTCCTCACCGAGGGTCGCAAGCGCCAGGTGAGGCGGATGCTCGCCGAGGTCGGCTACGACACCGTGCGGCTGGTGCGAACGAGGGTCGGTGGCCTGCTGCTCGGTGACCTCGCCGTCGGCGAGCACAGGGCGCTGCGGCCCGACGAGGTCAGGAGACTGACCGCGTCGTGACCCCTGGTATGATCGGCGCGGCCGCGTGAGAGCGAAGGCGTCACGGCTGGTCCCCCGGAGCGACAGATGACAGACGGCAGCCACTTCAGGCCGGGTCCCGGCCTAGTCCAGATAACCAGAGACGACATATCCAGGCGCGTCGCCGAGCTGGGCGCCGCCATCCGCGAGGACCACGATGGGCAACCGCTGCACCTCATCGCGGTGCTCAACGGCGCGTTCATATTCATGGCCGACCTGGTCAGGGCGATCGACATGCCCCTCTCCGTCGACTTCCTTTCCGTCTCCAGCTACGGCTCCGGCACGAAGACCTCGGGCCGAGTGAAGCTCATCAAGGACCTCGACCTACCCATCGCAGGCAAGCACGTGATCCTCGTCGAGGACATCGTCGACACCGGCATAACCATGGACTACCTGCTGCGCTACCTGCAGAACCACCAGCCGGCGAGCGTCAAGGTCGCGGCGCTGCTCTCGAAGCCGTCACGGCGTCAGGTCGAGGTGCCCGTCGATTACCTAGGCTTCACGATCGACGACGCCTTCGTGTACGGCTACGGTCTGGACGTCGACCACCAGTTCCGCAACCTGCCGTTCGTGACGAGCCAGGAGGGCTGAGCCGGGCGGTGGGAGGACGTTGAGGTACAGGTCGCGCCGTCTGGCCCTGATGGTGCTCGCTCTGCTGGCCTTGGCGCTCGCCACGCTCTCGGTCTCGGCGGCGCTCAGGGACGTCGACCCGCCTAGGCTCTACCACGAGGTGCAGGCCAGGCACCCGGTGGGCGCCAGCGCGTTGCTCTTCGTGAGCGCCAACGAGCCCGTCACTTACGTCGTCAGGTACGCCGGCACCGAGCAGACGGAGGTCGACCAGGACCACACGTTCGTCCTCAGCGTGGTCCCTGGCGTCAACGACGCTGTCGTGACGGCCACCGACGCGGCCGGCAACGAGACGGTCGTCAGGGCACCCATCACGGGCGTCGAGGCGCCAGAGGTCAGCGTGACGGCACCGGAACGGCTTCGCGCGGGCGACCCCCTCGGCGTGCTGATCGAGCTCGAGGACAACGGCGCCGCCATCCTGGGGCTCTCGGCCACGGCAGGAGAGCTCGCGGCACGGCTGCATGAGACGCCGGCCGGGTACCGCGGTGTGCTGCCGACACCGTTCGGGGTGGAGGACCAGACGCTAGAGGTCCACGCGGAGGCCATCGACGAGTTCGGCCGCCACGTCACGACCATCCACACGGTCCTCCTTGAGGCGCTGCCTGTAAGCGTCGAGCAGCTAGTCATCCCGAGCGGCGTGCTTGCCGCCGTGACCCCCGAGGCGCAGGCGCTTGAGCGGCAGCTCATGGCCGACGCGGTCGCGGCCGGCGGCGGGTCACCACGCTGGACCGAGAGCTTCCTCCTGCCTGTCTCTGGCCGCGAGACGAGTGGCTTCGCCGACGCCCGACGCTACGCTCAAGGCGGTCCGGTGTCGTACCACAACGGCCTCGACATCGCCGCTCCCACCGGGACCCCCGTACACGCCACCAACGATGGCGTCGTCGTGGTGGCCGGCCAGTACGCTGTCAAGGGCGGTTGGGTGATGATCGATCACGGCCTGGGGGTCTACAGCCACTACTTCCATATGAGCAGCGTCGGCGTCGAGGTCGGTCAGCAAGTGACCCGTGGGGACGTCATCGGCCTGGTCGGCAGCACGGGCCTCTCGACGGGCCCCCACCTGCACTGGGAGATGCGGCTCGACCTCTCTCCCAGCAACCCTCTGCTATGGGCCGACAAGACCTGGCCGTGACAGCTCTCGCGACCAGGCTGGTGGCGGCGGCTGGCCTGTTGCTGGCGGCGGTCGTAGCCATGGCGGAGGAGGGCGCCGCCGCGTCCCCCGCCAACGCCCCCGCCGCCGACCAGGTCGTCTGGTACGAGGTGTTCGTACGAAGCTTCCAGGACTCGGACGGCGACGGTATCGGCGACCTGCGTGGGGTCACGCAGCGGCTCGAGTACCTGGCGGAGCTGGGGATAGGCGGCCTCTGGCTCATGCCCATCCACCCGAGCCCCAGCTACCACGGCTACGACGTGACCGACTACCGGGCCGTCAACCCCGACTACGGCACGCTAGATGACCTGACCGAGCTGCTTGGCGCGGCGCACGAGCTCGGCATGCGCGTGATCATCGACCTCGTGCCCAACCACACCTCGGACCAGCATCCGTGGTTCGTGGCTGCCCTAGGCGGCGACCCCGTGTACCGCGACTACTACGTCTGGGCTGACGACCCGCCCGACTGGCAGGGCGCACTAGGTTCGGGCGCCTGGCACGAGGCGGGCGACACGCACTACCTCGGGCTGTTCTCGCCCCGCATGCCTGACCTGAACCACAGGAACCCCGCCGTGATGGCGGAGGTCTTCGACGTAGCGCGCTACTGGCTCGAGCTCGGGGTCGACGGGTTCAGGGTCGACGGTATACAGCACGTCATCGAGTCGGAGGAGGGCCTGATCGCCAACTCCCCGGAGAACTACGCCTGGGTCAAGGCGTTCCAGAGCTTCGTGCGCGAGGTCGCGCCGGACGCGGTCGTGCTCGGCGAGACCTGGACGGTGATGCCGGCGATCGTCAGGTACCACCGCGAAGCCGGTCTCCACATGTCTTTCGACTACCCGCTGTGGAGCGAGCTGACGGGCGCCATAGCGCGGCGCAGCGCCTCGGACCTCGGGTTCGTCCTCGAGCAGGAGCTCGCCCTCTACCCGGAAGGCGCCGTGCGCGCCACGTTCACGAGCAACCACGACCAGGCGCGGTTGGCGACCCAGCTCTCCGTCCCCCGGCGTGACGAGAGGCGCATCAAGCTGGCGGCCTCGCTGCTCCTCACCCTGCCCGGCACACCTTTCGTCTACTACGGCGAGGAGATCGGCATGGTCGACGGCGCCGGCAGCCACGACGTCGAGAAGCGCACCCCCATGCGGTGGGAGGAGGCGCCGGACCTCGGCTTCACGACCGGGACGCCCTGGACCGACCCGGGCCCCGCAACGCCCGGCGTCAACGTCCGGACGCAGTCTGGTGAAGCCAGCTCGGTGCTCGAGCACTACCGGGCCCTCATCCAGCTCCGCAACGCCCGTCCCGCGCTGAACCGCGGCGCGACGACCGTCCTGGAGAGCGGGCACGTCGAGCTGCTGGTGTTGGCGAGGAGCGCAGCGGGCGAGACGCTGTACGTGCTTGCCAACCTGAGCGCGCGCGCCGTCGAGCTAGGTGACGGCGTGCTCCCGGACGGCAGCCTGACCGACCTGCTGAGCGGCGAGTCCTTCACCGGCGTCGTGCCGGGGCTAAGCGTGCTCGTCCTGGACCCGGAGTAGGGTCGCACGCGGCGCGAAGGGCCGGAGCCCGGGCCCCGGCGATGCCCGCTTATACTTGCCCGTCATGGACAAAGACACCGCCAGGGCACGCGTCTTCTCAGGGGTGCAGCCGACCGGCGACCTTCACCTAGGCAACTACATCGGGGCCCTGAGGCAGTGGGTAGCTGGCCAGGACACCAGGGAGAACGTCTTCTGCGTCGTCGACCTGCACGCCCTCACCGTCCCCGAGGCCGTCGACCCCGACCGTCTCAAGGAGAGGGTCCGCTCGACCGCCGCGCAGTTCCTGGCTGCCGGCGTGGACCCGGAACGCAGCATCATCTTCGTTCAGTCGCACGTGCGCGAGCACTCCGAGCTCTCGTGGCTGCTCTCATGCGTGACCCCTCTAGGCTGGCTCTACCGGATGACGCAGTTCAAGTCGAAGTCCGAGGGCAGGGAGAGCGTCGGCTCCGGTCTCCTGGTCTACCCGGTCCTGCAGGCCGCCGACATCCTGCTCTACGACACCGACGTGGTGCCGGTCGGCGAGGACCAGAAGCAGCACATCGAGATCACCAGGGACATCGCCGAGCGGTTCAACCACCTCTTCGGCGAGACGTTCGTGCTGCCCGACGTCGAGCTTCCCAAGGCGGGCGCGAGGCTTATGGGCCTGGACGACCCCGAGGTGAAGATGTCAAAGAGCCTCGGCGCGGACAGGCCCGGTCACCTGATCAACCTGCTAGACGACGAGGCGACGGTCAAGAAGAAGCTGATGTCTGCCGTCACGGACTCGGGCCGCGAGTTGCGCTTCGAGCAGGCCTCCGCGGGCGTCAGGAACCTCATGACCATCGCCCACGTGGTGTCTGGGCGCAGCCTCGAGGACATCGAGGGCGAGCTGGAGGGCGGCGGTTACGGCACGCTCAAGAAGCTCACGGTTCAGGCCGTCAACGACATGCTGCGACCGTTCCAGGAGCGCTACCGCGCCTACATGGACGATAGGGACGGGCTCGACGCCATCCTGGAGCGGGGCGCGGAGCGCGCCAGGGAGATCGCCGCGCGCACGCTGTCCAGGGCCCAGAGAGCCATGGGGGTCGGCTGACGGGTAGCGTCCTCTTCCTGTTCCTCGACGGGTTCGGCGTGGCCGCCGCCGAGGACGTGGATGGCCCTAAAGGTCCCATGAGCACGGCACACACGCCGGCCCTCGACGACCTGGAACGTCGGGGCGCCGGCGAGCCGGCTCCCCACGAGCCCTCTGGATCGGTGGTCTACCGCGAGCTCGACGCCACGCTCGGGCACCCTGGCCTGCCGCAGTCGGCCACTGGACAGACCACGCTGATCACCGGCGTGAACGGCGCCGACGCGATGAACGGGCACTACGGGCCGTGGCCAGGTCCCACGCTCCAGCGTCTGCTCGACGCAGGCAACCTGTTCCACGACGGCGTCAGGGCCGGTGGTGCCTGCCTGGCCAACGCCTACCCGCCCGGCTACTTCGAGGCGCGCCGCGGGCGCAGGTTCCGGCTCAACGCGATGGCCTACGGGGCCGTGGCGGCGGGTGTGCGCCAGCTGGGAGCCGAGGACTACGCCGCGGGGCGCGCGGTGCCGTCCGACCTCATGGGTGAGCACCTGACACGGGCTGGGCCTCCGCTCGGCACCACGGGCTCCGCGCGGGTCCTGAGCGAGCTCGCCGCCACCAACGCGTTCACACTTCTAGACGTCTGGCTGACAGACTCCTTCGGTCACGCCCGCGACGTGGAGCGCGGTAGTGAGCTAGTCGAGCGCATCGACCAGGTCGTGGCTCACCTGGTGAACGACGCCTCCGGGGCCGTCGCGCGCGGGGTCACCCTCGTCATCACGTCGGACCACGGGAACCTCGAGGACGTCACAGTTCCTACCCACACACGCAACGCTGTGCCGCTTTACGCCGTCGGCCCCTGGGCGGGGGCGTTCGCAGCGGCGTCGGACCTCCTCGACGTCGCCCCGGCAGTGCGGGTCGCGTTGGGACAGTGAGTAGGGGCTAGAAGCCTAGGATCAGCGCGGCGGCCTCGAACCAAGCGCCAGCGAGCAGCAAGATCATGGCGACGGGCAGCGTCGATAGCAGCTTGCGGAAGCCATCAGGCAGCCTGCCGAAGCCGCCCCTCCAGACCGTTGAGAGGAGCATCCCGCCCCCCGAGACCACGAAGAAGTACGCGGTCAGCTCGAGGACGATCACGACCAGGAGGGTCAGGATCTGCATGACGTCGCCGCCGCCGATGAGACCGAACGGGACGCCCTGCACGAAGAACGAGAAGGCAGCGTAGATGTAGGCGGGAACGCCGAGGATGGCGGCCAGCGTGAACGTGACCGAGACCGTCACGACCACGAAGTTCTGGTAGAAGGTGACGGCCGCGGCCCGGGGGACGTCGCCGCTGCCGTACGCGGCGGTCGCGCCGAGCGACGTGATGGCGCCCTCGACGATCTGTACGACCGCGACGTCGCACGTCTCGGGCAGCGTCGTCCCGCTGAGCACGCCGAGGCCGAACAGGCCGTAGAACGCGAGGATGGTGCCGATGACGAGCCGCCTGTGCTCCTTCACCGCCTCGCGCGTGCGGCCCAGCCAGCGGCGTAACAGCGAGCCGCGGGTCACGAGCATGTACGCCACGACGGCCGAGAAGACGATGAACGCCCAAGAGGCGGCGGGCGTCTGCAGCCAGGCCCGGACGCCGGTGAGCGAGGTGTCGCGACGGAACCCGACCCTGACGACCTCCCAGCCGTCGTCCGCCGGGCGCAGGCGCACCTCGACGACATCGAGCTGGTCGGCCGGCAGCGACGCCGCGTAGGTGAAGACGCGCTCCTCACCGTCCTCCGCTGTCGTGCGCTCGACCCGGTCGTCGAGGTTGACGTCAGTGCCGGCAGGCGGAGGTGGCTCGGTCACGATGCCCGGCAGCTCCTGGCACAGGTCCTCCGCGCTCAGGCCGGACAGCCTGTCGAACGAGATGGGCCGCCGCGCCAGCCAGTCCCGGACGGCCGCGTCTGCGGCCTCCTCGGCGCTCACCCTGATCGGTTCCTCGCTCGGGGCGTCCACAGCTTGGTCAGGACCCAACGCCCCTGGGCTCGCAGGCTCGGCAGGGTCGCCTACCGGCGCCGCAGCGTGAGCGGGGGAGAGCATGAACAGGCAGGCACACAAGCACACGAACGCCGAAACGTGCTTGAGGATGGCCGGTGTGGCAAGGGCGCGAAGGGTCATGGTTCTAGCGGCCTCCGTGGCGGGGTCCCGCCGCCGGTCAGCATACAGGTCGCCCCTGGCGTGTGGACTTCCGGCCGAGGTCCCGGGCCGCGCTAGACTACCCGGCCATGAGGAGGACCGCCGCCTGGCTGCTGAACGCGGTCACCAGGACGTTCCAGACGACGTTCCCACGTCTGGCGGCGCCGGACGACGAGTGGGCGAGGCTGGTGCTCGAGCCGACAGAGTACGAGCTCTACCTCTCGTTGGCGCCCGCCGAGAGGGCCCACGCCGTCAAGGTGGCCCGCTGCGCCGAGCAGCGCGTGCCCGAGGTGCCACACGAGGTGCTCAGGGCGGCGCTACTGCACGACGTCGGGAAGCTGGGGAGCAGTAGTGGGGTCGTTCACAGGGTCCTGGCTCACCTGCTTCCGGAGCCGCGGGTGACGGCCGAGCCGAGGCTGAATGGGTTCGCGGGCACCAGGCAGGCCAAGCAGCATCATCCAGCGTACGGCGCGCTGATGGTCCTCAAGAGCTCAGGCGACACGCGGGTCGCCTGGCTGATCAGGCACCACCACCAACCCGGCGAGGACCGCTGGGCCAGGCTCCTGCGGGAGTGCGACGAGGCGACGTGACTTCAGGGGAGACGCGTCCGTCCGCCACGCCGGCTCTCGACTGGCTGTTCGGCCTCCAGCGCTTCGGGGTCAAGCCCGGGCTGGAGCGCACGCGGGCGTTGTTGGAGGCGCTCGAGCTGCCGGCTCCAGGCACGAAGGTCGTGCTGGTGGCCGGGACCAACGGCAAGGGCACCGTGACGAGGCTCGTGTCGGCGGCGCTCAGCGCGGCGGGTCACGTCACCGGGTCGTTCTTCAGTCCTCACCTGGAGAGTGTAGGGGAGCGGGCGAGGATCGACGGGGTCGACTCGACGACCGCCGACATGGAGAGCGCCGCCGCCGCGGTCCGTCCGGTGGCGCACGAGCTGCGTTGCACGTTCTTCGAAGCGGTAGTGGCCGTGGCCTTACACCGTTTCAGGGAGGCCTCCGCGACCTGGGTCGTCATGGAGTGCGGCATGGGTGGACGGTTCGACGCGACGAACGCCCTCGAGCCCGCGCTGTCCGTGATCACAGGCGTTGCGCTCGACCATCAGGCCGTGCTCGGAGCGACGCTCGCCGAGATCGCGACCGACAAGGCCGGCGTCCTGCGGGCTGGGGTGCCGGCGGTCACGGGCGCCAGCGGCGAGCCCCTCGACGTGATCCTCTCGATCGCCAGCGATCTGGGGTCTCCGCTGGCCGTCCTGGGTAGCGATTTCTCGGTCGATGTGCACCACTCAGGCTGGGACGGTCTACGCATCACCGTCACGAGCTCGGGTACAGACCTCGACCACCTGCCGCTCACGGTCGTCTCCCCGCTCGTCGGCAGGCATCAGGCGGACAACCTCGCCATGGCCACGGTCGCCGCGCTGCGGCTCGGCGTGGGGCCACTGGAGGTCCTGGACGCCGTGGCAGACACGCGGTGGCCGGGCAGGCTCGAGCGCTTCGACCTCGACAGGGCATGGGTCCTCGACGGAGCCCACAACCGCCAGGCGTCTGCGGCCTTGGCGCGGTCGATGGCCGACCTCGGGCCGCCGCCCGCCGCCGTGGTGCTTGGGGTGTCGGCCGACAAGGACGTCGCCGGCGTCCTGGCGCCAATCATCGACCTCGGCCAGCGTGTCGTGGTGACGAGCGCGGCGCACTCGCCTCGGGCGCTGAAGCCCAAGGTGGTAGCCGACGTGGCGCGGGCTCTCGGCGCGAACGAGGTCCACGAGGCGGACACACCGCCTGCGGCGTTGGCGGCAGCGCGCGACCTGACGTCCGCAGGCGACCTGGTGCTGGTAGCCGGCTCGTTGTTCCTGATCGGAGAGGTGCGAACGCTTCTGCGGGGCGGCACTCCCGCAGCCAGGGAGCGCTGGCAGTGACCGCCGGCAGTTGCCGTTAGTGGTCAGGTCTGGCCTGTAGCGGGTTGACCAGCCATCATCCCGCCGCGCCTGGGCTGCCCGTCCCGCCTCCAGCCGTCGCCCCTCGTCCCTGCGGCCTGCGCCTACCGAGCGCTACCTGTCTCACCAGCCCTATCAGGCACATCAGGACCACGACGGTGGTGACGAGGAACGTCGCGTCGCGGGGCCAGAGGTGACGCTCCAGCGCGAAGAAGGTAACGACCGGGTAGAGAGCGAGCGTGAGCAGTATCGATGACCGGCTCCGTCGCGTGATGAGCACCAACGCGACGATGAGTACGAGCGTGTACAGGGCCGGGTAGGGGTAGAGCGGCAGCGCAGCGCCCAGCGCGGTCGCCAGTCCCTGGCCGCCCCTGAACCCGACGTACGCCGAGAAACAGTGTCCGGTCACGGCGCCCATGCCTGCGAGCAGTGGAGGGAGCAGGACGTCGAAGCTGAACGGACCTCCAGGCACGCCCGCCAGGTCCACGAAGAGGCTTCCAAGGTACGTAGCCAGGGCGCCCTTGCCGACGTCGACAGCGAGCACCAGCAGCCCGGCGGCCAGCCCCAGGCTCCGGGTCGCGTTCATGGCGCCCATGGACCCGGAGCCGACTGCGAACACGTCGACGCCTTTCGCTCTGGCGACCAGGTACGCGGTCGGCAACGCTCCCAGCAGGTAGCCCGCCGCGAGCGCGACCAGGGCCGTGCTCACGTCGGTCCTGGCCCCGCGGTGGATCTCGTCGCCATGGGTCGTGACGGCGGTAGGCACGCGAGGCTGTTCAGCTCGCGAACGTGATAGGCGACGTGCATGGCCAACAGGCGCCGCTGTAGGCCGCGCTGCGCCGGCGGTCTGGAGAGCGCGTCGCGCATAGGCGCCTCGACGAGGTCGAACAGCTCGGCAGAGCCGGTGCTACCGACAGGCACGACGCCCCAGCCTGGCTCCGGGCCGGTGCCGGTACCGCAGGTCTCGCACGTCAGTCCGCCGGCTGCGGGGTCGAACGTGGTGAGGTCGCCGGCCCTGCCGCAGCTTGCGCAGGCGGTGACGGTGGGAGCGAGGCCGGCCAGACGCAGGAGGCGCCAGGCATAGATGAGAGCGACGTGCTCGGGGTCGTCGTGGCTCGAGAGGCCCCGTAGTCCGCTCGTCAGGTACTCGTAGAGCTGCTCGCCCAGGTGGACGTCGACGGTCAGGGCGTCGACCAGCTCGGCCAGCAGGTTCGCGTACGGGTAGACGTCGGGGCCGCTCAGCCTCGGCAGCGCGCCCGCCAGCTGGACCTGCGTGATGAGCGCCAGGTCGTCCTCACGCCGACGGTAGTGCTGGACCGTGACGTCGTGGAAGAGGCTGAGCTTGCCCAGGTTCCCACCCGGCAGCTTGCCCTTGCGGGCGACGCCCCGCCACTTCCCGTCGACGCTCAGCAGCGTGACCACCAGGTCGCCACTCGGTAGCGGCTTCCTCCTGATGACGATCCCATCGCTGAGCGTGTAGCGGCGCACGACTAGAGAGTCTACGTTCTGGGCACGAGGAACCAGGTGGCGCCCGGAGCGCGGCCGCGTGTCGCGTACCAGGGGCGTGTGTCGCTCCTTGGGTCGCTTGGCGCCGGCCGCCCTCGCCCGCCCTTACTTGGAAGTGCTCTTCGTAGCCTTCTTGGCCGACGTCTTCTTGGCGGTCGCTCTCTTCGCGGGCGCCTTCTTGGTGGTCGCCTTCTTGGCGCCCGCGCGCTTGGCGGTACGCTTCGCGCCCGCGCCCCCCTTTGCCGCCGCCTGTACGGCGCGGGCATCGAGCAGTGCCACCGCTTGTTCGAGGGTGACCTCGTCTGGCGAGAGGTCCTTGGGTAGAGACGCGTTGAGCTTGCCCCGCTTGACGTACGGCCCGAACCGACCGTCGCGTACGTCAACCGTCTCACCCGTGCTCTCGTCGACGCCGAGCTCGCGCAGGGCTCCGCCACCGCGCGATGCCTTCTTCCTGATCAGCTCGATGGCCTGGTCGAGCGTCACGTCCAACAGGAACGTGTCCTTGGGCACCGAGGCGTAGGTGCGGTCGTGTCGCACGTAGGGCCCGTAGCGCCCGATGCCGAGGTCGATGTTGCCGCCGTCTGGGTGCTCTCCTAGGCTCTTCGGCAGGGCGATGAGGTCGAGAGCTATCGTCTCCGTCACGTCGTGCGGCGAGAGCCCGGGAGGGAGCGAGACGCGCTTGGGCTTGCTACCGCCTTCCGCTTCGCCGAGCTGCAGGTACGGGCCGAACGGTCCGCTCTTGAGAAGCACAGGGTCGCCCGATTCGGGCTCGGTGGCCACGGCGACGTCACCCATGTTGCCCTCGCTGAGGAAACGCCCCAGGTCCTCGGCGCTCAGGTCGGCGGGCGCAGCGTCGGCCGGTAACG
Source organism: uncultured bacterium (assembly GCA_964517055.1). Taxonomy (GTDB): domain Bacteria; phylum Deinococcota; class Deinococci; order Deinococcales; family Trueperaceae; genus DASRWD01. The sequence continues at coordinate 58,633 of CAZFAQ010000002.1, read as the reverse complement.
AGGCGGTCTTGACCTCACCGTCAAGCTCACCCTCGACGTACGGTCCGTAGCGTCCCACCCTGACGAGGTACGGGTCCCATCTGGCTGCGGTGATCGTCGAGATCTCGCGGCCGTCGATCGCCTCCATGGCGTGCTCGACGCGGCGCACGATCCCCTCGTCGCCGAAGTAGAAGTCGCTCAGGTAGGTGGCGCTCGGCCGCTCGCCTGCTGCGATGTCGTCGAGCACCGTCTCCATGCCGGCCGTGAACTCGGTGTCGACGAGGCGCCTGAACTGCTTCTCGAGCAGGGCGGTCGTCGCGAAAGCCGTGAACGTAGGCACGAGCTGTTGACCGACCTTGCGGGCGTAGCCCCGGGAGAGGATCGTCTCGATGATCGACGCGTATGTGCTGGGCCGGCCGATGCCCTCGGACTCGAGGACCTTCACGAGCGACGCGTCCGTGAACCGCGCAGGCGGCTTCGTCTCGTGGCCCCTCGGCTCGACGCCTCGGGGTTCCAGCTCGAGCCCGACCGTCAGCGGAGGCAGAGGCTGTTCCCTGTCGTCGAGCGCCGCGTCTGGGTCGTCGCTGCCCTCGACGTACGCCCTGAAGTACCCAGGGAAGAGGACCGTCCGCCCGCTGGCCCTGAACGACATCACGCGCTGGTCAGCCTCGCCCGTCACGTGCGAGAGCGCAGCGGCATCGAGCGCCGTCACCTCGATCCGAGCCGTGACGGTCTTGAGCCTGGCCTCCTTCATCTGGGTGGCGACGGTGCGCTTCCAGATCAGGTCGTAGAGGCGCGCTTCCATGCCCCGCAGGCCGTGCTCCTCTGCCGTGCGCATCTCCGTGCCTGCTGGCCTGATGGCCTCGTGCGCCTCCTGCGCGCCCCGCGAGCGTTGCCGGTAGAGGCGCGGCTCCTCACGCAGGTAGTCCTGGCCGTACCGCCGCAGGATGGCGCCGCGCGCGGCCTGCAGCGCCTCGCTCGAGAGGTTGACGGAGTCTGTGCGCATGTAGGTGATGTAGCCGTTCTCGTACAGCGCCTGCGCGACGCGCATGGTGTCGCGAGCCGAGAGACCGAGCTTGCGGCTCGACTCCTGCTGGAGGGTGGACGTCGTGAACGGGGGAGCAGGGGAGCGGGACTGCTCCTTCTCGTCCACCTGTGCCACCCGCCATGCGCCGGCACGGGCTGCCTCCGCGAGGTCGGTGGCCGTGGCCTCGTCCAGCTGGATGACGTCCTTAACGTTGGTCTTCAGGTGACCAGTGTCCGGGTCGAAATCGCGACCCTGCGCCACCCGGCTGCCCCCTACGTGGGTGAGGTCGGCGTTGAAGCCTGCCTCACCCGCAGCCAGCGAGGCGAGCAGGTCCCAGTAGCTCCCAGCCACGAAGTCGAGCCGTTCGCGCTCGCGCATGACGAGTAGGCGCACGGCCACGCTCTGAACGCGACCCGCGGACAGGCGGGGTGCGATCTTGCGCCACAACAGGGGGCTGATCTCGTACCCGACGAGCCTGTCTAGAACCCGCCTGGTCTCCTGAGCGTCGACGAGGTCCAGGTCTATCTGGCGCGTGTTCTCGAGCGCCTCCTGTATCGCCTGCTCGGTTATCTCGTGGAAGACCATGCGCCTCACGGGCACCTTGGGGGACAGCACCTCGACGAGGTGCCAGCCTATGGACTCGCCCTCGCGGTCCTCGTCCGTCGCGATGTAGACCTCGTCTGCACCCTTGAGAGCGGAGCGCAGCCTCTTGACGACGTCCCGCTTGCCTGGTGCGACGATGTAGAGCGGCGTGAAGCCGTCCTCGACGTTGACGCCTAGCCTCGACCACTTCTCCTTGCGGACGGCGTCGGGTATCTCGGCGGCGGAAGAAGGCAGGTCTCTGACGTGACCCATGCTGGCCTCCACCTGGTACCCGGGCGGAAGGAAGCGGCTGATGGTGCGTGCCTTCGTGGGCGACTCCACGATGACCAGGCGGGTCTTGGGGCTGGGTTCTGACAAGTGGGCTTGGTCCCCTCCTAGAAAGCGCGGACATTATACGGGCGACCTCCGCGCCGTCAAGTGGCCGTGACGGAGGCTAGATATCGCCCTTCAGAACGTGACTAAACGCGAGTCGACGCGAGCTATGCGCCCGCCCGCCAGCGCGTCATCGCCGGGAAGGTCAGACGTCTCGACGGTTGCTGATGGCGCGGCCCAACGTGACCTCGTCCGCGTACTCGAGGTCTCCGCCGACCGGCAGCCCGTAGGCGATGCGGCTCACCCTAACGCCCGTCTCGTGAAGCTGCCGTGCGAGGTAGAGGGCCGTCGCCTCGCCCTCAACGGTCGTCGACGTGGCGAGCACGACCTCCTGCATGTCTCCTGTCCGGTCGAAAAGGGGGGAGATCGTCAGCTGGTCGGGGCCGATGCCGTTCATGGGGCTGAGCGCACCGTGGAGCACGTGATACATGCCGCGGTACTCGCCGCTGCGCTCGATGGCGAGGACGTCCGCCGGCTGCTCGACGACGCACAGGAGCGCACGGTCCCGCGCCTCGTCTTGACACACGGCGCAGGCGCTCTCCTCCGAGCCCATGACGTTGAAGCACACGGGGCACAGCTTGAGGCCGGTCTTGGCGCCGACCAGGGCATCGGCCAGCGCCCGCACGTCCTCCTCGGGCCTGTTGAACAGGTGGAACGCGAGCCGCTGAGCGCTCTTCGGGCCTATGCCAGGCAAGCGACCCAGCTCGCGGATGAGAGTGGTCAGTGGAGCGGGGAACCTCATGCCTTGGCGCCCGCCCCGACGGCCGTCAGAAAGGTCCTCCCAGACCTCCGAGGCCGCCCAGCCCTCCCATGGCGGAGCCCATCTCGCGCTCCTGAAGGTCCTTCGCCTGCCGCTGGGCGTCGGCTACGGCAGCCGCGACCAGGTCCTCGAGCATCTCGACATCGTCGGGGTCCACCACGCTCTTGTCGATGCGGACCGACACCAGCGTGCCGTCACCCTTCGCCGTGGCAGTCACCATGCCGGCCCCTGCGCTGCCCTGCACCGTCTGCTCGGCCAGGCGGTCCTGGGCCTCAGCCATCTTGCGCTGGGCCTTCTGGGCCTCCTTCATAAGCTTCTGGATGTTCATTCCGGTCTCCCGTCGCCGTACGTCCTACTGTCTCTCATGACCACGGCTCTCGAATCGTCGCTCGGCACAGCTCTGCGCAGCCCTACCCGTCGCTCCGAGCGGGTACGCCGAAGCCCAGGCGGTCCTGCGCGTCGTCATCGTAGCCTTCGCCTTCCTCCACCGGAGCCGGGGCGGCCTCGACGTCTTCTGCTGCATCTGCTGTTTCGGTGGGCACGAACTCCACGACGCGGCCCGGGAAGAGCGCCTGGAGCCTGGCCAGAGACGTGCCGTCGCCCGCATCCTCGGCCGTCTCGGTAGACGTCGAGGCGAGCGGTTCATCCACGTCGGCTTGGCCGAGTGCGTCGTCCCCACCCGGCTCGGCCGGCGTGCTCCAGAAGTCTTCAGACAGGTCGCCGAAGGGTGATGCGCTCTCCTCGCTGACCGCGCTGGCCTCGTGTTCCCGGGGCGCCGGCCGGGCCGAGGGTTCTTGCGATGCTGCGCTGCTGTCTCCGCCACCTCCGCCACGCCCGCCGCGACCCCGGCGCCCGCCGCCATGAGAGCCTCTCGGCCCCTGCAGGTCCAACTGGAAGCCGGCTCCGGCGACCTTCTCGATGAGCGTCTCGAGCTCCTCACGGCGGGCCACCACCTGATCGAAGTGGAACCGCCAGTCGTCGCCGTACTCGATGGTCACCACGCCGCCCTCCTCGCTCACCTGGGCGGGCTGTAGGAAGGCCTTCAGTTGAGGGGCAGCCGCACTTCTCACGGCATGCCAGGAGAACGCCTTGCCAGTTGCCGGCGGCCCTCCCGCGCCGGCTCTTCCCTTCGGTGACCGTGTGTCTGGATCCACCCCAGGCGACCTCGCCGGGGTCGGTGCGCTGCTGGCCGCGTCCTCGCGGGCGCCGTCCGCTGCGCTCCCCGGCCTGGCAGCGGGCGCGCGCCCCGCGGCGCCTCCTGAGGTGACAGCTCGCTTGTCGTCCGCGGTGCTTCCAGTACTTTCCACAGGTGCGCGGTCCACGGCGTTGGCCTCGGCGGCCCCGGCGTGTGGCTCCGAACCTTGGAAGGACACGGCGTTGTTCGCCTTGATGATGGCGACCTCGAGGGCGTAGAGGTCGTCGCGCCTCACGAACCGCTCCTGCTCGTCGTCGAGAGCGTGTATCAGGCGCACGAGCCGGTCGCGCTCGCTGCTCGCCCCGGACCCGAGAGCCTCGTGCAGCAGGTCCCTGAGGGTACGGCCCAGCTGCTCGGCGACGGTGCGTGGGGCGTACCCGGCGCGGTAGAGGTCGGCTGCAGCTGGCAGTGTGAGAGTCAGGTCACCTGCGAGGAGTGCCTGGGCGAGGGCCGCGAGGCGTTCTTGCGGTGGCAGGCCAAGCGCGTCCTCGGCGTCGGCTGCGGTCACCGGCCGGCCAGACACCAGCAGGCGTTCGAGGAGTGACTCGGCGTCCCGCATGGCGCCGTCTGCTGCGCGCGCCACCAGCGATAGCGCCTCCTCTTCGACAGCAACGCCGGCGTCCTGGCAGAGTCGGACGAGCTTGCCGAGGATCTCGGCATCCGTTAGACGTCTGAAACGGAAGTGCTGGCACCGGGACAGGATCGTCGGCGGTAGCTTCTCCGGCTCTGTGGTCGCTAGCACGAACATCAGGCCGGAGGGTGGTTCTTCGAGGGTCTTGAGCAGGGCGTTGGCCGCGGCCCGGCTGAGCATGTGCGCCTCGTCGAGGATCCAGACGCGCGTGCCGCCGCGCAGGCTGGCGAGGCCGACCTGCTCCCGCAACGCGCGGACGTCATCCACGGAGTTGTTGGAGGCGGCGTCGAGCTCGACGACGTCTGGGTGAGACCCGTTCCTCACCAGGCGGCAGGACTCGCACTCGCCGCACGGCCTCTGGGCAGGGTCCTCCCGCTCGCAGTTGACCGCCATGGCCATCAGCCGCGCCGTGGTCGTCTTGCCGACGCCGCGCGGGCCCGAGAAGAGGTAAGCGTGCCCTGTCATGCCACGTGCGACGGCCGAACCAAGGACGTCCTTGACGTGTTCCTGCCCCACGACCTGGTCGAAGGTGAAGGGGCGGGCACGCTGGTACAGGGCGGACATCTTGCGGGAGTGTACCACCGCACACCTCGTCCAGGGTGGGCGCCCACGACGCTAGTTCGCGTCCTGGTCGGGCTTTCTTCGAAGTTCGACACTCGGCTTCTCGAGCCTCGCGGTGTACCATCTTGCGTATGTCACAGGCGTCGGTCACGCACCGATCGGTCGGCATCGCGCTAGGCGGTGGTGCTGCCAGGGGTGTCGCGCACGTCGGCGCGCTCAAGGCCGTCGAGGCTGCGGGTCTCAGGGTCGCGGGTGTCGCCGGTACCAGCTACGGTGCCGTGATCGCGGCCCTCTACGCGCTGGGCGGCCCGGCGCTCGAGATCGAGAGGGTCGTGAGGGCGCAGGACCTCACCGAGCTGTGGCTGCAGGGCATCGACTTCGGCTGGCACGAGGGCGGGCTGATGAGCGGGAAGCGGCTGGCACGGTGGCTGGACCGCAAGTTCTTCATGGGCGCAACGTTCGACGACGTCAGGTTGCCGCTCGCCATAGCCTGCACCGACCTAGCATCTGGGCGCCTTCGCGTGCTGAGGAGCGGGTCGATCGCCGAAGCGGTGCGTGCGTCCTGCGCCCTGCCAGGCGTGTTCGCTCCGGTGACCATCGGCGGCGAGGTGTTGATAGACGGCGGTCTCGTCGAGACCGTCCCGTTCAGGGCGCTCTCGACCCTGGGAGTGCCGTTGATGGTCGGGGTGCACGCCGGCGTGTCGGTGGAGGGGTCACGGTTCGTAAGGGCCGTGAGGCGGTACGCCGCTTCGCGCGCTGGCAGGGCACACTACCGCCGCACGGGACGACTGCCGCCGGTCGGCGCGGTGCGTCGGCTGTTGCGAGGCCTGGCCATCTCGGCCCGCTCTTACAGCCGGCCCGTGAAGGTGCCGCGGGGGGCGTACCTGGTCTCGGTCGACCCGGGCGTCGCCTGGTGGGACTTCCACCGCTCGCCCCAGTCACTGGCGGCCGGAGCGGCCGCCATGGCACGGCTGCTTGAGACACTCATAGCTAGCGGTGAGGTAGCTCCGCGGGCCGTGGAAAGTCCGGCCAGACCGCTGGCATGACGGTGCTCTACTTACCGTTCTCCTTCCTCGTCGCCGACTGGTGGCGGGCCCTGCTATCGCTGGACAGGGCGTTGACCGAGGATGCCCCTGACTTCAGGGTCGTAGAGCGCAAGTACGCCCGGGTGACCAGGCGCCTTGTCGCTCGGGGCGCGCCGTCCGTGGCTGAAGCCATCGCCATCGACCTCCTAAGCAGCGAGCCGCCACGAGCGCTGGCGGCGGGGGGCGCACGCGGCGACGGACACGGCGATGGAGCCTTGGAGTTGCTGCGCCGCGACCTAGCGACCTTGACCCGGCTCGCGCGACGCGACCTCGTTGCAGAGGCATCCGCGGTCGGGTTCGACGCGCCAACGATTACCGACATCGGCGTACGGAGCGACCACCCGGTCGTTCGGACCATGGTCGCCGCCCTCCTGTCGGGCGACGTGGAGCGACTGATGGGTGGCTACTTGGGCGCCGTTCGCGAGCTCGGGGGAGGGCCGGGCGCGTTGCACCCTGCCCTCACGTGGGACGGCGCGCGCCTATCGCCCGTGCCCGTTCCTGACCTTCCGGACTGGTCCGGCCTGTTCGGCCTCGATTCCCAGCTTGGCCGGCTGGCGTCGAACACCGAGGCGCTACTGGCCGGCGCGCCCGCTCACGACGTCCTCCTCTACGGTGCGCGCGGCAGCGGCAAGTCGACCGCCGTCCGCGGGCTGCTTACCCGGTACGCGCAACGGGGTCTGAGGCTCGTCGAGGTGAGGACCGCCGCGCTCGGCGGTCTGCCAGAACTACTAGAGCTGTTGAGAGGCAAGCCTCAGGGGTTCGTCGTCTACGTCGACGACCTGTCGTTCGAGGACGGTGACCCTGCCTACCGGCCGCTCAAGTCGCTGCTAGAGGGGGGCCTCGCCGCGCGCCCTGACAACGTCGTGGTGTACGCGACCAGCAACAGGCGCCACCTGCTACGCGAGCGCTTCGCAGACAGGCCGAGCCCGGAGGACGAGGACGTCAGTCGCTGGGACACTCAGCACGAGAGGCTGGCGCTGTCGGACAGGTTCGGGCTCGTCGTGACCTTCCCGGACGCGACGCAGAGGCGCTACCTCGAGCTGGTTCACGCCCTCGCCGGGAAGCACGCCGTGGAGTCGGAGGTGCTGGACGAAGCGGCGCTGCGCTTCGCCGACAGGGGCAACGGCTACTCGGGGCGGACAGCCAGACAGTTCGTCGACCAACTCAGGCAGGACCGATAGGTCAGCGCCCGGCGGCCCTCGCCAGGGCAGCCGCGAGCTCGTACGCCTGACCCTGGGCAAGCGTGCCGTGTGGCGGCGACTCGCTCCACGCCAGCCCGGCCGCGTGTAGCCCCTCCCAGCCTGCCTGCGCAGGGCAGGCCCCCAGCAGGCAGGCGGCCTCACTCATGAGTGCCGCGGCCACCTCGGGCGTCAAGGCGGCGTCGAGTGGGGCGATCTCGGGCGCCACGTCTACCAGCTGCTGGGCCACCGCAGCCTGGAAGTGGAACCTCGTCGCGACGTTGGCCAGCAGGTACGTGAAGGAGAGCGTCGTAGCTGCCCTGTCCAGGCGGGGGTCGTTCTCGTAGCCGCCAACGGCCAGGCCACGACCTACCATCACGCGGAACGCGTCGTAGTGGTCGTGTTCGAACGGCCCTAGCGGTGGACGGGGTCGCACCGCGGGCAGGTAGGCCCCGCGCTCGGAAAGGCGCTCGCGGACCGCCGCTATCAGTACGGAGTCGAGCGCCGCGGTCTGGGCGCTCACGCCGCGACTCACTGCGACGCTCGCCGCCACGCCTGCCGCCTCCGCCATGGCCATGCCGAACGGGACGACGCGCGCGCTGGCGAACGCGACCGGGTCGTAGCCCGCGCTGCGGCCCACGACCCACAGTCCAGACGGCCCACCGAGCGGCACCAGCATGCAAAGCCTGCCCCCGTACATCTCGGGGTTGCCCCACACGAAACCGGTGTCTGATGGCGTCATCGACTGCGCGTCGAGGGGGTAGCCGCCGGCCGCAACGTCCTGGGGTGTCACGCGGTTGTCGAAGACGTCGGCTGCCGACAGCACGCAACGGGCATGCAGGTGACGGCTCTCCCTCACGTACAGCCTCTCGGCGCCGCCGGCGAAGACCGCGTCCTCGAACCCGGGCACGTGCTGCGCGAGGTAGGCGACGATGCTCGGTCCCTCGGCCACGGCACGGTCGCGCCCCTCCGCCAGGCTCTCGGGCCTGAGCGGGTCGATGCCGTAGATCAGCAGGGCGTTGACCAGCACGGTGCCGTCGTCCTGCAGGCCCAGGTTGAGGCCCCTTAGCCTCAGGCCCGAACGACTCGGTTCGTACCGGGCCGGCACCGAGCCGAAGTGGCCCCAGACGACGTCGTCCTTGGCGACCGCATAGTCGCGACCGCGAGACCTCACGCCCTGGGTCAGGGCCTGCCAGTCGACGCCTGCGACGCGCAGCACCAGCGTGTCCGCCTGGCGGATGTCGACGCCGAACGCCCGCCAACCCACGTCGAAGCCGGCGCCCGCTGCCGCCGCGAGGTCGGCGTCGGCCGTGCCGTCGATGACGTGGGCCGCGCGAACCTCGAACCGCCGGCCCTCACCTGCCTCGAAGTCGATGCCAGAGAGCACGCCGGGAGCGTCGGTCACGGGACTGACGTCCGTGACTGACCGCACCACCCTGACGCCGGCCGTGGCCAACAGCTCCGTGAAGGCCCTCTCGGCGTCTTCGACGTCGAACGATTCTCCGCGGCCCACCATCCGCCACCAGCGCTCGAACAGGCCCCGCTGGTAGTCGTGCGGCTGTGTCTTGAGGTCGAGGACGTTGAGCTCTCCGAGCACGAAGAGCCCACCCAAGCGGTCGTCTGGGGTCACCAACAGTGTCTCGGCGCCCTCCTCGGTGGCGGCGACGGCTGCGATGATGGCCTCGGGCTCGCTGCCGTAGACGAGGACGTCGACCTGTACGCGGGTCGGTCCGCCGGGGTCGGTGGGACGCTCTTCGGCGGAGACCTGGCTTGTGCCCATAGGCGGCGCGGCTATCGCCATCGACACCGTGACCAGGAGCAGCAGCGTCGCCAGAGCGACGACTGGCGAGCGCGCGCCGTCCCGCCGCCGTGTCGTCGTGGCGACGGCGTCGGTGCAGGTCGAGGCGTGCATGCGCCTCACCCTCGCCTATCCGCTCCGATGTCGATCAGCTCGGTGAAGACGGAACTGGCGACCCGGTGCGCGGCGTCCGGCCGTGCCAGCCTGGCTGCGGCCGTTCGCATCGCGCCCAGACGCTCGGGCTCATCGAGCAGACGCCTGAGCTTGAACGTGAAGGTCGAGAGCGGCTCTACGCGGGCCGCTGCGCCGTTCTCGAGCAGGAAGTCCGCGTTCGCCTCCTCCTGAAGCGGGTAGGGGCTCATGAGCAGCAGTGGGAGATGCGCGGCCAGGGCCTCGGTGGTGGTGAGACCACCCGGCTTGGTCAGCGCCAGGTCGGCCGCTGCCATCCGCACGGGCACGTCGTCTACGACGCCGTGCACCCGGAACCGCACGGGGCTGGTGTGATCGGCAGTCGCCTCCTGGGCTGACCGCGTCAGCCGTTCGCTGCGGCCCGTCACCACCTCGACATGGAGCGGCCATCTCAGGGCACTCAGCTGCTTGAGGATCGCCCTCAGGTCTCCCTCGGGCAGCCCGCCAGCCATGAGCAGCAGCACGTGCCTGTCGGCATCGAGGCCCAACTGGTGCCTGGCGTCCTGCTTGGTGGGCAACCTCGCGAACCTCGGGTCGATCGGGATCCCGGTCACCTCTATGCGACCGGAGTCGACCCCCGTGGACTCCAGGTGCGCCTTCACCTCCGGGGCGGCGACGTAGTAGCGCGCGATGCCTGGTTGCAGCCAGAGGCTATGGGCGAAGTAGTCGGTGATGACCTCGGCCTGCGGTAGCGGAGCACGACGGCGCATCCGGCCGGCCATGACCTCTGGCCCTAGGAAGTGCGTGTGGAGCAGGGCGGCGGGTGCGAACCGGTCGATGATCCGTGGCATCTCGTAGGACAGCATCCTCACCACCCTCGCACGCAGCTTGCGCTGCACGGAGAGCGCCTCGGTAGGGCGCCTGTCTAGGCGACGGCCCAACCACTCGACCAGGTCAGGCACGTTCCTGACCAGGTCGAAGTACGCCTGACGGTAGAGCCGCCTGAAGGGCGCGGCCGTGTGCTCGAGGAGGTCGACGTGGCGTGCCTCGGCGCCCAGCTCCGCGAAGGCCGCGACGAGCGCCTTGGCGGCCGCTACGTGACCCCCACCGATGGATGCGGAGAGGATCAGGACGCGTTCCGCCGCGCGTGCCACTCGGCCAGCATAGCTTCAGCGGGCTCTCAGACGGCCGGTGATAGCATGCGCCCCATGCGCGCAGCCTCGTTCGTCGGCACTGTGCTGATCGTCATGCTGTTGGCCGCCTGCGAGCCCGAGGCTGACAGGAGCGCCTCCGACGTCTTCATCTACGGCGACGAGTCGGTCCGCCTCACGTACTTCTACGGCGGCCCTGGGCAGTTCTCATACGACGGAGGGACCGTGCAGCTGGATGACGCGCCAGGCTCCGACGATAGGCGCTCCGGCGAGTTCGCGGTGCCGGGCGCGCTCCTGGTGGACGGGCGGCCGTACGCCAGGGTGTCTGCGGAGCCGCTCGACGCCGTTCCGGCCACGGTGAGCCGCATCCCCCTGACGACCGACATGCAGCTGACGATCAACGCCGACGTCGGCGAGGTCGTCTACTACGACGGCGGCAGCTACCTCTCACTCGTCCAGGACGGTGCTCCGGGCGTGACGCAACGTGTGGTCCCGCGTCCCAGGCTGAACGCGATGAGGGGGATCGGTCAGCTGACCAACGACGAGGCCGACGCTCTCGCGGCGGCGCTCGAAGCCGGTGGACCGTTCGTGCTGGTCGAACTGCCTGAGGAGTCGCTGCCGGCGCACGCCATCGATGGCCTGACGGAGCATAGGCGCACCGGGCTGTACGTCCAGCACGAGATCGCTACCGATGAGGGCGCGTTCAGGCCGTCCCCAGAACAGCTGACGTGGGAGACGGTCGCCAGCGGCAGCCAGGCGACGGGAGTCTCGGCGCCGCGCTTCGAGCTCATCACCAACCAGCAGCAGCTCGTGTCGTTCTGGACGCGGGTTCACGCGACACAGCTGCAGGCACCTCTGCTGCCGGCTGTGGACTTCGAGCGCGAGACCCTGATCGCCATCTTCCAGGGCCAGCAGACGACCGGCGGTCACGCGGTACAGGCCCGCAGGGTGGTGGAGGAGAGGGGCGAGCTCTACGTCGACGTCGCGTTCACCGAGCCCTCCGATGGTGCCATGACGACCCAGGCGCTGACGAGCCCGTGGACGCTCGTCAGGGTCCTGCGCAGCGGGTACGGAGTGGCGTGGGTACGCGACGTCCAAGACGGCACGCTGATAGGGGTTGCGCGCCGGACGGAGTGAACCGGCGCTGGGCATCGGACAGACAGGTCTAGCTGGCGCGGTATTCAGGTCAGTTCAGACGGGATGAACAGCTTGCGGTACTCCTCGTTCGCGTAGCGATCTGTCATGCCAGACAGGTAGTCGCTTAGGGCCCTCTCGATGCCCTCCTCCTCGGCCTCGCTTTGGACGTCGGGCGGCAGCATCGTGGGCGTCTGTACGTAGGCCCCGTAGAGCCTCTCCAACACCAGGTGCGCCTTTCGTGACATGCGGATCAGCCGGAAGTGGAAGTAGAAGTTCTCGTAAAGGAACGACTTGAGGTTCTTCAACCGCGTCGCCATCGCCTCTGAGGCCGACAGGAGCTTGCTGTCGTGGGCCCTCACGTCCTCGAGGCTCTGGATGCCGACGTCCTTCAGACGTGCGTCGGTCGCGACCACGACGTCGGTGATCACGTCGCCCAGCAGCTCTCGGATGAGCGTGTAGCGGTCGTACTTGTCGAAGGTGTTCGGGTCGATGCCTAGCCGGCGCATCAGCTCGCCGATGACCGGCACTTCGTACACCTGCCGGGGAGTCAGGTGCCCTGACCTCAGCCCGTCGTCCAGGTCGTGCGCGTTGTACGCCACCTCGTCCGCGACGTTGACGACCTGGGCCTCGAGCGAGGGCTGGGCGTCCGGCTCCCAGTCGGGATCAGGCACGTCGTACTCGGTCTCGTGCTTCATGATCCCCTCGAGGGTCTCCCACGTGAGGTTGAGACCTGCGAAGTTCGGGTAGCGGCGCTCGAGCTGCGTCACGATGCGTAGGCTCTGGCGGTTGTGGTCGAACCCGCCGATGGGCTTGGTCAGCTCGTTGAGGGCCTTCTCGCCTGAGTGCCCGAACGGAGGGTGCCCGAGGTCGTGGGCCAGAGCGATGGTCTCGGCGAGGTCCTCGTTGAGGCCCAGCGCCCGTGCGATGCTGGTCGCCACCTGCGCGACCTCCAGCGTGTGAGTCAGGCGGGTGCGGTAGTAGTCGCCCTCGTAGTTGACGAAGACCTGGGTCTTGTACTCCAGCCGCCGGAACGCGCTCGTATGAAGCACCCTGTCCCGGTCCTTCTGGAAGGCCGTGCGGTGGGAGCTCTCGCTCTCCTCGTGGATGCGGCCACGGGAGCCCGCCGCCAGGCAGGCGTACGGTGCCAACGCCTGCCGTTCGTCGTTCTCGAGCTGCTCCCTGGTCTTCAACATGGCGCTGTATGGTAGCACCGCATGGACCTGGATAAAGCGCTGGCCGTATGCCTGGAGGCCGTCCACGACGCGGGTCGTCTCACCCTCGGCTACTTCGGGAGGGCGCTCGACGTGCGTGAGAAGGACGATGCGTCGCCTGTCACCGAGGCCGATGTCCGGGCGGAGGAGCTGATCCGCTCTCGGCTGGAGGCGGCGTTCCCCGACCACGGCGTACAGGGCGAGGAGCACGGCCTCTCGAACGAGGGAGCCGGCGCCCGCTGGTACATAGACCCGATAGACGGCACGAAGAGCTTCATGCGAGGGGTGCCCCTGTACGCCAACCTGCTGGCGCTCGAGGTGGACGGCGAGGTCGTCGTCGGCGCCGCCAACTTCCCAGCCCTCGGTGAGATCGTCTACGCGGCGCGCGGTGGGGGAGCGTTCCTGAACGGCCGCCCCGTGCGGGTGCGCGAGACGACAGACCTGACGCAGGCGATGGTCGCGTTCACCGACGCGGCCTCGTTCGAGAAGGCCGGCATGACGGCAGGTTGGCAGCGACTTATGGACGCCACGTACCACCGCCCCGGCTGGTCAGACGCCTACGGACACGCCTGCGTTGCGACCGGGCGGGTAGAGGTGATGATCGACCCTTTCCTGGCCCCGCACGACGCCGGCCCGTTCGGGGTGGTCCTGGAGGAGGCCGGCGGCTGGTTCGGCGACCTGCAGGGGAGACCGGGCATCCATGGCGGCTCCGGCATAAGCTGCAACCGAGAACTACTGCCTGATGTCCTCCGGCTGCTCAACGGACCTTAGTCCCGCACTGGTCTTCGCGAACCGGTAGGGGTGCGCGGCACAGGTATCCTGCGGCACGTGGAACTGACCCTCAGACGCAGCACCCCGACGACCTGGGTCGGTGGCGTACCGGTAGGCAGCGGCCACCCGGTCGTCGTGCAGAGCATGACCAACACGGACACGGCGGACGCGGCCGGCACGGCCGCCCAGGTCTACGACCTCTGGACGGCCGGCAGCGAGATCGTGCGTGTGACTGTCAACAACGACGCCGCAGCCAGGGCAGTGCCTGAGATCCGCGCCAGGCTCCTCGACATGGGAGCGCACGTGCCCCTGGTCGGCGACTTCCACTTCAACGGACACAAGCTGCTCGTCGACCATCCGGATGCCGCCCGGACGCTCGACAAGTACCGGATAAATCCGGGCAACGTGGGCCCCAGAAAGCGCCACGACGAGAACTTCCTGACGATCATCGACGTGGCGATAGCGAATGACAAGCCCGTGCGCATCGGGGTCAACTGGGGCTCTCTCGACCAGGACCTGCTGACCGCGCTGATGGACGAGAACGCGCGCCTGGCCGAGCCGCAGGACGCGCGCGAGGTGCTCGTAGAGGCGATGCTCAGGAGCGCCCTCGACTCCGCGGAGCTGGCGGAGCAGCGTGGCCTGTCGCACGACCACATCATCATCAGCGCCAAGGTCTCCGGCGTGCGCGACCTATGGGACGTCTACCGCCGCCTCGCCGCGAGGTGCGACTACCCGCTGCACCTGGGCCTGACGGAGGCCGGCATGGGCGTGCGCGGCGCGGTCGCCAGCACGGCGGCGCTCTCGCCGCTGCTCACCGAGGGCATCGGCGACACCATCCGCGTCTCGCTCACCCCCGACCCGGGCGCGCCGCGCGAGCGCGAGGTCGAGATCGCGCAGGAGATCCTCCAGTCGCTCGATATCCGCCGCTACGCTCCCAGCGTCACGGCGTGCCCCGGCTGCGGCCGCACCACGAGCACCCTGTTCCAGGAGATGGCACGCGACGTGCAGGCCTACCTCAAGGCCCAGATGCCCGTCTGGCAACAGCGCTACCCGGGCGTGGAGCACCTCAAGGTCGCAGTCATGGGCTGCGTCGTGAACGGACCGGGCGAGTCAAAGCACGCCGACATCGGCATCAGCCTGCCTGGCACGGGCGAGTCGCCGCGGGCACCCGTCTACCAGGATGGCAAGCTGGTCACGACGTTGCAGGGCGACGACATCGTGCCGCGGTTCAACGCGATGCTCGATGAGTACGTGGCGCGGCGCTTCGGGGCGGGCGACGCGAGTGGTCCACCAGTGGAGGCGACAGAGGCATGAAGGTCTACACCCGCACCGGCGACGACGGCACGACGGCCCTGTTCGGCGGCGGCCGCGTGCAGAAGGACGACGCCCGCGTGGCAGCGTACGGGGCGGTGGACGAGGCGAACTCGGCGCTCGGCCTGGCTAGAGCGGCGCTGCTGACGGAGCCGGATGGCTCGCCCCTGCGCGTCCTGGACGACGAGCTTCAGGCGCTTCAGTCGCTGCTCTTCGACCTGGGCGCCGACCTCGCGACGCCACTTGACGTCAAGACCCGCTCGTACGTGACGCCGGTCGACGAGGGGGACGTGGAGCGCCTAGAGCGACTGATCGACGAGCTCACCGAGGAGCTGCCGCCCATCACCAACTTCGTTCTGCCGGCCGGTGCCCAGGCATCGGCGGCGCTGCAGCTCGCCCGCGCCACGGTGCGCCGGGCGGAGCGCGAGACCCTTACGCTCTCGCGTGAGGCGGACATCAACCCCCAGGTCCTGATCGTGCTCAACCGGCTCTCCGACCTGCTCTTCACTCTCGCCCGCGTCGCGAACGTGCGGGCCGGGGTGGACGAGGTGAAGTGGACGCCGCGCAGGTAGCGCCAGGGGACCCGCGCAGAGATCCGGATTAGAACAACCCAGCCTCGACGAGCGTGGTTGTCAACGTCTTGATGCCGTCGATGGTCGCGTTCGTCGCGAAGAACGACTCGACGAGTCGGCCGTTCGGGTCGAACAGCAGTAGCGAGGCGCCGCCGGTAGTGTAGTCGGCGATCCAAGCGGGGAGCCTACGGCTAAGCTCGATATCCACGGGGACGCCGCGTTCCTCGAGCAGCGCGCTGTGCTCGTCCGCTGGGACGATGCGGTCGTGCTCTGGGGTGATGGATTCGGTGGCGATCACGTGTAGCGGCACCGACGGGTCAGCGATCGCCAGGGACCTCTCGGCGAGGGCGACGGCCTCCTCCAGCCATGGGTACGTGTAGCGGGGGAGGAGGAGGGCGAACCACGACCCATCTGGACCGAGCTCCGCCGTGAGCTCCGGTGCGAGCTTGCGGTCGGCTGGGAGCGCCAACTCGTGGTTCACGCAACGCTGCACGAACCTGCCGAGCGACGCGTCCGAAGCCTGAGTGTCTTGATAACCGCGCGCCCAACCGCGGACCTCCGTGCGGTCCGAGCAGATCACCATGTCGAGGGCGCCGACGTGCTCGACCCCGAACAGGGTCCAGCGCTGCGAGACGTGGTTCGCGATGAGGCCCTCACGGTCCCAGCGGAGGTCGAAGCCCTCCGGGTCAGCAAGCCAGTCGAGCCCAGCCTCCACTAACTCGCCCGGCGTGGACGGGAACGCGCTCTGCTGGTAGCCGAACATGCTGACGCGCTGCTCCATGTTCTCGGGAGTGCCGTCAGGAGCGAGTACGAGGATGGGCATCGCGCCATCGTTCACGGCGGTGTTCGTACGGATCGTCGCCAAGCGGGCCAGCTCGCGCTCGCGGACGTCTTCCGCCCACCTGAGGTCGCCCCAGTACGCGTCGACGCTGCGGATGAGGATGACAGTCGGTTCGTCGTGGTCGGGAAGGGCGCCGACGTCGGATAGAACCTCGTGCAGCGCGACCTGGTCTTGGACCTCACCTTTCGAGCGAAACAGTGCGTCCGTCGACAGGAAGACGCTCGGGCTCGTCGGTTGGCTCTCCTGTGCGTGTGCCAACGCCGCGAAGAGCGCGACGAGCACTGTCGTTGCCCTGATGATCATCCAAGAGCCGGGTGCCATTGAGTCGAGCCTAAACCAATGGCTTTATGGACGTCGGTAGACTGCACGAGATGCGCCGAGCCCCACCGAACGACACCGACCCCAGGAGCGAGGCACTACTCATCGAAGGCTTCCGTGCCATGTCTTCTAGCCAGAAGCTGATGCTCGCCGGCGCGCTGTCCTCCGCCGTCAGGGAACTCGCCCTGTCTGACGTTCGCGCTCGGTACCCGGGAGACAGCGAGCGCGAGCATCTCATGCGGGCTGCTTCACGCTGGACCCCACCGGCCGTGATGAAGCGCGGCTTCGACTGGGACGTCGAGCAGCACGGTTTCTGATGCTCACGGACCCGCTCGAAGTGGTCGCCGCGGTCGCGCAGGTACTGGATGAGCTGGGCATCGACTACCTGGTGGGCGGCTCGTTGGCTAGCTCCAAGTACGGGATCCCAAGGGCGACCTTGGATGCCGACATCGTGGCGGACCTGGACGTCGCGCGTGCCGAAGAGTTCATACGACGACTCGCCAGTGACTTCTATGTGGACATCAGCATGGCCCGCGAGGCCGCGCAGAGGCGTGGGACCTTCAACGTATTTCACCGTGAGAGCATGTTCAAGCTCGACGTGTTCATCATGTCGGACGACGAATGGTCAGCCGAAGAGATGCGGCGTGCACAAGCTGTCACGATCGAGAGACCAGGCGGTCCTTTCGAGCTCAGGTTCGCCAGCGCCGAAGACACGCTGCTCCACAAGCTGCTCTGGTACCGGCTCGGTGACGAGACCTCGGACCGTCAATGGGGTGACATCACCGGTCTCGTGAAGGTTCAGGGAGCGCTCCTCGATGACGCCTACCTCGATAAGTGGGCAGGCCGCTTGCAGCTTTCCGACCTGCTGGCTCGCGCCAGAGGCAGATAGGATGACCTGGTGACCAAGCCGATCACGGCCGCAAAGGTCGAGGCGCGACGGTTCGCCCTCCTGGATGAGGTCGCAGCGGGTCGGAAAGGGGAAATGACACGGCACGGCAATGTGGTCGCGAGGATGGTCCCTGCGGGCGGCCAGAAGCACTGGCGCGGCGTGTTGGAAGGGTTGGCCGAATGCGCCGCCACCGATGAGGAACTCTTCAGCACGGGCGCCTGGACGGAACGGCAACCCGAATGAGACGCACGCAGACGATCATCGCGGTCCTATCGGTCGCTCTCGGCGTCGCGGCGTTCACGACCGTGATGGCCATCCGCGAGTGGCAGCGCCAGCAGATAGATCAGTTGGCCGCCACCTTCGCTCCCGACGTTCTGGTGGTCCGGTACCTGGGCACCGGTGGCGACGACTCGATCCTCGAGCCGGGGCAGGAGAACGGGGGCATCACACGCGAGGAGGCAGCCTCCTTCCTCGGCCTGCCGGGCGTTGCGGACGTCGCTTACTTCGGTGAGAGTTCTACCGCGCTTGACGGCAACGTGCGGATCACGCGGACCGCCGTCACCGAGCAGGTCTTCGACGTGCTCGGCCTCGAACTCAGCGCCGGCCGCGCGCTGACGGTCGACGACAGGGAGCTCGGCCTGCCGGTCACCGTCCTAGGTTCTACGATCGCCACGGAGCTGTACGGCGGAGCCGAAGCAGCCGTCGGTCAGGTGGTGGACCTCGGGTTCGGGATCGTGGCGAGGGTCGTCGGGGTGGTGGGACCGTTGCCCGAAGGGGTCGTCGAGTTCCCGGTCTCGAGGCTACCCGTCTCGGCGTTGGTCCCGGACTCCGGAACGATGGTCGGCGGCTCGCCCTTCGGGCGGCCTGTTGGTACCTACGCGTTCGTGAGACATGAGCCCGGAGAGGGCGCCACGGCGCTTCGCGAGGTTCGGGCAGCCTTGGACAGCCTGCCCATCGGTCAAGTCAACGAGGTCGTCACCGCAGGGGAGTGGCTCGGTTCGCAGTACAGGTTCAGAAGCGAGGTAGCGGACGAGCTGACACGCGGCTCGACGTGGATCGTCGTGCTGGCGCTGGTGGCGACGGTCGGGAACCTGGCGAACGCCCTCGGGTTGCGCGCCGCGGACCGGGCTCGGCCACTCGCGGTGCGCAGGGCGCTCGGTGCCACGCGTGCGCGCATCGCGCTAGAGGTCGCGGCCGACGGGCTGCTCGTCGGCGGCGTCGGCACGGCGCTCGGCCTGGCGCTGTGGCCGGTGGCCGACCGGTTCGTGCGCGTTGGCGGCGAAGGGGTGCCGTTCACGCCGGAGGCGCTTCTCTACGGCGTCGGCGCGGGGCTCGTCGTCACGCTCCTCTCGGCGGCCGTCCCTGCGGCATGGACGTTGCGGCTGCCCATCTACCGGGCGTTGCGCGAGGAGCTGTCGCCGCCGGTGTGGGAGGGCGTCGCGCTGACCGGCATGGCGGCCGGCGTGCTGGCACTCATGGTGGCTACCTCGATAGGGGCAGGTACCAACACCTGGTTCCAGCAGCGCCTCCACGAGATAGGCGGCGACCGATTGGTGCTAAGCAACCAGCAGCCGCCCGGCAGCAGGGCGTCGATCTACCCGCCACCGCCCATCGACGAACAGGACGCGGCGGCGGTCGCGGCGGTGCCCGGCGTCGAGGAGCTTGTCCTGTCCATAACCGAGAACACGTCGCTTGTCTTAGTCGGTCCGGAGGGCCAGACCGCCAGGCCGACTGCGGGCGCGCGCGTTGACCCTGGGTTCTTCGAGACCTTCCCGAGGCCTATCGCGCACGGCCGCACGCCAGTGGCTCAGAACGAGACGATCATCGGGACGTCGATCGCGGAGCTGGTCTACCCGGGCGTGCCTTTGGAAGAGGTCGTGGGGCGAACCATCACGCTCGGCCGGCCGGTGGGCATAGGCGAGGTCGACCCCAACGCGCAGGAGGTGACGGTCGTCGGCGTTTACGCCAGCCAGCCGTTCACGTCCATGGGCGACCTGACGGACGGGATGATCGTGAGGTTGCGGCCGCCGGACCCGCCGCCGATGGCCGGCGCCCTGGTGCGCGACTTCCACGTGAGGCTGGACCCCGCCGCTGACCGCGAGGCGGTCGTCGCGCAGATACGGAAGGTGATCGACGAGCGCTACCAGGGGCAGTACGCTCCCGCAGTCGTGTACGAGCCGGCGGGCGACCTGAGCCAGGTCAGATCGACCATGGCCGACGTCGCCGCGGCCTGGAGCACGGTGGCCTGGTTGTCCCTGATCGTCGGCGCCGCCGGGCTGGCCTCGATCGTCACGGTGCGCCTCGTGAGGGCGCGGCCTGAGCTCGCCCTGAAACGGGCGCTCGGGGCCACGGTGGCGCGGCTCGCGGCCGTCTCGACGGCGGCAGCACTCAAGATCGCGACGTACGCGGCTCTGGTCGGGCTCGTGCTGGCAGTCGCGACCGTCTACTGGGTCTCGACGTTGGCGCCCTGGGACTTCGTGATGCCGCTAGGTCGCGCGGTGCTCGTGCTGGCCGTCGCCATCGCGGCCGCCCTCCTCGCCGTCGCCGTTCCCGTCACCACTTTCAGCCGCTCGCCTCCCTGGAGCGTGCTCAAGGAGGAGTGAACATGTCCCGCCACAGGCCCGCACGCCGCGTCGTCCTCTCGGCGCTCCTGTCGGTCACGATCTTGGCAGTCCAGCCCGCCCTGGCCCAAGCCGTGGTGTACGTCGACACGTTGGGCGTACATCGCGGGATGCTCGGTGAGCCCGGCCAGATGATGGCGGCGCTCGGCGCGTTGGACGCGCTTCCCGCGGGCAGTCAGCCGACCGTTGTCTACGTTCAGAGCATCGACTCGAACTACACGATCAACAACGAGTACTACTCGAGCGACACCTCGATGTACCGGGAGCGGTTCGAGGTGATCGCCAAGGCGGCTGCGGAGGTGGGCGGCCCGACACCGATCTTCGTCGCGACTCAGTGGGGCACGCCGGAGACGCGCATCATCGATGCCAGGAACATGGGGTGGGCCGAGGTGCCCATCTTCCCGACGACGACCGAGGAGCTGATCGCCACCGGCTACGACTTCCTCGTCGACCCTGAGGGGATCGTCCTGCGCTGGGACCTCGAAGCCATCATCCCCCAGTTCGCGGCCAGCAGGCAGACGATCTTCGGCACCGAGTTCATCAGCCCCGTCGAGATCATCCTCTGCGCGAACGACGAGAGGATCCTGGGCTGGGCGCGGGGCAGGCGCGACTTCGAGCCGACAGACGCGTCGCTCGGGCGCTTCACGCGGGCCTGCCTCGCAGGCGACATCGACGAACCCCAGACGATGGTCATGCCGGAAGGGATCTTGGAGGCGAACGGCCTGTCAGGCAGGTACTTCGCTGTGCTGATGCCGTACGCGTTCCGCGAGCCAGTGCCCGTCGACGCGGCCGTGACGCAGGCGCTGGCGATCCTCGGCAGGGCGAACACCGAGGTCCCTCTGCTTGTTATCGCGAGCGACACGGTCACGGCGGACGGTGCCGAGTACGTGACGAGCGAGGAGCACGCGGCCGCTTTGGCGGCGAAGGGCGTCGAGGCGGACGCGGAGTTGAGCGCGGCCATACCGGACTGGGTGAAGGGCTTCGTCAGGCACGCCGCGACGATCCTCGTCCTCTTCGACGACAGCGGCGCTCCGGTCGGCGCCTACGCGGCGTCACCCAGCAACCTGGCGAGCCAGGCCACCCTGATGCAGGGCCTGCTTCGCTTCGGGCTGTTCTAGGTGGACCGGTCGGAGGACTCCCTCAGGGGGACGTACGGAGAGGGGCACGCATGCATGCAGATCAGGTAGCGACAGTCGAACCGAACGGCGGCGCGGACGTGCTGCTAAGCACCGCGGGCCTGACGCGCATGCACCGCAAGGGCGCGAGGCAGGTCCGCGCCCTCGTGGACGCGGACCTGACGATACGAAGGGGCGAGTACGTCGCGATCACCGGACCGTCCGGCTCTGGGAAGTCGACGCTCCTGAGCCTGCTCGGCCTGCTTGACCGTCCGACGGCCGGCTCGTACCGCTTGGGGGGCCACGAGGCGGCTAGCCTGAGCGACCGCGCGGCGTCCGCGATCCGCAACGAGGTCATCGGCTTCGTCTTCCAGGGCTTCCACCTGATCCCTCACCTGCCTGCGTGGCGGAACGTCGCGCTGCCGCTGGCCTACGCCAGGGGCGAGAGGACCGTGCCCGCGCCTGTCCGCCGCGAACGGGCGCTCGCCGCTCTCGACACCGTAGGCATGCTCGAGCACGCGGAGCACCTGCCGCGAGAGCTCTCAGGTGGCCAGGAGCAGAGGGTCGCCATAGCGCGAGCGCTAGTCACGAACCCCAGCGTGATACTGGCGGACGAGCCGACGGGCAACCTCGACTCGAACAGCCGCGACGAGGTACTGGCGTTGTTCGACCGGGCCAACGAAGAGGGCGTGACCGTGGTGCTGATCACGCACGATCCGTACGTGGCGGGGCGGGCGGGTCGGCGGATCGAGCTGGCGGACGGGCGGGTCGTCAACTGATAGGGACGCGAGGCTCCCGCAGGGCCCGTGCCCGCTGAAGTGGCATACTCCCCGTCATACCTGTAGTATCCTCGCGGCATGTCCGTGACGACCATCAAGGTGCCTATCGGCCTTCGCGACCGGATCAGCCGGGCCGCCAAGCGTAGAGGCGTGACGTCGGCTGCGCTGTTAGCCGAGGCCCTCGACGAGCTCGAGAAGCGGCAGAGGTGGGAGCGCGTGCGTGAGGCGTACGCGTCGCTGGCATCGGACGACGACTACTTGGACGAGATCGCAGCGTGGGACGCCACCGTGGGTGACGGCCTCACTGATGACTGAAGTATTCACCGCGCAAGGAGCGGTGGTATGGGTCGACCTAGACCCGTCTGTGGGAAGCGAGCAAGCCGGGCGCCGCCCCGCCGTGGTCGTGTCATCCGGTCTGTACAACTCCGTGATCCCCAACGTGATCATGGTCGTCCCCGTGACGACCCGCGACAGGGGCCTCCCAAACCACGTGCGCCTATCGGGAGGAGACCTGGCCCTCGACCGCGTGAGCTTCGCCATGACCGAGCAGTTGAGAACGGTCGACAGGCGCAGGATCAAGGGGGTAGCAGGTAGCGTCGACGTCGAAACCGTGGCGGAGATACTCAAGTGGCTGTCCGACCATCTCGGGACTAGGCTCTAGGTCGGTGAGCTTGGCCCGCCCGATCACCGAGCAGGATCGAGCATCTCGCCGAGCAGGTTCTCCTCGTGCCGCAGAGGTTCGAGGACCTTACCGACGCTGACCGGTGCTAGACGACTCAGGTCTCCGCGCCGACTGGCTGCCGCCCACCGCTGAAAGCGCATACCCCGCGTACTGGCGGCCGCGGCGGCCACCGCGCCGGACTCCACCAGGTGAACCCGCGACATGATCGGGCCGACGTCCGGATAGTGCTCGGCGATGGAACCGACCGCCCTGAACCCAACGGCCTCGAGCAGCGGGACCGCCGCGCGGTTCACGACCGGCTCGATGACCGTCGTTGCGAGGACCGCGTCGTGCGTCTTGCACGTGTCGAGAAGGTGGAGGTAGGCCAGCATCGTCGCGGCAGGACCGTGCCCGGGAACGGCCGCGAGTTGATCGAAGTACGCAACCCGTGCGCCCTCCAGGCGTGCGACTGACTCCGGGGCGATGCCAGCGTCGTGGCGCTTGCCGTACACCTCGCTCGATCGCAGGACGCTGTCTGGCAGGACGACCGAGAACGCCGTCACCTTCCCGGCCGTCTCGGCGAGCATGACGCAGCCGTTCGATACGAGCGCTCGGTAGGCGTCGTCGCTCGACCCGAGCAGGAAACCGCCGGCCGCTGGGACGAAGGCCTCGTGCCAGCGCGGCGTCAGGGCGGAACGTATCGACATAAGCGCGGCGACGTCGCCGAGGTCAGCGGGTCGCACGCTGCTGGCCATCAGTCCTCCCAGCGCACGAAGAGCTGCGGCGTGGGGTCGCGGTCCTCCGCGTACACCACCGTCGGTCCTCTCAGCTGGTAGAGGATGGCTCGCCAGTAGGACTCCGTCACCTGGTTCTTCTCGGCGAAGACCTCCGGCAGCTCCTGCCTGCGCTCCGGCAGCTGGTACCACGGGATGTTCGGGTACATGTGGTGGCTCGCATGCTGGTTGAAGTTGAGGAGCAGCCACGAGAAGAAAGGTTGCTGGTGTAGCGCCCGCACGTTGTAGCGCGTGTGCTCGCCGATGGTTGTGTGGTAATGGAACACGTACACCAGCAGCGACCACACCCACGCGAACGCTAGGAACGGGTACAGCCATACGAGTCGCCACGTGCCCCAGCCAAGCGCCAGCCCGATGCCGACGACGAACGCGGCACATGCCAGGAGCTGCAGCCAGGCCGCTCTGCGGTCCTTGTTGGTCCACTTCTTGAACGCTGGCGAGAGCTTCACGGCGTGCCGCGTCGGCACGAAGAGGAACACGATCACCGAGATCACCGAGTGCAGGAAGTACCCACCGGCGAACACGCCCAGGTACCAGAGCACCGTGTAGTACCCGCGGACGAGCGGCGTCACCGGCCACGGCGACACGAACACGTCCAGAGCCGAAGTGTGGTGGTCCTTCCTGTTGAAGCCGTGGTGGAACATGTGCACCTGACGGTAGATGCGGACGGGTATCAGGATGGGCAGGAGCATCGCCTGTCCGACGAGGTCGTTTAGCGCCGGTCGTTTCGGGACGAGCTTCCTGTGGGACGCCTCGTGTCCGATGATGTACAGCCGCTGGAACAGTAGGGCCTGGAACGCGAGCAGGGGCAGGTACAGGGCGAGCCACCAGCCGTTGGCCTGGACGGCGCCTCCGAGCGTGGCAGCCAACCACCCGCACACCGTAAGCAGGACGACTGTCTCGATCAGCAGACGCGTCGTCACGTTCGCATGTGGCCTCGACACGACTCCCACCCCCGTTGTGGTTCGCCAGCGAGTCTAGCCGTTCGCTGGGAGCCTCAGAGGGCGTGGGGTCGGGCGACCGTGGACCGTGGACGTGCCGACGGCGGTCAGTGCCCGGCGAGCTCGGAGAGGAGTCCCGGACCCCCATACACGAACGACGTGTAGACCTGCACCAGCGTCGCTCCGGCCGCCAACCTCTCGGCGACGTCTTCTGCACTGAAGATCCCTCCGACGGACACGACAGGCAGGCTGGTGGCGCCGACCAGAGTCCTTAGCGCGGAGAGAGCGAGGGGTGCCAGGGGCCGACCGGAGAGACCGCCCTCGAGCCCGCCATGCTCGCTAGCCAGCGGCGGACGCGTCACCGTCGTGTTGGTGACGATGATCCCCGCTGCGCCCTCGCCCTCGGCGACTCGGGCCGCCTCTCGCAAGGCACCCTCGCTCAGGTCGGGAGAGAGCTTCACCAGCACTGGCTTCGACCCGCGCTCCTCGGCGACGGCCCGAGCCGAGGCCAGCAAGGCTCTCAAGGGATTGGCGGCCTGCAGGTCCCTAAGGCCAGGCGTGTTCGGCGACGAGACGTTCAAGGCCAGGTAGTCCGCGACGTCCCAAACGGCGCCAAGGGCAGCCATGTAGTCGGCCGGGGTATCCTCCGCAGCCACGACCCGCGACTTCCCGACGTTGACGCCTATGGGCGGGAGCCAGGCGCCGTGAGCGCTCCTCACTCGTGCCAGGCGCCTCGCCAACGCGGCCGCGCCACGGTTGTTGAAGCCCATGCGGTTGACGAGCGCGTCGTCCTCCACCAGGCGGAACAGCCGCGGCCGCTCGTTGCCCGGCTGGGGCACGGCCGTCACCGTGCCGACCTCGATGAAACCGAAGCCGAGCGCGGCCAGGGCGGGAACCGCCAGGCCGTCCTTGTCGAGGCCCGCGGCCAGGCCAACGCGGTTGGGGAAGCGCAGGCCGAACGCCTCCACTGTCTGGCCGGGGGTGGTCGCGCGGGAGCCGTAGACCGATCGCAGTGTCCGGAGTGCGAGCCGCGACCGCGATGCCAACGCCATCGCCCGCAGCGTCAGCTCGTGCGCACGCTCGGCGTCTAGACGGAAGAGGACCGGCCTGAGGAGGTCGTAGAGGCCCACTCGTGGCCGCCCGCCCGGCTAGCCGCGGCGCGGCTTGGTGGGCCGGATCTCGACCTTGCTAGGCAGCGTCCTGGCGGGCATCCGGTACAGGTAGAGGACCGTCTCGGCGATGTCCTCGGGCTGGATCTTCCAGCTGTCCGCTTCAGAGACGGTGCGGTCGTTGAACGAGGTGGCGACAGAGCCAGGCAGGATGGTGGTCACGCGCACGCCCTGCTCGCGCAGGTCGAGCATAGCTGCCTGCGAGAACCCCACCAGCCCGAACTTGCTGGCGTTGTACGCCGCGCCACCCGCGAAGAAGTTGACGCCCGCCAGGCTGGCGACCGTGACGATCATGCCGCCGGTCTGCTTGAGCGCCGGCGCGGAGGCCTTCACGGTGAAGAAGACGCCTGTCAGGTTCGTATCGATGACGCGCCGCCAGGTGACTTCGTCCAACTCGTCGACGGGGCCGAAGGCCCCGACGCCGGCGTTCGCGACGACGAGGTCGAGGCGGCCGAAGCGGTCAAGGACCCTGGCGACGGCGTCCTGCTGCGCCCGCAGGTCGGAGACGTCGAACGGCACAGCCAGGGTACGGCCGGGGTAGCGCTCCTCTAGACCAGGTACGACCGCCGACAAGCGCGCCTCGTCCCGGCCGTTGAGGGCGACGGCGAACCCCTCGGCGAGCAGCGACTCTGCGACCGCGAGGCCGATCCCTCGGCTCGCTCCTGTTACCAACGCGACCGATCCGGCCGCCGTGTCAAGGCCTGTGTCGGCCGACGAACGCGCCATGTCGAACGCTATCACGGCCCTGTTAGACTCGCTTTCGTGCTGCGCCTGACGCTCATCCGCCATGCGCTCACCGACTGGAACGCGTCAGGTAGGTTTCAGGGTGTCGCGGACGTCGAGCTGAACGACGAAGGTAGGGGACAGGCGCGCCGCCTACGCGACTACGTCGCTAGGCTGGAGCCGGATGCAGAGGTGTTCAGTAGCCCTCTCAAGCGCGCTGCGGAGACAGCTGCGATAGCCTTCCCAGGTCACGAGGTCAGGTACGACGAACGCCTCAAGGAGCTCAGCTTCGGCGAGTTCGAGGGCAAGACCCAGGCCGAGAACGAGCTGCATCCCGGTTGGGCGACTTGGTTCAAGGACCCATACGGCCTGGTCGCGCCCGGCGGCGAGAGCTACTCGATGCTGAGGACCAGGGCTGTTGCCTGGATGGACGAGGTCGTCGCCTCAGACGTGCAGCACGTCGTCACCGTCACGCACTCTGGGACCATCCAGATGCTCCTGGCACACGTGCTGGGCGTCGAGAAGGTCAGATGGCGCAAGCGCATCTACCTGCGTCACGCCAGCGTGAGCCGCGTGCTGTTCAGGGGCGAAGAGATGCTCGTCGAGCGCGTCAACGACACGAGGCATCTGGTCACCCAGGGCACCGATCCGTTCCTGGACTGACAGGCAGCCGGGTCTAGCTCGATTCGGGCCCCGTTGGGCCACAGCGAAGTCGCGTTCACATCCGGTGTTACGCTCGCCACGTGGCCACGGTCCTCAGCGTGCCGGCAGCGCCAGACGCGGCGTTCGAGGACCCTTTCGACACACAGGCTGGCTACGTCGTCGACATCGGAACGTTCTCCGGCACCGTGACCGAACTGGCCGCGGCCTTGAGGGCCCGAACGCTCGCCCCGGCCGACGTGGACCTGTACCGCCTGGTCAGGGGTTACCTCGACTACTTCCAGGAGGCAGCAGCGGTGGACCTCGAGCTCGCGACCGAGGCCCTACCGCGGGTGGCGCAGGTCATAGAGCTCAAGCTGCGCCTTCTGCTCCCGCGACCCACAGACGTCAGCACGGAGGAGGCGGAGGTGGTCGCCCTCGAGGAGGCTCTGGAGGCAGTGGCGCTGTTGGAGGAGCTCGAGTACGCCATCGACTTCTTGAAGCGCAGGCGCCAGGAGCGCAGGCTCGTGGTCAGGGCACGGGCTCCCAGGCCCCCGTACGTCCGGCCGCCGCGCCCGCAGGTCGCGTCGAAGGACGACCTAGCGCGACTGGCTGGCCGCTACCGCCTAGGTGGGTACTTCGAGGTCCCGTTGTCGGGAGCGACCGTCGCGTCGGTGTCCGCAGAGCTGCTAGGGCGTCTTCGACGTGGGTTCCGAGGACTGTTGTTCAAGGTGCTCGGGGTCACGGACTGGCCGGCTATGACGCTGTCTTTCGCCGCGATGCTGGAGCTGATCAAGGAGGGCCGCATAACGGCCACACAGTCCGAGGCGTACGGCCCCATCGAGGTGGCACACCGTGGGGATGCCGACCCTCACCCCGGGGACGCGTAGCGATAGTCGTACGCCGTCTCGAAACCTATCTGTCGGTAGAGGCTCAGGGCTGGCTCGTTGTCCGAGCTGACCTGTAGGTAGGCCAGGTCCGCACCGGTCGACGCTCCCCAAGCGAGCAGCGCTCCCACCACGTCGTTCGCGACGCCACGGCGGCGATGCGCACGGACGGTCATCACGTCGAAGATCCCGAGCGTGTCGAAGGCGGCCACGCCGAGGCCGATCCCGACCGCTTCATCGCCGCGTACCAGGCTCGCGAACCGGCGGGGGGCCGGCGAGGCCAACGCCAGCCCGAGCCTCGAGCGTCCCTCCGCCTCCGCGTACGCCGACTTGTACGTGGCCTCCCAGGCTTCGGACGCCTCGCTGGACAACAAGACTTCCGGGTTCGCACCCAGGTCGCCGACCTCGAGGAGGCCCAACGTCATGACCACTACCGGTCGACCCGACTGGAATCCTGCGGCCGCTAGCCCACGCTCCGTGCCCGCTGGCGAAAGCGGGGTGAGCCGGAAGCGGGGCACCAGCCCTCTGCTCGTGAAGCTGGCCGCGACCTCGCGCAGGGTCGCGGGCGCGTCCGGGGCCTGCACGGGGCTCACGACAGACGCCGAGTTCACCCGGCCGACGTGGCCACCGGCGCCGGACGAGCACAGCCAGCCGCCCACCGTCCAGCTCTCTTGAGCCGGTACGGCGAGCCTCGCTGCCCGTTCGATCCTCTCGACGACGCTGAGGCCATCCGTGGCCGCGATCTCTTCGCGCCCACCGCGGCCTGATGCCACCGGCTCCGCATCTCGTGGCGGGCCTGGGTCAGGCGGCAGCCTTCGCCTCTTTCTTGCGCATGCTCGGGTTCAGCACCCGCTTCCTCAGCCGCAGCGACTTCGGCGTGACCTCTAGGAGCTCGTCGTCGGCCAGGTACTCGAGCGACTCCTCGAGCGTGAGCCTTCGTGCGGGCGTGAGGATGAGGTTCTCGTCCGACCCGGCGGCCCGTACGTTCGTCAGCTTCTTGTTCTTGGTCACGTTCACGTTCAGGTCGCCCTGCCTGGTGTGGGCGCCGACGATCATGCCGACGTACACCTCGGTGCCAGGCGTGATGAAGAAGTCGCCGCGGTCCTCGAGCTTGTAAAGGGAGTACGCGAACGACTCGCCGGGCTCCATGGCGACCAGCGAGCCATGGCCACGTGTGTTCAGATCGCCGGCGTAGTCCTCGTACCCGTCGAAGACGTGTGACAGCAACCCCTCGCCCTGCGTCATCGACAGGAAGATCGTGCGGAAGCCGAAGAGCCCACGGCTGGGGATACGGAACTCTAGACGCGAGCGCGTCTCGCCCGGCTCCATCGCGGTGAGCGTGCCCTTTCGCGCCGACAGCGCCTCCACGACGGAGCCCATGGCGGAGACGGGCACGTCGGCGACGACACGCTCGTAGGGCTCCTGGCGTCTGCCCGCGTCCTCGCGCATGATCACCTCTGGGCGCGAGACGCTGAACTCGTAGCCCTCGCGCCGCATGTTCTCGACGAGGATCGACAGGTGCAACTCACCGCGGCCGGAGACCCTGTAGCGCTCGCTACCGAGGGGCTCCACCCGCAAGGCGACGTTGGTCAGCAGCTCGCGCTCCAGGCGGTCCGCCAGGTGCCGGCTCGTCACGTACGTGCCTTCACGGCCGGCGAACGGGCTGGTGTTCGGGCTGAACGTGACGCTGACCGTGGGCTCGTCGACGCTGGGGCTGGGGAGCTGTTCGACGTCGTCTGGCGAGGAGACCGTGTCGCCGATGTTGACGTCCTCGAGACCCGAGATCACGACGATGTCGCCGGGAGCTGCCTCCTCGGTCTCGACGCGATCGAGCCCAAGATGTGTGTAGACCTTGGTGACGCGCGCGCGATGCGGCTCCTTGCCCCTGCCGGTCAGCACCACCCCGTCTCCCGCCCCGACGGTCCCGCGCAGCACGCGGCCCAGTGCCAGCCTGCCAAGGTAGTCCGAGTAGTCGAGGTTGGCAACCTGGAACAGGAAGGGGGCATCCGTGTCGCCACCGGCTGCCGGAACTCGGGCCACGATGGTCTGGAACAGCGCGCTCAGGTCGTCGTTCGGTCCCTCGCTCTCGAGCCAGGCGCGGCCTTCTCTGGCGACCGCGTGGAGGATAGGGAAGTCGAGCTGGTCGTCGTCTGCGCCCAGCTCGACCATGAGGTCGAACGTCATGTTGACGACCTCGTCTGGCCTGGCGTCCTGGCGATCGACCTTGTTGACGACGACGATGGGCCGAAGGCCCTTGGCGAGGGCCTTGCGCAGGACGAAGCGCGTCTGAGGCATGGGACCCTCGGCGGCGTCCACGAGGAGGAGCGCGCCGTCCACCATCGTCAGCGCCCGCTCGACCTCGCCGCCGAAGTCGGCGTGTCCAGGCGTGTCGACGATGTTGATCTTCATGCCCTGCCACACGACGGCCGTGTTCTTGGCGAGGATCGTGATGCCGCGCTCGCGCTCGAGCCCGACCGAGTCCATGACGCGGTCCGGCACCTGCTGGTTGGCGCGGAACACGTTCGATTGGCGCAGCATGCCGTCGACCAGCGTGGTCTTGCCGTGGTCGACGTGCGCGATTATGGCGACGTTGCGGTACTCCATCTGACTCCTGTGTGGCCGCGGCGCTGTGGTGCATGCCGCCGGCGCAACGGGGGAGTATAGCGGTAGGGACCGTGTGCCCGTGGTAACCTCCGCCGATGTCGCGCGCGGTGGCAGGCCCGGCCGTGGGCGACGAGACCGAGAAGAGATCGAGACAGGTGGCGTCGCCGGTGGCCGGCGACGTACGGCGCATGTTCTCGGAGATCGCGCCGACGTACGACCTGCTCAACAGCCTGCTCAGCCTGGGCCTCGACGCTCGGTGGCGCCGCGAGGCAGCCAGGGCCGCCGTCGAGGCGCGACCAGGACGCGTGCTAGACGTGGCGACCGGCACCGGCAAGCTGGCGTTGGCGGTCAAGCGCTCCGCTCCCGATGCACGCGTGACGGGGGTCGACTTCTCAGAGGAGATGCTCGCAATCGCTTCGAGGGCTGCGGAGGCCGCCGGGGTCGCGGTCGACCTCTCGGTCGCGGACGGGGCGGCCCTGCCATTCGAGGACGCGAGCTTCGACGCGGTCACCATCGCCTACGGCCTGCGCAACTTCGCGGACCCGGCGGCCGGCCTGCGCGAGTTCCATCGCGTCCTGACCCCTGGAGGGCGGGTCGTGGTGCTCGAGTTCCCTCCGCCGCCGAGAGGAGCGTTGGGCGCGGCGTTCAGGCTCTATTTCGAGCGCGTCCTGCCGTTCGTGGGGGGCCTGGTGTCCGGGAGGCGCGGGGCGTACAGCTACCTGCCGCGCTCGGTCAGTGGGTTCCTGACGCCGGAGGCGCTGGCGGGGCTGATGAGGAGCGCCGGGTTCGTCGACGTGAGGTATCGGACGCAGACGTTCGGGGTCTCGGCGTTGCACGTTGGTATCAGGGCTCCAATGGGGCCGGCTGGAGGTCTTCGAAGGCATGACACGTAAGGCGGCGGTGCGCGAGGCGCCGAACGACATCGAGATCAACACGGACGGCGCGTTGCTTGGCCTGGGCGGAGGGAGCGAGATGTTCGACGCTCACGACCGCCGGTTCGGCCTCGCCATCAGCCACTTCAAGAACGCGGTGCGCGGCCGGGCATACGACAACGACTCGGTGGCGCTCAGGGTCGGGCGAGGCGGCTACTACACGCAGTCCAAGCGGTTCCCTCTGGCGTTCTTCGGCGACTCGGCCAAGCCTGACGTGCGGGTCGTGGACGAGGCCGAGGCTCGGTCGATCGTGTGGGAGGCCGTCGCTCACTACCGTGCTGACGAGGCCCAGTCGCTCGTCTGCGTCTACTCGGCAGACGACCCGGACGACGTGTTCCTCGGGTACAAGGCCAGGGCAGACATCGAGTACGAGTACGGGACGCTCAAGGCCGACCTACCTGTTCACCTGAGGGTCATCTTCTCGGCCGCCGACGTCGTGCCGATCATCGGAGCCCGTAGCGGCGTCCTCGTGTACCAACGAACGCATTCTGGTCAACATGTGCTGCTACGCGCCTCGGGACGGCGTGCGCCGCTGCTGCGCGGGGGCCTGACCAGCTGAGCGTTCCCTCCGCGCTAGTTGTGGGAGGCGGCGTCACAGGCAGCGAGGCCGCCTGGCGCGCCGCGCGACTTGGACAGAGCGTCACCCTGCTCACGACGAGCCTCGACACCGTCTACGCACTCGATGAGGACCCAGGAGTGGTCGAGGCGGTGCCCGGCAGCCTGATGGCCGAGGTGCTGGGCCGTGGCGCGAGTAGCAGGTGGGACGCCCACCGCCTGGCCAAGTACGCGCTTGAGGCAGAGGAGCGGCTGCACCTGCTCCAGTCGACGGCGTCCGCGTTGCTGGTCGAGGACGCGCAGGTGATAGGCGTGGAGACGTGGGAGGGCGTGCCGAGGCACGCGGGCGAGGTCGCTTTGTGCGTCGGCACCTTCCTCAGGGCGCGTCTGGAGATCGGGACCGTCGTAGAGCAGCAGGGCCGGCTATCCGAGATGGCGTACGACGACCTCTACCTCGACCTGAAGGAGCGTGGCTTCGGGTTCACCGAGAGGTCACTCCCGAGCCCGGCACAGGCGGGGTCGCTGCCCCACGTCGTGCGCACGTTGGTGCTGGCCGGCGAGGAGTGGGACCAGAGGACCCTGGGCCTGGGTCGGCTTGAGCGCATCCGGGCAGCCGGCGCGTGCGTGGCGGTTCCGGACTGGCCGCCGAGCACCAGCCGTTGCATCGCTGAAGGCATGCGGCTCGGGGAGCAACTGGCCACGGCCACCTGGTGACAGCGGCTCGGTGAGGTGCCGCCCCCGGGACCAGCCGTCTTCAGACCGGCGGAGTGTCCTGTCTCGGGGTCGTGTAACGCTCGATCTTGGCGAGGTCGCCCAGCTCCGCCCACGTCACCTCGGGGCCTGTCGGGGTGGTCCTCACCAACCTATAGCGGTAGGGAGGAAGCGGCTGCCTGAGCGTGATGACGAAGCGCTCGCCCTCCAAGAGCACCTCTTCGCCGATCGTGAACGTCGCCATGCCGAGAGGTTACCCCTATGACGACGTGGCGGCGAGGGACGACCATCCCCGCCGGGCCACGAACACCGGTCCATCTGACAGCGCGAACAGGCCCCCGCTCTCGCCACGGCGCAGCAGCTCCAACGCGGCCGCCTCTCCGGGTTCGCCGACGTCGAGCGAGTACTCGTTGACGTAGAGGTCGATGTGCTGCTGCCGAACGGCCGCGTCCATCTCCTGGGCGTGCTCGGCGACGTACGACCGCGAGGCTCCCGGGTCGGCGAAGGCGCGCCCAAGGCTCGCGCGTACCAAACGGTCGAGCCGCTGGTGAACGCGCTCACCTAGCGACCTGCGCACCGCGATCGCGCCCAGCGGCACGAGCTGAGAGGCCTCCTTCTCCCACCAGGTCCCCAGGTCGACTAGGGCATGTAGCCCGTGGTCCCGGTAGGTGAAGCGGCTCTCGTGGATGATCAGCCCGGCATCGAACTCGCCGGCGGAGACTGCAGGCATGATGCGGTCGTAACGCAGGACCTCGGTGGTCAGGTCGCCTCGCCACAGCGACAACAGGAGCTTCGCCGTCGTGGTCCCTCCGGGGACAGCCACCCGCTTGCCAACGAGGTCGATACCCGGTTCGCGCGCCACCACCAACGGGCCAACCCCGCGGCCCAGCGCGCCGCCCGAGCGCAGTAGCACCCAGTCCTGAGCCAGGTAGCCGTACGCGTGGTAACTGACCTTCGCCACGTCGAGCGAGCCGGCACGCGCGGCCTGGTTGAGGGCGTCTATGTCCATGAGCGACACGTCGAACTCGAGCGGTGGCTCGTCACCGGAACCGGCCTGGTCGCTCGTGCCCGCCAGGAGGCCCGCCGCCAGCGCGTGGAAGATGAAGGTGTCGTTGGGACATGGGGAGTAGCCGAGCTTGAGGCGCATTTATGGAGACCCTAGCTGGCCACGATGAAAGCCGCGAGCTCCTCGCGCAGCTTCCTCAGCGATGCCATGTGGACGTACATCATGTGACCGGCCTCGTAGAAGCTCATGCTCACTTTCGCGCGCTGCTCGGGCGTCAGACCCATGTGCGCGAAGGTGTGGAGCGTGGCGAAGTAGGGGGTCGCCAGGTCGTAGTAGCCGTTGGCGACGTGCACCTTGAGGTTCGGATTGACGCTCATCGCCTTCCTTAGCGTCTCGGCGACGTTCAGGTAGCGGTTCTCGACGTCCTTGTAGCTCCAGCTCTGGTACAGGTTCGCGAGTATCTCGTACGGGAGGTCTGACTGGTACCGCAGCTCGCCGCGCAGGTAGTCGTTGAGGGTCGCGGTGTACGGCCCCTGTGTCGCAGACATGCTGGGGTCGAACTCGAAGCGTTCGCCGGCGGAGTCGCGGTCGACGCCCGTGTAACGGCTGTCTATGCGGCCGACGGTCAGGCCATCTTCTCGGAGGAGCTCCTTGGTGAAGCGGAAGATCTCGATCCGCAGGTCGGTTGACTCCACGTACTCCTGGCTCAGGCCGGTGTACCGCGACAGTTCAGAAGCCACCGCGCTACGTTCCTCGACGGCGAGCCTGTCGCCCAGCAGGAGCGCCGGCGCGTAGCGCTGCAACGCGAACTCCTCGACGCGGCGCATCAGCTCCTCGACGGACAGCGCCTGGAGCTCGTCGTCGAGGCGCTCGTGGTAGTGGGCGGTGGCGGCGTAAGTGGGCAGGAACAGCAGCGGCGGCAGGTCGTTGCCTGGCCCGAAACGTGCTGTGCCGAACTCGAGGATGGCGGACACGAGCATGAGCCCGTTGAGGTACATGCCGTGCCGCTCCTGCAGGTGGCCGGCCAGGCCCGCTGCCCTGGTCGTCCCGTAGCTCTCGCCGGCCAGGAACTTGGGGCTGCGCCAGCGGCCGTAGCGACCGGTGTAGACCCGTATGAACTCGGCCACGCTCTCGACGTCGGTCTTGACGCTGTGGAAGTCCTTGGCCCTCACGCCCTCGACGGGCCGGCTGTAGCCGGTGCTTACGGGGTCTATGAACACGAGGTCGGTGACGTCCAGGAGGGACTCCTCGTTCGTCACCAGACGGTAAGGTGGCGCGCCGGGCCGGCCATCGTCGTCTAACTCGACCCGCTTGGGACCGAACAGCCCGAGGTGCATCCAGACCGAAGACGAGCCGGGGCCGCCGTTGAAGCTGAACGTCAGCGGCCGCGTGCTCTTGTCCGACACGCCGTCCAGCTCGTATGCGACGAAGAACACCTCGGCGCGGGGCTTGACCCCCTCGAACTTGCCGTCGTTCTCGCCCTCGCCGACCTTCTCGTGGTTGAGGACCACGGTCCCGGCCGTGACCGTGTACGCGACCTTCTGGCCCTGGATCGTCGTCTCGTGGTGGGTGACGACGATGTTGTCCTTGGGCACGCGCATCGTGCCCTCTGAGGGGGTGGGAGGCTTGTCGCTGCCGCTCTCTTGGCCGGGCTCGTGTTCGCTGGGCATCGCGCTCCTTCGTGTGATGTCAGACCTCCCGGGCGACGCGGCGTATCCAGGTGGTCGAACTTGACTACGAGGACGATACCGTGACGAAACGGCCCCGGTCCGAGGGCTCTTGCCGTTGACGAGGCGGCGCCAGGTGTCTAGTTCCGTGCCCACCGCCTGTTGCACACCCTGGGTGAAAGCTGCTCCAATCTGCTAAAGTGGTACGCCGCGTACGCGCCTACCCGTGCCGCTTGGGCCGGGGGCCGCGACGCGCCCAAGACTCACGGAGGTGGAGTTCATAGCGAAAGAACTGAAGGTGAATGAACAGATCCGGGTTCGCCAGGTACGTCTCATAGGCGCAGACGGTGAGCAGGTCGGCATCGTCGAGACCAGGGACGCCCTCAAGCGTGCGCGGGAGGAAGACCTCGATCTGGTCATGGTGGGAGAGACGGCCCAACCACCCGTCGCCAAGCTCCTCGACTACGGTCGTTACCGCTTCGAGCAGCAGCAGCAGGTGAAGGAGGCGCGCAAGCGCTCCCGTCAGCAGGAGATGAAGTCGATCAAGTTCAGGGTCAAGATCGACGACCACGACTACGAGACGAAGGTCAACCACATTCGCCGGTTCCTCAAGGCTGGGCACAAGGTCAAGGTCACCATCATGTTCCGTGGCCGCGAGAGGACGCACCCCGAGCTGGGTCAGGGCATCCTGAACCGGGTCGCGTCAGACGTCACCGAGCTCGCGGTCGTCGACTCGGCGCCCATGATCGCCGGGATGGACATGAACATGATCTTGCGCCCCCTGGCCCCGGTACCGGAGAAGGTCCGTTCAGACGCCATGGTCGGTTCCTCGCAGAACGCCACGACCGTCGAGTGAGAGGCAACAGGAGAGAGTAGAGCATGCCTAAGCTGAAGACCCATAAGGGCACCAAAGCCCGTGTCAAGATCACTGGGCGAGGTAAGGTCAAGGCGATGCGCTCCGGTAAGCGGCACCTGAACTACAAGAAGTCAGGCACGCAGATCCGGCAGGGGCGCACCGACCTGGTACTCGACGAATCGGAAGTCAAGCGCATCAAGGCGCTGCTTCCGTACGAGTGAGGGTGCTGTAGATGCCTCGCGCCAAGACCGGCATCGTCCGCCGTCGCCGCCACTCGAAGATCCTCAAGCGCGCGAAGGGCTACTGGGGCTTGCGCTCGAAGAGCGTGCGCATCGCCCAGCAGACCCTGCTCAACGCCGCCGACTACGAGTACCGCGACCGCCGCGACAAGAAGGCAGACTTCCGCCGCCTGTGGATCGCCCGCATCAACGCCGCCGCCAGGCAGGAGGGCGTCAGCTACTCGCGCTTCGTCGCCGGGCTCCGCAAGGCGGGCGTCACCCTCGACCGGAAGGTCATGGCCGACCTGGCAGTCAACGAGCCAGCCGCCTTCAAGGCGCTCGTCGAGAAGGCCAAGAGCGCCTAGCGCCACGTCGGTACCTATAGCTAGAAGTCCTAGCGCCCGGGACCGTCTCCCGGGCGCTTCTCAGTACCCTTGGCCAGGGTCGACCGCGTTGCGCTCCTCGCCCCTCGCCAGCGCGGCCAGGGTCTCCATGACGTCACGAGCCGACTCCTCGCGCCAGCCCAGCATGTCGTTGGCGCTGTGGGGGGTCATCACGACGTTGTCCAGCTCCCAGAAGGGCACGTTGGCGGGTAGCGTGTCGCCGCGCTCGTCATCGTTCGGAGGGTACGCGTACCAGACGTCTATGCCCGCGCCGAATATCTGGCGATCCGCGAGCGCCTCGTAGAGCGAGACCTCGTCCACCACGGCGCCCCTGCCTACGTTGACGAGGATCGCGGTCTCCTTCATCGCGGCCAGCTCCCGAGCGCCTACCAAGCCACGCGTCGCGTCCGTCAGAGGCAGCGAGCAGAGCACGACGTCCGCGGTCGCGAGGGCCTCTTGCAGCCCGTCCTCACCCACCTGGGGAACCGGGCCGTCGGCGCTGGGGCGGCGCCTGAACGCCGTCAGCGTCATCCCAAGCGCCTCCAGAGCCGGCGCCGCCGCCTTGGCGATCGACCCGTAGCCGAGGAGCAGACAGTTCTTGCCACGCAGGTAGACGCCGAGCCCAGCCGTGTCGCGCTCCGCCGGGCCCCAGTCGCCGCGGCGCAGGCTGGCATCGGTAGAGGCGATGCGGCTCGCCACCGCCAGGACCAACGCGACGGCGTGCTGAGCGACCATGCCGTCGTTGAAGTGCGAGTTGTGCACCTTTAGGTGGGGCCGCTCGAGCAGGTAGCCCCTGAGGCGACCTCCGAGGCCCGCGTACGGCACCACGACGTGCCTCAGGTCGGCGCCGTCGAGTAACTCCTCAGGTGGCCCTCCGTCGACGAGGACCTGCGCCCAGTCCTTGTGCCGCAAGGCGCGCTCACGGTCCAGCTCGATGACGACCTCGACGCCGCTGGGCGGCGCGACCTCCAGGGCGGCCTCGCCGGAGACCGCGTGCGTCCACAAGACCCTCAGTGCCACACAGGATGCTAACTCGGGTCGCCGAGCATCTCGAGGCGGCGCGTCTTGTATCGTTGTCCGCCATGCGCGAGGTCCGCGGGTTCCAGGCCGCCATGCTGTGGTGTCGACAGCGCCGCGTCGGGCTCGCCGCGGACGCGCGGCAGAGCGCGGTGGGAGACGTCGTCACCGCGCTCATCGCCGAGGTCGCCAGCGGGGGCGAGCGGGCTTTGCTCGACCTGACCGAGCGTCTCGACGGCGTCAGGCTGACATCGTGTGTGGTGCCTGCGCACCGACTCGAGGAGGCGGCCGCCGACGTACCGGCCGAACTGCGGTGGCCGATAGACCTGTCTATTGAGCGAGTCGAGGTGTTCTACCGGGCCCAGCAGACCGGCGGGTTCGAGCTGAACGACGAGGGTGCGCGCATCGGCGCGCTCGTGAGGCCACTGGCCTCGGTCGGCTGTTACGTGCCTGGCGGCAGTGCGCCGCTGTTCTCGAGCCTGGTCATGACCGCCGTGCCAGCTAAGGTGGCCGGCGTCGAGCGCGTCGTCGTCGCCACACCGCCGACGCCTCAGGGCGGCGTCCCGCCCGAGGTCGCTTACGTCGCCAGGAGGCTGGGCGTCGAGACCGTGTTGGCGGTAGGCGGCGCCCAGGCCATCGCGGCGCTCGCCCTCGGCGTTGGTGAGGTCGAGCCCGTCGACAAGGTCGTCGGTCCGGGCAACGAGTACGTCGTTGAGGCGAAGCGGCAGCTATACGGCATCGTCGGCATCGACGGGCTGGCGGGCCCGACGGAGACCCTCGTGCTGGCCGACCACACGGCCGACGTGGACCATGTGGCAGCTGACCTGGTCGCCCAGGCCGAGCACGTCGGTGCCGAACCGGTGTTGGTGACGACCAGCGAGCTGCTCTTCACGGCCGCGCCCGAGGCCGCTCGCACGCGGGCCTCCGCGCTGCCTGACCCGTCGACGGCGCTCCGGTCGCTCTCCGAGCGCGGCACTGCCGTGCTCGTCAGGGACCTGGACGAGGGCACCCAAGTGCTCAACGCGTTCGCGCCGGAGCACGCCTGCCTGCTGGTGGAGGACCCGTGGAGGCTGGTCGGCGCGGTGCGGAACGCGGGTGGGCTGTTCCTCGGTCACGGCAGCATGGAGGCGCTAGGCGACTACCTGGCGGGGCCCAGTCACGTGATGCCGACAGGCGGCACGGCGCGGTTCGCCAGCTTCGTGAACCTCAGGGACTTCCAGAAGGTCGTGCCGTACGTTGCTGCCACGCCGGAGCTGCTGGCGCGTGTCGGCCGTCAGGCGGCGGCGTTGGCGCGTGCCGAGGGCCTGGAGGCGCACGCCCGCGCGATCGAGTCGCGGCTCGAGGACTAGAGCCTCAGCTCTTGGGCCTGAGCCCGAGGAGCGTGCCGAGGATGTTGCCGTACATCCGCGCCCTGACGGCGAGACCGCGCAGGAAACCGCGCTTCTCCTCCTTCATCACCTGCGAGACGCCCGGCAGCGGCACGTCGACGAAGCGCCACTGACGGCGGATGGCGTGCCGCGTGATGGCGACCTCCACGCCGTACCGGGACGAGCCCAGTCCGGGCACCTCGAGCAGCGCGCCGCGCCGCAACGCCCTCTGGCCAGACAACTGCGGCGTGACGCGTTGGGCGACGCTCGTGCTCCAGCGCCCACCCGTGAAGATGCCGCGCGTCATGTCGACACGGCCGGCCAGCACCGGGCCAGCCAGGTCGTGGACGTGCTTGGGCGTCAGCCCGACCAGGTCGGCGTCGAGGAGGACGAGCACGTCGGCGTCGGCTGCGAGCGCGCCGGCCTGCATGGCGCCGCCCTTGCCGCGGTTGACACCTAGGCGCACGACGCCTGCCCCCGCCTCCTGGGCGGCCGCGGCGGTCTCGTCCGTCGAGCCGTCGTCGACGACCAGCACGCTGCCAAGCTGGGCGGCGAGCGCCACCCTGACGACACGGGCGACCGTCGCCTCCTCGTTGTAGGCGGGGACGATGACGCACGCCCGGTCGGTGCCGGTCGTGCCGTCAGCCTGTGAGTAGGGCGCCGAGCTCACGGAAGGTGATGAGCACTATAAGCGCGAGCACCGCCATGACACCGAAGAAGTGGAGAGCCTCTTCTTGACCTGGCTTGAATGGCCTGCCCCTGAGCGCGACGACGGTGGAGAGCAGCATCCTGCCACCGTCGAGGCCCGGGATCGGGAGCAGGTTGAAAACGGCGAGCGAGAAGTTGATGACCGCCGCCAGCAGCACGACGGGCGCCAGCCCGACCTGGGTCGCCTGGTTGACCATGCCGACCATGCCGACGGGACCGGCGACGTCTTCGTTCTCGGCCCCGGTGAGGGCCGCTGCGAAGCCGCTGACGAAGCCGCTGACCATGCGCGGTATGACCCTGATCCCGAACGCCGCCGTCTGCGGGAGCGCCTCGAAGAAACCAACGGGGTCTACGAGGGCGCTGATCTGGATGCCCAGCAGCGGTGCGCCGTCGGTGCCTGGCGGCGGCCAGCCTGTGGAGACCTCGAGCGTACGTCCGCCTCGCACGACCGTCAGTTCGAGCGCGTCGGCGGTCTGTACCTGCTCGACGACCTGGTCTGGGCCGGGCTCGGCGATCTTGTTGATGGCGACGATCGTGTCGCCGGCCAGCAGGCCCAGGCTCTCGGCGGCAGATCCCTCGGTGACGAGCTCCACGACCGAACCGTGTGCAGGCACGGAGGCGCCGGTCACGATCTCCTGGTAGGCGGGCTGCATGCTTATCGCCCAAGCGAGCAGCACGGACCCGAGCACGTAGTTGGCGATGACCCCGCCGACGAGCACCCACAGCTTCGCGCCGAGGCCGACCTTCGCCATGCCCTCATCGCTGTGAGTGAGCTCGCCGTCCTCGCCGACCTTGGGGGCCATCCCTGGCAGGTCGACGTAACCGCCTAGCGGCAAAGCGGACAGCCGCCACTCGGTGCCGCGCCACTTGCGGCGGAGGAGGACGGGGCCGAGGCCGACGCTGAAGGCGCGTACCTCGACGCCGACGGAGCGGGCGTTGAGGTAGTGCGCCAGCTCGTGCACGACTACCGCGCTGGTGAGTATGAGGGCGAAGGTGATGGCCGTAAGCATCAGGTCACTTGGCGTCTGTCGGAACAGAGCGCCTCGGCCAGTATGTCAGAACGGCGTCACGTCACCGGTCGCGCGGTGAGCGTGCGGCGGTCCGCGTACGTCAGCCGCGCCTGAGCGCGGCGATGACGTCCGTCTTGCCGACGATCCCGACGAGCCTGCCTGTCGGATCGACAACGCACAGCCGGCCCAGCTCACTGCCTGCCATGGCCGTGAGGACCTCGATGCCGCCGGCGCCGGGCCGGACGACGTCGGCCTCTCGCATCACCGCTTCCACCGTCGCGTCCTCCGGTCGCTCTTCGATCGCCGCCAAGGCGTCGGCCATGAACGCGAAGCCGAGAAGCCTGCCAGACGCATCGGTGACCGGGTAGCCGGCGTGCCTGCCGAAGTGGCGCATGCGCACGAACTGCCCGAGCGTCATGTCTGGGTCGACGGCTTGCGGCGCAGGCGTCATCAGGTCCTCGGCCGTCTGACCGGCGAGCGCGTGCTCGAGCACGGCAGCCTGCGCTTCGGCCCTGCCAGCCTCGTAGACGAAGAACGCCAGGACGATCAGGAACAGCTGACCCGAGACGATGCCGTAGAAGCCCATGACGGCTGCCAGGCCGGCGCTCACCGCCACCGCGATCTGGGTCGCGCGCAGGCGGGAGGTGACGAGTGTGAGCAGGCTCCTCAGGACTCGGCCGCCGTCGAGCGGGATGGCGGGGAGCATGTTGAACACCGCCAGCATCGCGTTCGTGGCCGCGAGGTAGGCGACGATCGTCGTCGCGGTGGCGCCGACATCGACGCGGGGCAACGCCAGCCACAGGAGCCAGGCCAACAGCAGGCTCGTGACCGGACCGGCGACCGCTACCAACGCCTCTGCGCCGCGGCGCCGAGGGATGTCCTTGAACTGCGCCACGCCGCCGAGGAACCAGAGCCTGATCTCGAGGGTCTGCACGCCGTAGAGCCGCGCCACGACGGCGTGCCCAAGCTCGTGCACGACCACGCTTGCGAACAGGCCAAGGGCCGCCACCAGACCCAACAGCCAGCCAGGCGCTCCGGCTGCCGTGCCCGGTTCGAGGCGGCGCGCCAGTTCGGGGTCGACCATGACCGCCAGCTCCCTGAGCTGCGCTGTGAACGCGGGGAGCTGGCTCCCTATGAGGTACGCGAGGAGCGGCAGCACGAGGAGGAAGCTGAGGTCGAGGCGCACCGGGATCCCGAGCAGCTTGAAGGGCAGTAGGATGCTGCCGCGACCCAGTCGGCGCCCCTCCTCGGGCTGGTCCGCCACGTCAGGCTCTCCTGGCCGCGGAGCGTGAGAGCCGGGACACCAGCTCGGTCGCCACCGACCTGGCGTGGGCGTCGGCGTCTGCGATGCCTTCCCAGGTGATCTCGCCGACCTCGGTGGCGCCCAAAGTCCCAGCCAGCACCTCGGGAACGGCAGTGAACGGTAGATCGCCCGTCAGGAACGCAGGCACCGCTACCTCGTCAGCTGCGTTGAGGTACGTGGGCGCCAGGCCCCCGCTCTCGCCGGCGGTGTACGCGAGCCTCAGGCTGGGGAAGCGGCCCAAGTCCGGCTCTTGGAAGTCCCAGGTCCCTGTCAGGGGCAAGGGCGCCAAGCCAGACGGCGGCCTACCTGGGTCGAGCGCGTACATGATGGGCAGTCGCATGTCGTGAGGGCCGACCTGGGCCTTGATGCTGCCGTCCCTGAACCTGACCAGCCCGTGGACGAGCGACTGCGGGTGAACGACGACCTCGATGCTCGCGAGCGGCATGTCGAACAGGAAGTGGGCCTCGAGCACCTCCAGTCCCTTGTTGAAGAGCGTCGCGGAGTCGACGGTGACCTTGGGCCCCATGGACCAGTTCGGGTGCGCGAGGGCCTGCTCGGGCGTCACCTCCGACAGGTCCTCTGGCCCGGTCCTGAACGGACCGCCAGATGCCGTCAGCACCAGGCCGGCTACCGCGTCCCGCGGCTCGCCCACGAGGCACTGGTAGAGGGCGGAGTGCTCCGAGTCGACTGGCGTGATCTTCGCGCCGCTCTCGTTGGCGAGCGCGCGCATCAGGGGCCCGGCGACCACCATCGCCTCCTTGTTGGCGAGTGCCACGTGTCGGCCAGCCGCGAGAGCGGCAGCGGTGGGCGCTAGACCGGCCATACCCGTGATGGCTGCTACGACCGCGTCGACCTCCAGGGTGGCGACCTCTGACGCCCCGTCTGGACCGGTGGCCAGGCGCGTGCCCGCCGGCAGGTGCGGTCGGACACTGGCGGCTACCGCTGGGGCGCAGCTCACCAGGCGAGGCCTGAACTCGGCCGCCTGAGCCACGAGGAGCTCGGCGTTCTCGCCGGCGGCGAGGCCGTCGACGCGTAGGCCGAGGAGGCGCGCGACCTCGAGGGTCTGGGTGCCGATCGAGCCTGTCGAGCCGAGAACGGCGATGCTTGCCACGCCGGAATCATGTCATGGGCGTGTGCCGCGCAGCCTCCGGGGTGGCGGGGAACGGAGCGCACCGGTGGTAGCATCCGGTCACGTTCAGGAGGCGAAGATGCTAGTCAGCGAGTGGATGACGCAAGGTCCAAGGACGGTCTCGCCGGACACCCCAGTGATGGAGGCCATGCAGTACCTGCGCGAGGGCGGCTACCGGCGGCTGCCGGTCACTCGCGACGGCGTGCTCGTTGGGATCGTCACGGACCGTGACCTCAAGGAAGCGACCCCATCGAGGGCGACGACGCTCTCGATCTACGAGCTCAACTACCTGCTCTCCAAGCTCAAGGTCAAAGACGTCATGCGAACGCCCGTCATCACCGTGCGCAGCTCCGACACGATCGAGCAGGCCGCTCTCCTCATGGAGG
This sequence comes from uncultured bacterium, assembly GCA_964517055.1. Lineage (GTDB taxonomy): Bacteria > Deinococcota > Deinococci > Deinococcales > Trueperaceae > DASRWD01. The sequence continues at coordinate 14,933 of CAZFAQ010000002.1, read as the reverse complement.
AGCATCGCGTCTCAGGTCTGCCCGTCCTGGACGGAGGGAGCCTCGTAGGCATCCTCACGATCACCGACCTGATGCGGGCCCTTGTCGCGTTCCTAGCGCTTCGTGAGGGCGGCAGGCGCGTGACGGTCGAGCTGCCTGACGAGCCCGGCGTTCTCGCCAAGGTCGCTCAGGCCGGTCCGCCTTCCAACATCGTTGCGGCCGTCACGACCGGCATCAAGGAGGGCCACAAGCGCCGGCTGGTGCTGAGGGTCACGGGTGAAGGCGCCGACGGCTACGCGCAGCGGCTCAAGGAGAGTGGAGTCGAGGTCGTCGACGACCGCTGAGGGAGAGGTCGAGCGAGCGGTCAGCGCTGTCGTGCCCTCGCTGCGTGTGGACGTCCTGGGGGCGCGGGCCTTCAAGGTGTCGCGCGCCTACTTCGCGAAGGGCGTCGCGGCTGGCAACGTTCTGATCGGCGGGACGAAGGCCGGCAAGTCCGCGAGCGTCGAGGCCGGGCAGGAGGTCGAGGCCGTCGGGCTCGGCAGCTTCCGGCTCGCCAGCGTGGACGGCGCCACGCGGCGCGACAACCTCAAGGTGACGCTCATGGTGAAGAGGCAAGGCTAGGGCGGCTCGGCGCCTCGTCGAGGTGCCCAAGGTCTGTGCGGTCGCTGCCCGCTGAACGTGCGCCTAGGTCCTGACGCGTTTGCCCGAGCCGCTGCGCTCCTTGAACACGAGCCTGAACGGCACCTCGGCGAAGCCCAGGTCCTCGCGTACACGGTTCCTCAGGTAGTGCTCGTACGGCCTGGTCAGGAACTCCTCGTGGTTGATGGAGAGCACGAAGGTCGGTGGAGCGACGTCGACCTGCGATGCGTAGAGGAGCTTGAGAGGACGCCCCTTGAAGTTGGGCGGCGACTGTCTGAGGGTCCAGGCCTCGAGCCAGGCGTTGAGCTCGCCGGTGGGCACGCGCCTGCGCGCCGTGTCGTAGAGCCGGATGGCGGTGGCTAACAGCTCGTGCAGCCCGAAGTCTGTGACCGCGCTGGTGTAGACCCGCGGGGCGAACGAGATCGGCGCGAGCTGCTCGTCGAGCAGCCGGGTGAACGGCTCGAGCTGCTCGTCCGTCACCAGGTCCCACTTGTTTACGGCGACGACGACGGGCTTGCCCCAGTCGAGCGCCAGGTTGGCGAGCCGCAGCTCGTGGTCTCCCATCTCGAACGGGTCGACGACGAGCACGCCGACGTCTGACCGGCGCAGGGCAGACTCGGAGCGGATCCGCGTGTAGTACTCCAGGTCGTCGGCGTCCTTGCGGCGCATGCCTGCGGTGTCGACGAGCACGAACGGCCGGCCGGCGAAGCTGAACGCGACGTCGACGGCGTCGCGTGTGGTTCCCGGCTCGTCAGACACGATCACGCGCTCGTCGCCGACGATGGCGTTGAGGAGGCTCGACTTGCCGACGTTGGGGCGTCCGATGATCGCCACCCGCACGGGCTCCTCCTCGGGCTCGTCGGTCTCGGGCGGCAGCAGCTCGGCCACCGCCTCACGCAGCTCGAAGGTGCCGCGAGCGTGCTCGGCGGCGGTGGGGAACGGCTCCCCGAACCCGAGGCCGTAAAGCTCGAAGAACTCGGCGGCCTCCTCGTGCCTGGGGTCGTCGACCTTGTTCGCGACCAGCATCACGGGCTTGCCGAGCTGGCGCAGCCACTTGGCGACCTGCTCGTCGCCCGCCGTGACGCCCTCGCGACCATCGACGCAGAACAGGACGAGGTCGGTGTCCTCGACCGCCGCTTCGACGCGCTGCTGGATCGGCCTCTCCCAACGGTCGCCTGACCACAGGCCGCCCGTGTCCAGGAGCGTGAACGCCCGGCCGTCGACTGTGACGACAACGCCCTCCTTGACGTCACGTGTGATGCCTGGCTGGTCGGCGACGATAGCGTCCTTCGAGCCGACGAGACGGTTGAACAGGCTCGACTTGCCGACGTTGGGCCTCCCGACGATCGCGACCCTAGCCAAGGCGGGCACCCGGTTTCACTCCGCGGCCGTTGGCCCAGTCCCGGGCGGGCATGTCGCGTCCGCCGGCGGGCTTGACGCGCCCCAGCCTCACTGAGCCATTGCCGGTGGCGACGAGGATGCCGTCCGGACCGAGCGACAGGACGGTACCGGGAGCTCTCAGGTCGGCCGCTTCGTCCTCGACGGCGCTGAGCTCCGTGACCTTGACCCGGCCATCTCCCCAGGCGAACGAGGTGCCTGGCCACACGCTCACGCCACGGTGCCTGTCGTAGACCTGTCTCGCCGTGTCCTGCCAGCGGACGTGTCCGTCCTCCGCCGTGAGCATGGGGGCCTGGGTGGCGAGGGCGTCGTCCTGCGGGACGAGAGGCAGGGTGCCCTCAGCGAGGAGGTCCAGCGCCTCGGTCAACGCCTCGGCGCCCATCTTGGCCAGCCGTGTCGCCAGCTGCCCGGCGTCCTCCGCTGGTGCGATGGCCGTGCGGCGTTGGAGGCGTACGGGCCCCGTGTCCAGCCCCTCTTCCGTCTGCATGATGCTCACGCCGGTCTCGGCCTCACCGCGGATTAGCGCCCACTGCACAGGAGCTGCTCCCCTGAGGTTGGGTAGCAGGCTGGCATGCACGTTCAGCACCCCGTGCACTGGGATGTCGAGCAGCCGCGGGGGCAGGATGCGCCCGTAGGCCGCCGTCACCCCGACGTCTGGCGACAGCTCGGCGATGCGCGCCAGGAACGCCTCGTCGCTCCTCAGCCTCGTCGGCTGCCACAGCTCCAGGCCGACTTCGCGCGCCCTCTCCGCCACCGGTGGCGCGGTGACCCGCAGGCCACGCCCGGCCGGCTTGTCCGGTTGAGCGACGACCATCACGACCTCGTGTCGTTGCAGCACGGCTTCGAGGCTCGGCATGGCGAACGCCGGGGACCCGAAGAAGACGACCCGAAGTGGCCTCAAGCCCGACTCCGGCCGACGGCCGGACGCGACCTGGCGGCTCGCTCGCGCTCCTTGGCGAGGGCGCGCGCCTCGCGCTGCCAGCCGGTGAGGGTCGCGCGGTTCTCCTCGAGGAAGCGTTCCCGGCTGGGTGGCGGCAGATGGTCGAAGAAGAGCACGCCCTCCAGGTGGTCGTACTCGTGCTGCAGCACATGGGCGAAGTAGCCCTCGGCCGTGAGCCTGTGGGGGGCGCCGTCGAGGTCCTGGTAGTCCATGACGAGCCGAAGCGAACGTGGGACGTCCTCGACCGACAGGCCGGGCAGGCTGAGGCAGCCGTCGCGACCGTGCTGCAGGCCGGCAGCCTCGACGATCCTCGGGTTGACAACCACGTGCTCCGCGATCACGCCCCACGCACGCCGCTTCTGCTCGGGCGTGAGCGAGTCACCGTCCGGCTCGCCCCTCACCTGACCCTCGTGGGGCTCGTCCTGTTCCTCGTCCGACTCCCCGGTCTCGAGCGCCACGAACATGCGCAGCGGCACGCCGATCTGCGGGGCCGCCAGGCCGACGCCGTCGGCGGCGTACATCGTCTCGACCATGTCGGCCGCCAGGCGCGTGAGCTCGGGGCCGAACTCCGTCACGGGGCTGGCGCGACGCCTGAGTATGGGGTCGCCGTAGAGGACAATCGGGTGGATCAAGCGTTACCTTCCGGTCGCGCCTACGGTTGGAGCGGGTCTCGCACGTATAGGAGCGTCGCCGTAGGCGAGGTCATGGCTGCGACCCCGTCGGGTAGCGCCAGTCGAACCCGCAAAGTATACCGGCCGGCGTCGACGGCGCCCGTAGGCGGCTCTACCGTCCCCGTGACGCTCGAGATGCCTGCCAGGACGTCCGGCGGGCCGGCGAGCGTCACGGACTCTTGGGACAGGGTGACGCTGGCGAGGTTGGGACCGCTGACGGTCTCCAGGTCGATCGGCACGTCCCTAGTGACCAGCGCGTCCTCGGTGGTGACAGAGACCGTCACGGTCGCCGGGCTGAACTCCACGTCTGAGACGGGGACCCCTGCGTCGTCTAGCGCCACGAGCCGCGCCACGCCGCCGCCCACGACGGGAGCCACCGCCAGCACCCTGGCGACGCGACCGAGCACCTGGCTGCGTCCCGTGACCGTCACGGAGGCCGGCGCGGCCGTCGCCTGGACCAACGCGTCACCAGGCGGCTGGCCAGTCAGGGACACGGTCACCGCCATGGTGGAACTGGTTATCGACTCCAAGAACCCGATCACCTCGGCCGGCTCGACGCGCAGCACCCTGACCTCCTGGGGCGACTGGACGACGATGGGCCGCTCGAACTCGCCGTTCACGGCGGTCAGGTCGAGCGAGGCCCTCAGCATGTCGGGCACGAGCCTGTCGACCCGCAGGCTCGGGCCGCTGACGGAGACGGCAACGGAGGCGGGCAGTCCGACCGGCACCATGTCCTCAGCCACCCCGTCCACCTGGAGCGGCACCAGCAGGCTGCGTTGGGTGAGGGTCGCGCTGGAGTTCGTGACGAAGATCCAGATGAGGAAGGCGATCACGACCGAGATCGCCTTCGGTACCCAGTTGCGCGTGAGCCGCGCCAGCAGGACCCGGAGGGTTGCCATCAGGCCCGTCACGCGTAGGCCTCCTGCAGCGTCGACAGCACCTCTGCCGGCGCGATGTCGGTACGGAGCTCGCCCGTCATCGCGACGCTCACGGTGCCGCGCTCCTCGCTGACGATGATCACGATGGCGTCGGTGAGCTCGCTGAGGCCGAGGCCCGCCCTGTGGCGGGTGCCGTGCTTGACCGACCAGCCCTCGTGCTTGTCAGACAGGGGGAAGATGGCCCCTGCGTGGGAGACCACGTCCTCCTTGATTACGACGCCGCCGTCGTGGAGCGGGCCCTTCGAGGCGAAGATCGTCTGGAGCAGCGCGGCCGAGACGGGGGCTCCGATGGGCGTGCCGGTATCGCTGTACTCCTTCAGCGGCGTGCGCTGTTCGATGGCGATGAGGGCCCCGCGCCGCTGGGTCGCTAGCTCGCGCACCGCGCTCATGATCTCCTGCACAGGGTCGCCGCGCACGGCCGAGCGGAAGCGGCCGCGACCGAAGCGCTCGAGCACGGCCCTCAGTTCCGGCTGGAACACGACGACCAGGGCGATGAAGCCGACCGGCGCGACGGCGTCGAACAGCCACTCGGTGGCCTCCATGTTGAACTGCGCGGCCAGGAACCACAGCGCCGCGAGCCCGATGAGCCCCCTGAGGACGTTCCACGCCCGCGAGCCCACCAGGAGCGCGTACGCCTGGTAGAGCAGTACGGAGATGATGAGGATGTCCAGCGCGTCTTGTAGCCGGAACCCTTGTAAGACAGGCAAGTCGTGCGCCTCCGGCGGTGGCTACCCAGGCGCCGCGCGGCACCAAGGGTAGCCGGCGCGTCCGGGCCAGCTCGGCCCGGCTGGTTTCGCCCTGCGCCGCCTCGGGCGCCGCGGGGTGGACCACAGATGAGGCAACGATATCATCGGCCAGCCTGCGCCTCGGCCGGCCCGCGCCCCTGGCGGCACGTAGCCCGGGTCGCCCGCGCACGCGTAGGCATGTACCTCGGCTCGCGGCCGGGTGCGCCGCGCGGGCGCTACAATTGATGACTTGAGAGGTGTCAGACCATGGTCTACGAACTGAAGGAACGAGTCGAGCAGCTACGGGGGTATCTTTGACCTGGGCACCAAGCGTGCCAGGTTGGAGCAGCTAGAGCCACAACTCAACGAGCCGGGTCTCTGGGACGACCCGGACAGGGCCAAGCAGATGACCCAAGAGGCGACGCGTCTGCGGCGTGTCATCGAGCAGTTCGACACGCTCGAGGGCGACGTCACCGGCCTCGGTGAGCTCCTCGAGATCGCCTCGGACGACGAGGTCGAAGAGCTGGAACCAGAGAGGCAGCGTGTCGAGCGCGACCTAGACGACCTCTTCCGCGAGACCCTCTTCAACGGTCAGCACGACGACAACGCCGCGATCATCACGATCAAGCCGGGAGCGGGCGGCACCGAGTCCTCGGACTGGGCCGGCTTGCTGCTCCGCATGTACCGTCGCTACGCCGAGCGCGGCGGCTACGACGTCGAGGTCCTCGACGTCGTTCCGAACCACGACGCGCCCAACGGCATCGAGTACGCGCAGATGATCGTGCGCGGCGACCGGGCGTTCGGGCGGCTGCGGGTCGAAGGCGGTGTGCATCGCCTGGTCCGCGTGAGCCCGTTCGACTCGCAGGGCAGGCGGCACACGTCGTTCGCCTCCGTCGAGGTGATGCCGGAGATCGACGACGAGATAGACATCGAGATAGATCCCAAGGACGTCCGCGTCGACGTCTACCGCTCGAGCGGGCCGGGCGGCCAGTCCGTGAACACCACGGACTCGGCCGTCAGGGTCACCTACCGTCCAGGCACGGCAGAGGAGATCGTCGTGACGATCCAGGACGGCAAGTCGCAGATCAAGAACAGGGAGAAGGCGATGACCGTGCTGCGCTCGCGTCTGTACGAGCGTGAGGAAAGGCGCCGACTCGAGGAGCAGATGAAGGCGCGCGGCCAACAGAAGGCCATCGAGTGGGGCTCCCAGATCCGCAGCTACGTGCTCGACAAGCGCTACGTGAAGGACCATCGGTCGGCGGCCATGCGACACGATCCAGACGCGGTGCTCGACGGCGACATCGAGGACCTGATCTGGGCAGGACTCGAGTGGTCGGCGAAACAGGCGGTGGCGTAGCCACGCGAAGGGTGAGCATCCTCGCCATCGCAGACGAGGTCTCGCCAGTCATCCACTCGCCCAACTTCCCTGGCAACCTGCCGCCGTTCGACGCGCTCCTTTCGGCTGGCGACATGCCGGGCGAGGTGCTCGAGTTCGTCGCGACCAAGGCCAGGGTGGAGCCTCTTTACGTCTTCGGCAACCATGGCTACGGCCTGCTCCGGGAGCACGACGGCACCGCGCCCCACCGGAAGCCAGGGGGCTGCGTCGATGTCCATCTGCGCCTGGTCTCGGTAGCCGGCCTAAACGTGCTCGGCGTTCAGGGCAGCCCGCGCTACCGAGATGGGCCTTACCAGTACACGGAGCGGGAGTTCGCCGCCATGCTCGCCAGGCTCGGCCCGCGGCTGTGGTGGGAGGAGCGGCGCCGCGGCCGCGCTGTGGACGTGCTGCTGACCCACGCTCCGCCGGTCGGGCCCTCGGCCGGGCCGGACCACGCCCACCGTGGCGTGCCGGCCTTCAACCGCTTCCATAGGCGATGGCGGCCCCGCCTGCACGTGCATGGCCACGTCCACCTAGAGGGTGGAGGGCCGCGCGAGCACGTCAGCGCGGACGGCGTTAGGGTCGTCAACGCGTTCGGCTACACGCTCATAGACCTGTGAGGGGGATGATCGCGGGCGTATGAGTGAGGGAACGCAAGCCGCGGAAGCCGGGCACGCGCTCGCTGCAGAGGCGGGCGGCCCGCCGGTCGTCGCGCGCCTGACCGGCTTGACAGCACTGGAGGCCAAGGGCCCAGACGCCGTCGACTTCCTGAACGGGCAGCTGACGGCTGACGTCAGGGGTCTCGGGAACGGTGCGACGACCAGGAGCCTTCTGCTCAACCACAAGGGTCAGGCCATGGCCGAGGCACAGGTGCTCAGGCTCGCCGCCGACCACGTCGTGCTCGTCGTCGACGACGGCCGTGGCGACTGGGTGAGAGAGACCCTCGAGCGGCACATCGTGTTCGACGAGGTAACTATGACGACGGCGCCGTGCGCCGCGCTGAGCGTCCAGGGGGCGAGGGCTCCGGAGGTGGTCCCCGCACTGGGCGCACCGGTGCCTGCACAGGACGAGCTGGCCGAGTTGGAGGGTCCAGCCTACGTGTACGGTGTCGCGCGCTCGGGCTCCGGAGGGTTGGACGTCGCGTTCCTCGGAGCCGGTGCCCCGGCCCGGGCCGGGGCGGCCCTCGGCGCGCTCGAGGCGGCCGGGGCTATCAGCGTGTCCGAGGCGGCGCTGGACACGGCAAGGGTCGTCGCGCTCGTGTCGGCGGCGGGTCGCGAGGGCGGCGATGGTGTGCTGCCTCAGGAGGCCGGCCTCGAGAGGTTCGTGTCGTTCCGGAAGGGCTGCTACCTCGGGCAGGAGATCATGGCGCGCATCGAGGCGCGCGGCGCAGTGAGGCGCTCGCTGGCACGCCTGGCCCTGTCGGACGAGCCCACGGCGACCGAGGTGAGGCAGGGCGGCAGGGTCGTCGGCCGCCTGGGCACCGTCGCGCGACTACCCCACGGCGAGGTCGGAGCGCTAGCGGCGCTGAGGAACGACGTCCAGGACGACGCTGAGTTGCAGGTGGGCGAGGGCGTGACAGCCAGGGTCGTGGCCCGCGCGCGTATGATGCCGGCATGAAGCCGAAGCGGCAGTGGCTCGCCGAGGAGTACGCGGCGGCCATAGGCGACCACCCGGAACGGGACGCGGCCTTCGAGACGCTGTCTCAGATCCCGGTCGACCCCATATACACACCGGACGACCTGGAGGGCTTCGACCCTGGACAGGACCTCGGGTACCCGGGCTCCTTCCCTTACACCCGCGGCGTCCGGGAGAGCATGTACCGGGGCCGCCTGTGGACCATGCGCATGTTCGCCGGGTTCGGGACGGCCGAGCAGACGAACGAGCGCTTCAGACGCCTCCTGGACGCCGGCCAGACTGGTCTGTCCACGGCGTTCGACCTGCCGACGCTGATGGGCTACGACAGCGACCATCCGATGGCGCTCGGCGAGGTCGGCAAGTGCGGGGTGGCCGTGGCCAGCCTGGCGGACATGGAGGTCCTGTTCGACGATATCGACCCCGAGAAGGTCACGACGTCTATGACGATCAACAGCCCGGCGAACGCCATCTGGGCCATGTACCTGGCGATGGCGGAGAGGCGCGGGGCCGACATCGGCAGGGTCGGGGGGACGATCCAGAACGACATCCTCAAGGAGTTCATCGCCCAGAAGGAGTACATCTTCCCGCCCGCTCCCAGCGTCAAGCTGGTCATCGACACGTTCGAGTGGGGCCCGCGCCACGCGCCGCGGTTCAACTTCGTCTCCATTTCCGGCTACCACATCCGCGAGGCCGGCTCGAACGCGGTCCAGGAGCTGGCGTTCACGCTGGCGGACGGCATCCACTACGTGCGCAAGGCGCTAGAGCGCGGCCTCGACATCGACGAGTTCGCGCCCCGGATCTCGTTCTTCTTCAACGTCCACAACGACTTCTTCGAGGAGATCGCGAAGTTCAGGGCCGCCAGGCGCATCTGGGCGCACCAGATGCGCGACGTCTTCGGGGCCAAGGACGAGCGCTCGTGGATGCTGCGCACGCACGCACAGACCGCCGGGGTCTCGCTGACGGCGCAGCAGCCGCTCGTCAACCTGACGAGGGTCGCGATCCAGGCGCTCGCCGGCGTGCTCGGCGGCACCAACAGCCTACACACCGACGCTTACGACGAGGCCCTGGCGCTCCCGACTGAGGAGGCGGCCACCCTGGCCCTGCGCACGCAGCAGGTGATCGCCGAGGAGACTGGTGTCGCCAACACCGTCGACCCGTTGGCAGGCTCGTACTACCTCGAGTGGCTCACCTCCGAGATGGAGAAGAGGACGCTCGCGTACTTCGACCAGATCGACGAGCTCGGTGGCGTGGAAGAGGCCATAGAGGAAGGCTTCTTCGCCCGCGAGATAGGCGACGCGAGCTGGCTGGCGCAGCGCGAGATCGACTCGAAGCGTCGGCTGGTCGTCGGCGTCAACGCCTACGTACAGGACCACCCCGAGGTGCCGATACAGCTCGTCGACCCTTCGGTCGTCGAGGTCCAGCAACAGCGCCTGGCTCGAGTGCGTGCGGAACGCGACCGAAGCGAGGCCGATGCCGCGCTGGCCGACCTTCGCGCCGCCGCCAAGGACGGGCGCAACACGATGCCCGCGTTCATGCGCTGCGCGCACGCCATGTGCACGCTCGGCGAGCAGATGGACGTGCTGCGCGAGGTCTACGGGGTCTACCAGGAGCCCGTGCTCATCTGACGTAGCGACGAGGCGCCTCCCGGCCCGTCGCGGCGGGTCGCGAGGCGCGACGGGAGGACAGTTGGACCGCAAGCTGAGGGTGCTCATCGCCAAGCCCGGCCTCGACGGCCACGACCGCGGCGCCAAGGTCATCGCGCGGGCGCTGCGCGACGCCGGCATGGAGGTCATCTACACCGGGCTGAGGCAGACGGCCGAGATGATCGTGGCCGCCGCCGTGCAGGAGGACGTGGACGCTGTCGGCCTGTCCGTCCTGTCGGGCGCCCACATGCACTACTTCGAAGCGGTGGTCGACGGGCTTAGGGCTAAGGGCGCGGACGACGTCCTGGTCTTCGGCGGCGGCATCGTCCCCGACCAGGACAGGCCCAAGCTGGCCGCGATGGGCGTCGGCGAGGTGTTCGGCCCTGGCGCCAGCACGGACGACGTCGTCGCCTACGTGCGCCGGACGGTAGCGGCACGGTCCGCCAGGTAAGGTAGGGAGCCGCTCGCGACCGCCCCAGTGGCGATGTCAGCCAGGGTGAGAAAGCTCATGCAAGTCTCATCAACGGCGCGGTAAGTTTCACTTGCCGCACCTTGCGGCCCGACCGGAGCGCTCAGTTGAACCACGTGAGAACCGCCCTGCTCGTCTTCTGTGCCGCCTGCGCGCTCAGCCCTACAGCCTCCGCCGAGTCATACGCCCTGAGGACCGTCGTCCCAGGCGACTCACTCGGCCTCATCGCCGACCGCTACCGCGTCTCGGTGGACGACCTGATGGTCGTCAACGGCCTCGGCGGCGCGACGATCCACCCCGGTCAGGTCATCAAGGTCCCGTACGTCGCCGCGGTCGGTGGTCCAGCCGAGACCGCGGCGCCGCCGCCACCGGGCTTCCGCTGGCACCGCTTGGGGCCAGGCGAGACGCTCAGCACCGTGGCTAGCGCCTACGGCGTGAGCGTCGAGGCGATGGTCGGAGCCAACCCGGACATCTCGTCTCTCGACCGCCTGCCACTGGGGTTCGAGCTCCTCGTGCCGCCCGCGCTCGGCATGGTCGTCACGCTCAGGCCCGGCGAATCGGTGCTCGACGTCATCGCCGAGTACGGGGTCGAGCCGGAGGCGCTGGCCGCCGCCAACCAGCTCAGGTCGCCCTTCGACATCGTCCCTGGCATGCTGCTGTTCCTCCCGGACGTTCGGCCGCTAGACGCGATGGCGCGGCTGGAGAAGGTGCGCGAAGAGGAGAACCGCTACGTGTGGCCGCTGCACGGGCGTCTCACGTCGTACTTCGGGCCTAGGAACCTCGGCATGGGCACGTCGAGCTTCCACCGCGGGGTCGACATCGCCGCGCCGTGGGGCACGCCGGTCGTGGCGTCCCGGTCGGGCACCGTCACGTTCGCGGGTTGGTCCAACCAGGGCTACGGCAACCTGATCAAGGTGCGCCACGCCGGCGGCGACGAGACCTGGTACGGGCACTTCAGCTCGCTCGCCGTCTCGGTCGGCCAGCACGTCAAGCAGAACCAGGTGGTCGGGTACGTCGGCTCCACCGGCATCTCCACCGGCCCGCACCTGCACTTCGAGCTGTACACGGCGAACCGACCAGTCGACCCGCTATCGATGCTGCGCTGAACCCGCGCCCCTACCGGCCCGCCACGGGCTAGTGGGCCCCGAAGCGCTCAGCCCACCTGAGGGAGTGCGCTACTCGCCGCTCCAGAGGATGCGCCCGCAGCTTGGGCAGCGCGTCACGCCGGAGCCTCTCTTCACCTTCTGCACGACGTGTATCGGCAGCTTGACGTTGCAACCGCCACAGCTCTGGTTGTTGACGACCTCGACGAGCGCCAGTCCGCGCCTCGCGGTGCGAACCTGTTCGTACTGCTTTAGGAGAGGAGCCTCTACGGCGGCAGCGATCTCGTCGCGCTTGGAGCGTGTCTCTGCCGCGCGAGCGTCCACCTCCGCGACGCGTTCCTCCTCCTGACGCCGCATCTCCTCGAGGCTGGGCATCACCTCGTCGACCTCGGCCTTCAGGGCGTCCTGCTCGGCGGTCCGCTGGTCGAGCTGCTCGAGCAGCGGCAGGGTGTCCTCCTCGAGCTCCTGCACGCGCGTCGCGAACTGGAGCTCCTGGTTCTGGAACTGGGCGGTCTCCTTGGGACTGGAGGCGCGCATGGCCGAGTCCGCCGCGTTCTTGCGTCTCTCGGACATCGCCTTGAGGTCGAGCTCGTTGGCGTTGACGCGCCTGCGAAGGTCGTCGACCTCCTCGGTCTTGCGCGCCAGCCTGCCTTCCAGGTCGCGTAGCCTCTCGCTCTGCTCCGTGAGCTCGGGAGGCACCTGTCCCCGCTCCTGCTCGAAAGCGTCTATCTGCAGGTCCAGCGCCTGCACGTCGCCGAGTCTCCTTAACATCCAACCTCCAGGAAGTAGAAACCCCCGTCCGGCGCGGGGCCGACGGGGGTGTAAAGCAGCGCCTTAGGCGGGCGGTCGAGTCACGCAGGCGAGTCTAGCACGGCGTGCCGTACTGGTAGAGTCGCCGTGTGGAGGACACAGACGGGAGCTTGGAGGACTCGGCCGAGTCCTTCGTCGCACGCTGGCGCGGCAGGGCTGCGACGGCGGAGGCCTTCGCGCGACCGGAAGGCGTGCCCCTGATCGAGTGTGACGTCGCCGGCGCGGTCATCCAGGTCTTCGAGCGCACCGGGCCATACCTGGCCCGGCCCGGTCCCGTCAGGCTGATCGTCAACCCCTCGGTCGAAGAGGTGACGTTGGCGCCCGACGACGCGACGTGCGCGCTCGAATCGCGCGGCCTCAGTCAGGTGGCGGCGACAGGCCGCGTCGTCGAGGTGGATGGTCGCACCGTCGTCGTCGACGTCGGAGTGCCTCTGGTCGTGTCAGCCCGCGGGCCCCTGCCGCCCGGGCTAGAGCCGGGGCATGTCGTCACGTTCGAGAGCGACGCACCCGTGCACGGCTTCGTGCTACCGCCGGAGCGGACGGCTCACGCGCGGCGCGAGGGCGTAGACGACTCGATCTGAGTTCCTGAGGCGATACGGAGCAGCTATGGCCGGCGCCGCCTGGTCTGCTAAAGTGGCCTGCTGTGCCCCGCACCCGCCCCAAGGTCGTGTTGAGCCGCGCCGCGCCGCGCCCCGCCGCGGTGACGCCGGCGGCCGTCCGCGCTGTCGAGCCTGGCTCACCGGCTCATGAAGCGGGGGTGCGTCCGGGCTGGGAGCTCCTGACGGTCAACGGCGAACCGATCCCTGACGTCCTCGCATACCGGCGTGAGCTCGCGCGCGGGCTAGCGCAGATCGAGGCCCGCGAGCCGGCGTCGGGCGAGGTCGTCACGTTCGACGTCGAGTGGGAGGAGCCCGGTCTCGAGTTCGAAGAGGTGATCTTCGACGGCATCAGGCTGTGCGCCAACCACTGCGACTTCTGCTACATCCACCAGATGCCGAAGGGCATGCGCAAGAGCCTCTACATCATGGACGACGACTACCGCACGAGCTTCCTCTACGGCTCGTTCGTGACCATGACCAACCTGACAGAGGACGACCTGAGGCGCATCGAGGACGAACACCTCTCACCGCTCTACGTATCGGTGCACACGGCGAACGAGGCCAAACGCGCCGAGCTCATGAAGTGGTGGGACACCAAGGTCCCGTTCCAGCAGGCGACCAGCATCCGCGCGATGTTCGAGCGCCTTAGCTCGATCGACTTCTACACTCAGCTCGTCCTGGTGCCGGGCAGGAACGACGGCGACGAGCTCGACGCGACGCTGGGCTACCTGGCTTCCCGAGACAACGTACTATCGGTCGCGGCCGTGCCTGTCGGCCTCACGGGGCACAGGGACCGCCTGGCCCAGGTCGACAAGTTCGACGCCGCCACCGCCGCCGACGTCCTGCGCCGCGTCGAGGCGTGGCAGGAACGCATGCTGGCTGACCGCGGCACTCGGTTCGTCTTCGCATCTGACGAGTTCTACCTGACGGCGGGCCGCGACCTGCCACCGGCCGTCGCCTACGAGGGCTTCCCGATGCTCGAGAACGGCGTCGGCATGGTGAGGGACTTCCTGAGCCCCGAGCTACCCGCCTTGAAGCCCAGCGTCGCCCTGCCGCGCAAGGTCCTGCTCGTCACAGGCAGGCTGTTCGCGCCGGTCTTGGACGCCGCCGTCGCCCCGCTCAGGGCCGTGCCTGGCCTCGAGGTCGAGGTCAGGGGCATCAAGAACGTCACGTTCGGTGAGGTCACGACGGTCGCGGGCCTCCTAGCCGGCCGCGACGTGCTCATGGGCGTCACCCCGGGCGAGGCTGACCTCTTGCTCGTGTCTCCGAACATGTTCAAGTACGGCACGCAGACGATGCTCGACGACCGCACGCTGCCCGAGCTGCAGGCCGAGCTCCGCATGCCTGTCGCGGTCGGCGGCACCGACCTCGCCGAGCTCTACCGCTCCGTCCTCCACGGCCCCGAGAGCCGTCACCTGCCGTCGTTCGGGTTCTCGACCCACGCCATCAAGGAGGCGGCGAAGCAACACTGATGGCGCGTGGCGTCGGCACGTACCTCTCGCTCGTCAAGATCGAGCACTCGCTCTTCGCCCTCCCTTACGCGTACGTCGGGATGTTGATCGCCGCGGACGGCTGGCCGGGCTGGCGGACCTTCCTGCTCGTCACACTGGCCATGGTGGGCGCCCGGACCGCGGCCATGGCTGCCAACCGTGTCATCGACGCCAGGCTCGACGCGCTCAACCCCCGCACCGCGGGACGTGAGATCCCCAGTGGCCGCCTGACGGCACGGAGCGGCGTCGTCGTCGCGGTCGTCGGTGCCGCTGTCCTGGTGTTCGCGGGCGCGGCCCTGAACCCTCTGACGCTCGCGCTGTTACCGGTGGCGCTTGCTTTCCTCATCGCCTACCCGTACACCAAGCGGTTCACGTGGGCCTGCCACCTGTGGCTCGGCGTGACCATCGGAGCCGCCGCGGCGGGCGGCTACATCGCCGTGACGGGCGCCTTCCACCCGGTGGCGGTGCTCCTGTGGCTCGCTGTGGCGGCCTGGGTGGCCGGCTTCGACGTCATCTACG
>CAZFAQ010000001.1:106215-116827 GCA_964517055.1 uncultured bacterium | reverse complement strand
GCGGCACCGGTGTGGGGCGCCCGTCAGCGCCGAGCGCAACGAAGTTCAGGTGCCCTACCGTCGTCAGGCGCCGCTCGCCCGTCAGGGGGTTCTCGCCGTGGACCTCGCACCTGACGATCATACTGGTCCGGCCAGTCCAGGCCACGCGACTCTTGACCTCCACGATCTCGCCGACGTGGATCGGCGCGCGGAAGTCGATCGGCTCCGTCGACGCTGTCACCACGACCTTGCGGCAGAACCTCGAGCACGCTACGGCGGCGTTGACGTCCATCAGCTGCAGGAGCCGGCCGCCGAACACGGAGCCGACGGGGTTCGTCTGGTTGGGGAAGACCGTGTCGACGGTGATGACCCAGTCCGAGACGACGGCGTCCGGGCCGTTGTCAGGTGTTCCGTTGGTAGCGTCGGCGTCGTCCGTATCGGGACCCTCGTCGTCGCCATGCGACGTTGCTTGCGACATGCCGGCACTATACGAACGGGTTCCCGTTCGCGACGCAGGGCCCGGCGCCACAAGAGAACTCGCCCCGCGGGCGCTTTGGCCTGCGGGGCGAGCCGGTGACCGCCTGGATTGAGGGGAAACTAGTTTCCGACCTCTAAAACAGGAGGTAGTCCTGAGTTACCCTCGACGGGCACCTCCACTGGTCGTACAGTCACTATTACTGATATGGACCACCTCCTTTCCGTGGTGCTCGGATTCTAACCACTCCAGCACGGGGGTTGTGAAGAAGCGCGTCACAGTAGAGTTGGTCTGACCATGCCCCAGGGCGCCGCGCCAACGCGCGCGGAGGCGCGAGACCGGAGGGTGAGCCGACTTGCTCAGCGTTCCCGAGAAGTTCCTCTTCGTGATACTGGCTGCGGCCTCGGCCTACTTCGCCTATCGCGGTTTCGCGAGGGTCGTCAAGGTGATAGCGCGCGGCCAGGTGGGCCCGCTCCCGCGCACCAACCAGCTGGCCAGGCGCGCCATCGAAGGGGTCTTGAAGACCCTGTCCCAGACCACGGTGTTCAGGGCGCGCCCCGTCGCGAGCACCTTCCACTCGTTCATCTTCTACGGCTTCGTGCTGTACCTGGTCGTGAACGTCGTGGACGGCCTCCGGGGGTTCCTACCGCCGAGCTGGACCGCGGGCCTCGGCTTCGGGGCGTTCGGAGACGTCTACCGGCTCGTCGCGGACGTGCTCACGGTGCTGATCCTCGTCGGGATGGTCTTCTTCCTCGTCAGGCGCTTCGCCGTGCGGCCGGCGACGATGGAGCAGAACGAGAGCACGCTGCTTCACGAGGACGTAAAGCAAGGCTCCGTGCGCCGCGACTCGCTGATCGTCGGGGCGTTCATCATCCTCCACGTCGGGTTCCGGCTCATGGCCGAGTCGTTCCTGCTCGCTTCAGAGGGCCACACCGACGCTTGGCAGCCCTTCTCATCTGCGGTCGCGTCGCTGGTCGGCTTCGGCGACGGGCGCATCGTAGGGTGGCACGTCGGCTGGTGGGGGGCGCTCGGACTGATCCTCGCCTTCCTGCCGTACTTCCCGCGCAGCAAGCACATCCATCTGTTCGCGACGCCCGTCAAGTTCACGCTCGAGCGGCGCGACGAGGACGACCTAGGCCGGCTGCCGCGCGGGGTGCTCGAGCCCATCGACCTCGAGGACGAGACGGCGGAGCAGTTCGGGGCGGCCAGGCTCGAGCACCTACGCTACCCGCAGCTCCTCGACGCCTACGCATGCATCCAGTGCAACCGGTGCTCCAACGTCTGCCCGGCGAACCAGACCGGCAAGGCGCTGTCGCCTGCCGCTCTCGAGATCAACAAGCGCTACGAGCTCAACCTGATAGGCGACGCCTTCGCAGCCGGTGAGGAGAGCCCGCGGCCCCTCATAGACTTCGCGATCTCGCCCGAGGCGGTGTGGGCATGCACGACCTGCGGCGCCTGCATGGAGGTCTGCCCGGTCGGCTGCGAGCAGATGATCGACATCGTCGACATCAGGCGCGACCTGGTGATGATGCAGGGCGAGTTCCCTGCCGAGCTGCAGAACGCCTTCAGGGGCATGGAGCGCACGGGCAACCCATGGGGCATCGCGCAGGACAAGCGCATGGAGTGGGCCGAAGGTATGGAGGTGCCCACCGTCGAGGAGAACCCGGATTTCGAGGTGCTCTTCTTCGTCGGCTGCGCCGGTTCTTACGACCCAGCCGCGCAGCGCACCACCAAGGCGATGGTCCGCATCCTCGAGCACGCCAAGGTCAACTACGCCGTGCTCGGCAAGGCCGAGAGGTGCACGGGCGATCCCGCGAGGCGCGCGGGCAACGAGTACCTCTACTACCAGCTGGCGACGGAGAACGTCGAGACGCTCAACGCGGCCGTCCTGGACGAGAGCCTGGACAGCGCGAAGAGCAAGCTGGTGCTCACCACCTGCCCGCACTGCTTCAACGCGTTGGTGAACGATTACCCACAGCTGGGCGGCCACTACGAGGTCGTTCATCACACCCAGCTGATAGAGCGCCTTACGGCCGAGGGCCGCATCCCGCCGCTGGCAGACACGCGCAGCATCACTTTCCACGACCCCTGCTACCTCGGCAGGCACAACGGCGAGTACGACGCGCCGCGCGAGGTCCTCAAGGGCGGTGGCACGAAACTCATCGAGATGGAGAAGAGCCGGAACGACTCCTTCTGCTGCGGCGCCGGCGGCGCGCAGTTCTGGAAGGAGGAGGAGCCGGGAGCGAAGAGGGTCTCGGAGGAGCGCTTCGACCAGGCCGTAGCCACAGGCGCCGAGGTGGTCGCGACCGGCTGCCCGTTCTGCAAGGTCATGCTCGGCTCGAGCGAAGGGTCGCAGGCCGAGGGCGCGCCCGAGGTCCTCGACGTGGCACAACTGGTGGCCGGCCGCCTCGACAAGGTTCAGGCGCTGCTCGACTCCAGCGCCGAGGCGTGAGCGCCGCTGCGGTGAGCCCCTAGGCCCGCGTACGAGCCGATGTGGACGCGGCTATCGGCTGGGTGGCGAGTGGCATGTTCGTCAGCATCTGACGCGTAGATGGCCGTATCCTCGACCGGTGACCTTCGTCGCGAGGGCGGCCGCAAGGCGGGTTCGCGGATGCGGCGCGGCGCCCGCGCCGCGCCCGTATAGGACCGAGGTAAGGCAGTGACCGCCAAGGGCATCGCACCCGACAAGACGGCCGAATCCGTCGTCGCCGCCAGCCGCGCGGTGCGGCTCCTCGAGGAGCTGCTGGAGCACAGCAGCGAGGCCGTCATAGTCCTGAACAGTCACGACGAGGTCGTCGACTGCAACCCGCGCGCCGAGATCACGCTGGGGGCTAGGCGCGGCGAGCTCGTCGGCCTGTCGCTCGAGGACCTGGTGCCCGTCGGCTCTCCGCTGTTGGCGCTGCTCAAGGTCCAGGACGCGGACGAGCCGCTCCGGCTCGAGGTCGAGCTGGAGCGCCGCGACGGAGGCTTCGTCCCGGTCGAGATCCTGGCCCGCCGCCTGGGGGGCGGCTCGACGCTGCTGCTGTGTCGCGACACGACGCTGGCACGCAGCGCAGAGCAGGCGTTGGAGCGCAGCGAGCGCCGCTTCTCGGCGCTGGTCAAGCACTCGTCCGACGTGACCGTCGTGCTGGATGGACAAGGCGGTGTGAGCTACGTGTCGCCGGCCATCGGCCGCCTGGGCGTGCATCAGCCCATCGTCACCGAGGGCCAGCTCTGGCGGGTCGTTCATCCCAGGGACCGCGCTCGGGTAGAAGCCGACATGCGAGAGCTCAAGACCGTGCGCGCGGGCTCGTCCCCGCACCTGCCCCCGCGCGTCTCACGCTTCAGGTACCGGGTCCGTGGCGAGTGGCGGTGGGTCGAGGCCGTCGGCGCCGACCTCAGGGACGACCCGGACGTCCGTGGCATCGTGCTCAACGTCCGTGACGTAACGGAGCGAGAGGAGTCCGCCGCGCGGATGCGCCTCTCCGAGGCGTACTACAGGGCGATCTTCGAGAAGAGCCTGGAGGGCGTCATCCTGCTCGGCCGCGACAGGAGCGTGCGCTCGGCCAGCGGCGCGGTGGTGCGGATGCTCGGCCACCCAATCGAGTTCTACTCGGGTGCCGACCGCGAGAGGTACGTGCACCCTGACGACCTGGACGCGCTCGGGGACGCCCTCGACATGGCCGAGGCCGTGCCGGGCGCGTCGGAGAGCGTGCGCTACCGCTTCAAGGACTCACGCGGCGAGTGGCGCTGGCTCGAGGGCACGATCACGAACCTGCTCGAGGACCCCGACGTCCGTGCGTTCGTCGTGAACTTCCGCGACATCAGCGACCGCGTCAGGGCCATGGAGAAGATCCAGAACCTCAACGACGAGCTCAAGCGGCGCCTCGACCACGTGCAGTCGCTCAGGCGCATCGACATGGCCATCACGAACTCGGTCGACGTCAGGCTGGTCCTCGACATCTTCATGGACCAGCTGGTGCAGGACCTGGGTGTCGACGCGGTGGCCGTGCTGCTCTACGAGCCGGCGGGACAGGTGCTCAGGCCCTCCGTCGGCAGGGGTTTCACGGCCGAGCTGCGCCAGCGTCTGCGCCTGGCCCTTGGCGATGGGCCGGCTGGCCGCGCCGCGCTCGAGCAGCGCTCGGTGTTCCTCCCCGACCTCGGCGCCGAAGCGCACAAGGGCGCCGCCATCGCCGAGGCGCAGCAGGAGGGCTTCAAGAGCTACATGGCCGTTCCGATGTTCGCGAAGGGCCAGCTCCAGGGCGTCATCGAGCTCTACACCCGCCGCGTGTTGGACCCGGACGACGAGTGGCTTGAGTTCCTGGAGACCTACGCAGACCAGGGCGCCATCGCTATCGAGAACGCGCAGCTGCTGCGCTCGCTCGAGCGCTCGAACGTCGAGCTACAGCGCGCGTACGACCGCACGATCGCCGGCTGGGCGAACGCCCTCGACCTCAAGGACGAGGACACGGCGGGTCACAGCAAGCGCGTCACCGACATGACGGTGCGGCTGGCGCGGCGCCTCGGCATGGCCGCGGAGGACCTGGTGCACGTCCAGCGTGGCGCCCTCCTCCACGACATCGGCAAGATGGGGATACCGGACTCGATCCTCCTCAAGCGCGGGCCCCTCACCGAGCAGGAGTTCGCCGTCATGCAGCAACACCCCGTATACGCGTACGAGCTCCTCGGCCCGATCGAGTTCCTCAAGCCGGCTCTCGACATCCCGTACTCGCATCACGAGCGCTGGGACGGCACCGGCTACCCGCGCGGGCTGAAGGGCGAGGAGATCCCGTTGGCGGCGCGCATCTTCGCGATCGTCGACGTCTTCGACGCGCTCACGTCCGACAGGCCGTACCGGAAGGCCTGGACGCGCGAGGAGGCGCTGGCGCACATCCGCGAGGGCGTGGGCACGCACTTCGACCCGCGCGTCGCCGAGGTCTTCTTCGAGCTGGTCGACGCATCTAGCGAGTAACAGCCGCCGCCCCAGGTTCTCGCTCGGTCACCTGCGACGAGGCCAGCCGGCGTTGGCCGGGGCTATGCTCCTACGAGTGTCCCGCCCGCTTCGCTTCGCGTTCGTCATCGTCGTGCTCGTCATCGCGGGCGCAGGCGCCTACTGGCTAGGTACCTCGCTACGCCCACAGCCCGAACTGGCCGGCACGCCCCTAAGCGACCCGGTCGCGGTCTCCGGCCTCTCCCTCGTCGATCAGGCTGGCAGGCCGTTCGACATGGCAGGCGACCTTGACGGCGACGTCGCGCTGGTCTTCTTCGGGTTCACCCGCTGCCCTGACGTGTGCCCTCTCACGATGGCGCAGCTCTCGAGCGCTTACCAGGAGGTCGGCGAACCTGAGGACCTCAAGGTCGTGATGGTGACCGTTGACCCCGGTTTCGACACGCCCGAGGTCGTCGGCGCGTTCGTCGAGCGCTTCGACCCTTCGTTCATCGGCCTCACCGGTACCAACTCACAGGTCGCCGCGGCAGCCAAAGCGTTCTTCGTTGGGTACGGGGGGGCTGGCGTCGAACTGGTCCACACCGAGTACGTCGCCGTTCTCGACCGCGATGGGCGGATGCGGTACGTCTACGGTTCGGACGTCGTGAGGACCCTCGCTCGAGACCTGCCACGGTTGATGGCCCAGCTGTAGTAGAAGCTGCTGAACCCAGGGCTGTGGGGTGGAACGGTCGCCCGCCCGACCAGTTCGGCGACCGCCTAGCTGGTCAGTTGGCCAGGGTCTCCTCGGCGAACGCCCTGAGCGCATGCGGCAGCACCAGGTACCGCCCGCGGGTGCCGGCGACCAGGCCGAGCGACCTGAGCTGCTGGACCGCCGAGCTGGTTGTCTCGCGTGCCGCACCGACGAGCCCAGCCAGCGTGTCGTGGGTGAGGGGCAGCGTGAGCCTGACCATGCCGCCCTGCACCTCGTGTCCGAAGCGCTCCGCCAGTCGCACGAAGAGCTTGGCGACGCGCACCGCGACTGGGACGTCCACGTCGTGGAGCTGCTCCGTCAGGCGCTCGAGCCGGGCCGCCGTTGCGCGCCTGAGGACGCCGTCACCGGCTGGGCCGGAGCGAACATCGTCCGGAAGCGCGACGACGCGTACGTCGGGACCGAGAGCTGACGCCGTGTCGAGGTACGAAGGCTGTGCCGTACTCAGCGCGCCGACGAGGTCACCCGGGCCGGCCAGGTCGACGAGCCGGTCACGGCCGCCGGCCCCGTCGAGCGAGAGCGCCAGCAAGCCAGAGGCGACCAGGTAGGAGTGACGCGCGGCGTCGCCCTGGTGGTAAAGGGTCTCCCCGGCCTCGAGCGTCATGCCGTGACCGACGCCCGCCTGAGGCAGAGCCAGGTCAGCGCCTGTGCCGATCGCTGGGGGAACGGCGGCCGCCGGGACCTGCGGTGCGTCGTAGCCGGGGTTCATGTCTACGATTCTAAAGCCAAGGAGCGCGCCAGGAGCGTACGTATGGCCTCTTGCCCGTCTCACGGCGGCAAGACCCTAGCTGACCTGGGCCGGGCGCTCGAACACCACTTCGCCCCTCACCACGGTCGCAACGGGCCAACCTCGCAGTGGCTCGCCCTCCCATGGAGAGTGCTTGGCCTTGCTAAGGAAGCCGGCGCCGACGACGGGTACCTCTGTCGCCAGGTCCAGGACCACGACGTCGGCGGGGGCGCCCTCTGACAGCCTGGGTGCATGCCAGCCCATCACCGCTGCGGGCCCGTCATGCAGCAGCCACAGCAGCCGTTCCAGTGGTAGCTGGTCCGTGGCCACGAGCCGCGTGTACAGGAGAGGGAACGCCACCTCGAGGTTGGCGATCCCGAACGGGGCGCTGAGCATGTCCTGCTGCTTCTCGGCCAACGTGTGTGGCGCGTGGTCGGTGCCGATGGCGTCGACGGCGCCGTCGACGAGACCGGTCCTGAGAGCCTCGACGTCGTCGGCTCTCCTGAGCGGCGGCGCCACCTTGAACACGGGGTCGTAGCCAGATAGCGCCTCGTCGGTGAGCGTCAGGTGCTGCGGTGTCACCTCGATGGTCACCGGCGCGCCGCTCGCCTTGAGCCACCTACCGACCTCGAGCCCCCGAGCCGAGCTGACGTGGGCCAAGTGCACGCGGGCGCCCGTCATCCGGGCGATCTCGCCGTCCCTGAACAGCATCACGGCCTCCGCCTCCACCGGGTTGCCAGGCAGGCCGAGGCGCTGGCTCACCGGCCCCTCGTTCATGACGCCGTCGTCCCGCAGGCCCAGCTCTTCCGAGTGCGTCTGGACGACCAGGCCGAGCTCGGCGGCGTAGTGACAGGCGCTTCTGAAGAGCCGTGAGTCGGCGACCGGCACACCGTCGTCCGTCACCATCACGGCGCCCGCAGCCTTGAGGGCCGCCATGTCGGTCAGCTCCTCGCCGCGCAGGCCCTTGCTGATCGCAGCCGCCGGCCGTAGTCGAGCCCCTGACAGGCGTGCCGCTCTGGCGACCAGGTCAGCGACGATGCCCGGGTCGTCGACCACCGGTGACGTGTTGGCCATGCTGACGACCGTGCCGAACCCGCCCGCCGCGGCAGCGGCGAGCCCGCTTCTCAGGTCCTCCTTCGTCTCCTGGCCAGGGTCGCGCAGGTGCGCGTGTAGGTCTAGGAAGGCGGGCGTGACCAGCCTGCCCTGGGCGTCGACCTCGACGTCGACAGCGCCTCCCAGGTCGAAGCCCTCGATCGCGCCGTCCCTGACGTAGAGGTCGTGAACGCCGTGGTCGCCGTCGCCGTCGACGAGGCGCCCGCCGCGCAGCGCCAGCCTCACCGCTTGCCTACCAGCAGCGTGTAGAGGACCGCCATGCGCACGGGCACGCCGGCGGCCACCTGCCTCTCGACGAGGCTGCGCTGACCGTCCGCGACGGTCGAGGAGACCTCGACATCGCGGTTGATGGGCCCGGGGTGCATGAAGACGGCGTGCGGCCTGGCCAGCGCTAGGTGCGCCTCGGTGACCTGGTAACGGCTGACGTACTCGGCGAGCGACGGCAGCCGGCTCGAGCCCATGCGCTCGTGCTGGAGTCGTAGGGCCATGACGGCGTCTGCGCCCTTCACGGCCTCGTCCAGGTCTGCCGTGGCGTGCACGCCCGGCAGGGCAGTCAGCTCCTTCGGTAGTAGGCCGGGCGGTCCGGTCAGGACGACCTCACCGCCGAGCCGCGTGAAGAGCTCGGCGTTCGAGCGCGCGACGCGCGAGTGCTCGACGTCCCCGACGATCGTCAGCCGCCTACCGGTGAAGGGACTCGTCCTGTCTTCCGCCTCAAGGCTCGCCGCTTCCAGCGCGCGCCTTAGCGTGTAAGCATCGAGCAGGGCCTGCGTCGGGTGGGCGTGCCTGCCGTCGCCGGCGTTGACGACGGCCCCGTCTGTCCACCGCGAGAGCTGGTGCGGCACCCCGGCCGCCTGGTGCCTGACGACGTATAGGTCTGCCTGTAGCTGCTCGATCGTGCGGAGCGTGTCCCGCAAGCTCTCGCCCTTGGACAGGCTGGACGATCCGGCCCCGAACGACATGACGTCGGCGCTCTGGGCCCTGGCGGCACGTTCGAAGCTCAGCCTCGTGCGGGTGCTCTCCTCGAAGAACAGCGTCGCGACCGTGAATCCCTGCAGGGCAGGAACCCGCTTCACGGGCCGCGTCAGCACCTGCCCCATGACGTCGGCGGTGTCGAGCAGCGCCACGAGGTCCTCGGCTGGCCAGTCGTCGAAGTCGAGCAGGTGCCGGTGGCGTCTGGCGAGGGCTGGAGGTGGTGTGGGCGGGGCGTGAGCGGCGGCTGCGCCGATCACGCTTTGCGCTCCCACAGCTCCACGCGGTCCGAACCGTCCACCTCTGCCACCCTCACGTGCACGATCTCGGTCCGGCTCGTCGGCACGTTCTTACCGACGTAGTCGGCTCGGATAGGTAGTTCGCGGTGCCCGCGGTCCACCATCACCGCGTACTGGATCGCTGCCGGACGGCCCATGTCGACGATGGCGTCGAGCGCCGCCCTAGCGGTGCGGCCGGTGAACAGCACGTCGTCGACCAGGACGATGTGGGCGCCGTGGACGTCGAAATCGACCTCGGTGCGCTTCACGACCGGCTGCAACGCGATCTCGGTCAGGTCGTCTCGGTAGAGCGTGATGTCGAGCTTGCCGAGCGGTGGCCTCGTGCCCTCGAAGCGCTCTATCAGGTCCGCGAGGCGTTCGGCGAGGGGCGCGCCCCTCGTGTGTACGCCGACGAGCGCGACGTCGCTGGCGCCCTTGTTGCGCTCGATCACCTCATGGGCGATGCGCTTCATGGCGCGGTCGAACTCCGCCGCAGACATGATCGTTGACTTGAGTTGAAGGTCGGGGTTGTCTTCCACCAAAGCTCCCTTCCCGGTCTCGCTGGACCGGATTAAAGGTGGGACCAGCATAACGCCGGCCGTCGCCAGCGATGTGCTCCGGGCGAGAGAACTAGTCTTGGGGTGACCCGAGACCGACCGGTTCCGGGCCAAGCCCTGTCAACGGCCGCGCATGAACGGGCCTGACGGTCGTAGAGGCGACTTCAGCCAGGCTTAAGCCTAGGGTCAGGCGTGCTTAAGCGGTCGCGGCGACACTCTGCTCATGAACAGAACAGCGACCGAACAACCTAGAGGCATGTTCAAGAAGCTCATCGTCGCGCTCGTCGCGCTCGCCATGGCCGTGCCGGTCTTCGCGCTCGACCTGCCTCGTGGCGCCAGGCTCGAGCTCCACGACGACGGCGGCAGGCTGATCGGCAGGGGCCACGTCGAGGGTGACGAGGTAGAGATCGACGTCCTCCGTGGCGCGGCCGGCTTCGCGACCCTCGACGTCGTGACGAGGGACGGCGAGGTCAGGACCTACGAGGTGCTCTTCGCCGACGACGGCGGCCTGCTCGTGGTGGAAGGCAACGAGATCGTGGCCCTGCGTGACTTCGCCAGGAGCGCCGGCCTCGAGTACGACTTCGACCACGAGGACGACCTCCCGGGTCGCGGAAACGACTGGGACGACGACGATCGCGATGACGACGACTGGGACGACGACGACTGGGACGACGACGACTGGGACGACGACGACCGGGACGACGACGATCGCGATGACGACGACTGGGACGACGACGACTGGGACGATGACGACGATGACGACGACGACGACGACGATGACGACGACGACGATGACGATGACGATGACGACGACGACGACTGAGTAGACAGGTAACCAT
>CAZFAQ010000001.1:0-106115 GCA_964517055.1 uncultured bacterium | reverse complement strand
GACGACGATGATGACGACGACGATGACGACGACGACGATGACGACGACGACGACGATGACTGAGGTTCGATCTGAATGAGCACTAGCGGCGAGCCGGTACCCCCGCGGCCCGCAGGCGGGCCCGTGTCTGCTCGCCTGCTCGTCGTGGAGGACGACAGGCAGCTCGCCGAGCTACTCGAAGAGCAGTTGCGGCTCTCTGGTCACGCCGTCGACGTCGCTCCAGACCTACGTACGGCTCGCAGCCTGCTGGCCGACCACGACTTCGACCTTGTTGTCCTCGACCGGTCGCTACCTGATGGCGACGGCCTCGAGCTGGCCGAGGACCTGGCTCGGGAGAGGGCGAACGGCAGGCAGGTCGCCGTGCTGATGCTCACCGCCAGGGCCGACATCGACAGCCGCGTTGCTGGCCTTTACGCGGGCGCCAGCGACTACATGAGCAAGCCGTTCAGCATGCAGGAGCTGCTGGCGCGCGTTCACGTCAGGCTTCGCGAGCACGGTGCTGGTCATGCCGAGACGCTGACGTACGGGGCCTTGGAGGTGGACCCCGAGACATCGAGCTGTCGGGTGGGTGACGACGTCGTGTTCCTTCCAGAGCGGGAGTTCACCGTGCTGCACATGCTGCTGAAGTACCGGGGCCGAGTGATCACACAGGAGGACCTCGAACGTGCTCTGTACGGTGGCGACCTGCCAGACTCGAACACGGTCGAGGTCTTCGTCTACAACGTCAGGCGGAAGCTCAAGGGATTGGGGCTCGACAACGTCATCAGGACCGTGCGCAACCGCGGCTACATCGTCGTCTAGGCGAACGGAGCGCTGATGAGGGTCAGGCTCGGGGTCATCGTCGCTGCTTCCCTGGTGGTAGCTCTGGCGGCAGCTACGGTCCTGGCTGACGTCCTGTTCGAACGGCAACAGCTGATCGACCTTGAGACGCTTCTGGAGCGCGAGCTCACGCGTGTCCAGGGGCTGCTGGCGGTTGGAGGCATCGGCGAGGAGTTGCTAGGCAGCGGGTCAGGAGACGTCACGCTGCAGTTGGTCACGGTGGCCGGCGTGGTCGTCGTGCCCGGGCCGACCGAACCGGCCATCCCTCTGGCGGTCGAGCCGCGTGTCGGCTCGCACGGCGGTGTCGAGTCACTGTTGGCTTCCACGCCTTGGCTACTGGGCAGCGACACGGTCCTCGGCACGGTGAGGCTGGCTTACGACCTGTCGGGAGCCGCTCATGCGCGGGCGAACCTCAGGTCGGCGTTGCTCATAGCCGGCCTACTCATAGCTGCCTTGGCCGTCACTGTCACCCTCTCGCTCGTCGGCAGGGAGCTGAGACCCCTGACCAGCCTGGCGAGGCGCGCCGACGCTCTCGACCCCGTCGACCCGCACCTGGAGCGTGAGACGACGCGCGAGGACGAGGTCGGTCGGGTCGAGGCCGCTCTCCATGGGGCAGTGGCGGCGATCAGGCAGCGCAAGGCCGAGGAGCGGGAGGCGTTGGCGGCGGTCGCGCACGAGCTCGCCGCGCCGCTGACGGTCGTGGCTGGCAGGCTGGAGGCGCTGGCGCACGCCGACGATGACCCGCGGTTGCACGCGGCGCACGACGCCGCCAAGGAGCTGCTCCACACGTCCCGAGACCTTCTGGCGTTGGCGCGGGGCGAGCTTGGCCTGACGCTCGACATGGAGGTCGTCGACCTAGCCGCGGTCGCCGCGCGGGTCGTGGGCGAGTACCCCGGCGTGACCGTGGGCGCCCAGGGCGTCGCCGAGGTCCTGGGATCGGAGATCAGGCTGGCACAGGCCGTGCGGAACCTGATTCGGAACGCCGTGCAGGCCAGCGGGGGCAACGATGGCGTGGAGGTGAGCGTCGTCGGCAGGGAAGACGTGGTGACGCTCACCGTCACTGACGACGGCCCAGGCCTCGACCCAGAGGCGGCGCGGCGCGCCTTCGAGGCCAACTACACGACGCGCCCTGACGGCAGGGGGCACGGCCTGGGCCTCGTGGTGGTGCGCACGATCGTCGAGGCGCACGGGGCCACCGTCGAGCTGGCATCGGCGCCAGGCGGGGGAGCCGAAGCGACCATCACGATGCCGTCGCTCGAGACGTCGCTCGGCGCATGAGGTGCGGCTACGTGCGCGGGCACGGCTCGGCGCGCGGCGGCGGTCGTTAGCGAGCTTCCCGCGTTCCTAAGGCTTGTAGAGCCCGGTGTTATCGTGCCGTTCATGGCAGACACGGCTACAGAGGCGCCTCGGACGGGCGCCGCCAAGACCTACCCCAACCTGATCGGCGGCCGCGAGGTCGCCAGCGACAAGACGTTCGAGTCACGTAACTCGAGCCGCCTAGACGACGTCCTCGGCAGCTTCCCTGAGGCCACAAGAGAGCAGGTGCGCGAGGCCTGCGAGGTAGCTCGGGAGGCTTTCAAGACGTGGTCGCGCACCCCGGCGCCCATCCGCGGTCAGCTCATCGGCCAGATCGGCAAGGCGCTAGAGCGCGAGAAGGAGTCGCTCTCGCGCCTCGTCACGCGCGAGATGGGCAAGACCCTCAAGGAGGCCCGCGGCAGCGTGCAGGAGGCTATCGACACCTGCCACTTCTTCCAGTCGGAGGGCAGGCGCCTCTACGGCCAGACCGTGCCGTCCGAGATGCCTCGCAAGGAGCTCAACACGTACAGGCGCCCTCTGGGCGTCGTGGGCATCGTCACCGCCGGCAACTTCCCGATCGCGGTGCCTTCCTGGAAGATCATCCCGGCCCTCGTGACGGGCAACACCATCGTCTGGAAGCCGAGCGAGGACGCCCCGGCCGTCGCCTACGCGTTCGCGAAGCTCATCGAGGAGGCGGGCGTGCCGGCCGGGGTGCTGAACGTGGTCTTCGGCGGCGGCAAGGGAGCGGCCGGCGAGTTCCTGGTCGACATGATGGACGAGGGCCTGCTGGACAAGTTCGCGTTCACCGGCAGCACCGCGGTCGGCAGGCACATCGGCGAGGTGGCGGGCCGCAACCTGCTGCATCCGACGCTCGAGCTCGGCGGCAAGAACCCCCTCATCGTCATGAGGGACGCAGACCTGGACAACGCCGTCGAGGGCGCTGTCTTCTCGGCCTTCGGAACCGGCGGCCAGCGCTGCACGTCGGCTGGCAACATCATCGTCGACGCGCCCATCTACGACGAGTTCAAGAAGCGGTTCCTGGAGCGCGTCGCGCAGATCAGGATCGGCGATCCCAACGAGCACGACGGCGTCCTTTACGGCCCGTTCATCAACCAGCGCTTCTTCGAGAACTGGCGGAAGCACTACGAGTGGGGCGCCGAGGACGGCGCAACGCTGCTGCACGGCGAGGGGCGCATCGAGGAAGGCAAGGCGCCCTCAGGTTTCGTCGGTGACCCCGACGCAGCCTACTTCGGCTGGCCGACCGTGTGGGAGGGCGTCAAACCCGGCATGAAGCTGTTCCAGACCGAGGTGTTCGGCCCGACCATCAACCTCGTCAAGGTGGACGGCATCGAGGAGGCGGTAGAGGCCGCCAACTCCGTCGACTACGGCCTGTCGAGCGCGATCTACACCAACGACCGAGAGTGGGCGCATCACTTCAAGGACAACATCGAGGCCGGCATGTCGTCGATCAACAACACGACGGTCGGCGCCGAGGCCCACATGCCGTTCGGCGGCGTGAAGGGCTCTGGCAACGGCACGCGCGAGTCGGGCATCTGGGTCCTCGAGAGCTACACCTACTGGCACGGCGTCAACGACGACGTGTCTGGCAAGCTGCAGCTCGCGCAGATGGACACCGAGTACGTGGAGCCTAAGGCCGAGGTGGACGTCTCAGGGCTGTTCTGATCGAACCTACGGACGGGGATCAGGTAGCTCTGTCTGCGCTCACTCGTCTCGCGTAAGTAGGAGCAGCTCGTCAAGCATGCGTTCCCCTCGCACGACGTGCAAGACAAAGACGGCTTCAGCTGCTGGCCTATAGATGACGCGCACCGGAGGCTCGACGATCTGCCGGTAGCGAAGGTCGTCTAGCTCTGGCAACACCGGGCCGCTTTCCGGGTGTTCCGCGAGCTGCGCGACGTGGTCCATGACTCGGCGGACGAAGAGGCGGGCCGCTCGTCGGTCTCGCAGAGCGATGTACTCGGCTATAGCCTCTAGGTCCGCGATCGCAGGTTCGGCCCAGACTACTTGAGCCATCTAGACAGGCGGTCTGCTACCTGAGCGTGCGTGACAGCGCGCCCTTCCTCGACGGCACGTTCACCGCAGGCGATACCCTCCAACAGTTTCATCCTGCTCTGCAACCGTTCGAAGCTCGCCGCGTCGACGAGGTACGCCCTAGGTCGGCCATGCTGCGTGATCAGGATGGGTTCGCGGCTCTGCTCGACCTCATCGAGCAGCTCGGTCGTCTGACGTTTGAGCGTGGTGGCAAGCTCGGCGCGCATAGAGTGATACTAAAGTAGTACTAGCATCGGCGCAAGCGTCCGGCCTCGAACACGCGCGTGTCTCCCTCCGTGCTACCAGACGGTCGGCACTGGTCCGAACTCACGGATGCGCTCATCCATGGTCACGAGGGTCGCGCCTGTAGCGAGCGCGGTTGCCACTATCAGCCTGTCGGCCGGGTCGGCATGGAACGGCTCCAGCTACACGGAATCCAACGCGATCCGCGTGGTCACCGGAAACATGTCGAGGAACGGTAGTGACTCGCGGTCACAGACCATGGTCATATAAGCAGCTAGGCGTGATCACCTATCGACCAACAAGAGCTCGGTCAGCCGCTCGTCAGCCAGCAGCGTCTTGATCTCCTGAACGCGGTCCTTGTGCACAAGCAGGAGCGCGTGCCCGCGCTTGACGATCACCAGGTCGTTGACGCCCAACGTCACCACGACGTCGTTCTCGTCCTCTGTGTAGACGATGTTGCCCGAGGCGTCGTGCCCGACGTGCCGACCCACGACTGTGTTCGAGCCGTCGTGCGACACCAGGCGCTCGAGCGCCACCCAGTCGCCGATGTCGTCCCAGTCGAACCTGCCCGGCACGACGTGCGCGCGTTCCGTGCGCTCCATGAGCGCGTAGTCGATGCTTATGCGCGGCAGGTCCTCGAACCTCTCAGCCACCTTGCCAGCGTCGAACGCCGCGCGCAACGGGACCATGAGGTCGGGTGCGCACCTGTCGAGCTCGCTGAGGGCTGTCCCAGTGCGCCATACGAAGATGCCGGCGTTCCACAAGAAGCCGCCGGAGGCGAGGTACGCCTCGGCGGTGCGGGCGCTCGGCTTCTCGATGAAGCGCCTCACCCGGTAGCCGGCGCCGGTCTCCTCGCCCACCTCGATGTAGCCGTAGCCGGTAGCGGGCCGCGTCGGCTTGATGCCGACCGTGACCAGCCCGCTCTGTTGGCCCGCCACGTCGGCGGCCGCGTGGATGGCGTCGTGGAACCCAGGGCCTATCCGGTGATCGGACGAGAAGAACCCCGTCACCACGTCGCCGTGGCGCTTGGCGATGGTCAGCGACGCGAGGGCGATGGCTGGAGCCGAGTCGCGTGAGGTGGGCTCGACCAGCAGGTTCTCGAGCGGCACGTCAGGTAGCTGGTCGCAGACGAGGCCGACGTAGCGCCTGGCGGTGGCGACGTAGACGTTAGCAGGGTCACCGGCCAGCGGCAGCACCCGGTCGTACGTCGACTGGATCAGGGTGCGGCCACTGCGCCCCAAGTCCAGGAACTGCTTGGGCTTGTCGGCGGTCGAGAGGGGCCAGAACCGCTGCCCCTGACCGCCGGCCATGATGACGGCCCTGAAGCCCGGGATCGGCCCCAGCCCCGCGAGGTCCGCAGCCGCTTCGAGTGGGACGTTGTCTTCGGTCACCGGCCGTACCTCCTCTCCCGCGCCTGGAAGTCGCGAACGGCGCGGAGGAAGTCGACCTTGCGGAACTCCGGCCAGTTGGCGTCGCAGAAGTAGAACTCACTGTAGGCCGTCTGCCACAGCATGAATCCCGAAAGGCGCACTTCGCCAGACGTCCTGATGACGAAGTCTGGGTCGGGCAGTCCGGCCGTGTACACGTGGCTGGTGATCTCGTCGGCGCCCACCCTGCCTGCAACGTCGTCGAGGTCCTCGCCGGCGTCGAGCCTGGCCCGCAGCAGGGCGTTGACCGCGTCGACGATCTCCTCCCTGCCGCCGTACCCGAGCGCGACGTTCACGAACATGTTGTCGTACTCCTCGGTCGCCTCCTCCATCGCGGACAGGGCCCGCCTGGCAGACTCCGGGAAGTCCGATATGTCGCCGATGACCTTCACGCGCACGCGGTTGGCATGGAGCTTCTCGTCCGTCAGAAGCTCCCGCGCCTGCTGCGCGAAGAGACCATGCAGGTGGGAGACCTCCTCGGGTGCTCGGCCGCGGTTGTCGGTCGAGAAGCCCCACAGCGTGACGTGCTTGATGCCGAGCTCGAGGCACCAGTCGAGCACCTCGCGCGCCTTGCCCGCCCCGTGATCGTGTCCGGCCTTGACGTCGAGACCGACCGCCCTTGCGAACCGGCGGTTGCCGTCCATGATGATGCCGATGTGCTTAGGCAGGACGCCCTCGGACCTGATCTCCGAGAGCAGGCGGCGCTCGTAGAGCCAGTAGAGAGGGCGGGCGACCGCGTTGACGACGTTGAGGGTGCCCTTCGCAGCGGCCGCGCGGCGGCCGGAGGGCTCCGGGGCCACCGGGTTCTCGACGGACTTCGACGCCTCGGCCTGCGGCTGGGGGCGGTCAGTGTTCGCGTCGCGGTCCGCTACCGCGGCGTCCGAGCCTGACGCGTTGCCTCCATCGTCCTCTAGCACCTTCAGAGTCTAGCTGCCAGGCCCACGCCGGGATGAGGCCAGTTCACTTGCCGCGCGGCGCCAGCATCTTCAGCGGCGTCCTGATCATGATCTCTACGTCCCACCACACCGACCAGTTGCGGACGTAGTTCGCCTCCATGGCCTGCCGCTCCTCGAACGTCGCCTCGTTGCGTTCCTCGACCTGCCAGTAGCCCGTGATCCCGGGCCTGGCCAGGAAGATGATGTCGCGCTCCTCGCCCATGTCCGGAAGCTCGGAGACCAGGTACGGCCGTGGGCCTACGAGGCTCATCTGTCCCATGAGGACGTTCCAGAGCTGAGGCAGTTCGTCTAGCGACAGCCTGCGCAGGGCGGCCCCCACGCGCGTGACCCTAGGGTCGTTAGTGAGCTTCCGGTAGCGCAGGTACTCATCACGCGCCACCTTGTCCTCTGCGATGAGCCTGCCGAGTCGGTCCTCGGCGTCGACGAACATGGTCCTGAACTTCAGGCACTCGAAGGGCTTGCCGCCCCGGCCAACGCGCGGGGAGCGGTGGAGAGGCGCGCCGGCTGAGTCGAGCCTCACGACGAGGGCCACCAGTGCCAACGGCAGCGCCAACACCACGAGCAGGACGCCGGATAGGAACACGTCCATGGACCGCTTGATCAGGCGGTTGGGCGGCGAGGCGAGCTGGTTGCGCACCTCCAACGCCAGCGACGTGCCAAGGGGCGTCGCGGACACCGAGCTGGTGGGCAGCCCGCCGATGTCCGGTAGGTACTGCACGTACCGAAGCTGCCTGTCGGCGCGCCGCAGGACGTCGTCGAACTGAAGCACGCGGGCGGCGTCCGGCGTGACGATGGCGTGCCGGACGTTGTTGTCGTCGATGTAGCGCCAGGCGTGCTCCAAGTCGCCCGTGATGGGCGGGTTCTGCAGGTCCCAGTTGCCCGCGCCGAAGGCCGCGACGGGATGCAGCCCCAGCCCACGGTGGTTGGCGAGGTGCCTGGTCGTGAGCACGGCGGCTGGGCCGGTACCCAGCACGACGACCGCCCTGCCCCACAGGTGTAGGCCGCGCAGAACGAACTTCACGAGCGCACGGATCGCCGGGGCGAGCACGACGCTGGCGACGAGGGTGACGGCTAGCGTGCTGGGCGCCAGCTCTAATGTCCGCAGCAGCACCGAGAGGCTGGCCACCAGCAGCGAACCGCCCGCGGCGACGGTGACAGAACCAGCCAGCTCCTGGTGGCTCGGCCGGCCGTATGCCGGGTAGTGCCTGGCGAGCAGCCCGACCAGCGGCCAGGCGAGCATCGCGTAGACGACACCTGGCGTGAAAGAGGCCGAGCCGTTGGCAGCTAGCAGGCCGAGCGCGAGCGCGATGCCACCGGCGGCGGCGTCCCCGAGCGCCAGAGAGAACCTGACCGCCAGGCCGCTCAGCACGCCCGTCTCAGCCTGGGCCAACGTCCTCTGACCGACCGCCCTCCACCCCAGAACGGCCGCCAAGGGGTAGAGGACTGCGCCGGATAGCAGCGTCGAGTCGAACGCGTTGAGGACGATTAAACCGAGCAGTACCACGGCCGTCGCGCGGTCGCGCTGCTGCACGGCCCGTATGGCGAGTGCCAGGAACAGCAGCAGCAGGCCGGAGAAGCCGATGGCGCCTCGCTCCACCCACACGGACAGCGCCAGGTCGTGAGCGTGGGAGGCGACGGGGCGCAGCCTCGGCTGGCCGTCAGAGAGCTCGGAGATCGACCTCGGCAGGCCCTGCGTCCCCCAGCCAAGGAGTGGGCGGGCGGCGATGGCCTCCAGGGCGTCGTTCCAGATGGGGAAGCGCGATGCCCCCAACGAGGCGACGCCTCTCTCCGCCCTGCCAGCCACGTAGGGCACCGGCCCGTCCGTCGCTGTGAGCTGCAGCTCGGCGAACGTAGTGCTAACGCCCGTCAGGTTGGACCTGTCAGGAACTACGCCAACGTGCCAAGTGAGGGGCTGCTCGCCGGTGTAGCGGAACGTAACTTGCGCCCTCATGAGGTCGTCCCCCAGCTCGAGCGCGGAGCTCGACATGACCTCGACGGGGCCGGAGCCACGGGCCTCGTGAGCGCCACCGGCCAGCGTTGTGCCGAGGTTCATCTGCAACGTCTCGCCTTCTAGCCTGGTCTCACCCCAACCGTCGAGGCCGGGCCTCGTGTCGCCTTCGGCGCGCAGCACCACGCTCATGGTGTACGCCTCCTGCGGCCGCAAAGTCACGATCTGCTGCAGCCTCGACCAAGGGTCTGGTGACCGCTTCGTGACCGTGAAGGCTGTTCGCTCCACGCCCTCCACCGCCATCGTGCCGTCGATGAACGTCACGCCGAGGGGGAACCACCAGTCGCCGTCCGCCACTTCGGTGCCGCGGAAGACGTTCGCGTCGGCCTGCGCAGGCTGGAAGGCCGTAAGGAAGCCCGTCCTACCCACTCCGAGCGGCGCCAGCAGCCCGGACGCGAGGAGGAACATGACTGAGATCAACAACCACTCGGCCGAGCGCGTGGCTCTCGTGCCGCGCCGCCCGACCAACTGCAGGCCGATGGCGACGAGGAGCCACGCGAACATGGCCTCACGGGCCCCGGAGAGGACCACGCCGGCCGCGCCGACGACCAGCGCCACCGCCCGCAGTCTAGGTGAGGGCACGATGATGGCGAGCAACGCGGAGAGCACGAGCATCATGTGACCGAAGAGGGTGGGGTGGACCTGCCACGTGATCGCGTCGAGAGGCGTTCTGGCGATCTCCCACCTGAAGCCGTCGAGCTGCCTTAGGCCAAGTAGGAACGCGATGAGCAGACCGACGACGAGCCCCGCGCCAGCGGCCGAAGTCGCCCCGATGGCATCGAGGGAGCGCCGCAACGACGTGGCGGAGCGGTACAGCAACCAGGCTGCGAGGACCTGGAGCGCGGATTCAGCGGCGGCGACGGGGTACCCGGAGAGCAGGAAGGGAACAGACAACAGCGCGGCCGCTGCCCACCACAGCCTGTCTGCCCTCTGGACCTCGAGCCTCGCGCCGAGCCATGCGAACAGGGCGAGGAACGGTCCGGCCGCGGGTACGGCTGCGAAGCCGACCCCTGCCAGGAAGGCGGTCGCCTGGCCTGCGAGCCTCTTAGGGTAGGGACGAGCCATGTTCGCTGGCCACGATACTTGGCCGTTGTGTGTGCACGGAGTCGCCAGCTTTCACACAGCCTCGCCGGACACGGACCCGGCTCATCATGTGCCCTTCCCGCCCCCCACCAGCCAGCCGTCTAGAAGCCTGGCCAACGCCAGCCTGTTCTCCAGGACGGGCTCACGGTCGAACGCGCGGGTGGACCCGCGCCTTACCGAGCCAACGACGCTCGCGAACTCCGCGACGTCTAGTAGTGGCACCACCATCCTGGAGGCCACCAGATGCGCGACGAACCGCAGCTGATGATCGTCGACGTGCTCGGAACGGGCGGGATCCCGCGGGCAAGCCACTGGCATGTGCCCGGCCTCCATCGCCTCGATGAGCGTGCCTGGCCCGCCGTGGGCAACGACAACGTCGGCCTCGCGCAGCAGCTCGTCGAGTAGCGCCCTGCCAACGACGCTGCTGCCTTCGGCGTGGACGGGTGGCGTGGCGCTGCCGTACTGGACGAACACGCGCTCGCCCGGGTTGTCTGCGGCGTACGCGTCTGCTGCGGTCACCAGCCGCGTGAACGGCTGCTCGTGAGTGCCGGTGACGACGACGATCACAGGACCTGCCCTACGTACTCCGCCTTGCGGTAGAAGCGCTTCTGCTCATCCCACTGGACGAGGAACCTGTCCGTCACTGGATAGACGACCCTACCGGTGAGTGTGGGCCCGAACACCCTGTCGAACACCTCCAGGTACACGGTACGGATGCCCATCGCCTTCGCCAGGTAGAAGAACGGGATCGCCACCGCCGCGCCCGAGCTGACCACGACGTCCGGTCGCTCCTCGCGCAGCACGCGCCATGCCAGTGCCGTGTTGCGGAGCAGGTTGGGCACGTTCCTGTTGGTCGGGAAATGGCACCAGTACGTCCGTTCGCCGGCCAGGACGGAGGTGGCGTCCTCCTTCTCGAACGTCACCCAGAACCTGTCGTGGTTCCGCCACCAGGTGTCTAGTGCCAGCAGGTGCGAGAGGTGCCCGCCGCTCGAGCCCACCAACGCCACCTTCATGCCTTTCTACCTCTCGCCAGCCAGATCACGGCGACCGCCATCGCCGGCCCGACGAGAAGCGACGGGAACGAGTAGTCGAAGAGGTTGGCAGCCATCGCGGCTGCGATCACCGCGCCGCCAGAGTAGTCCGCGATGCGAACGAGCGCGACGAGCAAGGTCAGGAGCCCGGCCAGCCCCACGATGCCTCCAGTGAACATGGTCTGCAGCACGAGGTCATGAGCATGGGCGACCGGCCTCTCCCTGCCAAGAGACTCGTCCAGCGCCCTGAACGAGGCCTCGGACAGGCCGGTGATGGGTGAGCTCCTGAACCCCGCCGTGGCCGTGTGGAAGTACGAGAGCCGGCCCGCCAATGTGCCCGTCGACGCCCTGGTGTTGGACCTCGACAGGTACGTGGGGGCGTATGCGGAGAGCGTCCCGGCGTTCAGTGCCAACGCCCTCACCATGACATCGGTTCCGCTGCCACCCGGCTGTTGGTGCGGCGTAGGTCCCCAGTTCAGGGACAGGCGCGATGCAGAGTCCACCCGGAACGTCACGCTCAGGCGCCACCAGCCCCCACGTAGCTGTGTCACGTCGGTTTCGACGATGGTGATGGCACCTCCGGCCGAGGCGTCCGTCACTGACCTCTCGCCATCTACGATGCCCGCCTCCACCCTGAGCATGGCGTACTCATTCCCCCGCGAGATCCCGTGCAGTCCAGGCGCAGCCGTACGCCCTGCTCGGAACTCAGCCGCCGCCGTGTAGACCGCTGACGGGTCGAGGGTCACGGCCTGCTGCACGCGGGACCACCAGTCGTCAGCGTCCTTGCGGACAACGAACTCGAGAGGTTGGAGCCCCAACCAACGACGCCACCGAACTGGGTGGGCGCTGGCTCCTGCTTCGGTCCACGGCCCAGCCCCCAGGTCCTCCGTGGCCCTCAGTAGGTTGTGGCTGGGGGCATCCGGCAAGAACCTCACGACCCAGTAGTTCCGCGTCGCTACCAGCGAGGCGAAGACGATGCCTAAGAACAGCGTCACGTGTAGCGCCGCCAACGACGCGCCGCTCCTGCGCCTCGTCACGGCGATGAAAAGCAGGCTAACGGCCAGCCCGAGGGCCGCCGACCGACTGCCGGTCGCGAGTACCGTCAGCGAGGCAAGCAGAACTGCCAAAAGGCCAGGCACGTATCGCGCGGCGACGAGCACGAAGGTCGCGGGCACCAGCACAGATGCCGCTAGGAGGTTCGGATGGCCGAACCAGAGGAGGGCCCTCCCTGCGTCGGCAACAGCTGCTCCGCGTACGGTGACCTGGAAGAGGCTTGCCCCTGCGACGCAGGCCAGGTACGCGACCACGACCCAAGCTTGGGTCCCGGTCACCCGTCGATCCCTCGGGCCTGACAGGGCGGCGTCCTTGTCACGTGTCCTGCGCCCTGCCAGCCCGGACGTCACGGCGACAGCTGTGACAGCTGCCACTGCCGGCAACGCCTGATCGAGGGCGGAGGCGAGCTCGCCTCGCGATGACCCAGGCAAGGCGAGCAGCACCGCCGACACCACGAACGCCAGTGCCGCGCCTCTGGCGTGTGGGAAGGCGGATCTCACGTTCGCGACGGCTCCGGCCTCCGCTGGCCTCTGACGGCTGGAGAGTTGGCTATCGCCAGCACGACGCCGGCCAGGAAGAACGTCGTGGCGTCGAGGTCGAGCACGTCCGTCAGCCCGACGATGGCCACCAGCGCGAGGCTCCATCTGACCGCGTCGCCCAGAGGGCCGTTTCCGACGTTGCGCCACGATGCCACCAGTGCCACCACGAAGAACAGCAGTGCCGGCACCCCGTGCTTGAAGGCGATCCCCAGGTAGAAGGAGTGG
Organism: uncultured bacterium; assembly: GCA_964517055.1. Classification (GTDB taxonomy): domain Bacteria; phylum Deinococcota; class Deinococci; order Deinococcales; family Trueperaceae; genus DASRWD01. Next base: position 93,386 of record CAZFAQ010000001.1, on the reverse strand, counting down.
GAGCCGGCTGGGTATGGCAGGCCCTCGACGTCAAGCTCTGTGCCGTGACCAAGGAGCGGTCGCTCCAAGATCGCCGTCGCCGTCGCCGCGTAGATCTCGAGGCGGTTGCTCGTGCTCGAGCCCCTCGCCTCTAGCAGCGCCGTTGTGAACCCCGGGACGTCGACGAGCGATGCGAACGCGATGGCGCCGACGAGAGCGACGACGACGAGCGCCGCTCTCGTGAAGACCGAGCGGCTGAGGGTGAGCGCCCAGATGGCCCCGGTGGATAGAAGGGCGGCGATCGCCGTGCGTCCGGAGGCGAAGCCCAGGTTGACGACGGTCAGGCCGATCGCCGCCCACCACAGCCACCGCCGCAACGGGCGGCCGTGGAGTGCCAGGTGCAGCAGCAGTGGAGCCGTGATCGCCAAGGCAGCGGAGTGCATGGTCGCGTACAGGAACAGGCCGGTGACCCGGAAGTAGGAACCGATGCCCTGGAGCCAGCTCAGGTCTCCGAGGCTGTGTGCTAGGAACCTGCTGCCGAGGTCAGTCGCCGTCAGGGCCGACGGGAGTAGCTTGCCGAAGAACGTCGAGTATTCCGGCCTGAACAGGCCGCTCACGGCGGCCGCGCCCAACACGGTGTCTGAGGCGATGGCCAGCCCGGTGGCGCCGAGCAGTGCGGCGACGTCTCGGCGGGTCCTCACGCAGTTGGCGCCCACGAGGACGAGCAGGACCCAGGTCAGGTAGCTCATCACGGCGCGGGCCAGCGTGAAGTAGCGGAACTGTTCGGTGACGGCCAGCCCGGAGAGGACAGCGCACCCTGTCCCGAAGCCGAGGAGGACGAGCGACCACGGCACCGCGATGCGGCGCCGGGAGACGACCAGCTTCGCGGCGGCCAACGTGGCGATCAGGATCCACACGAACTGCTCGAGCCCGAGGACCCACCAGAGGGGGAGGAGGGCCAGGCCAAGGCAGATGTCGGTGAGGGGCGAGGTCGCGACGAACGGAACGCGAAGACGGATCCTGTCGACCATGGCCCTGCCTGCCGTGAGGCCAGGCACGGCTCCCACCGGCGGCGCGTGTGATGACCAAGAGAGCTTCACGCCCGAGATGACCTCGGTCTCGCGGGTTCGTATACGCCCCTGAAGAAGGCGAGGCGCTTGAACGCCGCCTGCGCGCGCAGCGTCATCGCCGGGGACACGATGGATAGCGCGGCGGCGGCCAGCATGGCGAGTCCGGCGCCGCTCGCCGGCCTCGCGGCAGCAGCAGTGAGGAACCATCTGGCCGCCATGAGCCTTCGGTAGGAGAGGAGGCTCCTGAAGCCGCGGTACGAAGCGATCTTCTGCATATGGTCCCGCCACCATGCAGCCGGCATCCGCGAGTAGTGCGAAGCGTACCTCTCATGGATCATCTGCCAGGCCTCGACGTCCTTCGACAGGTTGAGTGACCGGCTCATGGCGGTGGTGTCCCTCACGTAGTCGGTCAGCACGCTGTCAAGGAAGCCGAACTGGTAGTCGGCTAGCCTTAGCTTGAGCCAGAGTTCGTAGTCCTCGAGCGCCGGCAGGGCGGGGTCGAAGCCGCCCACGGAGACGAGGGCCTCCCGTCTGGCCACGACCATCGATGGGCTGCCGAGCAAGTTCTTGGCGAGGAGGTCCTCAAGCGAGAACGGTGTCGGCTGGGGCGCGCCTTCGTAGTCGAAGCCTTCCGATGCGAAGTGAATCTGCATGCGGTGGTAGAGGACGTCCACCCTAGTGTCATCGAGGAACAGTTGGCACTGCGCCAGCTTGTGCGGCCGGAACGTGTCGTCGTCGTCGAGGAACGCGATGTAGTCCCCCCGTGCCAGCTCGATGCCCCGGTTCCTGGCCGCTGCCACGCCGCCGTTGGCAGGCAGGTACTCGAACTTGACGCGGTCGTCCTGAGTCAGCGTCGGCACAGTGGCGCTGGCCGGTACCTTAGATGCGTCGTCGACGACGATGAGCTCGAACGAGTGGTGCTCCTGAGCCAGCACGCTTCTCGCCGCCCTGTCCAGTTGCGCGGGTCTCTCGTGGGTCGTCAGTACGACGCTGAACGTGGGATGAGTGGCCTTCGACACCTGACAGGGAGTCTATCGTTCGTCCTGTGGGAGCCTGCCCCTCGCACCGTCTAGAGCTGGTCCCCAGACAGGGCCTCGCCGCGAGCGGCGCGGCACGGTGCCCGTGCTCATCTCGGCCTGCCGGCCGCCCCTGAGAGCGCACCGCGCAGGTTGGCGACCTCCTGCCTGCTGATCAGCCCGGTGGCCGCCCAGAGAGCGTAGAGCGCGGAGAAGACGGTGGACCTGAGCGCCGGAACCTCTGGGACGGTCAGCCTGACAGCCGCCACCAACAGGGCGAACACCAGCAGGTGAAGCGCCACGGCGCGCGACGGCCTCACGGACAGCAGCCGGTCCACCAGCCCCAACATGATCACGTTTCTAGCTGCCAGGCCGGCGGCTGCGACGATCGCCGCTCCTGTAGCTCCCCATCTCGGTATGGCAACGAGGTAGCCGGCGACGACCAGTGCGAAGACGCCGGCGTTCACCGCCAGGGCACGGCCCTGCCTGCCCGACATCGACAGCAGCAGCCCGACGGCTCCGGCGGCGGCGTTGACAAGGTGCCCTGCCGTGAGGATGGCGAGCGCTAGGTAACCGGCGCGGAACTCCGGGCCGAAGATGCCTAACACATGCTCACCGTCCAGAAGCATCACCGCGGCGATAGGCATGGTCCCGAGCATCGTCCACCTCACCATGAACCGGTAGTCACGTTGCAGGCCGTCCTCGTCGCCGGCGCTGTGCGACCGGCTGATGTGGGGCGCGAATGCGGAGTTGACCCCGAGGAGGATGTAAGAGACGAAGATGGCTGTCTTCGCGGCACCGTTGTACACCCCGGTCGTGAAGGCGGAGGCGAGGAGGCCCAAGAAGAGGGTGTCAACGTTGTTGAAGACGTAGCTGAGCACGGCGTTCGGCCAAGTGAGCATGCTGTAGCCGCTGGCAGCCCGCAAGGCAGCGCCGCCACCAACAGACTCGACACCGCCGTACTCCGCTACCGTCAGACGCGCCAGTGCGACCGCGGCGAAGGCTGCCCAAGCGAAGGCAGAGATCACGACGACGACCGCCACGGTCATCGGACCGGGGCTTCCTACAGACACCCACAGCAGCGCAGTGCCGACGACCGTCCCGGCCGGCACGACGGCCCTCTGGAGCAGCAGCCACGAGACGCGCCTGTGCGCCTGCCCTACGCTGCCGACCTGTTGGACGTACACCTGCGCGGGCAACGCGAGCACGACGATCCGCGCCACCCTCATCAGCTCGTCGTTCGAGCCTGCCGTGAACGAGAAGAACGCCGCGGCGGTGACGGCGCCCAGGGCCGACGTGGCGACCGGGCTGGAGCGAACGAGCCCGAGCGCCTGCCCGGGTCTTCCATCAGCCCGCCACTTGGACACGAAGTAGACGAGGCTGGTGTCGAGGCCCAGACGGCACACCATTGAGAGGACGTTTAGCAGCGCCAGCGACCACATCACCTGGCCGGCACCTGCCGCACCGGAGGCCCTGGCGACGATTAGCGCCAGCCCGTAGGCCACCGCGCCCGCGGCGACCTGCGTGACCACGCCGATCGCTCCGTGGCGCAAGAGCGGCTTGCTTGGAGTCACGTCGTGTCGGGTCACGAGAGCTTCGCGGCTGGTCCTCCGAACGTCGTGGACCAAGCGGGCGAGAACCCGCGGGACGACCGGACGGCAGCAGCTGCCGGGCTCACGTTGCCAGGCCGAACGACCTGACTATGAGCTTGTAGGCCAGCGTCAGGTCCATCTCGTCGTCTGTGCCGACGAGTGATGCGAGCTCGTCGTCGGTGACAAGCAGGGCGTTGCGACCCTTCACGCCGGCGTTGGGGTTCTGGATGCCAACTATGGACTCCGGGACGTTCGCGTAACCGGAGTTCGGTGAGAACAAGGGCCCGTACTCGACCGGCCAGACCTCTGACGAGCCGCCGAACCCCACGTCCGGCAGCGACCGCTCGAAGGGCCCGGGGCCCGCTGCTCGCCTGAACGGGACCGCGGATAGCCCTGCAGCCCTGAACTCCTGGTCAGCGTTGATGCGTGCCACGATCTCGTCGACCAGCTCGTCGCGCTCCGTGGGGTCGACGACGCCCATGAAGCGGTCGTCGTTGACGTAGATCCCCAAGATCCTGTCCGGACCGAAGGCGCGCGTTCGGCGCGGTTCGAACGCCGACAGGCTGTTCTTGAGGAAGCCGGGGCCGCTCTTCTTCAACGACTTCGCCAGCCCCTTTGGCAGCACAGCCTTGGCCAGAGCGATGACTTGCCTCTTCAGGCCTCTGTCGACCGGACCGCGGCTCAGGTACCCCTGCTGCTCCAGCCATGTGTTGAGGCAGAGGTTCAGGCGGTACGGCGCGGCGCCGTGATCACTGACCAGGAGCACGCGCTCGGCGTTCGAGGCAGCAACGGCGTCCGCGATGGCCTCGTCCAGGACCCTGTAGTGCTCGCGTATCTGTTCCCGGAAGGCCGGTCTCACGCCGTCCTTCCCGTCGATGACGTCCTGTATGTCCTTGCGCGCGAGGTACTGGATGACCGTAGGCGGCCTGTAGCAGATCAGGCCGAAGTCCACTGGGTACTTCGAGCACAGGTGCCCGAACACCTGAGTTCGGTTGCGGGCCATCTGGTTGAGCCTGGCCACGAGCTCCGTCGTGGTGCTCACCTCGCCGGTCTCGGGTCTGAGGTCGAAGTCGAACCCTAGCTCCTCCAGGTCTGCCGCTGCCTCCGGTGGGTACGCGATGGCTGCCGGGTCCAGACCCTTGGCGCTGGCCACGCCGCCACCGCCACCTGCTACGACGAACCCGTCGACGGTCGGGCATGGGCTGGTGAGTGGGAGGTTGAGGAAGCCGACCCGGATTCCGCCTTCGTTGAGCCGGTCCCATATCGGCGTGACGTCGGGGTTCGCGGTCAGGTCGCGTGTGTTGTAGCCCTGGGTCATCGCGACGGTGCCGTCTAACATCGGCCGGCTGTAGAGGGCGTTGTTCCGCTCGGACCCGACACCGGTCAGCACCTTCGCCCATCCTCTCTCCAGCAGGTCCTCAGACAGCGGGTGAACCACGTTCGAGGCGATGAACCGCTTGAGGAACGGCATGTCCATCGCCTCGATGATCTGCTGGTCACCTCCGTCGAGCGCGATGGCGAGTAGCTTCATCTACGGGTGCTCCCTTCCGCTCAGGCCAACAGCCCGAGGATCGCCGCTACCTCTGAGGCGAAGGCGTCTCCTGCGCCGGCGCTGTAATCGTTGGCCCTTTCCACCGACCCTGCGTCGTGGAGCAGCTCCGTCACACGGCTGGCCGGCGTTCTCCCCAACCTCGCGGTCGTGAAGAACCTCTCCGGGGTCCCGGCTCTCCTACAGAGGTCGTACATCTTGCTGCTCTCCGGCATCACCCTCGAGCGCGCATGAGGGTCGACGTTCACCACCGGCGTCCCGTGAACCATGCACCCGACCAGGGCATGGAACCTGATCCCTATGTATCCAGCGGCGTGTCCTAGCAGGTCGAACCATTCGAGCGGCCCCAACGCCTCGTTCAGGTTGAACTGCGTAGCGCGGTACTCGTATGTCCGCTCTGGGATCCTCACCCCGACCATGCCCAACCCCTGAAGGGCAAGGACCTCGCGCAGGGACGCCAGGGTCTCTTCTGGCAGCTCGCCCGAAACGAGGACGCAGTTCGAGACGTCGGCTACGGGCCGGCCCGCCGTCGGCTGCAGGTTCGATAAGAGTGAGAACACGGGATCCGGGTAGTGGCGCGCGTCGGACCTGCCCGAGATGGCGCTCACCATGCGGAGCGTCCAGTCGTCCCTGACGCCTAGGAAGTCGAAGCGCTCGAGCGCAAGCGCCATCTCGCGCCTAAGTCGGCCCCTGATGAACGGGAAGTTGGTGCCCATGGCGCTGACGGAGAGGGAGGCGCGCCTCGGTGAGGTGCCAGTCCTTGGCCAGGTCAACCAGAACGCAGGCAAGTACGCTCGCGGCAGCGGTTTGCGCCTCCTCAGCGAGCGCGCGATCAGCAGCGGGTCGTACGGGCTCTCGACCTCGAACATCGCGTCGCTTCCCACGACGACGACGTCGCAACAGGCCTCGGCGTAGTCCGCGAGGGCCTGGCGGTCTGCCAGGGGCGGCGAGACGTTGAGGTACCTGCTGACGAACTCGTCGTGCTTGGCCATCTGCTCAGGGCCGGCGGTGCCGCGGACCCTGGCCTCCCAGCCGGGCTCCTTGTAGTCGAGGAACTCGACAGCGGCGCCCTGCCGCGTGAACTCGAGCTGTGTGGCGAGCGCTTGGAGGTTGGCGCCGAAGTTCGCGACCCAGTGGTGGGTCAGTACGCCTACCCTTGGTCTGCCTGTGTCGCTCGCTGTCGTTTTGGAAGACTGTGCCCTGTCTGACGGCAATGTTTCAGAAGCTTACCTCTCTTCATCACGAGCAGAGCGCGTGAACGCGTCGCCGAACGAGGAGAGCATCTCCTTCAGCGAGTCCGACACCGAGACCGCTGGCCGCCACCCGGCGGCCAGGGCAGCCCGCGAATCCAGCTCGAACGAGAACCTCGTGAGCACGTCCTGATCGACGTGTCTCACGTTGAGGGCGGGTACCAGCTCGCGCAGGGACAGCACGATGTCGTTGACGGAAGGGTTCTCCGAGGCGATGTTGAGCGTCTGCGGCAGGTCCTCGCGCAAGAGCGCGAGCAACATGGCGCGCGAGGCGTCTGCGACGTGGAGGCTGGGCCTGCGCTGCTCGCCGGTGCCGTGCACCGGAAGGCTGCGGCGCGTGCCGGCCAACAGGGCTAGTCGGTTGACGAAGCCGTCGAAACGCATCGCGGTGCTGAGGCCGTGCAGCGTGCCGAGCCTCAGCACCGTGACCGCTAGCCCCCGCTCGGCCGCGGTGAACAACGACTCCTCGGCCTGCCTCTTGCTCGTACCGTACGGCCCCACGGGACGCGGGACGCTTTCCTCGTCGAACGGTCCACCAGGCCCGTAGACGGCCGCGGATGACGCGTAGACGAGGCGCTTGACGCCAGCTCGCAGGCACTCCTCAGCCAACCTGGCCGTCCCCCAGTGGTTGACCTGGCCCAGCCACGTCGGGTTCTCGAAGCTCATAGGGCTCCTCACGACCGCCGCTAGGTGCACGACGGCCTCGACCCCGCGTAGGGCGCTGCGCAGCAGGCCACCATCGAGGACGTCGCCCTCGACGAACTCGAAGCTGCCAGCACCAGGCAGTCCGAGGAGTGCGCCCTGCGTGGCGCGTTGCAGGTTGTCGAGGACCTTGAACTTGACGCCGGGCAGCGCCGTCGGCAGGTCGCGTAGTAGCCGCGAGCCCAAGTAGCCGCAGCCACCTGTGACGAGGAGTGTCCCTGTCATCCGGCGGTGTAGTGGCGGGACCTCAGGCGCGCCGCCGCCTTCAGCTCCTGCCATCCCCCAAGTGGATCCCGCATTCGCGCTTGCCTGTCCCTGACCAACGGCCGTCACGGCTGTCCTCCCCATCGAGGATCGCCCTCGTGCACGGCGCGCAGCCGATCGAGACGTAGCCCTCCTTGAGCAGTGGGTGGGACGGCAATCCGTGCTCGTCCATGTAGAGCAGGACGTCGCGCTCGGTCCAGGTCGCGGTCGGGCACACCTTGTACTGACCGCCCTTGGTCCGCGCGACGATCGGCACCGTGCTGCGTTCCGGCGTCTGGTCGCGCCGAAGGCCGGCCACCCAGCCGGCGTAACCGGCGCGTGCCGCTAACAGCGGCTGCGTCTTGTTGAGGTCGCAGCAGAGGTCGGGGTCGCGCTGGTACAAGAGGCCGTAACGCTCCCTGAAGCCGTCGTGACCCAGCTCCGGCAGCACGTTGCGCACGTTGAGCCCGAACCGGGCGACAAGTTCGTCGCGGAACGCGAGCGTCTCAGGGAAGTGGAAGCCCGTGTCGAGGAAGAGCACCGGCATCTCCGGCACCGACGTCGCGATCAGATGAAGAAGTGGAACGCTCTGGGTTTGGAAGGACGAGGTCGCGACAAGCGAACCCCCGAGTTCGCGCCATGCCCATGTGAGCACCTCGCGGGGGTGCCAAGACTCCATCTCTGCGTTCAGGGCGGCTAGTCGCTCGTCGGTCATCCGATCCCCGAACCTAGCACCTGTGGACCCCACTGGCAACGCAGTTCCTTTCACTCACGCGTCTGAGGGAGGGATCGCGCCGCGGACCACGAGCTCAGACACCAGCCCGTCAACGGAGGCAGCGACATCGTCGGACACAGTGTCGAGGACGACCTCAGGATCTACAGGCCGCTCGTACGGCGAATCTATGCCCGTGAAGTTCTTGATCAGCCCGGTACGCGCCTTGGCGTAGAGCCCCTTCGGATCCCGCCTCTCGGCGACTTCAAGTGGCGTGTCGACGAACACCTCGATGAACTGACCCTCTTCGAAGAGCTCACGCGCCATCTGCCGGTCGGACCTGAAGGGGCTAATGAAGGCGGTCACGACGATGAGGCCAGCATCGACGAAGAGCTTGGCGACCTCGCCGATGCGACGGATGTTCTCGACCCGGTCCTCGTCGCTGAACCCCAAGTCCTTGTTGAGGCCATGGCGTACGTTGTCGCCGTCCAGTAGGTAAGTGTGGTGGCCAAGGGCGGCGAGGCGCTGCTCGAGCGCGTTTGCGATGGTGCTCTTGCCTGCTCCCGAGAGTCCCGTGAGCCACAACACGCATGGGGTCTGCTGCTTGAGCGCTGCACGTACATCCCTCGTCACCTTGGACTCGTGCCAGACGACGTTGGTAGCGCGGACATCCTTGGGCTCCCTGGCGCTCCTAATCACCATGCCGGCAGCCACCGTCGCGTTCGAGATGCGATCGATCATCACGAAGCTACCCGTCTCGGCGATGTCCTCGTATGGGTCGACCGCTACCGGGGCCGTGAAGACGAGACGGCATCGCCCGATCGCGTTGAGCTCCAGCGTCTCGGCTGGCTCTGTCTTTAGGGTGTCGATGTCTAAGCGATGCTGGACGTGTCTGATCATCGCCTGCGTGGTCTTGGGTCCGGCTTTGACGTCGTACAGCTTCCCGAGCGTCAAGGGCTCGTCGTGCATCCAAACGACGTGCGCGTCCACGAGGTCTGTGACACTGGGAGTGTCGTTCGCATGGGCGATCAGGTCACCGCGAGTGACGTCGAGCTCGTCTTCCAGGGTAAGTGTTACCGCCTGATGCTTGGTGGCGACACGCGGTTCGTCCCCGTTGAATCCGTCATAGGTGACTATTCGACGTACCCTGGACCGCTTCCGGGAGGGCAGTACCATGATCTCGTCACCCACCCTGACGGCGCCGCTGGCGACCGTACCTGAGTAACCACGGAAGTCGCGGTTCGGACGACTGACGTACTGGACTGGGAAACGGAAACGACCCAGGCCGTCTTCTCGGTGCGCATCGACGGTCTCAAGGTGCCCCAACAGCGTCGGGCCCTCGTACCACGGCGTGACTGTGCTTGCCTCGACCACATTGTCACCGCGCAGCGCGCTGACCGGTATCGCCGTAACTGAGTGATCGCCAGCGAACTCGGAGACTAAGCGCGCGAAGTCGCGCCTGATCGCATCGAATGAACCCTGGTCGAACCCCACCAGGTCCATCTTGTTGACCACCAGCGTCAGGTGCCTGACACCGAGCAGGTGGACGATCGCCGTGTGCCGTTTGGTCTGGGTTACCACGCCTTTCGTAGCGTCGACGAGGATGACCGCAAGCTCCGCTGTACTGGCACCGGTCGCCATGTTCCGGGTGTACTGCTCGTGGCCGGGGGTATCGGCGATTATGAACTTCCGCTTGTCGGTGTTCAGGTAGCGGTACGCGACGTCGATGGTGATCCGCTGCTCTCGCTCGGCCTGCAGCCCGTCTACGAGGAGCGCGAGGTCGGGCGCTTGGCCGGTCGTGCCCCATCGGGCGCTATCCGAAGCTACGGCGGCGATCTGGTCCTCGTAGACGGTATGACTGTCGTACAGCAGCCTCCCGATCAATGTGCTCTTGCCATCATCGACGCTCCCGCATGTGATGAGCCTGAGGAGGTCTTTCTCTTCGTGCCGCTGGAGGTAGGAGACCACATCGGCCTGGACCAGCGAGCGCTCCCTATCGTTCATGCGTTTCCGTCGCTTCTCTTGATCCTTGGGAAGTCAGAAGTACCCCTGCCTCTTCTTGATCTCCATGCTCCCAGCCTGGTCGTTGTCGATGACGCGCCCCTGCCGTTCGCTCGTGCGTGTGAGGAGCGTCTCCTGGACGACCCTATCGAGGGTGTCCGCAGTCGACCTGATCGCCCCTGTCAGCGGGTAGCAGCCGAGGGTCCTGAACCGTACAGACTCGAGCCGGGGCCGTTCTCCCGGCTCGAGCGGCATGCGATCGTCGTCGACCATGATCAGCGCGCCGTCCCGGTCCACGACTGGCCGCTCGGCCGCCATGTACAGGGGAACGACCGGGATCTTCTCAACGAGCACATAGAGCCAGATGTCGAGTTCGGTCCAGTTGGACAACGGGAAGACGCGTATCGACTCCCCAAGGCTGACCTTGGTGTTGTAGATGTTCCAGAGCTCGGGCCGCTGGTTTCGAGGGTCCCAACCGTGGTTCGAGTCCCTGAAGGAGAAAACCCTCTCCTTAGCCCTGCTCTTCTCCTCGTCCCGCCTTGCGCCGCCGAAGGCCGCATCGAAGCGGTACTTGTCGAGCGCCTGTTTCAAGCCCTGCGTCTTCATCACGTCGGTGTAAACGCGCGAACCGTGAGTGAACGGAGTGATGCCCTGCCTCACCCCGTCTTCGTTCACGTGGACGATGAGCTGCATTCCGACGTCCTCGGCCCGCTTGTCACGGAAGGAGATCATGTCCCTGAACTTCCACGTGGTGTCGACATGCAGAAGGGGGAACGGCGGCTTACCGGGGTAGAACGCCTTCAGCGCGAGGTGCAACATCACGCTCGAGTCCTTGCCGATGGAATAGAGCATCACCGGGTTCTCGCACTCGGCAGCGACCTCCCGCATCACGTGAATCGACTCCGCTTCGAGCCGTCTCAAGTGGGTCAATCGAGTTGCGGATTCATGGCTCTCGCCAGGTCGTGGGTCTGTGCGTGGCAAGGTCAGTTCACCTCAGGAACAGCGCTTTCCCTGAGCGGGAGGCGACATGACCCGGTTAGGCCGGGCGTTGGTGAGGATAACGCAGCGGCGCGCTATCAACCCCAGAGCACAGGCACCAACCAAACGGTCATCCCACAGGCCACAGCCGTTAACGGCACCCCCAAGCGCACGAAGTCTGTGAAGCGGTACCCGCCCGGGCCGTAGACCATGAGGTTCGTCTGGTAGCCGATGGGCGTGATGAAGCTGTTGGAGGCGGCCATCATGATCGTGACGGCGAACGGGACGATGCTGACGTCCATGGCCGAGGCCATCGAGAGGGCCACTGGGAACATCAGGGCGGCGGCGGCGTTGTTCGTGACGAGTTCGGTCACGACGACTGTCGCGAGGTAGAGCAGCAGGACGTTGAGCCGCAGGTCGGCGGCCCCAAGCGCCGAGATCCGGTCGGCGACCATCGCGGTGACGCCTGTCGACTCGAGGGCCCGACCGATGCCTATCGCCGCGCCGATGGTGATGAGCACAGGCCAGTCGATCGCTTGCCTGGCCCCGTCCGTAGAGACGCAGCGCAAGACGACCATGGTGACGGCGGCGAGCAGCCCGGCGACGACTATTGGTAGCAGGCCGGTGGTGGTCAGGAAGAGTAGCCCTATGAGCACGAGGGCCGACGCGCCCATGCGCTCGTAGCGCGGTGGCGAGGAGTCCGGCACCGGGCTAAGCAGGTAGAAGTCACGGATGTTGCGGTGCGTTTCCACGAAGGTCGGATCGGCCTCAAGCAGGAGCGTGTCCCCGGGGCGCAACAGGACGTCACCTACGCGTTGGCGCAGGCGTCTACCGTTGCGAGCGACGGCGACGACCACCGCGCCGTAGAGACTACGGAAGCGGCCCTCCCTGATGGTGCGACCGACCATCGGACCGCTGTCCGAGACGACGGCCTCGACCAGGATGCGGTCGGGACGGGTGCCGCCGAGCTTGAACACCTGGCCGTCGGCTGGGGTGAGCCCAGCCGTCTTCTGCAGGTCGACGACGGCGTCGACGACGCCGAGGAACAGGAGCCTGTCGCCGCCTTTCAGCGTCATCTCCGGCGACATGACGGGCTCGCGGACTCCCTTGCGCTCCACCTCGAAGAGCGTCACCTCGCCGAGCGCGTCGAGGCCGGCCTCGGCGACGGTCTTGCCATCTAGGGGCCCGCCGTCGACGACCGTCATCTCGGCCGAGTACTCACGGGCGTCCGCCACTCGCTGGGCCACCGGTAGGCGCTCAGGCAACAGCCACTTGGCGAAGATGACGACGAACGCGACGCCGACCACGGCGGTGGGTAGGCCGACAGGGGCGATGGCGAAGATACCCAGGCCCTGACCTGTCTGCTCCCGGAGCAGGCCGTGGACGACGAGGTTGGTGCTCGTGCCGATGAGGGTGATGGTCCCGCCGAGGACGGCGGCGTGCGACAGGGGCATGAGGAGGTGCGAGACCGAGATGCCAAGCTTCTTAGCCCACTCGGAGACGGTGGGGATCATCACGGCGACGAGTGGAGTGTTGTTGAGGAATGCCGACGTTATCGACACGGGCGCCATCAGCCGTAGCTGCGCGCCACGCACGGTGGTGGGCTTACCCAGGAGGCGTGAGCTCAGCCAGCGCACGGCGCCGGTCTCACGCAACCCCGCGGCGACGACGTACATGGCGGCGACCGTGATCAGGCCCTCGTTGGCGAAGCCGCTCAGGGCGTCCTCGAGCGGGATCACGCCGAGCAGCATCAGGACCACCAGTGCGGTCAGGAACACGAAGTCCGGGGCGGCCCTGGACACGGCGAGCACCGCGAGCGCTGAGGCGGCTACTAAGGTGGCAACGACGGCGTCGGCTGGCAATACCGGCCCTCCAGTCTGGTGGTCGCGGTCTCAAGCTGTGGCGACTCTCACGATGCTAGGTGGTGCCGATTAGCTCCCTGTAGGGCGCGTCTCATCTAGCTCGATACAGTGAGTTAGCTTATGTCGCGGCTGCGGAACGTCGGGATGCTCGCCGCTGGTACCGCCGCCGGGCACGTGGTGAGCATTCTAGCGGCGCCGCTGCTCACCCGCATCTACTCACCCTCCGATTTCGGTCTACTGGCGGTGTTCACTGCCGCCGCTGCGATCGCCAGCGTCGCCGTGACGCTTCGGCTAGGACCAGCGGTCGCCGTTCCGGCCGACGACGGCGAGGGTGTCGAGGTGGTCCTCGTCGGCCTGATACTCGTCGCGGTCATGGCCACCATCGCCGCCGTGATCGTCGCGCTCTTCGGCGCCCAGCTGGCGCAACTTCTCGGCGAGCCAGACCTCAGGCCGCTACTGTCTTACCTGCCCCTGTACCTGGGCTCGGTTGGCATCTTCAACATGCTCAACTACTGGTTCGCCCGCGAGACGAGGTTCGGGCCGGTAGCGGTGCTAACGACCATGCGCGGGGTGATCGTCGCTGTCAGCCAGTACGTCCTCGGCCTGCTTCGCTCCGGCGCGGTCGGCCTCGTCGCTGGCCACGTCGTCGGGCCGGTCATCCAGGCAGCCGGTCTGCTGGTCGTCACCTCGCGGATCAAGGACCGCATGGTCATCGACAAGATCACCTGGCAACGGGTGCGCGCGGTCCTGAGCCGGTACCGCATGTTCATCCTGTATGGCACCCCTCAGGCCCTTGTCAACGCGCTCAACCAGAGCATGCCGGCCCTGGTCCTCACGGTCACCTTCGGCGCCAGTGCCGCCGGCTTCTACCTGATGGCGCACCGGCTGGTGTCGGCGCCGGTCTCGCTCGTAGGGCGCTCCGTGCGTCAGGTGATCTACCCGCAGCTCGCCAGGGCGCACGAGAACGGCACCGCGCTCAGGTCCGCCGTCCGGACGACCTTCGGCATGGCCCTGCTTGCGCTGCCAGCCGCCGCGTTGGTGTTCGCCTTCGGCCCAAGCTTGTTCTCGTGGTTGCTGGGGCCGGAGTGGCGCGTGGCTGGAGAGTTCGCCCGCTGGCTCATCCTCTGGCTAGCCGTGGGTTTCGTGAACATCCCATCGGTCAGCTTGATCCCTCTGCTCGAGATGCAGCGTTGGCACCTCGCATACGAGGTCGTCTATCTCGTAGCGCGCCTCACCGCGCTCCTCATCGGGATGGGCCAGGACGACTTGCTGTTGGCCGTTGTCCTGTTCGCGATGGTCGGTGTCACCTTCAACCTGGTGCTCGTCGTCGTGCCCCTCAGGCGCCTCAGTGTGTCGAATAGCGCTTAGGCTCCGCACACCTGAGGCGCGTATCGCATCTACTACCTGTGGCGTTGCTCCCCGAGCAGGCTGAGCAGGTAGCGCGCGTACGTGTTGCCGCCCCCATACGTCTCGGCCACCTTGCGCAGCGCGTCGTCCCCGATCCAGCCCTGTCGGTACGCGATCTCCTCCGGGCAGGCGATCTTGGTTCCCTGCCTGGCTTCCAGCGTGCCAACGAAGCTCGCCGCCTGCAGCAGGCTCTCGTGGGTGCCGGTGTCGAGCCACGCCATGCCGCGGCCCATGAGCTCGACCCGCAGGCGGCCCTCGGCCAGGTAGAGGCGGTTCAGGTCGGTTATCTCGAGCTCGCCGCGCGCTGACGGCCTAAGCCCCTTCGCCTTGGCTGGTGCGTCGGCTGGGTAGAAGTACAGGCCCGTGACCGCGTGGTCGCTGCGCGGAGCCTGCGGCTTCTCCTGGATGTTGGTGACGCGGCCGTCCGCATCGAACTCGACGACGCCGTAGCGCTGCGGGTCTGTGACGCGGTAGCCGAACACCGTTGCCTCGTCTTCGCGCTCGGCGACGTCTTTCAACAGGCCAGAGAGGCCGTAGCCGTGGAAGAGGTTGTCGCCTAGCACCAACGCCGACCGGCTGCCTGCCAGGAAAGCCTCGGCGATCACGAGGGCCTGCGCCAAGCCCTCCGGCCGTGGTTGCTCTGCGTACTCGAATCGCATGCCCCAGGCCGAACCGTCGCCGAGCAGTGACCTGAACAGAGGCAGGTCCCGCGGCGTGGAGATGATCAGCGTCTCGCGGATGCCGGCCAGCATCAGGACGCTGAGGGGGTAGTAGATCATCGGCTTGTCGTAGACGGGCATGAGCTGCTTGCTGACGGCCAGCGTAGAGGGGTATAGACGCGTGCCGCTGCCGCCGGCGAGCACGATGCCCTTCAGGGTCACGACCGACCCTCCGTCGGTGGCCTGCTCCCAGGCCCGGTCGGTTCGGGGTCCGGGCCGGGCACTTCGGGGCGCGTGTCGGTCCCCCTGCCCAGCCTCTCCAGCCCGTAGCGTCCCTCCGTCACCCTGTCCAGCCAGTCGCGATGAGCCAGGTACCAGGCGACGGTGTCGCGTAGGCCCGTCTCGAACGCGACCCCTGCGGTCCACCCCAGTTCCTCGCGGGCGCGGGTCGTGTCGACGGCGTACCGGAAGTCATGTCCGGGCCTGTCCGGCACAAGCGTGATCAGGTCGCGGTGGTTCACGCCTGGCCTGGGGGCGAGCTCGTTCACGGTGTCCATCAGCAGCTCGAGGACCTCGCGGTTGGGTCTCTCGTTGCCACCGCCGATCAGGTAGGTCGCGCCGACCCTACCTCGCAGGGCGGCGGCTATCAGTCCGTCGGCGTGGTCGTCCACGTGCAACCAGTCGCGAACGTTGGCGCCTGTGCCGTACAGGGGCACGGCCTCACCGCGCAGCGCCTTGCCGAGCGCGAGCGGTATCAACTTCTCAGGGAACTGGTAGGGACCGTAGTTGTTGGAGGCGTGGGTGGTGACCACGGGTAACCCGAACGTCTCGGCGTACGCGTTCATGAGGTGATCGGCGCCAGCCTTGCTGGCGCTGTATGGGGAGCGTGGCGCGAAAGGCGTGGTCTCCGTGAACGTGCCGGTCGCTCCAAGCGAGCCGTACACCTCGTCGGTCGAGACGTTGACGAGCCTGAACGTCCCACGCTCGGCAGGCGTTGCCTCGTTCAGGTAGGCACGTACGGCCTCTAGCAGCCGTAACGCTCCGAGCACGTTGGACTGCACGAAGGCCTCGGGTCCGTCGATGGAGCGGTCCACATGGGTCTCGGCCGCCAGGTGGAAGACCGTGCGGGGCCGTTCGGCACGTAAGAGGTCGAGAACATCACCCTGGTCCCTGACGTCCAAGTGCACGAAGCGGTGGCCAGGCTCGCCACCTGCCTCCGTCAACCGTGATACGTCGCCGGCGTACGTGAGCGCGTCGAGGCTGACCACTCGCTGGGAGCCAAGGGCCTTGAGCCTGCGCACGAGCGCCGACCCGATGAAGCCGGCCGCCCCGGTCACAAGCGTCACGCCCGATGAGCTGACTTCCGACACGGGAGCGACGTTACCAGGAGTCGCAGGCCGCTGGGATCGAGCCAGTTAGACCGTCGCCGTCCCGTCGCCAAGGAGCGGCAAGGCCGCATCGCGGGGTGACGTGAGTGGCCACACTCCCGGGCCAAGCACCGATAGCTCCCAATCGATCCCGAGCGCTGGGTCGTTCCACCGCAGGCCCCCTTCCGCATCCGGACGATGGAAGGCGTCGACCTTGTAAAGCACGTCAGAAGTCTCCGTTTGGGCAAGGAACCCGTGCGCGAATCCGGGTGGTACCCAGAGTTGGCGGTGATGCTCATCGTCAAGCACGACCTTGGCGTGGCGCAGGTAGGTGGGAGAATCGCGGCGCAGATCGACGATGACATCGAGCACCCGCCCCTTTACGACGCTGACGAGCTTGCCCTGAGCGTGCGGCTCACGTTGGAAGTGCAGGCCGCGCAGGACGCCGCGCCGGCTTCGCGAGAGGTTGTCCTGGACGAACCTGGCGCCCATGCCAACCGCCTGGTAAGCGTCCTCGCGCCAGCGCTCGAGGAAGTATCCCCTGTCGTCGCGATGGACCGTGGGGGTGAGCAGGAGGGGACCCTCGATACCAACGCTCTCGGCCTTCATCGTGTTCCGACCAGCTCTGCCCTGAGCGCGCGCCAACGCGTGACGTCCAGCGAGACGTCGTCCGGCAACGCGACGGGCGCCTCGGCCTTGCTGGCGGGCTGTACGCCTGGCGCGCGCCTCCTGGCCAGCTCGAAGACGCTCTTGCGCTCGGTGGCCACGTGCAGCACGTCGTGCGGGACGCGCTCGTGGCCGAGGACGACGAGCGCGATCTCGGGCGCGATGACGTCGACGTAGTCCTGAGACGTGTACAGGTCGGTGAACGCCCTGGGGTACGGCCACTCTCGTGGCCGGAAGCTGGTGCGTACGATCAGACGACGGGGGGCGGCGCGCGCCGCTTCCTCAGCCACCAGCTTCGTCAGGGCGTAGTAGTTGCGGACCGGCCCCGGTGTGTCGCCCTCTACGTAGCCGCCTGTCTCGCCCCAGAAGACGTAGTCCGTGGAGATGTGCACCAGCCGGGCGCCCGTGAGGGCGGCGGCAGCGGCGGCGTGCCGCGTCCCTGTCACGTTGACTAGCCAGCACGTCTCCCTGTCCTTCTCGGCGCCACCGACATCCGTGTATGCCGCAGCGTGGACGATCACGTCGGGTCGGGCGTTCCGCGCCGCCCGTAAGAACGAGTCCAGATGAGTCACGTCTAGCTCGGACCGCTTGGGGGCGTCGACATAGGTGGCACGACCTAGGAGAGGAACTAGCTCATCGCCGAGCCGGCCGGAGCCCCCAGTAAGCAGGATCCTCAACCTGGGTCCGGCTCCCGGACGGCGGCGCGCAGGAAGACGAGCAAGGTGCATAGCAGGCCGCCGACGAGGCCGGCCCCGATCACCGTCGCCGCGAGGTTGCGGTCGTCGGCCTTCAGGGGTGGGCTTGCGGGTATGGCAAGGCCGACCGAAGCCGCGGCCAGCTCACGCTGTAGGGCGATCTCGGTAGCGGCCGGCGCGGCCCTGAAGTAGGAGAGAGAGGCGGCGGATACCTGACGCTGGAGTTGCACCGCGCGGCTCTCCAGGTCAGCTAGGCGCGCGCGCAGCTCGTCCCCCCGGCCGGCGCTAGCTGCCAACTCGGAGCGAAGGTGAGCGGCCGTCGCCTCCAAGGCGACAACGTCGGAGCGGAGTCCGACCGATGTCGATCCTTCGACGCCCGCGGTCAGGCGAGCGTTGGTCGCGGCGAGCTCCGCCTCGACCTCGCCGAGTCTCGTTAGCCGTTCGCGATCGAGCTCGACGAGCCCATCTAGGCGCCTGCGGATCTCGTCGCGCTCGTCGACGCCGACGAACTCAGCCCACTCCTCACTGGCCTTCTGGTAGGCCAGTTCTCGCGCAGCAACGTCTGCGGCGACCCGGTCGCCGGCTTGGGCCAGTGGGGCGGACACTAACTCCCGGACCGCGTTCACGGTCGAGTCGGCCCACGCGTTGGCCACGTCAGCTGCGGCCTGTGGACCGGTGTCGGCGTCGACCGTGACCCTGTGGGTGATGGTGATGGCGTCACCTGTCGCGGGGCCTGGACCCCTGACCAGCCCCATGAGACCCAGACCTTCGCTGTCAGAACCGTCAAGGGCGGCCGAGGTCATCTCCAGTGTCAGCGGGCTCTCCGCCACCGCCTCGTAGGTGCCGGCATCGACGACCGACGCCACGCTCACCTCGAGCCCGGAGCCCGGCTCGTTGCTGACGCGCGGTTTCACCACCTGCACGACGGCCTCGGCCGTGTACGTCCGGCCCTGCAGCATCTTGAAGGCGAGGGCCGCCAGCGCGCACAGGACCGCGATGGTCACGATCAGGCCCAGGCCGCGCCGCCACACCAGGTAGAGCTCGCGGAGCGAGACCGTGTCATCGGGGTACGCAGCCGTCTCGCCCCGGCCGGCCTGCCCGGGAGCAGGGGTGTCAGCCACGCTGCGCCCTGATCAGGCCGGCCGACTCGAACCTCTCGATCCACGGCTTGAGCTCACCCAGGTCGATCCCGAGCCTGTCCGCACAGCCGGTCAGCGTCTCGCCGCTGCCGAGCAGTGTCAGCACGCGGTGCCCGAGGTCCCCGTGGTGCGACCGGAACTCCATGTTGAGCTCGGTCATAGGGTTCAGGGCGTCCTTGCCGCGCAGCGTCAGGTTGAAGCGGCTGTCCTCCCAGCCTGGAGGCTCGCTAGGCATCTCGATGACGGGCACCGGCCTGACCTTGAGGTCCAGCGCATGGCGCCGCGCGGGTCCCAGCGGCGCCGAGGCGACGGTCAGGAACACCTGGCCCTGGTTCACGAACCGGTAGCCGCGCTCGTCTACCTCGAGCCCGGAGAACTGGCCTTCCTTGTCCGGCGCAGCGCTCTCGATCGCCAGCGCCAGCAGCGGCTCGAGGATGGCGCGCTCGACACGCTCGAGCTCGAGCTCACCGGTGCCCGCGCCCTGACAGCGCCGCTGTATGACCCGCAGCGCCTCGGACCGGCTCGAGAGCCTGCCGCCGCGCTCGTGCACCGCTGCCCTTATGGTGCCGCCGAGGAGAACCGCCACGGCGATCTCGTCGTCGTCGACGTAGGAGAGCAGCCCGTCGAAGCCGGTGGCGTTGAGCCTGTCTAGCAGCGCTATCAGGTCGATGACGCCCGTAGGCATCCTCTGCGGCGAGCGCGTGCGTGGCAGCGCGCGCAGCAGAGGCGCTGGGCTTGTCGGCCTCCGGCCTGGAAGCTGGGGTGTGGGAGCAGGCTCGTGCAGGTGCAGGTGGAACGACTGGCCCGGGTCCTCGAGGCGACCGTAGTCGCCGAGGCGGAAGCTAGCCTCGACCTGGCCGCGGGCGAGCTGCAGCACGAGCGAGCCGCCTTCGTCGGCCAGCAGGACGGTGCCGCTCTGCCTGAGGTTCCTGATGTCGGCGAGGACCGCCTCGGCGCCCTGGTCGCCGGTGACGCCGACGAGCCCCTCGCTCACGCCTGCCCCCTCGCCGCCGCGCGCAGCAGCTCGCGGTCGGCCTCGAACGATAGGGTCCTGATCGCCTGCGGGACCGGTAGGAACGCGGCGGACCTGATCCCACGCTCGGTGACCCGCGGTGTCTGCTGCTCGGCTCGCATGACGAACCAGGTCACGCTCCGCGGCACGCCTCGTGGGTTCACGTAGCCTGTCGTGAACTCGGTCGGGTCGTCGCACCAGGCTTTCACGCCGGTCTCCTCCTCGACCTCCCTAAGGGCGGCTTCGAGGGCGGTCTCACCGGCCTCGATATGACCCTTCGGGAACACCGTCTCGCCGCTCGCGAGCGTCAGCACCAACACCCGGCCCGCGTCGTCGAAGACAACTCCTCCGGCGCCCGGGACCTGCGTGGCGGCGGACATCTCGTCCATGTTATCACCGTGCAGCACGCAAGCCGTGGCGGCGAGTCGAGGCCATAGGTTGGGAGCG
This sequence comes from uncultured bacterium, assembly GCA_964517055.1. Classification (GTDB taxonomy): domain Bacteria; phylum Deinococcota; class Deinococci; order Deinococcales; family Trueperaceae; genus DASRWD01. The sequence continues at coordinate 73,040 of CAZFAQ010000001.1, read as the reverse complement.
GTGCGCTTCGGCGAGGGGACGTGCTACGCCTACTGCCTGGCCAACGTGCCGCCGCCCCTCAGGAAGGCGAGGATGCCGTCTGCCAGGCCGTCGGCAAGCATCTGCTGGTAGCCCTGGTCAGCCAGCTTCGGGCCCTCGTTCGCGTTGTTGACGAAGCCGAGCTCGACGAGGATGGCGGGTATGCGCGCGGTACGCAGCACGTAGAACAGGTTCGTCCGGACCCCACGGTCGCGTGCTCCGGTGGCCGTGACGAGGCGCGATTGCACCGTCTCCGCCAGGGCAAGCGAGAGGTTGAACTGCGCCTCGCGCAGGATGTCGGCTGCGAGCTCGTTGGCGATCTGCCTGGCCTCAGCAGTGAGCTCCTCGCCCACAGCACCGCCGCCGTTCTCGCGTATGGCGCGGTCGATGTGCGACGGGTCGAGCGGTTCACCGAACACCCAGGTCTCGATGCCCTCTGCCTGGTCGCTCGGCGCCGAGTTCGCGTGGATCGAGACGAACACGTTGCGCTCGGTCGTCGCGAAGCCCGAACGCTGCTGAAGCGTCAGGAACGAGTCGTTGTCGCGTGTCAGCACGACCTCGATGCCCTCGGCCTCGAGCCGCTGCTGTAGCAGCAGCGCGACCCTCAGCACGACGCTCTTCTCGATGGCGTAGCGGGAGTTGGTGCCTGGGTCGTGCCCGCCGTGGCCTGCGTCGATGACGACGATCTGCCTGCCCTCCGGAGCCTGCGCGAGCGCCTGGGGCCCGGTGGCCTCCGGCTGGCCCATGGCCGTGACGGCGTCGCCGGTAGCGTCGCGAGCGAAGTCGACGTAGAGCGTCATGCCGTTCAGCTTCGGCACGGTGCCGACCGAGTAGCCGCGGCCCGTAGGGTCGAGGTCGAAGAGCGTCGAGACGGTGAGGTTGACCCTGCCCGCCTGGCTCGCCACCCTGACCGCCGCGACGTTGTCGTCGTTGACTGTGATGGTGTCAGGCTCGGCGCGCGCGTTGGGCACGATGACGACGAACGAGCGCCCGCCCGCCGCTAGCTGGTACGTCGCGCCCGCCGGGAGGTCTATGGCTACCCGCGTGACACCGGCGCTGACACCGACGCGCGGGGTGGCCAGGACGTGGCCCAGCAGGTCGACGGTCTCGATCGACACAAGCAGGGCGGCCGCGTCCCAGTCGCTGACGCCCTCGAAGGCCGTCACGAGAGGTGTGATGGGCACGTACGAGACGCCGTCGACGAGGATGGCCATGGGGCTGTCGAGCGTGTTCGAGCCGCGCAGCGGCGGGTCGAGCTTGACCAACCCCGGTCGCTTGACCAGGCCAGCAGCGATGTCGGCCGTGGCCTCGAACGTGACCACCCGGAAACCGTCAGAGAACCTCAGGAGCTTCTGCTCGCCCAGGTACTCGACGGAGAGGTCCATGGCGTCGGCCAGGGCGGAAGCACGCGCGAAGGCGTTGGAGCTGTCACCGTACTCGATGAAGTAGTAGGGGCCGGCCTCGACGAGCTGGCCATCGACGGCCAGGTAGTTGTGGCGCTGCTGAGCCTGGCCTACGCCGATCACCAGAGCGAGGACGAGGAGTGCTACGCGCGTGAGGACGGGCCCGAACACAGTCGGGAGCGAGTCTAGCATCGTGTCGGCTACGCTCCGCATGAGAGAGTTCGCTTCTAGCGGGCCGTTCTCAGCGTTGGCCGGCCGGTGAGCGCGCCTTGCAGGCCGGGGCCCGGCGGGCCGGGCGAGGGCGGCTATCATCGCGCCATGACGCGGCGCAGGCCGTCGGAGCGCATGCGCTCGGCGCGGCTCTACCTGAGGGGCATGAGCGACGACGCGCTGTCGGCGCGACACTCGCACGGCGCCCGGAGCAGGACGGCCCACCTGCTCGGCTTCCTGTCGCCGCTCCAGGCGGCGGCGAAGGACGTTCTCGAGCCGACAGGCGAGGTGTCGCTGCTGGTGGCCGGCGGCAAGGACTGGGGCATGGTCTGTAACTACCCTTACGGCCTGCCCTTCACGCGCAACCTGCCTGGCGGCTCGGTGATCGTGGCGGCGGCAGACTACCCGGAGCGCCTGACGCGGCGTTTCGACGAGCTCTTCCTCGCCGCTGGGAAGGCGGGGGCCGCGCCGGGGCACGTCAGCGAGTTCCTCGACCTGATAGTCGGCCACGAATGGGGCCACGCCATCGCGAACCAGTCGGGCCTGAGGACCATGGTCAGGTGGCTCGACGAGTTCATGGCCACTTACCTCTTCGCTCAGGCGCTGCTGACGACGGGCGGACCGGAGGGCGAGAGGCTCCTGACACGCTGGACGGCCGTGCAGGTCGCCGCCACCGAGGACCTGAAGGGAGCCCTCGACGAGTTCGAGTACCCCCGCGGCCGCATGGGGCTGCCTCGGATGCTGTGGTTCCAGGGAACGTTCATGCGCAGGGCGTTGGAGCTGGCGCCCGAACGCGGCTGGGGGTTGCCACTAGACCTGATAAAAGCGCTACCGGCGGTCATGGGCCCGGGTTCCACGCGTCACCGTGGCGACGTCGCCAGGGCGCTCATCGAGGTGGAGCCGAGCTTCAGGCAATGGTTCGCCGTGTTCGGGGATGACCCGGCCTCTGACGCGGACGCCGAGGAGGAAGACGCGGCCCTCAGGCCGGGGTAGGCGCTGCTTCCCTGAGCTGTTCGAGCAACGGCTCGAGGTCCCGCCTGACGTCCTCTGGGCAGGCCGCGACCGCGCTCTCGGCACGCTCCAAGGCAGCGGCCAGCCTGGTCTCGTCGCCGAGGATCGACGCGGCCTGCAGGTAGGCAAGTGCGCCCTGTGCGAGCGTGACGACCGGTACCGGTTGGCTCAGGGTGCGGTCGAACAGGGCGAAGCAGCGAGCCGCGTCGCCGTCGGCGAGGGCGTGCTCGGCGGCCGCCAGGTAGTGGTCGAAGGCCGAGTCAGGCGAGCCGCCGCGCTCGAAGTGCTCGGCTACCTGCTCGGCGAGGGCCAGCGGCGCGTGCAGCTCGAGCCACGTCGCGATGCGCAGGTGGAGGTGTGGACGGTCGCCGAACGGCACCATCCGCAGCACGGCGTTGCGCAGGAGCTCGCTCTGGAACCGGAACTCGACCTGGTCCGGGATTATCGACCCGGACTGCTTGATCAACAGGTTCTCGTTCACCAGGGTCCTGATGTCCGCGACGTCGGCGCCAGACAGCTCCCTCAGCATGCCCTCCCAGCACTTCTCGCCGACCAGGGCCGCCTGCGCGAGCAGGCGCCGAGGGCGCAGCTCGAGCATGTCGAGCCGCGACTGCAGCAGCGAGGCCAACGAGCCCGAGAAGGAGTCCTCCTGAGTGATCGAGAGAGCCCTGCCGAGCTCTAGTACGTACGCGGGTACGCCGCCCACCTGCTGCACGAGGCTGTCGGCGGCCAGGCGCAGAGCCGGGCTCACGACCTCACCGAGCAGGGTCATGCTCTCCTCGAACGAGAGCGGCGGGAGGTGTATGGCCTCCACTCCCTCCGGCAGCGTGCGCGCCCTGCTGCTCCGCAGGATCAGGACCGGGGCGGGCGCGGCCTTGAGGAGGTCGAGGAACTGCAGCAGCTGCCTGTCGCGTGGCTCGCCCTCTACGGCGAGGACGAGGCTGCGAGGGCGTCCGTCCATGCCTGGCAGGCGGGCGAGCAGGTCGCGCCAGGCGAGGCTGGTGCGGTCCACCCTGCGCCGCTCCAGCCGCGTCCATGTCTTCAGCGGTGCCAGGTCGATGCTGCTCAGGATGGCCGCGTGCGAGCGCGCGTCTCCTGGCAGGACGTCGTCGAGGACCGCGCGGGCCTGAGCGACCGCCTCAGCCTCCTCCTGACCGGCCTCGATGCCGAACACCTGACGCGCCAGCGGGTCCCACGAGAACTCGCTCGCCGGCGTGAGATCCAGCCACAGCGTGGTGGCCTCGTCGTCGGCCCGCGCGAAGAACTCGCGCATCAGTCGGGTCTTGCCGCGGCCGGCTTCGCCAGCCACCCACAGCTCGCTGGCGCTGCCGGTCGCTGCCACGGTCTCTAGAGCAGCAGCGAGCCTGAGGAGCTCCGCGTCGCGGCCCACGAAGGTGAGGTGAGCGAACGGGTCGGCCTCGGGCTGTGCGGGTGGGGACACCAGCCGGTACGCCTCGCGCACCGCCGGGAAGCCGTTGAGCTCGATCTCACCTGTCGGCTCGTAGAAGAGCCGGTGCCTGGTCGCCTCGTAGGTCTCTGGGCCGACCCACACCTCGCCTGGCCCCGCTGCCTCCTCTAGGCGTGACGCCAGGTTCACTGCGCTGCCCATGACGGTGTAGTTGCGGACCTTGCCCGAGCCGATGGCTCCCGCGATCACGAGCCCGGTGTTGACGCCAGCCCGCCCCGAGAGGTCGCGCCCACGGGTCCTGCCCGTCTCGGTGATCACCTCGAGGGCCTCGGCTGCGGCGAGCACCGCCCGCTGCGGGTCGTCCGGGTGCGAATGGGGGGCGCCGAACAGGGCGATGAGCCCGTCCCCGCGGAACGAGTCGACGTAACCGTCGAAGTCCTCGACGACGCCTGCGACCGCGGTCAGCACGCTGTCGGCCAGGTCGCGCACCTCCTCGGGGTCAAGCCCCCTCGTCATGGAGCTGAAGGCGACGAGGTCGACGAACAGCACGCTCACCTTGCGGCGCTCGCGGCCCGTGAGCTGGCGCGCCAACGGGCTGCCACACATGCCGCAGAAGCGGTGGCCTTCCGGGTTGTCGTTCCCGCATGTGGTGCAGGTCACCATCGTCACCAGCCAAGCATGGGGGCAGGGTCCACGTACGTGTAGCCGTTCCCTCCGGTGCGCCGCACGTAGAAGTGCAGCGTGTCGTTATGGACGAGCGTGCCACCACCAAGGTAGCCGAGTAGCTGCCCTTGTGCCACTACCTGGCCCTCTTCGACCACCGGTGGCCGCAGGTTGACGTAGACGCTCGTCATGCCGCCGCCGTGGTCGACCGCCACTAGGTAGCCGAGGTTCGCGCCCAGGTAGTTCGTCACCTGCACGACGCCAGGCCCCACGCTGTACACGGCGGCGTTGGCCGCGCTCGCCTCTAGCTCTAGGTACGAGTTGTTGGCCGTGCCGAACCTGGTCACCAACTGGGCGCCGTCAAGCGGCCTGACGAGCCCGCTGCCCTGCGGCTCGAGCGTGAGCGCCGCTAGCTGATCGGCTGCCGCCTGGGCCTCGCGCTCGGCGGCCAGGCGCCTCTCCCTGTCCTGCGCGGCTCTGGCGGCCTCCGCGCGCCGTTCCTCCTCTACCAGGCGTAAACGCGCTACCTCGGCGTCGTACGCCGATCCCAGGTCTGCGAGGCTCGTCTCGATGCGTTGCTGCTCCTCCAGGAGGTCGGCCTGCAGGGCGAGCTGGCCCTGACGCGTGGCCTCGAGCTCGGCGACGATCGCGTCCAGTCGGGCCTGGGCGTCCTGGAGCTCGGCCTCGGCCGCCGCCAGCTCCGCCTCCGCGTCTCGGAGGACCGCCTGCTGCTCGGCGAGGCTCTGCCGCTCCATCTGGAGGGCGAACAGGAGCGAATCGAGCTCACCGATGACGTCGGCGTCCTGCGACGACAGCAGCGATACGTAGTGGTTGCGCACGCGTAGGTCGGAGAAGCTCTGGCTGCGCGTGAGCGCGAACAGTGCCGGAGAGCCGCGCTGCTTGTACAGCGCGACGAGCAGCGCGCTGACGCGCTCGTGCATGGCTCCCAGACGCACCTCGAGGTCGGCTATCCGAGCCTCTGTCGCGAGGCGCTCCTCCTCGAGGACGCCGATCTGCGCGACGATGTCCTCGCGCTCGCGCCGCCTGTCCGCCAGCTCGGCGCTGACCTGGTTGCGCTCGGCGATGCGCTGCTGTAGCGCCGCCGCGGTGTCGCCGAGCGCCGTCTCTATCTGCGCGAGCTCCTGGCGCCGCGAGGCCTGGAGCTGCTCGTAGCGCTCGATGTCGGCCTCCAACTGCCGACGTTCATCGGAGTCGAGAACGACCTGGCTGGTGGCAGGTGGAGCCATCAGCAGGCAGGCGGTCACCACGGTGATCAGGCGCCACGCAGCGCCGCCACGCGCGAGCCGCCTGCTGCTCACGTCTGTTCTCGCAGGAACTGAGAGAGGCCGATGGCGCTGCCAACGAAGCCGACGAGCACCGCCAGGGCAGCCAGCGCCCCCGCTATCCAGCCCAGCAGGGCTGGGTCCCTCACGAACGGCACGAACGTGAACTGCTCGGCCAGGCGCGCGACGCCGAACTGGTAGCCGGGGATGACGAGGCCGAGGGAGACCGTGGCGCTGATGAGCCCGAGCAGGACGCCTTCGATGAGGAAGGGCGAACGTACGAAGCCCCTGCTGGCACCTACCAAGCGCATGACGTCGATCTCCTCGCGGCGCGCTGTGATCGCGGCGCGGATGGAGTTGACGATGGCGAATAGCGCTGCCGATAGCAGCACGACGACGAGGATCGAGCCGCCAACACGCAGGGCGTCGTACACCGCTAGGAACGTGTCGACGGCCTGGCTCGAGTCATCGACCTCGTCTACGCCGGGGAGCTGCTCGAGGCGGAAGCGGACGGTGTTCGTCAGAGACGGGTCGAAGAGCCGCACGAGGAGGGTGTCTGGCAGTGGGTTCTCGACGAAGGACGCGGCCCGCGACAGCGCCGGCAGGTCCGAGACGAGGTCAGCGAGCGCCTGGTCGGAGCGGACGTACTCGACCGCCTGCACCTCGGGCCAGGCGCGCACGGTGCTGAGGAGCTGCTCGTCGTTGGCGCCCTGCTCCAGGTAGACGGCGACCTCGAGCTCGCTCTGGAGGCTGGTCAGGACCTCGCTGAGGTTGGCGCTGACGAGGCTTAGTGCCGCCAACATGGTCAGCGAGAGCGTCATCGTCGTGATCGTCGAGACGCTCGCCACCCAGTTCGCCCGGATGGCGCGCATGGCCTGCGCCAGCGCGTACATCAAGCCGAAGTGTACGCCGCTATGACCGCGTCGGTGAACTCGGCAGTGCCCGCCTCACCGCCCAGGTCCCTCGTCACCGGGCCGCTGGCCAGCACCTCGTCGATGGCGGCCTCGATGCGCCGCGCCTCCTCGGTCATGCCGAGGTGGTCGAGCATCATCGCGGCAGTCAGCATCGTGGCCGTCGGGTTGGCCAGGCCCTGGCCCGCGATGTCTGGCGCGCTGCCGTGTACCGGTTCGAAGATCGCGTAGCGCTCGCCAACGTTGGCGCTGGGGGCGACGCCCAGCCCGCCTGTCAGGCCGGCCATGAGGTCGGAGAGGATGTCTCCGAAGAGGTTCGTCGACACGAGCACGTCGAAGCTGCCTGGGTCGCGCACCAGGCGCATGGCCGCGGCGTCGACGATGACGTCGTACGTCTCCACGTCTGGGTACTCCTCCTTGGCGACGGTCATGACGGTCTCGAGGAACATCCCAGAGGTCAGCGGCAGCACGTTGGCCTTGTGGACGACGGCGACGCGGCCGCGGCGCCTGCGCGCCTGCTCCATGGCGACGCGGGCGATGCGCTGCGAGGCCCTGCGGGTCACGACGGCGTCCGCTATGGCGAGGTCGCCGTAGCGCCGTTCCTTCTCGACGTACAGCCCTTCCGTGTTCTCCCTGACCATGAGCATGTCGATGCCAGGGATGGAGTTGGGAACGGGACGCGAGCGCGCCGGTCTGAGGTTCGAGAACAGGTCGAGGGTGCGCCGCATGTAGCGGATCGCGCCCTGGTGCCCCTCCACCTTGTGGGAAGGGCTGGTGAACGCTCCAGCTAGGGTCGCGTCCGAGCTGGTGACCGTGGTCAAGGTATCGGCGGGCACGCTGGTGCCCGTTCTCTGGAACGTCGCCCAACCAGCCTCGGCTTCCACGAACGTCAGATCGAGGTCGGTTGCTTCGAGGAGGCGACGCGCCGCGGGTATCACCTCTTGCCCGATGCCGTCACCGGGGATGAGGCAGATTGTCGGCATTGAACTCTCCTAGATACGCCTTGGAGGCCGCCACTTCGGCGACCACAGCCATAAGAAGGTAACACGCGGCGTGAACAGCCCAGGCCGCTGATAGGATGGCCGCGTCAGATGCCAGGAGCAGCCGTGTGACCAGTCTCAGCGGTCGCCTCACCGAGGGGGCGCTTCCCGATCTCTTGCAGTACCTGTCGATGGCTCGGGCCTCCGGCTGCCTGCTACTCAGGCACCCTCAGCGCCGCCACGGCTACGTCTACTTCGAGTCCGGGCGGGTGGTGTTCGTCGATGCCAGGCCGCTGTACGACCTGGCAGCCATCACTCAACTACTCTCCTGGAACGACGGTCGGTTCGCCTTCAGGAGCGGCGTGACCTCGCCGCGCCGTACCCTCGACGTCTCGACCGAGACGCTACTGCTGCAGGCGACCCACAAGGCCGACGAGAGAGCTGGCGCCGAGGTCGACCCTGACGTGGTCCTCGGAGCCGTCCACGGTGAGCCGAGGACGAAGCGGCGCCCGCCCGCGCCCAAGACCCTGGCGCACGACATCCTCGGCGACGACCCGTTCGGGCCCGTCCGTGTCTTCGGTGAGATCGGGGACGCGTTCAGCGTCCCGATGGAACCGTCCTCGAGGGGGGTCCTCGAGGCGCCTGAGAGCGTCTCACTGTCTCTGGCGGCACTGCACATGTGGCGCCGGCTGGACGGCGTCAGCAGCCTCCGTGAGCTGGCGACCGCGACCGGCCGACCGCTTGGTGAGGTCGTCGAGGCGGGCAAGGAGCTGCTCGAGTGCGGGCTGGCCCACTACGTATCGGTCGTCGTCGCCGACCCGAGGTTCGCCACGGAGCTGGCGCGCGAGGCGGTCGACCTACTTGGACCCTTCGGCGAGATCGTCGTCGAGGACGCCCTCTACGAGCTGGGCATGACGACCGACTCCGTGCCTGTGAGCCGGGTCGACGAGCTGGTGACCACGATCGAGGCCGCGTTCGGCGACTCGCCGAGCCGCCGCGAGTTCCTGAGGCGCGCCACCGAGCTCAAGGACCTCTTCGCCCTCGAACCGGTCGCCCAGGGGAGGCAGTGATGGACTACGTGGTCGTGGTGGTGGGACCGGTGCCCGAAGACATGAGCACTGTGGTCGCCGTCGTCTCGCAGCGCTTCAAGATCACCGAGGACAGGGCGCTGGCCCTGTTGCGCCGTGCCCCTGGCGCGGTGACCAAGGCGGTGCCGGAGGCGCAGGCACGCACGGTCGCGGGCATACTCGCCGAGGCTGGCCTCAACGTCGAGCTCCGCGAGGGCGGCGCCGACGGCCCCGCGGTGCCGCTGGTGACGTCCGTTGACGCTCCGCCGCCGCTCTTCGGCAGGGGGCGGGAGGACACGCCTGCCGCCGACGCGGCAGAAAGCACCGGAGCGGACGAGCAACGCTTCGATCCAAGGGCCGAGGCTCTGCGCGTCGATCCCTCGTCGCCTCGGGGTGCGGAGGACGCCGAACCTCACGACCCGGACCAGCCGGAGGAGGACGACCTGCACGTCTCTTCCACCCAGGCGCCGCCCGCCGGACGCACGACCACAACGCCCCCGCGCGACCCCATGAAGACGACGTTGACGCGTGAGCCGCCTGACCTGGATCGCCGCGGTCTGAGGCGGCGCATCGCGCGCGCGGCCACGCTGCCCGCCGTGCTCACGCTTCTCGCAGCACTGCTGGTGCTCACCGTCACCCTTCTACCCGCTCTCAGGCGCCAGCAGCTCGAGCGCGCTCAGAGCACCGCGACGGCCGTCGCTGCCACCATCGAGGGCCTGTCCGGCGGGCTGCCGTTGTCCTCGCCGGTCATCCGGACGCAGCTCGCCAGGGTCGAGGAGCGCGTGGCATCGCAGTCTGACGGCGGGCTGGCGTTCCTGGCCGTCGTCGGCGCCGACAGCCGGTCGCTCCTCGACTGGGAAGCTGGCCACACGGCGATGTCGACCGAGACGGCGGACCTGGTCCAGCGCGCGGCGCAAGGTGACGGCGCATCGGCGACGCCGAACGACTGGCTGGCATCGCTCCGGGACACCTGGGAGACCCTGCTGACCGTCGCAGGGCTCAGGAGCGCCGAGCCGGTAGTGGCCACCGCGCAGGTCGCCAGGGAAGGGCTGCCGCTGGGCACCGTCGTAGTCGGGGTTGACGCCTCGGGTCTCAAGGGCGAGCTCGGTCGCGTGCTGCTGTCCTCGCTGCTCGTCGGGCTGATACCTGTGCTGCTGGCCGTCCTGGCCGCGATGGCGTTGACCCGTGGCATCACCGACGCGGTCCGCTACCTGCTGGTGGCTACCGACCGCATCAGCCACGGCGACTTCGAGCACCCTGTCGAGCTCAAGCGCGACGACGAGCTCGGCCAGATCGCCAGGGCCGTCGAGCGGATGCGCATCTCGCTGCGCGAGGGCATGGAGAGGCTGAGGCGCAGGCGCTGAGCCCGGCTCGGCGGCTCAGGCCGGCAGAGGCCTCTCGGCGGTAAGCGCGGTCACGCGCGCCTTGACGACGTCGGGGTCGGCGCCCCTCAGGGCGTCGTCGATGAGCCTGGCCACGGTCTCCATGTCGGCCTCGCCGAAGCCGCGCGTCGTGACGGCCGGCGTGCCGATGCGGATGCCTGACGTCACCCACGGCTTCTCTGGGTCGTATGGGACCATGCTCTTGCTGACGGTGATGCCGGCGGCGTCGAGGACGGTGCTGGCCTTGTTGCCCTTGATCCCCTGAGCCCGCAGGTCGACGACGAACAGGTGGTTGTCGGTGCCGCCCGAGACGATCCGGTAGCCGCGCTCGGCCATCGCTGCCGCCAGCGCCTTGGCGTTGTCGAGCACACGCTGCGTGTAGTCGCGGAACGATGGCCTTAGCGCCTCACCGAACGCCACGGCCTTTCCGGCGATGACGTGCATGAGCGGTCCGCCCTGTGTGCCTGGGAAGATCGTGCGGGCGACCTTCTTGCCGACCTCGTCGTCGTGCCCCAGGATCAGGCCACCGCGTGGGCCCCTCAGCGTCTTGTGGGTCGTGGTCGTCACCACGTGGGCGTGCGGCAGGGGGTGTGGGTGCAGACCGGTGACGACAGGGCCAGCTATGTGGGCGACGTCGGCCATGAGGTAGGCACCCACCTCGTCGGCGACGGCGCGGAAGGCCGCGAAGTCGATGAGCCGGCTGTAGGCAGAGGCGCCGGCGATGATCAGCTTGGGCCGCACCTCGTGGGCCAGGCGCCTCAGCTCGTCGTGGTCGATCAGCTCGGTCTCGGGGTCGACCGGGTAACCCGTGACCTCGTAGTAGATGCCTGAGAAGTTGACGGGCGACCCGTGCGTCAGGTGGCCCCCCTGAGCCAGGTCCATGCCCAGTACCCGGTCGCCAGGCTCGAGCAGGGCGTAGTAGGTGGCGAGGTTCGCGCTCGAGCCCGAGTGCGGCTGCACGTTCGCCCACGTCGAGCCGAACAGCTCGTTGCAGCGCGCGATCGCCAGGGACTCGACCTCGTCGACGACCTCGCAGCCGCCGTAGTAGCGCTTGCCCGGGTAGCCCTCGGCGTACTTGTTGGTGAGCACGGAGCCGACGGCCTCCAGCACCTGGCCGGACACGAAGTTCTCCGACGCGATCAGCTCTATGCCGGCTCCCTGCCGTTCGTGTTCTCGGGCGATCAGGTCGAAGACGGCGGTGTCACGGTCCATGACTAGCGAGTATAAGTCGGGCCTCACCGCCGGTCCGCTCGGTCCGCGCGGGGGCGGTGGGCCCGACAAGGACGTTCGTTCCTACCGGGGCTCACGATCCGGTGTCAACGTAGGGGAGTGTGCTCGCGCCAAAGCGGCGGCGAGCGACGCTCGCCATGGCGCCAGACGCCATACCGGCGGGCGCGGAAGGGAAGAACGCCATGGCGAAGCTGAACGGCAAGGTAGCGCTGGTGACGGGCGGGGCCTCCGGCATCGGCCGGGCGATCGTCGACGCCTACGTCCGCGAGGGCGCGAAGGTGACGGTCGTCGACCTGTCAGAGGAGAACGGCAACAAGGCCGTCGAGGAGATCGCCTCTCAGGGCGGCGAGGCCCTGTTCGTGAGGGCCGACGTCTCCAAGCCTGAGGACAACGAGAAGATGGTCCGTGAGACCGTCGAGCGCTTCGGGGCGTTGCACGTCGCGTGCAACAACGCCGGCATCGGCGGCGAGGTCAACAACGTCGCCGACTACAGCGTGGACGGGTGGCAGAAGGTCATCGCGATCAACCTGTCGAGCGTGTTCTACGCGATGAAGTACGAGATCCCGGCGATGCTGAAGGCCGGGGGCGGCGCCATCGTGAACATGGCCTCGATCCTGGGCGCAGCAGGCTGGGCGACCTCAGTCGGGTACGTGGCGGCCAAGCACGGTGTCGTCGGCATGACCAAGACCGCGGCGCTCGAGTACGCGGCCAAGGGCGTGCGCGTCAACGCCATAGGTCCCGGCTTCATCCGCACCCCGCTGATCTCCGAACTGGAGGAGAACAAGGAGGCGTACGACATGCTCGTCTCCAAGCACCCGGTCGGCCGACTCGGCGAGCCGGAGGAGATCGCTGCCATGGCACTGTTCCTGGCTAGTGACGACGCCTCGTTCGTGCACGGTGCGTACCTCCCCGTGGACGGCGGTTACCTGGCGCCTTAGGAGCTCCTCACGCGAACGCAGCCAGCAAAGCCAGGGCCCTCTCCAGCTTCGAGACGCTCGAGAGCGTGAGGGGAACGAGCGTCTCGACGGCCCTGGCCACCTCGCGCATGTGGACCTCGGCGCCTGGATCGTCCGTCAGGCCCTCGATCTCGACCTCGTGGAACGTGACGGTCGAGCCGTCCTGAGCGGGCGAGATGCACGTGACCTCGTCGAAGGCCACGTCGGCGACGTCCTCACCGGCCAGCGCGAAGACCGTCCTGACGCGGCGCACGTCGAGCTCGGCCAGCGGCGCCAAGCGCTCCGGCATGACTCCTGCCGGCAGCGCGGCCAGGACCTCGGGCGGCCACTGACCCTCGGTCGTCAGCGGCAGCTCGAGCTCGGGCCGCGCGTGCACGCCGTCTTCCAGCGATACCGGACCCTTGAGCGTGGCGAACGAGCGGCCCGGGCGGTGCCTCTTTCGTAGCGCGACGCCCTCTCGCTGAAGGGCGCCGTCCGCCGTGTCGAAGTAGACGTCCTGATAGTGCTCGACGCTAGGGGTACCGATGCTCAGGTCGGACCCCTCGAGGGCGGCCGCCAGCTCGGCGGCGCTGGGGACGTGATCGTCGGTAGTCGAGTACTTCAGCTCGCGCTCGATGTCCACGCCCGGACTGTAGCGCCTCTGCTAGGATGTGCCCCACTCGCAGCAGCGCTCGGGAGGCCGCAGGTAGGGTCCGTAACCCGCTGGAGCCCTCGCCAGTCTCTCGCCCAGGGATCGGAGCCGAGATGTCGAACATCCGCAACGTCGCCGTCCTCTCGCATAGCGGCGCTGGCAAGACGTCCCTAGTCGAAGCGCTCCTCCACCGGGCTGGGGCCACCCCAACGCTCGGGTCGGTCGAGGACGGCACAACGGCGTCCGACCACACCGCCGAGGAGAAGCGCCGCAAGATCTCGATCTACTCGACGGTCCACCCACTTACCTGGAAGGGCCAGAGCTTCAACATCATCGACACGCCAGGCTACGCGGACTTCGTCGGCGAGATCAGGGGTGCCATGGCCGCCGCGGACGCCGCCATGATCGTCGTGTCCGCCGTGTCCGGCGTGGCCGTCGGTACCGAGCGCGTCTGGAACTCGAGCCTGGAGCGCGAGCTCTCGACGATGGTGGTCATCAACAAGATGGACCGCGAGAACGCCGACTTCTTCCGGACGATGGCCGAGATCGAGTCGACCCTCGCCGGCAACCTGGCGGCGATCCAGGTGCCGATCGGCCAGGCGGAGTCGTTCAGGGGCATAGTCGACCTGCTCTCGATGCAGGCCTACGAGTGGCCAGGCGGCGAGCCCAAGCCTGTCGACCTGCCTGCAGAGGTCGAGGGCATAGCCCAGGAGTACCGTGAGCGGCTGGTAGAGGCCATCGTCGAGACCGACGACGACCTGATGCTCAAGTACCTGGAGGACGCCGAGCTCAGCAACGACGAACTGCGTAGTGCGTTCGATGCAGCCGTAGTGCGCAACGACCTGACGCCGGTCCTCGTCACCTCGGCCTCGAAGGTGATGGGCGTAAGCCTGCTTCTCGACTTCATGCTGGAGGGCGTTCGCGACGTAGAGGACCATGCGCCCCTGCGGGTCGACCGAGGCGAGTCCCCGAAGCTGGGCGACGACGCCCCCTTCACGGCTCGCGTGTTCAAGACCGTCATAGACCCTTACATGGGCAAGGTATCGCTCATGCGCGTCCTGGGCGGCACCCTGAAGGCCGGCGACACGGTCATCGACACGACCAAGGGCGAGGAGGTCAAGACCGCGCACATCTACGTGCCGGAGGGCAAGGACCTCAAGGAGGTCAAGGAGCTCACCTCAGGCATGATCGGCGCGATCACCAAGGCCGACGTGGTCTCGACCGGCGACACGCTGGCTCAGCCTGGCGTCGACCTGGTGCTCTCCCAGATCCGCATGCCCGAACCTGTGATGGCGCTCGCGGTGTTCCCGAAGACGCGGGCCGACGAGGACAAGCTAGGGGAGGCGCTCCACCGCCTGCTCGACGCCGACGCGGGCATGCGCCTCGAGCGCAACCCGGACACCCGCGAGACCGTCCTATGGGGCATGGGGCACGTGCACCTCGAGATCGCCTCGCAGGTGCTCAAGGAGCGGTACGGCGTAGAGGTCGAGACGCGTACCCCCGCGGTCGCCTACCGCGAGACGATCGCCAGCACAGGCGACGCGCGCTACCGCCACAAGAAGCAGACAGGCGGCGCCGGTCAGTTCGCCGAGGTAGCTTTGCGGGTCGAGCCCCTGCCGCGTGGAGGAGGCTTCGAGTTCGTGTGGGGTGTCGTCGGCGGGTCCATCCCGACGCAGTTCCAGTCGAGCTGCGAGAAGGGCGTCAAGGCCGGCATGACGGCCGGTGCGCTAGGCGGCTTCCCCGTGCAGGATGTCAAGGTGACGGTCTACGACGGCAAGGACCATCCCGTCGACTCCAAGGACGTCGCGTTCCAGACCGCGGCGGCGCACGCGTTCAGGGAGGCCATGGCGCAGGCGTCGCCGCAGCTCCTCGAGCCGGTCATGCTCGTCAAGGTCAGGGTCCCAGACCGCTTCACAGGCGACGTCATCTCGGACCTGAACACGCGGCGTGGCCGCATCCTCGGCATGGACGCCGAAGGTTCTGTGAGCCTCGTCAGCGCGCACGTGCCCATGGCCGAGCTGCAGAGCTACTCGGCCGACCTGAGGTCGATGACCGGGGGTCGCGGCGTCTACTCGCTGAGGTTCGACAAGTACGACGGCGTGCCACACAACGTCGCCGAGCGCGTGATCGGCGAACGCTCCAACCAGGCCGCCAGGGCCGCGGGCTGATGTCTATATACTCTTGAGCCGCTCCAGCACGTCCTGAGCTAGCTCCCTACCCAGGTCCTCGGCCTCACGCGCCTCGCCTGTGACCGAGGCCTGCACCGACGCCTGGGCCTTCACGACCGATCCAACCAGCGTCAACTCGCCGTCGTCCGTCACGGTGGCCGCAGCCCCGACTGGAAGGTCGCCGACCGCCGCCGCGAACGCGCGCTCCGCCCTGATCCTGTCGAAGCTTGGTCGGTGCTGTAGCGGGTAGACGGACTCTATCGCCAGGTCGTCGTCGGTCCGCACCACGAGCCCGACGCCGCCCTGACCCGGAGCAGGGGTGAAAGCGTCCAGATCGAGCATGGCGCCCAGGTGGTTCCGTAGGTCGAGCGCGATCAGGGCTGCCGCCGGCATCACGATGGCCGCGAGCTCGCCCGAGGTGACGAGCGCCACGTGCTGCTCGGGGGTGCCCTTCAAGAGGCGGGTCTGCAGACCGCCGCGCGCGGCCGCGAGGAACGCGGCGTCGCGCTCCGAGAAGACGCCGACGAGGCTGCCGTCTGGCAGGTCGGGAAGGGCCGACACGCCCTTGGCGACCAGGGCGCTTCGCGCCTCTGCGCGGCGGCGCACGGCCGCGAGGGACAGCTCGTCAGGCAGGGTAGGGGGCAGGGTGTCGAGCTGGGCCACCGCTACGTCGATCTTGGAGGCCGTCAGAGCTTCCAACAGCGCTGTCGAGCCCTCGCCGCCGCTGAGGGTCCTGACGGTGACGTGGAGGTCGGGCCATTCCTCGCCCAGGGCCTCCATGACGCCCCGTCCGTGGCGCACTGCCACGGTCCCCTCGCGGTTGCCAAGCACGATCCTCGCCATGAGCTGCAGTCTAACCGACCGGTAGACTGGCTCCTCCGGCCCGAAAGCCGTGCCTGAGCGAGTTTCAGGGCTCAGGCCAGGGCCTGTACAGCCTCTTTCAACAGGGCCACCCTGTCGGTCTGCTCCCAGGGATGTGCGGGTGCCCCGAAGTGCCCGTACGCGCTAGTAGGCACGTAGATCGGGCGCCTCAGGTCGAGCTCGGCGATGATCGCCGCTGGCCGGCCGTCGAAGCAGCGGTCCACGGCCCCGGCCAGCACGTCGTCAGGCACCGCGCCCGTCCCGAAGGTCTCGACGTACATGCCAACGGGCCTGGCCACGCCGATGGCGTACGCGAGCTGGACCTGGGCGCGTTTCGCCAGACCGGCGGCCACCACGTTCTTGGCGATGTACCGGGCGTAGTAGCTGCCGGACCGGTCGACCTTCGTCGGGTCCTTGCCGCTGAACGCTCCGCCACCGTGCGGAGCCGCGCCACCGTAGGTGTCGACGATGATCTTGCGGCCGGTGAGGCCCGCGTCGGCCCCGGGGCCGCCCTCGACGAACCGCCCCGTCGGGTTGACGAGGAAACGCGCCCTCGAGGCATCGAGCTCGGGCGGCAGGACGTAGTTGATCACGTGGTCGACGAGGTCCGACCTGAGATCGTCCATCGCCACGTCTGGGTGGTGCTGAGCCGAGACGACGACGGTCTCCACCGCCGTTGCCACGTCGTCCTCGTACACGAGGGTGACCTGCGTCTTGCCGTCTGGACGCAGGTATGGGAGGTCGCCTGAGCGCCTCACCTCCGCCAACCGCCGCGCCATGCGATGCGCTAGCGTGATCGGGAGCGGCATGAGGTCTGCCGTCTCGTCGATGGCGTACCCGAACATCAGTCCCTGGTCGCCGGCGCCCGTGAGGTCGTAGACGTCCCCGCTCTCCGCCTCTTGGGCCCTGTTCACGCCCTGCGCGATGTCGCCTGCCTGTTCCGAGAGCGCGATGAGCACGGCGGAGTGTTCGGCGTCGAAGCCGTAGGCCGCGTCGGTGTAGCCGACGTCGCGCGCCGCGTTCCGCACCCGCGCCTGGACGTCGACGTCTGCCGACGTCGTGACCTCGCCCGCCACCAGCGCGAGCCCCCTGGTGAGGAGCGTCTCGACGGCTACCCTCGCGGTCGGGTCCTGCTCCAGGATGGCGTCGAGGACGCTGTCGCTGATGCGGTCGGCGAGCTTGTCAGGGTGACCTTCTGTGACTGATTCGGCGGATACGAGTTTCGACACTTCTAGCTCCAGGGCGCCAAGGGGGCGGAGGCAAGGATATCAACCACCCATATACTCTCGTCTGTGTCGACGTCGTGCCCCGACATACGTCTCGCAAGGGCCTCCGACGCGCCGGCCATCACCAGACTGTTGGCCAGCATCTACCGCGAGGACCGCTTCTTCGTTGGTGACGGTCCGGCATCGGCCGCGTCGTTGGCGGCGCGCATCAGCATGGACGACCCGGAGCGCTCGCTGTACCTCGTCGCGGTCCGCGGGCCGGACGTCGTCGGCTGGTGCGAGCTTCACAGGGCCGCGGCGTGGCGGCTCGAGCACGTGGCGGTGCTGACCCTGGCCGTGGCGCTCGGCGAGCGCCGTCGCGGCGTCGGCAGGGCGCTGCTCTCGGAGGCCTACGGATGGTGCCTGGGCGTGGGGGTCCACAAGGTGAGCTTGCATGTGAGGGCCGGCAACCTCGGCGCGATCGCCCTATACGAGTCGGAGGGGTTCGTCATGGAGGGCAGGGAGGTCGGTCAGGTGCGTTCGGAGCGCAGCGGCGCCCACTTCGAGGACAACCTGATCATGGGCAAGTGGCTCGACGGCGGCGCGTCGATGGGGGGTCTGGCATGACCGGGGAAGGGTCGTTCGAGGCCTTCGAGTCCGCCGATCAGAGGGTAGCCCTGTTCGTCGACACCCAGAACCTGTTCTTCGCGGCCCGCGACCTCTCGGGCGCGGTCGTCGACTACCGGCGCCTGCTCGAGCTGGCCGCACGCGGCCGCAGCCTGGCCCACGCCACGGCCTACGTCGTCGAGCGGGAGGGTGACGCGTCGGCTTTCGGCTTCTACACGAAACTGACGGCGCTCGGCTACAGGGTCAGGCGCCTCAAGGTGAGGGTCCGCGTCGCCGAGGACGACAGACCGGTGCTCGAAGGTGACTGGGACCTGGGCCTGGCCGTCGACGTCTTCAGGGCGCTTGGCACTTGCGACGTAGTGGCGCTGGCGACGGGCGACGGCGACTTCACACCTTTGGTCATGCTGGCTCAGGAGCGGGGAGCGCGTGTCGAGGTCCTGGCGTTCAGGGACTTCGCGAGCCAGGAGCTCCAGGAGGCGTGCGACCGGTTCGTCGACCTGGCGGGTGCAGACGGGATCTTCCTCCCGCCGCGCTAGCCGCGCCGGGTATCAGCCCGCGGCTACGGGCCAGACACGCCGGGCCTCAGCCCGCGGCCACGGGCTCACGTTTGAGGACGTCGTCCCAGACCTTCCAGCGGGCGTCGCCCGACGACCACATCTCCTCGAGCATCTCCTTCTCCTTGAGCGTGTCCATGCACGACCAGAACCCGAAGTGCCTGTACCCGAGGAGCTGGCCGTCCCTGACCATGCGGTCGACAGGCTCGCGTTCCCAGACGGTCGTGTCGCCGTCTATGTAGTCGATGGCTTGCGGGTCGAGGACGAAGAAGCCGCCGTTGATCCAGCCCTCGCCCTCCTCCGGCTTCTCGTGGAAGTTGACGACGCGGTCGTCGGCGAAGGTCAGGTTCCCGAAGCGTGCCGGCGGTCTCACCGTGGTGACCGTCGCGACCTTCCCGTGCGAGCGGTGGAAGGCGGCGAGCTTGCGTAGGTCCACGTCGGCGACGCCGTCACCGTAGGTGAAGAAGAACGGCTCGCCGCTGTCCAGCCAGGGCTTGAGCCGCCTCAGGCGACCACCGGTCATCGTGTTGGGGCCGGTGTCGACGAGGTGCACCTTCCACTGGGGTTGGTTGCCGTCGTGGATGGTCGTGGCGCCGGTAGCCAGGTCGACGGTGATGTCGTTGTTGATGGCGTAGAAGTTCAGGAAGTAGTCCTTGATCACCTCGCCCTTGTACCCGAGCGCGATCACGAACTCGTCGACGCCGCCGGCCTCGAAGATCTTCATGATGTGCCACAGTATGGGCCTGCCGCCGATCTCGACCATCGGCTTGGGCCGCACCGTCGTCTCCTCGGCCAGCCTCGTGCCGAAACCTCCTGCCAGGATCACTGCCTTCACGCCCCGACCTCCTCACGTACCAGCGCGTCAGACACGCCGGCGACAGAGCTGAAGTGACGCGACTGGCGCGTGCGCAGATCGTCGACCAGCCTGCCTGCTGGTAGCTCCACGTCGCGGTAGCCGATCACCTCGTCCTTTGCGATGTCCCGCTCGAGCCGACAGCCCTCCGCGACGCCGATAGGCAGGAGGGAGAGCCGAGCGGTCTCCTCGGCGGTCTCGCACAGGCCGTACGTCATGTACTCGCCCAGTCCGTCCAACGTCTCGCCGGCCTTGAGGTCGCGCTTGGCCGCGGTGATCACCTCTACGCGGGGCGCGCCGGCAGGCGCCATCACCGCGTCGCCGAACAGGGCGGCGCGCGCCAACGAGGTCGGGACCTCGAAGTGACACAGGTGATACGGCGTGTAGAAGCTGTACAGCGGCCCTTCGCCGAGCTTGTAGAGGTTGAGGTAGTGACGCTGCTTGGGGTCGTCGTGCGTGGCGTAGACGAACACGCCCGGACCGGGCTGAGCGCCGACGAAGTAGTCGACGACGCCGCCGACGCTGCGCAGCTCGTCGACGTCGTAGTACCGCACGCCCGTGTCGACGTGCTCCTTGTGGTCGCGCCCCATCATCCCGCGCCGCTCCACGGTGAAGCCGAACGCGTTGGCGACGATGGCCTGTTCGAAGCTGATCTTGGTGCCGTCCGCGAAGCTGGTGACCATGCTTGGCCGCTGGCCCCAGCGCTCGGCGAACGCCTTCTGGGTCGTGGGGTTGCGGTACGGATCGTGCAGGCCCTTCACGTTGCCCGCCACCAGCGGCTCGAGACCGATGCCCTTGACGAAGCGGATGAGGTTCGCCTGCACGCCCGGCTGGTCGCCGTCGCATGCGCTGAACACCACCCCGGCCTCGTCAGCCATGACCTTGAGGATCGGGCCCACGGTGCCGTCCAGCTCGGCGTTGAGCAGGACGACGTGCTTGCGCGAGTCGATCGCCTCGACCACGGCCCGCGCGCCGTACTCGACGGCGCCCGTCGCTTCCAGCACGACGTCGACGCCGTCGGCGCGGGCCAGGAGCAACGGGTCGTCCGTGACGATGGGCCTGCCTGCCTCGATCGCAGACGCGACCTGCGCCTGCGTCGAGGCGTTCACGGTCTCGCTGACCCCGGCGTACTCCCAGGCCGCCTGAGCGTTCTGGGGCGTCCGGTTGGCGATGCCGACGAGCTCCATGCCAGGCGTCGAGTTGACGACCTGGTTGGCGACGCCCTGGGCCATGAAGCCGGCGCCGATCATCGCGACCCTCACCGGTCTGCCCTCCTCATGCCGGCGCGCCAGCGCGGTGTCGACGAGGATCACGACGCGACCTCGTGCACCGGCTGGAAGGCCGGCCAGCTGCGGTCCTTCTCGGAGATGACTGCGACATCCCGCGGCCAGGCGAGCCCCAGCGCAGGGTCGTCGTAGCGGATACCTCGCTCCATGCCAGGCGTGTAGAACTCACCTACCTGGTAGGTCACCTCGGCTCCGTCCGTCAGGGTCAGGTAGCCGTGCGCGAACATCTCTGGCACGTAGAGGGCCAGACGGTTCTGGGCCGTCAGGTCGACACCGATGTGCTGCAGGTAGGTGGGGGATCCAGGGCGAAGGTCGACGATCACGTCGTGGATCGCGCCAGCCGTGCAGCGGACGAGCTTCGTCTCAGCCGCCGGCGGCACCTGGTAGTGCATGCCGCGCATCGTGCCTGCCTTGTGGTTGTAGGAGACGTTCGCCTGCGCGACCGTTGGCTTGAGGCCGTGCTCAGTGAACTCGTTGGCGCAGAACGAGCGCGCGAAGAAGCCGCGGTCGTCGGAGCGCGGCTCCAGCTCGATGATGTAGGCGCCCTCCAGGGCAGTGGGGTGGAAGATCACGCCCCGGCCTCCAGCGCGTCTGCTGGCATGGCGGGCTGACCGGCTGCGGCAGCGGCGTCGGGAACGCTGCGCGCGTCGAGCCAGTAGAACCTCTCGTCGATCTGCCCGGTCTTGAGTAGGTGCTTGAGCATCTTCAGGCGCGTGTACAGGCGTGACTCGAAGAGCTCGGTCGTGAGGTCGATCCGCTCGAACACGGACCTCAGCTCCTCGGCGCCCTTGCGGGCGTCCCAGTCGCATGAGAACCCAGGCAGCGTCGAGGCGATCTTGTCGAAGTTGACGCGGTAGCTGCGGTTGTCTGAGCCGCTCTCGCCGAAGGAGAGCATACAGCCTGGGAACGTCTCGGCGACGATCTCGGCGACCTGCCTCACCTGGTAGTTGTGCCGCGAGTCGCCGACGTTGAAGACCTGGCCGTGCACGACCTCGCGCGGGGCCTCGAGCGCGCAGGCGATCGCCTTGGCGATGTCGAGGCCGTGAACGAGCGGCCGCCATGGCGTGCCGTCGGAGAGCATGCGGATCTCCTTGGTGGTGTGCGCGAAGCCGGCCAGGTTGTTCAGCACGATGTCGAAGCGCATGCGCGGGCTGGCGCCGTAGGCGGTGGCGTTGCGCAGGAACGTCGGCGAGAAGTCGTCGCCCGCCATCGCCGTCAGGTCACCTTCGACGAGCACCTTGCACTCTGCGTACGAGGTCTGAGGGTTCACCTTCGACAGCTCGTCGACGACGTCCTGCTCCGCCACGCCGTAGACGCTGCAAGATGACATGTACACGAAACGCTGGATACCGGCCTGTCTGGCGAGCTTCGCGAGGCGAACCGAACCGCGATGGTTGATGTCGTACGTGATGTCGGGCGCCAGCTCACCTGTCGGGTCGTTCGAGAGCTCTGCCATGTGGACTATGGCGTCGTAGCCCTGCAGGTCCTCGACCTCGAGCAGCCGTAGGTCCTTGGCGAGCGTTCGGGGGGCTACCGTCTGTCCGTGGTACAGCCACCCCTCCTTGTAGTAGCCCGTATCGACGCCCGTGACATCGTGTCCGCGCGCCATCAGCGTCGGGGCGACCAGAGTGCCTAGGTAACCGTCGGTACCTGTGACCAGAACTCGCATCAACTCCACCTCATCCAGTTCTCGTTCTCATCCCGGGCGTCGCAGCGCGGCGCGATCAGGATGGCGTCGGTGACGTCCAAGTACTCGTATAGGGCCCGGACGTACCGCTGCCAGGCCCGCTCAGCGGCGACGTCGGCGCGTTGCGCCGCGACCTCGGAACGCTCGCGGTCCTCCGGTGTCGGCGCGAGCGTCACCGCTTGGGCAGCGGCATCGGCCGAGCCAAGCAGCAGCGCCAGCTCCTCGTAAGCCAGCTCGAGCAGCTCAGTCGCGGTGCGCACGCGGCCAGGCTGGGTGGCCTCGAAGGCCGTCAGCTCGCCTCGGGCGGCGTCCAACTCCTCACGCATAAGCGTCGTGTGCGAAGGTGAGTCGCCGCTGAAAGTCAGCGTGGCGGCCACGCCCAACGTGAGGCTGCGGCCCGGCGTGGCGCCCAGGTCCCATTCGACCCCGGTACCGATGTACGGAACGCCGCGTCTGAGGCCGACCTCCGCCGCCACAGACCCGCCGCCGTCCTCATACTCGCCCGTCAGCTCGACAGATCGCACTGCCTCGAACGGCAGGTTGCGCCAGGCGTGCTCGGCGCGTGCGGCCGCGATGCGAAGCTGGGCGTGCTCGCCGTGCTCGACCGCGAGGCTCACCGCCGCCGCGGTCGGATCGCTCAGAAGCTGCGCTGGGCAGCGCGGCTCTGCTGGCAGGCCGTACGACCCGATGCGCAGCGCGGTCTGCTCGAGCGCGATGCGCTCACGCCGTTCCGTCACCTCCGCGAGCCTCGCCTCGGTCTCGAGCCTCGCCAACTCTCGTGGTTCGGTGCCAGCGACACCGCCTGCGGTGACAGCCGACCTCTTGGCTCGCGTGTCTGCCTCGGCCTCGGCGACAGCCTGCTCGGCTAGCCTCAGGTCGGAGAGCACAAGGAGCGCGCTCCTCAGGTCGGCGCGCTGCGCCGCGCGCAACCGGGCTTCCGCCGTTGCCAGGGCAGCTTCTGCCCTGAGCACGCGGTCCATGTCGAGGTCGACACCGGCCTGAAGCGCGACCGAAAGACCCGTCGTCCACTCGTCCGTGCCGGTGTCAAGGTCTCGTTCTAGCTCCACCTCGGGATCGGCATCGAACGTGAGCTCGAAGCCGCTGTGGGCTCGCGCGAGTTCTGCTGCGGCCCGCTCGACCTGTGATCGGCGCAGCTCCACCTCGGCCGAGCGTCCGCCCAGCGCCCGTCCCAGGTCGGAGCGGTAGACCGCGGCGGAGCCCGGTAGCGGGCCGACCTGAACGCCGCCGGTCTGGCCGGCGGCGACGGTGAAGGGCAGGGCGGCTAGCAGCGTGACGCCGACCCTGGCGCGGCGACCCCGCAGGGCGTACCACTTGCCGGGCGCCAGGTTCTCAGAGATGACGCAAGCGTGGTGGCCTGGCAACATCGCGGCCAGCCTAGCGCCGGTCGCTCTGTAGCGAGACGAGTAGTGTCACACCCGAACGGGCAGCGGTGTGAGACCGGCGCCAGGCGCGGCAGACGCCTTCTGCTACAGTCCTGTCTGGCCGCTGAGGCGGCGTTAGTGAGGTTGGATGACCAACGACGTTTCAGCAGCAGTCGGCGAGGCCATGCGCCTGGTGCGCCGTGGCCTGGCGCTGGGTCTGGTGCTGGCCGTCGTGTTCGGTTACGCGGCCTACCTATGGTCGGACCGTCAGCCCGCAGAGTACGAGGCCGAATCTACGGTCCTCGCTGCCTCCTCTACCGCCGACTTCCGTAGTTTCGGAGTCTCGCCGGTCGTGGCGCCGCCGATCGACGTCAGCGCCTACCAGGTGGCCAGCCGGAGCGACTCGGTCGCCGCCGCCGCCCAGGCCGCGTTGGGCGAGAGCGATCAACCGCCCTCACGCATCCGGGCCGAGTACCGGGTCACTTCGCAGGACGACGGGCTTTCCGCCCTCCTGACCATCATCGGGCGGGCCGGCTCGCCCGAGCGGGCCGCCAACGTGGCGAACGCCGTCGCCGACGCTCTGGTCGACTGGGACGTCGACCGCGCCACTCGCAGCGTGGTGCAGGTGGTCTCTGCGCTCGAGCAGCAGATCGGCTCCCTCACCGACCAGATCCGCTCGCTGCAGGCGCTCGGAGACCCGTCCCGCCAGGCGGAGATAGACGGCCTGATCGCGCTCAGAGAGCAGCAGCAGCAGTCGTTGAACGTGGCCAGGGCTATGAGCGCCTCCGCCATCGGGCGGTTGCAGGTCATCCAGGAGGCCGTCCTAGACCCCGCGCCCGTGGCGCCGAGGCCGCTCGTCAACGCGCTCCTGGCGGCGCTTGCCGGCCTCGTAGTCGCGTACGGCATCGTCATCTTGCGCTCGGCCCTCAACACCAAGATCAACGACGTGTCTGAGGTGGAGTCGCTGGCCGGCTTGCCCGTGCTGGCCGAGTTCCAGCGCCTGGCCAAGCCCACCCGCCGCTTCCCGCGCGAGGCCGCGAGCTACCTGCGCACCGGGGTGCTCTTCGCCACGGCGGACGCCACGCCGCGGGTCATCCTCGTCACCAGTGGCCGCTCGGGTGAGGGCAAGTCGGCGGTGGCGCTGAACCTGGCCGAGAGCTTCGCCCGCAACGACTACCGCACGCTCCTCGTCGACGCCGACCTGAGGCAACCGGTCCTCTTCCAGGAGTACGGTCTCAGGCGCGGACAGGCATCCGAGCTGCTCGACTTCCTCCGCGACCCCGACGGGCCACACATGGTGGCGCGCGTGCCTCTGGGTGGCAGGCAGCGGCTCGACATCGTGCCGTCCTTCCAGGTCTCGACACAGGCGGCCGAGATCCTAGGCCGCGGCTTCTCCGCCTGCGTCAGCCGCTGGGGTCAGGACTACGACGTCATCGTCGTCGACTCGCCGCCCGTGCTGGCCGTCGCAGATGCCCTCACGATCGCTCCCTCGTGCACCGGCACGGTGCTGGCCGTCAGCATGCGCAAGGCCGACAGGCGGCCACTGCGCGCCACACTTGACCTCCTCGAGCGTATGGGAGTCAGGCTCCTCGGCATCGCAGCCACCATGGTCCCCGAGCCTCAGATGCGTGGCTCCGGAGGCTACGGCTACGGTTACGGAGCGCCTGCGCCCCAGGAGTCGGCCGCGCCAGACCGACCCGAGGCGAAGGTGAGCGTCAGGTCGACTAGCATCCGTCGCGGCTGAGGGCCGCGACCCGAAAGGCAACATCCATGAACGTCACCATCATCGGCACCGGCTACGTCGGCTTGACCACGGGGTCAGCGCTCGCCTACCTGGGCCACTCGGTCACCTGTGTCGACAAGCAGCAGGGCATCGTCGACAAGCTCAGCCGCGGCGAGCCCACGATCCACGAGCTCGGGCTCGAGGAGCTCCTCAAGGCAGCCATGCCGAACATGACCTTCACGACGCAGATCCCGCTGCTCAGCGGCACGGGGGTCGTGATGATCGCCGTCGGCACGCCGGCCAAGAACAACGGCGACGCCGACCTGCGCTACGTGGACGCCGCCGCCAAGGAGGTCGCCGACCTCATAGAGGAGGGCGCCCGCCTCGTCATCGTCAACAAGTCGACGGTACCGGTCGGCAGCGCCAAGCACGTCGAGGGCATCGTCCGGCGCCAGCTGGCAGCCCGCGGCGTCAGCGCCGAGGTCCACGTAGCCTCCAACCCGGAGTTCCTCGCGGAGGGCCGTGCCGTGCACGACACCTTCTACCCGGACCGCATCGTCATCGGCGCCGACGACCCGTTCGCGGTCGGACTGCTGCGGGAGATGTACACGCCGATCCTCGAGCAGACCTTCGAGCCCCCAGAGGGGACGCCCCGGCCCGAGCGCTACGAGCTGCCGCCCCTGATCACGACCTCTGCGACCAGCGCCGAGCTCACGAAGTACGCCGCCAACTCGTTCCTGGCCACGAAGATCAGCTTCATAAACGAGTTCGCCCAGCTCGCCGAGAAGGTCGGCGCCGACATCACGGAGGTGTCGCGCGCCATCGGGCTCGATCAGCGCATCGGTTCCCGGTTCCTGCACGCCGGCATCGGCTGGGGCGGTTCCTGCTTCGGCAAGGACACCTCCGCTGTGCTGGCCCTGGCTTCGAGCTACGACTACGCGATGCCGATCGTCAGGTCGGCTATCGAGGTCAACAAGAGGCAGCGCCTGTTCATCGTCGACAAGCTGCAGCAGCACCTGAAGGTCCTGCGAGGCACGACGATCGGCCTACTCGGGTTGGCGTTCAAGGGGAACACCGACGACCTCCGCGATGCCCCGGCCCTGACGCTCGTAGAGCATCTGACGGACCGCGGCGCCGTCGTGAAGGTCCACGACCCCATCGCGATGGACAACGCCCGCCGGACCTACCCTGACCTGCCGGTCGAGTACTGCGACTCGGCCGAGTGCCTGGCCGCCGGCTGTGATGCCGTTGTCATCGTCACCGACTGGCCGCAGTTCAAGCACCTCGACATGACCGAACTGAAGCGCCGCATGCGCGGCACCTTGGTCCTCGACGCCCGCAACTACCTGCAGCCACAACACGTCACGGCCGCCGGCCTCGAGTACGTCGGCGTCGGCCGCTGAGACCCTACCGGAGCGTCTGAGGCCTCGTCGCGCCCGAGGCCGACGACGGCCGGGGTTCACCAGCCTCCGAAGGTCCCACCTGCAGGCACGATCGCGGCCCTGACGCGCAGGCTCATCGGGTAGTAGGCAGACACGTTCAGAGGCCGACCCTGTTCGTCGTACGCGTATCGGGGGTCCAAGGGCCTGCCGCCTTCGTCCCTGAGAACGACCAGCACCTGCGCCAGGCCCTGAGACCAGTCGACGGCGCCGGCTCCCTCGAGCCCTACTACGCTCTGCGACACCTGTACGGTGCCCTCCGAGTCGAGCCGAACGCGGCTGGCGTCGCTGCATGCGGGGCTGACCGTGATGAGGTCGTCAGGCACGACGCAGAACTGCACGAACACCGGGTCGTCCGTTGGTTTGTCCAGCATCTCCACCTGTAGGTAGAGCGTCCCCTGGCCGTACTGGACCGGTGTCGCCAGGTCGCCGACGGCCGCTGCCGGAGCCTCTATGAACGTGAACGCGCCGTCTCCGCCGGCATCGGCCGACCGCGGCGAGATCGTCGTGTCGATGAGCGACAAGGTCGGTCCGGACGTCGCGACCGGCTCAGGTTCAGGCTCGGGCTCGGGCGGCACGACCACAGCCACGTCCGGCTCGGGTTGCGGCTCGGGTTCCGGTTCTGGCTCGGCAACGACCGGCGGTTCCGGTTCCTCTGGTTCGGGCTCGGTCACGACGGGAGGTTGGCTGGGCGGCGCGAGCACGATCGGTGGCGCCTCCGCCTCGGCTGCCGCCTGCGCGGCGGCTTCGGCCTCGGCCGCCTGTTGGGCCTCGAGAGCGGCCTGAGCGGCGGCCTGGGCCTCCGCCTCTTGGGCAGCGTCGAGCCTCGCGAGCACGCCCCTGACCTCGGCGTCAGAGGGATCGAGCGCCAGGGCGCGCTCCCAGAGGCCCCGAGCCTCCCCGGAGCGACCCAGCGCGGCGTTGCTCTCGGCAGCACCCTTTATCGCCTCGACGAAGGTCGGGTCGCCCTGGATCGCCGCCGTGTATAGCGACAGCGCGCCGTCCATGTTGCCCCTGGCGAACTCGCGCTCGGCGGCGATGAACGAGTCAGCCGTGCGCAGGCCGTACTCGGCTCCCAACGTCGCCCGCTGGAGTTGGGGCCGGAGCTGAGGGTAGGTCTCCGCGGCCTCCGCCAGCAACGGGATGGCGCCTGCTGCGTCACCGGTCTCGAGCCGCGTCTGGCCGAGGTAGATGAGGGTCGTCAGGTCGTCCGGGACCAGCTCGTAACTGGCGCCCAATAGGTCGAGCGCACGTTCCATCGCCCCCGCCACGAAGGCCTGGTAACCGAGCACCAACGCTGCCCTACCGGCGTCGGCTCGCGAGCGGGCGTCGAGTTGGCCACCGGCCTCGAGGAACTCCTGCCACGTCTCCCATGTCCGAGACGTCCAGCCGGTCACGCCGTAGACCTGGGCGAGGAACCTAAGCGGCTCGACCCTACCGGGCGCCAGCGACCTGGCGCGCTCGCCGTGCTCGATGGCCTCTCGCCACAACGGGCGGTCGGGATAGTGCGAGGAGTAGGTAGCTATCGCATCGGCCGCGGCCATCTGACCGGCACGCAGGGCCTCCTGCGCCTCGGACGGGAGTGCCTCCTGGGCGAGCGCGTGTAGGCTCAACACCGCGAAAGCGAACAGAGCCGCCAGTATGCGTAGGACCGGGTTGCCGCTAACCTTGGGCACGCCTCAGGTTAACGCCGTGGCAAGCTCGGGGGTTCACATCAGGATGCCCCATCATGAGAGGGTGCGCCCGCTGCTCTAGGGCGAGTTAGGCAGGTGACGATGAGCAGGCTCAGGACGATAGCGCTGGCACTGGCGCTGTTGGGTCTATTCGCGGTTGGGGTCAGCCAGGACGGCGGCGGGCCCGGTTGGGGCCGTGAGGCCGTGGGCCAGCTGAGTGAGGCCGGCTTCGACCTGGCGTTCCCCGACGGCTCGTTCCTGGGTGAGGGAGCCGTGACCGGCTACCAGGCCGCCTACCTCGTCGATCGGTTACTGGCACGTACCGATGCGACGACAGGCTGCACGGACGCGATGGCGGGGCTTCCAGACACGGACTTCGCGTTCGCCGACGTGCCAGCCGGCCACTGGGCGGCGGGCGCCGCGGAACGCGTCGCCGCTTTGGGCGTCCGAGACGCGTTCCCGGACGGCCAGTTGAACGGCGAAGAGTTCTTGACGGGCTTCCAGACCGCCGCGCTGCTCGCGGGTGCGGTCGCGGCCGTGGACGCCAAGGTCGTCTGCGGGGAGCAGTCGGTGACGGAGCGGCTCGGGGCCATGAGCCAAGAAGTGGAGACGCTGCGCGCCGACATCGCGGCGGGTGCGTTGCAGGGACCTCCCGGTCCTGCCGGCCCGCCTGGGCCCGCTGGTCCGCAGGGCGACCGGGGTCCCGCCGGCGAGGACGGCGCTCCCGGCCCCGAGGGCCCACGAGGTGAGGTCGGACCTGCCGGTCCTGCCGGCCCCGAGGGTCCGTCAGGAGCGGTAGGCCCGGCGGGTGAGCCGGGGCCAGCGGGTCCTGCCGGCCCCGTCGGCGCGACGGGGCCCGCTGGGCCAGCCGGCGACATCGGCCCGGTCGGCGAAGCCGGCCTGTCGTGCTGGGACACCGACGGTGACGGCATCGCCAGCCTGGACGAGGACGTCAATGGTGACGGCTTGTGGAACTCAGACGACTGCATCGGCCCGCAGGGTCCCATGGGGTTGATGGGTCCCCCAGGACTTGATGGCGCGGAGGGTCAGCCTGGGCCAGCCGGCGCTCCCGGTCTGCGGGGAGAAGCCGGCCCTCAGGGCCCGCAAGGCATACCTGGGGCGCGCGGCCCTACCGGCCCGCAGGGTCCGCAAGGGGAGACTGGTGAGACAGGTCCTCAGGGCCCGGCTGGGCCGCAGGGACCCGCCGGACCGACCGGTCCCAAGGGCGACCAGGGCGAGCAGGGCGTACAGGGCCCGCAGGGTGAACGGGGCCTGACGGGGCTCACGGGGCCCACCGGGCCGACCGGGCCGAAGGGCGACCAGGGCGAGCCGGGACCTACTGGAGCAACCGGTGCCACCGGGGCCAAGGGCGATACCGGTGCACAAGGTCCACAAGGTCAGCAAGGTCCGCAGGGTCCAGCGGGTCCGAAGGGTGACACGGGCGCTACGGGTGCGCAGGGTCCGAAGGGTGACACAGGCGCCCAGGGCCCCAAGGGCGACACAGGCGCGCAAGGCCCGCCCGGCGAGTGCGACTGCCTCCAGCAGGCCCCATTGATGGCGCCGCAAGTCGGAGCAGCCAGCGCTCAACTCATGTCCCTCTCGAGGGCCGAGCTTGACGCGTTGCCGACCTGCAGCACCGGCCTCACCGCTGCCCCCGGCATCGATTACTTGATCGTGCCCCTGCCAATGGAGACGCTAGCGACCGGCGGCTGACTGGGGTAGCTCGCCAACGGACGGCGCGCGGCATGTCAGCAGGCCGCGCGCCGTTTCCACTAGTCTTGAGGCATGGAGCATCGCAACAGAGCGCCCCGGTCCCCGAGACGCCTCCTGCCCGTTTCGCTCGTCCTGCTGCTCGCCGCCTTCGGGTTGACCCAGGGCGGCGACGACCAGTGGGGCCGTGCCGCCGTCCAAGGCTTGAGCCAGGGCGGCGTCGACGTCACGTTCCCAGACGGTTCGTTCCTCGGCGAGGGGACGCTGACCGGCTACCAGGCCGCCGTGCTCGTCGACAGGATGCTCACCCAGGTAGACGCCGCCACCGCTTGTCCGGACCAGCTCATCGCGGGGACTGCCGAGTTCGCGTTCTCGGACGTTCCGGACGATCACTGGGCGGCGCCGTCCGTGGCGCGTGTCGCCACACTGGGCGTGGCACCCGCGTTCCCAGACGGCGAGTTCCGTGGCGATGGCTTCCTCACCGGCTACCAGACGGCGATGCTGCTCGAGCGCGCGCTGGCCCTGGCCATGGCGAAGGTCGAGTGCGGCGAGGCGCGGTTGTACGAGAGGGTAGACGCGCTGGGTGGTCAGCTCGGTGAGGTGTTGGCAGCGATGGAGGCTGGCGAGTTCGTCGGACCGCCAGGCCCGGAGGGCCCGCAGGGCCCAGTAGGTGAGACAGGACCCGAGGGCCCAGCTGGTCCGGCTGGACCGCAGGGTGACCGCGGCCCGATAGGCCTGCCGGGGCCCCGCGGTGATCCCGGCCCCACCGGCGAGGCCGGCCCACCAGGCGAGACCGGGCCGGCAGGGGAGACGGGCCCGGCCGGCGCGCCTGGTGAGGCGTGTTGGGACGTCAACCGCGACGGAGTGGCAGGGCCGGACGAGGACGTCAACGCCGACGGCGCCGTTGACCTGTTCGACTGTCGCGGCCTACCTGGACCGGCAGGCCCGGCCGGGCCCACCGGCCCGCAAGGCCCAACCGGCCCAGCAGGTCCGGCCGGGCCGGCAGGCCCCGAAGGCCCTGAAGGTCCACGGGGACCGGCCGGGCCGGAAGGACCGCCTGGTCCTCAGGGTCCGCAGGGGCCTCAGGGCCCACCGGGAAGCGCGGGCTGACCGACAGCTAGCGAGCGTGGCGCCCGCACATGTCGCTCGGCAGGCGCCGCCACGTCAACGCCCGGCTACGTGGGGTGTATGGCCGCCCTAGTCGCCGTCACCGCCGCCGCCCCCGCCCTGGACGGTGATCGTGAAGGTGGTGATGGCGGAGGTGTTCGTGCCTCCTCCGTTGTCCACCAGCGTCACTTCCCACGTCCAGGTACCCGCTTGGAAGCCGCTCTGGAAGGTCAGCGTGCCGGTGATCGGGTCGATGGCGGGCGCCAGGACGAAGCCTGGGTTGCCTCCACCCGGCTGTCGATCGACGTCGAACACGAGCAGCTGGTCCGCTTCGTCCGTTCCACCGCCAGGCGAGATGTTTGTCGCGAAGCCTTCTATCGTGACCGATTGGAAGAACCCTGTCACCAGCTCGGTCTGCGACAGCGTGAACGTCGGCGGGTCGTTCACCGGGTTCACAGTGATCGTCACGGTCGCGGTTTCGCTCGTCATGCCGAACTCGCCGACGAGGCGGTAGGTGAACGACGTCTGGCCGTTCCAGTCCTTGGGCGGCGTGTACACGAAGCCGCCGTCCTGGCCCAGAGAGACAGAACCCTGCGCAGGTTGGCTCATCAGCTCGGTGGTGGCGTCCTCGGCGTGTTCGTCGTTGGCGTGTAGTCCGGAACCCGGCCCCACCGTCAGCTGGACGTCCTCGTTGGTGGTGTAGCTGTCTGCCACCGCGACCGGCAGCGGCGCCACCTCCAAGGTGACGGAAGCCGGTTGGCTGACGAGCGAGAAGGGCCCTGCGACCCGGTACGTGAAGGTCACGTTCGCCTGGTTGACGCCGTCCCCCTCGTAGGTGAACGAGCCGTCCGGCCGCAGGTCCAAGTCGCCGGGCCCGGTGAACTCGAGCAGGTCGGCGGCGGCGCTCGGCGCCCTCGCGTCGTTGCCCAAGACCCCTGGCGCCTCCATGGTCACCGAGCCGACCTGAGGTACCCGGTAGGAGTCCGGCTCGGCGACCGGCACCGCGGCCGCCCTGACGATGACCTCGGTGGCACCTGCGACGTCGACCAGACAGAAGCTGCCTTGGGGGTTGGCGCAGGCTCCCGCGAACCCAGCGAACGAGGCCCCGGCCTGTGTGACGGTGGCGTTGATGCTCACCTGCAGCGAAGGACCGCCCGAGTAGGTGTAGCCGAGCAGGCAGTCGTTGCCCGCCTCGAGGACGCATCCGACCACGCCGCGATCATCGGGGGGAGACGCGGCCACTTGGGTAGTGGCGCCACCCTCCAAGGAGACGCGCAGCACGTGCATGCGGAAGAGAGCGACGACCTCCAGGTCACCTTCCATCTTCAGCGAGCACGACGCCGTCGGAGGGCATGGCGAGGAGAAGCCAGCGAACGCCAGGCCGTCTCCGACCCCGGTCAGCACCGCCTCTGCGCCGTCTTCGAAGCCGACGACGCAGTCCGTCACGCACGATACCGGCGCGGCCGCGCCCTCGACGGTCACGCTGCCGTCGCCGTCCAGCACGATGCTGAGGAGCACGCCATCGAGCGGCGTGACGGGGTCCTCCTGCGACTGTTCGGTCGGCTCGGGGGCTGCGCCTGGACCGCGGGCGACTACCGCGTACCGGTACTCGACTCCCGGCTCGGCCGTGTAGTCGGCGTACGACCGCCGGTCGCCAGGGACGCTTGCGATCTCCTCGCTCCCGACGTCCTCGGACGAGCGGAAGATCGAGAAACTGGTTGCGCCCTCGCCCCCCGACCATTCGATGAGCACGCCGCCGGCGACCGCCGACACGTTGACCTCGGTGATCGGCGTGACCTGAGCGCCCGGTCCGGAGCACGCGGTGACGGCCAAGGCGACGAGCGCTACCGTGGCGAGCGCGAGCCTGCGCCAAGGGGTGAACTCGATCCTCGGGTCAGTCACTTCGCCTCCTACTGGCCCCGCCGCTGTGGGTTGGGCCGTGCTGGGTTCAAGGACATACAGGGTATCCGGGGCCGGTCGACCGAACGGTGACGAGCGTTCGACCGCACCTTCAGACTCCGAGGCGCTCCTCGAGGAGGGCGCGCACGACTTCGGCTTTGGCCGTGCCGCGGGTCGCCTTCATCACCTGACCGAGCAGCGCGTTCAGGGCCTTGGGGTTGACCTTGACTCGGGCTACGAGCTCCGCGTTGGCGCCCAGCACGTCGTCGACGACGGCGCCCAACGCGCCTTCGTCGCTGACCTGCTCGAGCCCGCGCTCCGCGACCAGCGCCTTCGGGTCGGCGCCAGCCAGCACCTCGGGGAGGAGCTCCTTGGCGGCGCGGCCAGACAAGCGACCCGACTCCACGAGGTTGACTAGGTCGGCCAGGGCGTCAGCCGGCACTGGCCTCTCGTCCAGGGACTCGCCCATCGCGGCTAGGTGCCCGACGACCTCCACGATCAGCCAGTTGGCCAGCGCCTGCGGGTACTCAGGCGCGCTCGCCAGGGCCACGTCGTATGCCTCGGACAGCGCGACGTCGTACGCCAAGATCCGCGCGTCCTCAGACCGGAGCCCGAGCCCCTGGTAGCGGTCCTGCCTGGCGGCCGGCAGCTCCGGCATGGCTGCCAGCAGACGCTTAGCGCGTTCCTGCAGGTCGACGGCTGGCAGGTCGGGGTCGGGCAGGTACCGGTAGTCCTCCGAGCCCTCCTTGACGCGCAGCGTGTAGGTGCGCTGCCCACCCTCGTTGAAACCGCGGGTCTCCTGTACCACCCGCCCGCCGTCCGCCAGGACCTGTCGCTGCCGCTTCGCCTCGAACGCGATCGCCGTCTGGACGCTTCGGAACGAGTTGAGGTTCTTCACCTCGACCTTGGTGCCGAGCTCACCGCTGGGCCCCCTGACCGACACGTTCACGTCGGCCCTCAGCTTGCCCTCCTCCGGAGCCGCGTCGGAGACGCCGGTGGCGCGGGCTATGGCCTGCACCTCCTCGAGGAACGCCCTGGCCTCGTCCGGCGAGCCGATGTCCGGCATGGTCACCAGCTCGATGAGTGGTGTCCCTGCCCTGTCTAGGTCGACGAGCGAGTGGTCCGCGTACGGCGGGTGGACGAGGCGCCCGGCGTCCTCCTCGAGGTGACAGTGCGCGATCCTCACGCTCTTGCCGCCAGGCAGCCTCACCTCCCCGCCGGTACCTACGGGCTGAGCGTGCTGGCTGATCTGGTAGTTCTTCGGCGAGTCCGGGTAGAAGTAGTGCTTGCGGTCGAACCGAGCGGCCGGCGCGACATCGGCTCCCAGGGCCAGGGCGAACGATACTGCCAGGTCCAGAGCCCTCTGGTTGAGGGATGGCAACGTACCTGGCAGCCCGAGGCACACCGGGCATACGGTCTCGTTTGGAGCGACGTCGAGTCCGCCGAGCGCGCAGCCGCAGAAGAGCTTCGTCTCGGTCCTCAGTGCGAGGTGGACCTCGAGGCCGACGACAGGCCCCTCCATGGGCTCAGAGTGTACCCAAGGGGCCGAGCTATCATGCCCTCATGGTCAAGGTGGAGCTGGAGGAGATCGCCGTCTCGGGTGACGAGAACCAGTTCCTGGCTCTGCTCAAGAGCGAGGGCGGCGAGATCCTCCCCATCGCCATCGACGCCATGCAGGCGATCTCCATAGCGGCGGGCCGCGGCGGTGAGAAGCTAGAGCGGCCGCTCACTCACGACCTGTTCGTTTCCGTCCTCGAGATGCTTGGTGTCGAGGTCGCGCGCGTGGAGGTCACCGACCTGGTCGACGGCACCTTCTACTCGATGCTCATCCTGGAGCGCGGCGGGGTGCGGTTCGACGTCGACGCCAGGCCATCGGACGCCTTGGCGCTGGCAGTGCGGGTCAAGGCGCCGATGTACGTGGCCGAGCACGTCCTCGAGCAGAGCGCGCTACGGGACGAGTTCGGCGGTGGCGCAGAGGCCTAGGGTCCTAGCCCTGCAGGTGTGACTCCACGAAGTAGAGCTGCAGGTCGGCCGTCCGCGAGGCCTCTGTCACCAGGTCCTCGGTCGTCGGGTCGTCCTGGTCCGACGCGTCGCCTATCGCCTGTCTGAGGCTGCCGCAGTAGGCGGCGAGCCGGTCCCTCACGGCCTCGAGGTGGTCCTTGCCCTTCACCAGGTCGTCCGGGTACTCCTTCACCCTCGACGCCTTAGCGGCCATGCGCACGGTGCCCATGGCGACGCCACCCAGCGTCGTCGCGCGCTCCGCGAACATGTCGACGAAGGGGAAGATGGCGTCCGCGACGCCGTCGAACAGCTCGTGTAGCTGCTGGAACTCCATGCCCTTGACGTTCCAGTGGGCCTGCTTGCACGCGGAGTACAGGTCGAACGTGTCGGCGAGGCACTGGTTGACGAGCTCGATGAGCTTCTCGCGGTTCTTCTCCGGGATGTCTATCTTGGTCCTGAAGAGCCGCTCCTTGGTGGCCGTGGCTGTCATATGTCTCCTCCCGTAACGGTGCGCACGAAGGCGCTACCCGCCCTGTAGTGACGATACGTGAGGCCCAGCCTAGGCCGGTTGCCCATGAGACGCGTTGGTACCAAGCGCCGAGGCACTTCCACGGGCGAACGTCTAGGCGCGGGCCAGAACCGCCGCTACGCGCCGAGGGCCGTGGCCGCCGCCGCCAGGGCAGCCTCCAGACGCTGAACGTCTGGGCCGGCGCCCTGGGCCCTGTCCGGTCTCCCGCCCCCTCGTCCGCCGAGCTGGGCGATGGCCGCCTTCAGGGCGGGCCTGACGTCCACATCGGCGTCTGGACCGGCAAGGCACGCGACCCGTGCGCCGGTGTTGTCTCTCACGCCCAAGACGGACACGAGGCGCGGCTCGCGCTGGAGCCGGTCGACGAGCGGATCGAAGAGGTCGCTGTCTACGCCTTCCAGCTCGTGCGCGACGAGCCTCACGTCGCCGTCAAGGGTGACGCCGGCGGCCCCGATGAGGTGGCCGGCGAGCACGTCCGCGCGCAGCCGTGCGGCCTCGGCCAGCGCTCCCTCCAGCTCGGCGACGCGAGCGGTCAGGGCGTCGACCCGGGAGGGCAGCTCGTCCGTCTGCGCGCTCAAGAGCTGTGTGAGTCCGCGGACCACCGAGCGTTTCAGCGCGGCATCGTCCAACGCTTCGACACCGGCCCTGAAGGTGACGCGGGTCAGCCCGCCGCGGACGCGCTCCCAACCCAGCACGGCGATGGGGAGCGTCTCGGCCATGTTCCTCACGTGCGTGCCTCCACAAGCGACGAGGTCGTAGTCCCCCATGGCCACCAAGCGGACCAGGCCGGTGACCTTGGCTGGCCTCCGAAGCCGGTAGGCGGTCAGTCGTGAGTCAGGCACGTCGAACGTGAGGACAGGCATGGCGCGGCGGGCGGCGGCGTTCACCTCTGCCTCCGCCTCGGCCAGGGCCGCATCGTCGGGTTCGCCGGTCAGGTCGAGCGTGCAGTCTGGGCCCCTCATGCTCACCGACCTGGTGTGGTAGCCGGGCTCGCCCTCCACCGCCACGCCCCGCCGCGCGCCGACCCGGATGAAGGCCTGGGAGAGCATGTGCTGCGCGCTATGGCGCTGCATGTGCCTGTAGCGCCGGTTCCAGTCGACTTGCCCCACGACCTCGTCGCCCCCGGTCGGCGCGGGCCCCGCCGCTAGGCGGTGCCAGACCTCGCCGTTGCGAGCCTCTACGTCGAGGACGTTTAGGCCTTCTATCTGGCCGGTGTCGTGAGGCTGGCCGCCCGCGGTCGGGTAGAAGGCGGAGCGGTCGAGCCGCAA
This sequence comes from uncultured bacterium, assembly GCA_964517055.1. Taxonomy (GTDB): domain Bacteria; phylum Deinococcota; class Deinococci; order Deinococcales; family Trueperaceae; genus DASRWD01. Next base: position 35,918 of record CAZFAQ010000001.1, on the reverse strand, counting down.
CCAGGTGCCGCTATCGTCGACCTCACGTGCGGCGACGCGTGCCACGAAACGCGTCAGGTAGGCGTCTTGGCGGTCGAGTCGCACGGCCAGAGTCTAGCCCCGCCGGGCGCGTTCCCCTTGGACAGTGCGCGGCGGCGTGTTGAGCTAGCATTGCCGCCACATGAGCGAAGCCGCGGTGGGTATACGACGTGTCGACGACTTCGACGAGGTCGGTGAGACCTCCTTGGACGGCGTCGTCGCCGAGCTCATCACCGGCCTAGGTGAGGACGTCGGTCGCGAGGGCCTGGTCCGGACGCCTCAGCGCGTCGAAAGGTCGCTAAGGTTCCTGACGAGCGGCTACGCCCAGGACCCCAGGCAGGTGATCAACGGCGCGCTCTTCGCCGCCGAGAGCTCCGAGATGGTCGTCCTGACCGGCATCGAGTTCTACTCACTTTGCGAGCACCACATGTTGCCGTTCTTCGGCACGGCGTCGATAGGCTACGTGCCAGGCGATAAGATCCTCGGCCTGTCCAAGTTCGCTCGCGTCGTGGACGTCTACGCCAGGCGCATGCAGGTCCAGGAGCGCATGACCGCCCAGATCGCCGACGCGCTCGACGACGTGCTCGAGCCCCAGGGACTAGCCGTGGTGACGCGTGCCAGCCACCTCTGCATGATGATGCGCGGTGTCGAGAAGCAGGGTTCCATGACGGTCACGAGCGCGATGCGCGGCATCTTCCGCGACGACGCGCGCACGCGTCAGGAGTTCATGCAGGCGATAGGGAGCGCTTAGAGCGCGTTGGCGGCTAGCCATGCGGCCACGCCACCCTGCTCCGGCGAAGGCACGTGCTCGTCGGCCGCGGCCAACGCCTCTGGGTGGACGTCGTCGCCCACCGCGACCGAGTGGCCGGCCCAGCGCAGCATGCTCACGTCGTTGAGCCCGTCGCCGAACGCCACCACGTCGCTCTGGGCGACACCGAGCATGTCAGCTATGTGAGCGAGCGCCGATCCCTTGTCACCGCCCTGTGGCACGACCTCGAGCCAGTCGTCGCCCCATGCGTAGCGCACGAGGTGCGGGTGGCTGGTGACGAGCCCCGCCTCGATCTCGGCGTGCCGGCCGTTCGCGTGGAACACGACCTTGTCGGCGTCGAGCGTCAGGCCCGACGTGTAACGAGCGACCGTCCTGCCCTGTCCCAGTGCGTATAGCCACCGCTCGTGATCGGGGTCGCGCACGTAGATGCTGTCTCCGACGACGCACGAGAACTCGAGCTCGATGTCGTCCAGGTGGGCGTCCAGTATCGCCGCCACCTCGGCGGCAAGCAGGTGACGGCGCTTGATCAGGGAGCCGTCGGCAGCCAGGATCGTCGAGCCGTGGTTCACGGCGTGGGGCCGGTCGAGAGCCAGCAGGCTCAGGAACTCGCGGGCCGCTATGAGCGGGCGGCCGGTGAGCACGGTCACGTGGTGACCAGCGGCCCTGGCGGCCTGGATCGCATCGGCGGTGTGGTCAGGCAGCCGGAAGTCGTCGGTAACGAGGGTCTTGTCTAGGTCGAACGCCAACAGCATCGCGCCACGGTACCAGGGGGGCGCGCGGAACCGCGTGGCGACCACATCATCGTGGCCGGCGTGAGGCGGTGTGACGGCCACCGCTTCCGAAGGGCCGCCGGGAGAGCCGCCTGTGTAGCTTGGGCGAGGACTCGCGTGCCGGACGACGTCGCGACGGGGTGTACAATCCGTGAGCGCGACGCGCCCGCTGGTGTAGCGCGGCGCATCGCACGCTGGAGGTCCATGCATGTACCGAGGCCGTGAGGGCCAATGGGCGTACTTCCTTCACCGGGTCTCCGGGATCGCTCTCGCGCTCTACCTGCTGCTGCACGTGTTCGACATCAGCCTCGTCATGTGGGGCCCAGACGGCCCGTTCAACCGGTTCCTGCTCTTCTATCACCAGTGGCCCTTCCGTATCGGCCTGGTGCTGATCATCGCGGGCGTCGTGTACCACGCGCTCAACGGCCTGCGGATCATGATCCTGGACTTCTCGCAGTGGGGCATCAGGTACCAGCGGCACCTGTGGTACGGCGTGCTGGCGGTGACCGCCATCATCGGTATCCCTGTCCTCTTCAAGATCATCCCCGAGATCGTCGGCGGGGGCGCATAGATGGCGACCGACACCCGCTCCGGCCCCGTGCCGCGGCCGCGCACCCTCAAGGACGCCCGCGCCACGTACCACACGAACAGCGAGCTCGCGTGGTGGGTCTTCATGCGCATCAGCGGTTTCCTGCTCGTGTTCCTGGTCTTCGCCCACGTGTTCTTCAACAACATCGCCACCAACGCAGGCACGATCGACTACGACTACGTCGCTCAGCGTCTCGCTCAGCCAGGCGTCCGCGTCATGGACTCGTTCCTGCTCGGGCTCGCTCTGTTGCACGGCATGAACGGGCTGCGCTACTCGATCGACGACTACTTCAAGCGTCCGCAGGTCAGGTTCTGGGTCAAGGCCGTGGTCTTCACGTTCGCGGCCGGCATCTTCGTCGTCGGGGTGATGACGCTGTGGACCTTCACCTACACCGAGATGGGCGATGCCGTCAGGAACCTCGGCCAGTGAGGTCGCGAGAGATGCGCCTGGCCAACGGGCCCAAGACGAGGGAGAGATGAGCGGTTTCCATAGGTTCGACGTCGTCGTCGTCGGTGCTGGCGGGGCGGGCCTCATGGCCGCTCGCTACGCCGCTCAGCATCCTGGGGTCTCGGTCGCTGTGGTGTCCAAGCTGTACCCAACGCGCTCGCACACGGGCGCGGCGCAGGGCGGTGTCGGTGCGGCGCTCGGCAACGTGAGCGAGGACCACCCAGAGTGGCACGCCTTCGACACGGTCAAGGGCGGCGACTACCTGACCGACCAGGACGTCGCCGAGGTGTTCTCGCACGAGGTCATCGAGGCCGTTTACGAGCTCGAGCACATGGGTCTGCCGTTCAGCAGGCTGCCCAACGGCAAGATCGCCCAGCGCAAGTTCGGTGGTCACACGCGGGAGCACGGCAAGTCGGCCGTCGAACGCGCCTGCTACGCAGCCGACCGCACCGGCCACATGATCCTGCAGACGCTCTACCAACAGTCGATCAAGGACGACGTCACCTTCTTCAACGAGTTCCACGTCCTGGACCTCGTCATCGAGGGCGGCGCCTGCCGCGGGGTCGTCGCGTACGAGCTGGCGACTGGTGAGCTCCATACCTTCCACGCCAAGGCCGTCATCCTGGCGACCGGTGGCAACGGCCGCATGTTCAAGGTGACGTCGAACGCTCACGCGCTCACAGGCGACCTCATGAGCATCGCGTTCCGGCGCGACATACCCATCGAGGACCCGGAGTTCTACCAGTTCCACCCGACGGGCCTCTACAAGATCGGCGTCCTGCTCACCGAGGGCGCTCGCGGTGAAGGCGGCATCCTCCGCAACGCCGACGGCGAGCGCTTCATGGAGCGCTACGCGCCCACCATCAAGGACCTGGCGCCTCGTGACATGGTCAGTCGCGCGATGTACTTAGAGATCCGCGAGGGGCGCGGCGTGGGGCCCAACAAGGACTACATCCATCTCGACCTCACGCACATCGACGGGCACATAATCGAGGAGCGCCTGCCTGACATCACCGAGTTCGCGCGCATCTACCTCGGCGTCGACCCGCTCACGCAGCCCGTGCCTGTCCAGCCGACGGCTCACTACGCCATGGGCGGCGTCCCCACGACCATCGACACGAACGTGATCCTCGACGGCGCCTCTACCGTGCTGCCCGGCCTCTACGCCGCCGGCGAGGTGGCGTGCGCCAGCCTCCACGGCGCCAACCGCCTCGGCACGAACTCCTTGGGCGACCTGCTGGTGTTCGGCCGTCGGGCGGGTCGCAACGCGGCCGCGTTCGCGGCGGGCTCGGTGCACGAGCCGATACCGTCCGATGCCGCCGAGCAGGCTCGCGCCCTGGTCGATGTGGCCATGAACGGCCCCCGCACCGAACGTGTCTCGCACCTGCGCAGCGAACTGCAGCAGTCGATGATGGACAACGCCTCGGTCTTCAGGACGAAGGAGACCCTAACTGAGCAGGCCGCCAAGGTCGACGAGCTGCGTGGCCGGTACGCGCAGATCGGCGTCGAGGACCGCGGCAAGGTCTACAACACCGAGCTCATGGAGGCCATCGAGCTGGGCTTCCTGCTCGACAACGCCCGCTTCCTGGTCCATGCGGCGCTGAACCGTACCGAGTCGCGCGGCGCACACTCTCGCGAGGACTTCAGGGAGCGCGACGACGGCGACTGGCTGAAGCACTCGCTCGTCCACCAGGACGGCGAGGGCCTGAGGATCGACTACAAGCCGGTGGCGCTGGGCCGCTACGAGCCCAAGCCGCGGGTCTACTAGACGTGGGATACGGGACGAGCCATGCGAACGACGACCGCTCGCGGCGACGGCGCCCGGGGCAGGTAGGAGCGAAATGCAGATAAACGTCAAGATCAAGCGCTTCGACCCGGAGGTCGACAAGAAGGCACATTGGGAGGAGCACGAGCTCGACGTCGACCCGAACGAGCGCGTGCTCGACGTCCTCAACGACATCAAGTGGGAGCGCACGGGCAGCCTCGCCTACAGGCGCTCATGCGCGCACGGGATCTGCGGCTCAGACGCGATGCTGATCAACGGTCGGAACCGCTTGGCATGCAAGGTCCTCGTCAAGGACCTCGGCAGCAAGATCACGGTCGAGCCTCTGCCCGGGCTTCCCGTACTCAAGGACCTCATCGTCGACATGGAGCCGTTCTTCGATTCCTACAAGTCGGTGCTGCCTTACTTCATCAACGACGACCAGGCGCCGGCGACGGAACGCCTCCAGAGCCCAGAGGACCGTGAGGTCTTCGACGCCACGACGAAGTGCATCCTGTGCGCTGCATGCACGTCGTCCTGCCCCGTCTTCTGGACGAACGGCCGCTACGTGGGGCCCGCGGCGATCGTCAACGCGCACCGCTTCATCTTCGACTCGCGTGACCAAGGCGCCGCCGCGCGTCTCGACATCATGAACGACATGAACGGCGTATGGCGCTGCCGGACCGCGTACAACTGCACCGAGGCGTGTCCGCGCGGCATCCCCGTCACGCAGGCGATCGAAGAGGTGAAGCGCGCGATCCTCTACCGGAGGGCGTGACGGCACAGGCCTGACCTGCCGACCTTCGACACCCTCACACGGAGCCGCTCTACTATCCGGACCAAGCAGGAGGTGAGGTCATGAAGGCCGCTCTGCACGAGGCGTCGGCGCACGAGCACTACTCGGCCGACTGTTTCAACCGCACATGGGAACTGATGGAGAAGCCGGACCGCACGGCCGAGGAAGACGAGGAGATGTTCCTCGCGGCTCACGCTTCTCTTTGGCACTGGTCGCAGCGGTCCGACTACGCACCGGAGAAGAGAGCCGTCGGTCACTGGCAGCTCTCGCGCGTGAACTGCCTGACCGGGCGAGGCGAGTCCGCCTTGGCGCACGCACGACTAGCGCTGGAGGCGGCGCGCGACCTCAACGCGCTGTCCGCCACCTCGATCGCTGCCGACATGCCGCCTGCCGCGACCGACACGATCCCGGCTGGCGTGGGACCCGACGCGCATGCCAACGGCGCCGACGGTGAGGAGCCGGCGTTCCTGCTCGGCTACGCGCACGAGGCCATGGCTCGCGCCAACCACCACCTTGGTGACGAGGAGGCGGCAGAGTTCCACCGTGCGGAGGCGTGGCGCCTAGCGGACGAGGTGGTCGACGATGAGGCACGCGAACGCCTGCTGGCCGACCTGGACGACCTGAGGCGAGCGCGGGAGGCGGCCTAGCCGAGCCGCGCGATCAGCTCGACCTCGACACGCGCTCCCTTGGGTAGCCCCGCGACGGCGATGGTGCTGCGGGCCGGAGGCTCGCCCGTGAAGTAGCTGCCGTACACGCGGTTGAACTCCTCGAAGTCCGCCATGTCGGTGAGGAAGCATGTGCTCTTGACCACGTTCTCGAACCCGGCACCGGCGGCCTTCAGCACCGCCTGCAGGTTCGTCATCACCTGCCTGGTCTGGTCGGAGACGGAGCCTTCGACGAAGCTCCCGTCTGGCCTGAGAGCGACCTGGCCGGCCGTGAACAGAAGGTCTCCGGTCCTGACCGCCTGCGAGTAGGGTCCGACGGCTGCGGGGGCGTTGTCTGTCGAGACTGTCTGGCGCATGCCCTGAGCCTAACAGCGACCGGCCGGACGGTGGGAGCCGACACGGCGGCGCGCGGCACGCTCACCCACGGCCCGGGCCGCAGGCGCGCGCCTCAGAGCAGCACGAGCGCCAGGAGCAGCACGAAGAGGGCGGCGGAGCCGATCACCCAGCCGCGGTACGGGTACCAGGGGTGCCGCTTAACGCGCGCGACCGGCCCGTTGGGCGGGTAGCCGTCCTCGACCTGCCGGATGCCTGACATCGTGTCGCCGATCGGGATCGTCGCCGCCTCCAGCTGCCGTTCGGGCAGGTCGTAGCGCTTGGGCCTGAACGCGACGTTCTCGACCTGCAGCACGACGGCCGTGACGTTGTCAGGGCTGCCGCGGTCGTTGGCCTCCCTCAGCAGCCGCCTGGCGGCCTCCGTCGGTGTGGCATCGGCGATGAGCTGCGCCATCAGCGGCTCGGAGAGCAGCATGCTCACGCCGTCAGACACGATCAACAGTCTGTCACCGCTCTGGACCTCGAAGTGCAGCACGTCGAGGCGGAACGTCGGCGTCGCGCCGATGGCGTTCGTGATCACGTTGCGGTAACGGTGCTGGCTGGCCTCGTCCTCGGAGAGCAGGCCCTGCCGCACGCGGTCCGCGACCCAGGAGTGGTCATCGGTCAGGCGCCTGAGCTCGCCGTCCCTCAACAGGTAGGCGCGCGAGTCGCCGACGTGGCCGACGAGGCCGACCTGGTCGTCGATGAGCACCGCCGTCAGGGTCGTCCCCATGCCCTTGTGTTCGGGGTGGAGCACGGCGTGGTTGTAGACCTCTACGTTGGCGGCCTGTGCCGCCCGCGCCAGTGCCACCGGTGGGTGCGCACGGCTGGCCTTCAGCGTCTCTACTAGCACCTCGACAGCGCGCCGGCTGGCGAGCTCGCCTGAGATGTGGCCCCCCATGCCGTCCGCCACCACGCCTAGCTGGCAGTGCGCTCCGACCCGGCCTACGTGGTAGGCGTCCTGGTTGAGGCTGCGCACGCGGCCAGGGTCGCTGGCGCCCGCCCCGGCCACGACCGTGTCGGAGCCGTTCGGAGCGGCGCTCCGGGTGTCGTTGGGTGCTGCCAGCGCTGTGCTCATGCCAGGCAGATGATAACAGCGGGGCCGTGAGAGCCGGGAGTGAGTTTTCGCAGTTCGTGCCGTCGTGGACGCGCTCCACGAGCGGGGCACCGACGAAAGGCTGGTATGGTTGCCGAGCGTGACCTCCCGTGTACACGAGGCTCTAGAAGCCGTCACACAGGCTCAGCAGCGCACGAACGCGTTCCTCGCCGTCCTGGATGAGAGGGCCGTCGCAGCCGCTGCGAGCGACGACCTGTCAGGGCCGCTCGTCGGCGTGCCGGTGGCCGTCAAGGACAACATCTGCGTGGCGGGTGCCCCGACGACGGCCGGCTCGAGGATGCTCGAGGGATTCGTCCCGCCCTACACGGCGACGGTCGTCGAGAGGCTCGAGGCCGCCGGCGCTGTCGTGGTGGCCAAGACGAACCTCGACGAGTTCGGGATGGGCTCGACCAACGAGAACTCGGCGTTCGGGCCGGTGCTGAACCCGCTGGACCCCGGTCGCGTGGCTGGCGGCTCGTCAGGCGGCTCGGCGGCGGCCGTGGCGTCGGGTGCCGTGCCGCTCGCGCTCGGCAGCGACACCGGCGGCTCTGTGAGGCTACCTGCAGCGTTCTGCGGCGTCGTCGGCTTCAAGCCGACCTACGGCGCGTTGTCGCGCTACGGCCTCATCTCGTACGCCAGCTCCCTCGACCAGGTCGGGATCTTCGGAGGCGACGTCGGGCTCGTGAGGATCGCCTTCGCCTCCATGCGCGGCCCCGATGCCCTGGATCCAACCAGCCGAGAGCTCTCACCCGTCTCGCCGGCCAAGCGGAGGGTCGCGCTGGTCAAGGAGCTGGCCGGCGACGGCGTTACCGAGGCCGCCAGGCAGGGGCTGGAGCGGGCGCGACTCGCGCTGGAGGAGGGCGGCATCGAGGTCGTGGAGGTCAGCGTGCCAGCCGTGCGGTTCGCCGTGCCGACCTACTACCTTATCGCCACCGCCGAGGCGGCTAGCAACCTCGCCAGGTTCGACGGCTCGCTCTACGGTGGGCGCGTCGGTGCGTCTGGTGACGGCCAGGAGGCGGTGAGCACGCGCACGCGCGGCACGCTCTTCGGCCCCGAGGTCAAGAGGCGCGTGCTGATGGGCACCTTCGCGCTCGCCGCTGGGTACCGCGACGCCTACTACGGGCGGGCCGTAGGCGCCAGGGCAAGCATCGCCGCGGAGCTGGGACAGGCGCTCTCGGGCGTCGACGCCTTGATCACGCCCACGGCGACCGGAACGGCTTACAGGCTGGGCGAGAAGACCAAGGACCCGGTGTCGATGTACGTGGGCGACGTCGCGACGTGCCTGGCTAACCTTGGCGGCATGCCTGCGATCAGCGTGCCGGCCGGCCGCTCGGACGACGACGGCCTGCCTGTCGGCGTCCAACTGACGGGCGCGGCCGGCTCGGACGACTCCCTGCTCGACCTCGCCGAGCGCTTGGCAGGGTGGCTGGCGGCCTGATCTAGCCACCGCGCCAACGTCCCTCTCGTGGGTCCGCTGGCGGACGGTGGGGGCCGGCCGCGCTGTCGCGCCGGCTCGTGGCGGGAGGCCGCGGCGGTGTGATATGCTCCTGCGGCTTGGTGGCCGATCGGCCGCCTGGGGTCTCATGTCGCCCGCATAGCTAGACCACGCGGGCAAGGAGAGCGAAACACTCAAGGTCAGGTCCTGTCGACGCGGGTCGTCGCGCCGGGCGCCTGCCTGAACGAGGAGCAGAAGATGAAGCGCACCTACCAGCCCAACCGCCGCAAGCGCGCCAAGACGCACGGCTTCCGCGCGCGCATGGCGACCGCCGCCGGCCGGCGCGTGCTCGCCCGCCGCCGCGCCAAGGGCCGCAAGCGTCTGACGGTCTCGGATCGCTGACCCCGGTCGGCGTCCTGCGGTCGCTGAAGTCCGAGAGGGACTTCCAGCGGCTCAAGAAGGGACGCGTCTCCGGCAGCAAGCACGTAACAGTGAGGCTGCGGGAGAGCCGGACCGGAGAGGTGAGGGTAGCCATCGTGGTGAGCCGGAAGGTCGGCAACGCAGTCGTGCGCAACCGCGTCAGGCGCCGCCTGCGCGAGTCGTTCCGCGCGCTGGTGCGGGCTGGCGGTCTCAAGCCGTCGTTCGACGCGCTGGTGGTGGCGCGGCCCTCGGCAGCCGAGGCGCCGTTCACCGAGCTCAAGGCCTCGCTGCGCGCCGCGCTGCTCCGGGCCGGAGCAGCGGCGTGAGCCGGCTACTGAAGGACGTGGTCCTGGCGCCCGTGCGCCTCTACAGGCGCTACCTCTCACCACTCAAGGCCGCGCCAAGCTGCCGCTTCCACCCGACGTGCAGCGAGTACGCGCTCGAGGCCGTCGAGACTCACGGTGTCCTCAAGGGCATGGCGCTCGCCACGTGGCGCGTCCTCCGTTGCCATCCGTTCAACCCCGGCGGTCACGACCCGGTGCCGCCGCGCACCAAGCACGTCCACGCGGAGGCGCGTTGACACGCCACCTGGCGCGCTTGGTCGCTGCCGCCGTCCTGGTCCTGGGAGCCGCGGTGTTCGCGCGCGAACCCATCGAGTCGGGGCCGTTCGAACCGGCCAGCTTCCGGGGTGTCGACGAGGTCTTGGCGACCTGCTCGACCGCGCAACCGTCGTTCCTCTGCCACTACGAGGACGACGAGCTGACCCGTGTCACGACCAAGGGCACCGACTTCTTCTTCACGCCGGCCGGCGAGATCGCCGCGGCGTTCGTCAAGCAGCAGCGCGGGCGCGACCCGAGCGACTACAACATCACGACCGGGAACAACCTGATCCCGTTCGACGCCGTGGCGCCGGGCGGGGCGCTGCTCGTAGGCGGCGAGTACCTGCTGCCGCAGGACGCACAGGGCGAGTGGGTGAGGTCGAACGACGTCACCGTCACCGGGACCTTCACCTACCGAGTAGGCGACCTGCTCGTCGAGCGCACGGTGGTGGTGGCGAGCGTCACCGAGACGACCGAGCACAGCCTGAGCGTCACGCGGGCGGGCGCTGCCGGCGCCTTGCAGAGCGACACGCCCGACACCGCTGACGAAGCTAGCGCGGCAACGCAGGGTGACATCTTGCTCCAGTTCGCCGTGCCCGGCATCGCGCGGGTCGCGAACCCGGTCGTCAAGGTCGGCTACGACGACACCTTCGCCCTGAACCCGGGCGAGCGGCCGTTCGAGGACACGACATACGTCTCGCTCCAGAAGAGCAACCGCAACAACGAGCAGGCGCTGATCCTGCTGCCAGGAGACGGCTCCACGGCGCTCGAGGGCGCGTTCGTCAGGCCTCACTACGGCGTTCTGCAGACGGAGCTCGCTGCCGGTGAGAGCGCCGCCACCTTCGGCGTCGGGCTGTACGCGGGCCCGAACGAGCTGGTCCGCTACACGCAGGAGGGCTACCTGGACCTGCCCGGCCTGTTCAACCCGAACATCCTCGGGCGGCTGTCGCTGCTCGTCGTCCAGCTCCTGCAGTTCATCCACGACTACGTGCCGAGCTGGGGCCTGTCGATCATCGTCCTGACCCTGCTGTTCAGGGCCGTCATCTGGCCCCTGATAAGCACCCAGACGAAGTCCATGTTCGGCATGCAGGAGCTGCAGCCCAAGCTCAAGGAGCTGCAGGCCAAGCACAAGGAGGACCGCGAGAAGCTGACGCAGGAGACGATGAAGCTCTACCGCGAGGCCGGCGTCAACCCCGCCGGCGGCTGCCTGCCGATCCTCGTGCAGATGCCGCTCTTCCTGATCCTGTGGCGCGTGTTCATGAACTTCGAGTTCGCTGAAGGGTTCCTGTGGATCCCCGACCTCGGTCGCAGCGACCCGACCTTCATCCTGCCGATCTTGTACGTGGCCGTCATGGTCGCGATGTCGTACTTCTCGTCGCGCAGCAACCCGCAGATGATGCGGCAGTCGATGATCATCAACGTGGTCTTCGGCTTCATCATCTTCGGCTTCCCGGCCGGCGTGCTGCTCTACTATGTGGTGTCCATGCTGGTACAGGTCTTCCAGTACTGGCTGCTCTACCGGGGCCGTCCGGCACCGGCGAGCGCCAAGCCAGCCCTGGCCGGCGGGAAGCGTAAGTGAGGCAGACTTAGGATGAGCGACCGCAGCAGATGAGCGACTCGGACCTGGACCGTTACCTAGAGGGCATCGGCATCAACGTAGACGAGGACGAGCTGGCCACCGAAGGCCTGCCGGAGCAGATGATGATGCCGGAGGCCGAGGAGGTGGAGGAGTTCGACGCCGCCGCCTACGACGCCGCCATCGTCGTCCAGGGCGACGCTGTCGAGCGGGCCGAGACCTTCCTCGTCAACCTGCTTCTCAACATCGACCCCGGCTACGCCGTCGAGGTCGACGAGGCGACGGACGACGAGGTGTTCGTCGAGGTGTACGGCGGCGACCCGGGCAAGATCATCGGTCGTGCCGGCCGGACCCTCGCGGCCCTCGAGTACGTGACCAACGCCGTCGTCAACCGCGACGGCGACCGGCAGGTACGAGTCAACATCGACGTCGGCGGCTACAAGCGCCGGCGCGATGCCCGGCTCCGTGACACTGCCCTGGCCGCCGCCGCACGCGTCCGCCGCAACGGGGTGGCCGTCGAGCTCGAGCCCATGAGCGCGGCCGAGAGGCGCGTCGTGCACATGTCACTTGCCGAGGAGGCCGGTGTCATGACCGAGTCGACCGGCGAGGGCGCCGACCGCAGGGTCGTGGTCAAGCCGGACTGAGAAGGCGCGTCATGAGCGAGCCAGATCCGGGCCGCGCCAAGAGCATCGGCGCGGCCCTCGCGTTGGCAGAGGAACGGTTGACGGCCGCGGGCGTCGACAGCCCGCAGGCGGACGCCATGCTCCTCCTCGGCCACGTTCTAGGCCGTACACGCACCGAGCTCCTCGTTACCCGAGATGAGCCTTTGCCTGCGGAGCACTGGGAGGAGTTCCTGGTGCTCATGGCCCGGCGTGAGACGCGGGAGCCGCTGCAGCTAGTCATCGGCGAGGCGACGTTCCTCGACCTGACGTTGGCGCTCGAGCCTGGCGTCCTCGTGCCGCGGCCCGAGACCGAGCGCCTCGTGGAGCTTGCGCTGGTGGAGTTGGCCGGGGCCGAACCTGACGGCGTTGTGATCGACGTCGGCACCGGCACGGGGGCGATCGCGCTGGCCGTCAAAGCGGCGCGGCCGGAGCTTGAGGTGTGGGCGACCGACGTCTCGTCGGCGGCTCTGGACCTCGCCGGCCGCAACGCCGACAGGCTGGGCCTACAGGTCGAGCTCAGGCGCTCCGACCTGCTGTCCGACGCCGAGGTCGCGGCAGCGGCCGGGAGAGCCGTCGCCGTGATCTCGAACCCTCCGTACCTGCCGGACAGCGACAAGTGGGTCGTGAGTCCGGAGGTCGCCGTCGAGCCCGATGCGTCGCTCTTCGCCGGCGTCGGTGGGTTGGACGTTGCCAGACGCCTCGTCCAGCAGCTGATGAACGCGCTGAAGGAGGGCGCCCTGGTCGCGCTGGAGCTAGACCCGCGCAACGCTGACGAGCTCGCCCGTGAGATGGCGGAGGCCGGTTGGAGCGAGGTCAGGCTCGAGCCAGACCTGGCCGGCCGCGAGAGGTTCGTCCTAGCCAGGCGCCGAGAGGTCCGTTCTAGCTGAGGCCAGAGAGGTCCGTTCCGGATGAGCCCTGAGAGGCTCGTGCCGGCCAGGCGCACAGCCCCGTAGACCGTCGCAGGCTACTCGGCCTCTGATGGTCTCCCTAGAGGCGGCACGTCAGGGTAGTCGTCAAGCGGCCGCTTGCGCTCGCGCGCGGTCGGAACGGGGGCGGGCGACAGCCTCCCGGAGTAGGTGACGGGCTCGTCTTCCTCCGACGTGTCGCGAGGAAGCATGGCCGCGTCGCCGGACGGTTCGGACGCGCGGACCGGGCCCCGGACGCCGCTCAAGACCAGCAGGATCGCCCCGACAACGACGCAGGCGTCTGCGATGTTGAAGACGGGGAAGCTGAAGGCGCCGCTCCGTACGTGCAAGAAGTCGATGACGTAACCGAGCCGCAGGCGGTCGATCATGTTGCCGATCGCCCCGGCCAGGACGAGCGCCAGCGCGACGCGCTGCAGTACCCCTAGCTGTTGGCCCCTCGCCAGCAGGTAACCACACAGCGCCAACGCCACGGCCGCCGACAGCAGGCCAAGTAGGACGGTGCCGTCGACGTGGACGTTCAGGACGGTGAAGTCGACGTCGCGCAGCATCCCGAACGCGGCCCCGTTGTTGCGGGTGTGAGTGATACCGAAGCCGGGCATGACCGCGATGTCGGTCTGGTTGAGCGGGAGGTTCCTCGCGACCCACGACTTGCTTAGCTGATCGGCTGCGACCAACAGGGCCGCGAGGAGGAAAGTCACCCGGCGAGTATAGTCCGCGGCCCCTAGATAAGGGCGTTACCGGCACGGCGTTCTCTCCCCAGCCGACCCCTTCACGCGCGATATCGGGAAGTGGCGATATGGTGGCCGCACTACGCTGCGGGCCCTACACGCGGCCCCTGGAGTGATCAGCTATGCCAGCAACCGTTGACCTAGTGCGCAAGCACATCTCGAGAACGACTGGGCTTGGAGACGCCGCCCAGCTGGAGCGCTTCGTCACGGCGCTCTTCGACAAGGCAGACGACGCCTTCCTCGAGCAGTTCGACTCCGACTCCCTCTACGCCATGGCGGTAGACGGGCTCGCGTTCCTGCGCTCGCTCGGGGACCAGGAGTTGCGCGTCGATGTGCTCAACCCGACGTTCGAGGCGGACGGCTGGGAGTCGCCGTACACCGTCGTCCGTCTGGTCATGACCGACAGGCCGTTCATCGTCGATTCGGTCCAGGCCGAGATCGGGAGGCAGGGGCTCGAGCTCGCGTACCAACTCCACCCGATCATCGAGGTGTCCAGAGACGAGGCAGGCAACGTTCTCGACATAGACGGCTCGGGGGGCGGCAGGCCCGAGGCGTTCGAGATGTTCTTCGTCGAGCGCGTCGACGAGCCCACGGCTCGCCTCCTGCAGTCGCGACTGCGTCACGTGCTCACGGACGTCTACCGCGCGACCCGCGACTACAAGGCCATGCTGGAGCGCTCGGCCGAGGCGGCAGCCTACCTGCATCGACTGTCACGCGAGGGGACCATGCCGGACGCCTCCATCCAGGCCGACGAGGTGGCCAGCGACCTGTCAGAGGAGCTGGCCGAGTACGCGGCGTTCATCGAGTGGCTGGAGGACGAGAACTACGTCTACCTCGGCTACCGCGAGTACCAGCTCCTCGAGAAGCGTGGCGAGATGAACCTCCAGGTCCATGCCGGTAGCGGACTCGGCATCCTCGCCGAGGAGTCTGGCAGCGGCTACGGCGCCCCGGTGCCGCTCTCGCAGCTCGCCCCGCAACTCCGGGAGCGGGTCACGGGCGGCCGGCTCCTCGTCGTCACCAAGACCAACGCCGAGGCGACCGTGCACAGGGCCCGCCGGATGGACTACGTAGGCGTCAAGATCCTCGGCGACGAGGGCCAGGTCGTTGGCGAGCGCCGGTTCCTCGGCCTGTTCACCGGCAAGGCGCAGAACACGCCGGTCGAGTCGATCCCGATCCTCAGGCGCAAGCTCAGGCAGGTGCTCGAGCTCGACGAGGCCGTGCCGGGCGGCCACGACTACAAAGCCATCGTCGCGGCCTTCAACTCGTTGCCGCGCGAGGAGCTGTTCGGCACGGATCCCGAGCAGCTGCACAAGGACATCAGGGCGATCCTCTCCCTGGAGCAGGAGCGCGGCGCGCGCCTTCGCCTGCGTCCGGACCCGCTCAAGCGCGGGATCCTCGCCATGGTCGTGATGCCGCGCGAGAGCTTCAACTCGGACGTCAGGCGCTCGATCCAGGACTTCCTGCAGGAGCGTCTGCATGCGACCTCTTGCGACTACCGCCTGGCGCTGTCGGAGGACCAGGACCACGCGCGCTTTCACTTCTACTTCCCGACCGATGTCGACTTCGGCTCGGTCGACGTCAAGGAGCTGGAGAGCGCTGTCGCCGAGCTGGCGCGCAGCTGGCGCGAGGAGCTGCGAGGCAGGCTGATCGAGGCGCACGGCGACGTCGAGGGGCGGACCCTCGCCAAGCGCTACATCGGTTCCTTCGACGAAGGCTACGAGGCCGAGGTCACGCCGGCCCAGGCCGTCAGGGACATAGCCAACTTAGAGAGGCTCGACCCTTCCGCCGTCGGCTTCGACCTCATCAACAAGGTCGACGACCCGGAGGCTAGCGTCCTCGTCTACTACCCGAGCGGGCGCTCGCGGGCGTTATCTGACGTGCTGCCCATGCTCGAGAACCTCGGGCTCAGGGTCCTCGACCAGAACCCTTACGACCTGACCGTCGACGGGGAGCACCGCGGCGTCGACGTCTACCGCGTCCAGTCGAACGCGGGCGCGCAGCTCGATGTGCGCCATGACAAGGCGCGGCTCCTCGAGGCGCTCCTCGCGCTGACGTCCGGTGCCGCAGAGAGCGACGCGCTAAATCAGCTCGTGCTCTACGCCGACCTCACCTTCCGGCAGGTGTCGCTGCTGCGCGCCTACCAGATGTACTACTCGCAGCTGAACCTCGTGACCAGTCCCGCGTTCGTGACCAACACCCTCCTCTCGCACCCGGAGGTGGCCGGCCTTCTGGTGCGCTACTTCGAGCTGCGCTTCGACCCCGCTTACACGGGTGACAAGGACGTGCCGCTGACGCCGGCTGAGCGCGAGGGCGTGCTCGAGGCGGCCCGCGAGGACGTCCTCTCCGCCCTCTCGTCGGTCGCCACATTGGCGGCCGACCAGGCGCTGCGTGGCCTCCTCGACCTCATGGCCGCCAGCGTGAGGACCAACTACTTCCTCGGCTACCCGCGCATCAGCTTCAAGATCGACTCGCACGCCGTCGGCAGCATGCCGCAGCCACGGCCCCTCTACGAGATCGGGGTGCACAGCCCGACGGTCGAAGGTACGCACCTGCGAGGCGGCAAGGTGGCCAGAGGCGGCATCCGCTGGTCAGACAGGCCGGACGACTTCCGCACCGAGGTCCTAGGCCTGATGAAGACGCAGATGACGAAGAACGCCGTGATCGTCCCTGTCGGTTCCAAGGGCGGCTTCGTCGTCAAGCGGGCGCCGGCCGACCAGGCCAAGCTACGCGACCACGTGCGCGAGCAGTACCAGGAGTACATCCGAGGTCTCTTAGACGTCACCGACAACATCGTGGACGGCGAGACCGTGAGCCCAGACGGCGTGCTGGTTTACGACGACGCGGACCCTTACCTCGTCGTGGCCGCAGACAAGGGCACAGCCACCTTCTCGGACACCGCCAACGCCACCGCTGGCGAGTACGACTTCTGGCTCGACGACGCCTTCGCCTCCGGTGGCTCGGCAGGCTACGACCACAAGGGCATGGGCATCACGGCCCGCGGCGCATGGGAGGTCGTCAAGCGTCACTTCGCCGAGATGGGCGTGAACGTCTTCGAGGACGAGTTCACCGTGGCGGGCATCGGCGACATGTCGGGCGACGTGTTCGGCAACGGCATGCTCTACACGAGCAAGATCAGGCTCATGGCTGCCTTCGACCACAGGCACGTCTTCATCGACCCCGACCCGGACGCCGAGCGCTCGTTCAAGGAGCGCAAGCGCCTGTTCGAGATGCCACGCTCCACCTGGGCTGACTACGACGAGTCGTTGATCAGCGCGGGCGGCGGCGTGTTCGAGCGCGGCGCCAAGAGCGTGTCGATCACCCCGGAGATGAAGCAGGCCCTTGGCATCCAGGCTGACGAGCTCTCCGGCCAGGACCTAATCAGGGCGGTGCTTGGCGCGCCCGTCGACCTGCTCTGGAACGGCGGCATCGGCACGTACGTGAAGTCCTCGACCGAGCGCCACGCCGAGGTCGGAGACTCGGCCAATGACACGGTCCGCATAGACGCGGACGACCTCAGGGCCAAGGTGGTAGGCGAGGGCGGCAACCTAGGCTTCACGCAGCTCGCCCGCATCGAGTACGCCAGGGCCGGTGGCCGCATCGACACGGACGCCATACACAACTCGGCTGGCGTCGACACGTCGGACCACGAGGTGAACATCAAGGTTTGCCTTGCGCCGCTGCTGCGCTCGGGTGCGATCAGCCGGACCCAGCGCGACGAGCTCCTCTCTCACATGAAGGAGGACGTCGCTGGTCTGGTGCTGAGGGACAACGACAGCCAGTCGCTGGCCATCAGCCTCGCCCTGCGGTCGGCGGCTAGCGACCCAGAGCTGTTCGGCTCTCTGCTCGACTACCTGGTGGAGTCTGCCGGGCTCGACAGGACCGTCGAGTTCCTCCCGACGGCCAAGCAGCTTGCCGAGCGGCGCTCCGACGGCATCAGCCTCACGAGGCCCGAGCTCGCCGTACTGCTCGCGTACGTGAAGATGGGCCTTTACAGGCGCCTTCTCGAGACCGACCTGCCGGATGACCCGCAGCTATCCCACTACCTCGAGGACTACTTCCCGGCCCTGCTGAGGGAGCGTCACCCAGAGGCGATCGCCACCCACTCGCTGCGCCGCGAGATCACCGCCACGCAGCTGACGAACGTCGTCGTCGACCTCCTGGGCATGGAGTTCGTGCACCGCGCCGTCAGGCAGAACGGGGCGACGCCCGTCGAGGTGGTGAGGGCCGCGCTGACGGCCATGGAGCTGCTCGGCACGGTGAAACTAGCCGCCGAGCTGCACGAGCGCGACGACGCGACGCCGCCCGAGGCCTCGTACGCCGCCCACCGCGCCATGTCGCAGGCCGTCGAGGGCGTGGTCAGCTGGCTGCTGTCTGCAGACCTGGTTAAGAGGCCCATCCAGGACGTCGTGGCCGTGTACGGCAGCCCGGTCGCCAAGCTGCGCGACGAGCTCGAGAGCTTCCTACCAGCGGCCGAGAAGCGCCGCTTCCGCGCGAACGTCAAACAGCACGTCAAGAGCGGTCTCGAGGAGCAGGTAGCCGAGCAGGTCGCCGGCCTCGAGTACGTGCCGGCCGGCATGGGGGTCGTCGAGGCGGCCCGAGCCGCCGACGTGGACATGGAGGCTGCCGCCACGGCGTTCTTCGCGCTCGGTGAGCGGCTGTCGCTTGGGCGCATGCGTGACGCGCTCAGGCAGCTGCCGGCCGCCGGCGCCTGGGAGAAGATCGCCCAGACAGGCATCGTGCTCGACCTGCGGTCCGCGCAACAGCGGCTCACGACCGCCTACCTGAGGGCCGCTGCGAGCGAGCCTAAGCTCAGCCTAGAGGCGTTCCTGGGCGACCAACCGTTCCTCAGGCGCTACGACGGCGCGGTCAAGGAGCTGTCGGTGCCCGGCGAGCTCAGCCTCGCTGGCGGCGCTGTCATCGCGCGGCTGCTGGCCCAGAACGCGGGCTAGACCGGGCCTTCACGAAGGCGCGCAGCACGGCGTCCAAACGGGCGGTCCCGTCGTCCGTGGCCCTGAGCACACGGTCCGTCAACGTGAGGAGCCCGTGGGCGAGGCAGTCATGCAGCCACCTCTCGGCCGAGCGCCCTAAGTCCAGGCCTGAGGCGGCCTCGAGCGAGCCCAGGTCGACGCCTTCGACCGTGCGTAGGCCTGTCATGAGCCGCTCCAGTACGACGTCGTCGGCTGTGAGCACGTCCTCCTCCGGCGGCTCGCCGGTCAGCCAGCCCTTGAGGGCCGGGTTCTTGAGCCTGACCCCGAAGCCAGCTCCGCCCGGCAGGTACGAGGATGCGGAGGGCCCGGCCGCCAGGTAGTGGGCTCCGCGCCAGTAGGCGAGGTTGTGAAGCGATTCGTCGCCTGGCACGGCGTGGTTGCTCACCTCGTAGCGCCTGAGCCCGTGGCTCCCGAGGAAGCCTGCCGCCAGCGCGAACGAGTCGGCGTCGAGGTCCTCGTCGACCTGAACGCCGCGCAGCGCGAACGGCGTGCCGGGCTCGACGGTCAGCGAGTAGACGCTGACGTGCTTCGCGCCCAGGCGCACGACCCGCTCGAGGTCCAGCTCGAGGTCCTGGCCAGCCATCGACGTCATGACGTCAACGTTCACGCGCAGGCCGCTGGCCAGCGCGGACTCGACCGCCTGCATGCCCTGCGCGCCGTCGTGGATGCGGCCGAGGAACGAGAGCACGTCGTCCTGAGTCGACTGCAGGCCGATCGACAACCGCGTCACGCCCAGCGCGCGGAAGGACCGGAGCCTGGAGTCGTCGAACGTGAGCGGGTCGGCCTCTAGCGTGGTCTCCAGGACCCCGGGCCCGCCGAAGGCGCGCGCTACGGCGGCGAAGAGCCGCTCCAGCTCGTCGTCGCGAAGGTGAGAGGGGGTGCCACCGCCTAGGTAGAGCGTGTCGAGCGTCCCGCCCCAGCGTTCGCCGAGCTCGTGGAGCTCGCGCTCGAGCCTGTCGACGTATCGGGCGGCCAGACCCTCGTGCCTGAGCATCTTGTGGAAGTCGCAGTACGGGCAGACGCTCGGGCAGAAAGGGACGTGGACGTAGAGCGAGGCAGGGCGGGGCAGCATCTCGGGCGAGGCTACCCGACAAGAGAGGGGCGGCGCCCGTAGGCACCGCCCCTCTCCAGGTGCTCAGGTTCGTGCTGTCGGTGTTACTGCATCTCCGCCATCTGCTCGGCGAGGATGTCGTTGGCCTCTTCGTTCAGGTCGCTGAGAGCCTCCTGGACGTCGAGGTTGGGGTTCGTGACGATGTCGGCCATGGTAGCGGCGACGATGTCACGCACGAAGTCGTAGCCAGGCACGTTCGGCTCGGCGATGCCGTAAGGCAGCAGGTTGAACGCGGTCTCGTAGCCTGGCACGGCGTCGAAGACCGGTCCCAGGCCCGCGGCCACGCTCTGGCGGACCGGGAAGTACTGGCTGGCTGCGGCCCAGGCGGCCTGCGCCTCGGTGCCCGTGTAGTACTTCAGGAAGAGCCAGGAGGCGAGGGTCTCCTCCGGGCTGTGGCCGGCCGGGAGGCTGACGCTGGCGCCGTAGATGTTCATGACCGGGTCTGCCGTCGTGTGCGGGATGGCAGCGACGCTCCAGTCGTGAGCGGCACCCTCTTCGACGGCGCTGGCGTAGAACGGCAGGCCCGAAGAGGAACCGACGGTGAAGAGCGTGCGGCCCCCGCCGAAGTTCGTCTGGTCGCCGAAGGCCTCGGTCGTGAGGGCGGCGCATCCGTCAGCGAAGACGCCCTGGAGGAAGGTGAGGGCCTCGACGGCGGCAGGATCGTCGTAGCTGTAGGCGTTGTTCTCGTAGTCGAAGACGTCACCGCCGAAGGCGAACGTCCAGGAGGCGAAGCGGCTCGCGTCGGTGGCGAGCTCGTAGCCGATGCTCTGACCGGTCGCGCTGGCGCCTGAGAACGGGTTGGCCGTTGCGGCGCAGGCTGCCTGGTGGAACTGCTCGGGGGTGGTGGGCGGGCCGTCGAAGTCGATGTGGCCGGCCTCGCGCAGCTCGGCTAGCCAGTCGATGTTGTAGTACAGCATCTCCATCGACCGGTTCGGAGCGATGCCTAGGCGCTTGTTCTCGAAGCTCGGGAACAGGTCAGACGTCCAGAAGCCTGGGAAGAAGTCGGCGATGTCCTCGTCGGAGAGGCCCCACTCATCGGACGCGACCAGCGGGCGCATGTCGACCATGCCGTCGACGAGCTGGTAGGTCGCGGCCTGGTTCTGGTAGGCGACCACGATGTTCGGGGTGTCGGACGTGCCGAGCAGGGCGAGCATCTTCTGGAAGATGTCGCCGTAGCCGCCCTGGTACTCCGCGACGACGGTGATGCCGTAGTCGTTGGTCGCGTTGAACTCGGTGATGATGTCCTGGAGGGCGGTCTCGCGCTCCTGAGTGTGCTGGTGCCAGAAGGTGACGGTCTGGCCCGACGGGTCGACGCTCGACCAGTCGACGCCCTCGAGGTCGTCTTGGGCCACCGCCGTGGCGGTCATCGCCGTCAGCAGTAGGGCGCCAAGCGTGGCGGTCAGTAGCTTGCGTGGCTTCATCTTCGCTCCCTCTCCGTGCGGTCCTCGCGACACCTCGGCTCGTGCCAGCTTGGCTCTCGCCAAGGCGTACCTTGCGGGTGGTAGGGACCGCGCTTCTTCGTTCGTCATCGATGTTACTAACTCACCGTGTATGCTTTACGTTCTCGAGGTCGACTGCCCGTTAATCACCCCTTCAGGCCCGAGGTCGCTATCCCCTCGGTGAACTGCTTCTGTGTCAGGAAGTAGACGACGAGGACGGGCAGGATCGTGATCACCGCGCCCGCCATCAGTAGGTGGGTCTGAGGCCCGGCCTCCGAGATGAACGTGTAGAGGCCCACGCCGAGCGGTCGCCAGCGCGGCGTCGTGGTGACGAGCAGGGGCCAGAGGAACTCGTTCCAGGACGTCACGAAGGTCAGCAGGGTGGCCGTCATCAGGACCGGCTTGCTCATCGGGAGCACGACAGCGGTCAGGAACCGGGCGTGGCCGGCGCCGTCGATGCGCGCGGCGTCGTACAGCTCGTGCGGTATCCCCATGAAGAACTGCCTGAACAGGAAGATGATGAACGCTGTCGACATGAAAGGGACCGTCAGGGCCGGCAAAGTGTTCAGCCAGCTCCCCCACGGGATCACCTCGCCCCTGACCATCAGGAAGTTGGGTAGGAACGTGACGGTGCCCGGGATCATCAGGGTCGCGAGCAGGACCATGAAGATCGTCTCGCGGCCCGGGAACTCGATGCGGGCGAAGGCGTAGCCGGCCAGCGTGCATGTCAGGAGGACGCCGATGATCACGATGGCCGTGATGATCACGCTGTTGCGGAAGTAGAGCGCGAAGTCGGCCTCGGACCATGCCGTCTGGTAGTTGACCCACTGCGGGTTGGAAGGGAAGAGGCGCCTGTTGATGGTCTCGCCCAGCGTCATGAGGCTCGTCGAGATCATGTACAGGAACGGCGTCATCGACACGACGGCGCCGATGATCAGGGCCACGTAGGCCGGCAGGTGAGAGAGCCTGAACTCGTACGGCTCGCCGCGCGACAGCACGGGCCTGGGGGCTGTCTGGTCAGTCACGGAAGACGCTCCGACCGAACAGCCTGTTCTGCAGCAGGGTGAGTATCAGGATGATGGCGAAGAGCACGACGGACTGCGCGGCCGCCAGGCTGAAGTTGTTACGACCGTAGAACGTGTCGAAGATGACGACGGAGGCCGTGTCTACGGCGTCACGCGTGTTGGGCGACCGCATGACGTAGATGTGGGTGAACGCCTGGAACGTGCCGATGAACCCGAGTACCGTCAGGTAGAAGGTGACAGGCGAGAGGAGCGGGACCGTGATGTGCCTGAACTGCTGGACGCGCGTCGCCCCGTCGATCGCGGCGGCCTCGTATAGCTGCTTTGGGATGTTGCCGAGACCGGCCAGGAAGATCACGGCGTTGTAGCCGGTGTAGGTCCAGATGCCGAAGATGATCACGGTCACGAGCGCGAGCGAAGGACCGGCCCAGAAGCCGCTCAGCTCGAGGCCCAGCCTCTCGAACAGCCCACCGAACAGCAGGTCGGTCACCGGCCTCGTCTCGAACAGCCACTGCTGCGGTTGGATCCCGAGCCAGTCGAGCACGACGTTGGCAGGTCGCTCCGGGCGCGGGCTGAATATCTGCCTGAACACGGCGGCCGCCGCCACCGCGGGCGTCACGTACGGCAGGAAGTAGAGCATCCTGAACAGCTCCTGCCCGCGCAGGTTCTGGAACAGCAGGCTCGCGATGATGAGCGCCAGGATGATCTGGACGGGGACCGACCCGAAGCCGTAGTAGACGGTCCGGGTGAGGCCGGCCAGGAAGCGCCTGTCACCCTCCTCGGTCATGAGGCGCCAGCCAAGCGACACCGCGACGCCCGACCCGAGCAGCACGAGAGCGCCCAGGGCGCGGCCGACGAGCGGTAGGGTGTCGCCGCCGCGCCTGAAGGCGTCGGTCCACAGCCAGTGCGCGGCCATGATGAGGAGCAGGCCGCCGAAGAACGCCAGCGCACCCCACCAGTCGCCGACGACGTCCAGGTAGTTGTCCAAGCCGATGAACCCGCCCTTGCGGATACGCCAGCGGTGGACGCTCATGTAGATCGCGTAAGCGATGGGGAACAGCCCGAAGACGCCGATGATCAGCGTGGCCGGGAGCACGAAGGCGTAGCCGGTGAGCCATTCGCGGCGCTGCGTGGCAGAGACGCGCGGCTTGGTGGGGGCGGGGTCGGTGCTCAGCATGCTCGATGTGCGTGAGGTCGCTCGCGATGGCGACAGGTATCAGCTTCACCGTCCGCTGTCATGGGCACGTCAGGCGCATCGCCGCGGCCGCAGGTCGGCTTGGTCGGGGCACACCATCATCATAGCCGCCGTTCCGGAGCACGTCCGGGGGGCTCGGTAGCATGTGGTGTGAGCGGCGACCACGTGGCGGAGGTCGTCAGGGGCCTCGAGGACATGGCGAGGGACGAACTCGCGACCCTCGGCGCCTCCGACCTGGCTTCGGCGGACGGTGAGGTGCGGTTCTCTCACCGCCGTCCCAGGACGGTGCTGGCCGCCTCGCATCTGGTGTCGGCCGTCTACCTCTCGTTGGAGTTCGCGGTGCCACGACCCAAGGCGCTGATGGGTGACGCAGCCTTCAGACGGCTGACAGCCGCCATGATGGAGGTTGCGGCACGCGGCGGCATGACCACGTTCCGCCTGACGGCTGCGGGCGTCGACACGCCGGTCTTCCGGCGCCTGGCGTCGGAGCTGGCTGGGGCGACAGGTATGGCGGAGGACGTCGAGAACGGTGAGCTGCTGACGCGCGTCAGGCGCTCGCGGCGGGCCGGCTGGGAGGTCTTGCTGCGTCTCTCACCAAGACCGCTCTCGGTGCGCTCATGGCGGGTCTGCAACCTGCCTGGCGGGGCCAACGCCACGGTCGCGGCCGCGATGGTGCGGCTCGGTGGCGACGGCACGTTCCTGAACCTCATGTGCGGCTCCGGGACGCTGCTCGTCGAGAGGGCCCAACTGGCTCCGGGCACGACGGTCGTCGGGGTCGACGTCTCTGAAGAGGCCATCGAGTGCGCCAGGTCCAACCTGGCGGCCGCGGGGATCACGGACCACCTCTTGCACGTAGGAGACGTGACGGAGGCGAGCTTCGCGGTGCCGCCGCCAGCGGGTGAGGTCGCCGAAGCGACGTTCGACGTTGTCGCCGCCGACGCGCCATGGGGCGACGCCGTCGGCGATCACGAGCACAACGAGGCCCTGTACCGGGCGCTGCTCGGTGCCGCTCGTCGCCACCTGACGCCGCGCGGGCGCCTCGTGCTGCTCACCCACGAGGTCAGGCTCACCGAGAGGCTTGTCGCCGGGGCAGATGGCTGGCGAGTGTCGGAGTCCAGGCGGGTGGAGCACGGCGGGCACAACCCGCTCCTGCTGGTGCTGGAGAGCGTGGGCTAGACTCCAGCTCGTGCCGAACCTCAAGCCCGGCTGGTACGTCCTGGCCGCTGTCACGGTCTACGCCGTGGTCGTCTCGCTGTTGCTGTTCGGCGGCAAGCGTGAGCCGGTCGTTGGGGCCGATGGCACGGACGGGCCTGCGGTTCAGGCCGATGCCCAGGCCACCGTGAGGCCGGCGCCGGAAGGCATGTGGTACCCACTGCCTGGCGCCAGGCTGCCCCGGTCGGACTCGAACCTACCCGGTGCCCAGAGGGCCTACCGAGACGGGGTCAGCGAGGGGTTCGACTTCGTGGACGGCGACCTGGACGTCCCGGTCCCGTTCGGCGCCGCCGTGATAGCCGCGCAGGCCGGTCAGGTGATCAGGGCGGACACCAGCTACGTCGAGCTCACGCCAGACGACTGGGACACGCTGCTCGAGGACGTCGAGGACGGCGCCTCGGAGCAGCAGCTCGACCAGCTGCGGGGGCGGCAGGTCTGGCTGCTGACGGAGGACGGTCGGACGTTGCGCTACGGGCACCTCTCCGGGGTGGCCAGCGGCGTCTCCAACGGGCGCAGCGTGTATCGTGGCCAGGTGATCGCCTACGTCGGGAACTCCGGCACTGACGCTGGCGTGAACGGGCTTGAGGACGGCACCAGGCTCCGTTTCGAGCTGTGGTCGGAGGACGGCGACTACTTCGGTGAGGGGCTGACGCCCGGGCAGGTCAGGCTCGAGGCGGCTTCGCTCTTCGTCGGGCCGTGACCCGGTCTTAGGCTGATGACGGGCCCACACGAGCCAGCCGAGAAACAGATGAGCGCCCTGCGCTGGGCGTGGCGGCATCCTTGGGTGCGAGCCGTCGTTTACATCGCCTTGATCGTGCTTGCGCTGCTCGTCTTGTGGCGCGTTCGCGCGGGCTACATGTTCGCGCTACAGGTGGGCCTGTTCGGCTTCCTGCTCGCCTACCTGCTCAACCCGCTCGTGAACCTCCTGCAGCGTCTCAGGCTGCGGCGCGGGTGGGCCGTCGTGCTCACCTACCTGCTGCTAGGCGGCCTCGTCGCCTTCGGGTCGATGCTCATCGGCCAGGTCGTGGCAGAGGCGGCCAGCTTCGTCAACCTTCTCCCTGACGCGTTCGACAACCTATCGAGGATCTTCGGCAACCTGCAGTCCCGCGTTGTCACATGGCTCGATCGCATCCCGTTCCTGCTGTCTGGTGGACTCGGCGAGACCGATCCCAACGGTCTCGTCGGCGACGAGATCAGGGACCGCATCGTGACCTCGCTCCAGCAGCTCGGCCAGGACTTCTCGCAGCTCATCGCCGGCTGGATCAGCCAGGGCCCAGGGCTTCTGTACACGGGCGCCAGCGTCGTGATCTCCACGACGCTGCAGATCGTGCTCATCGTGCTCGCCAGCGTCTACTTCCTCTACGACTTCCCGCGCTTCACGGCTCAGTTCAGGCGGCTCGTCCCGACGAAGTACCACGGGATCGCCAGCGAGCTGACGGAGAAGGCCGACGTCGCGGTCGGCGGCTACCTGCGAGGCCAGCTCCTCATCACCACCATTCTCGGCGTGTTCATCTGGCTCGGGCTGACGATCCTCGGCGTCCCGCTCGCCACCGCCATCGCGTTCCTCGCCGCCGTCTTCAACCTCGTGCCCTACCTCGGCCCGATCATCGGGGCGGTGCCGGCCGTGCTGCTCGCCTTCACCGTCAGCCCGTTGACGGCTCTCCTCGTCATCGTGGTGTTCACGGTCGCGAACCAGCTCGAGGGCAACCTCCTCTCCCCGCTCATCCTGTCCCGGTCTACGAACCTGCACCCGCTGACCGTGCTGCTAGCGATCATGGCTGGGCTCGGCCTGTTCGGGCTCATCGGGGCGTTGCTCGCGGTGCCGACCGTGGCGTTCGCCAAGGTGGTCCTCGAGGACTACGTGCTGAGCAGGCGCGAGTTCGCGACGGTGCCGCCGGAGGTGGACCCCGACGACCTGGAAGAGGACGAGCTGCCGGCGATCTGAGCCTGACTGGCTAACTGCGGCGCGCGCCGCCGGTCAGGCCAGCGGCTGGGGGCGCCGCCGTTGCTTGCGCACGTACATGAGGTCGTCGGCGCGCCGTAGGAGCGTCTCGGCGTCGTGGCCGTCGATCGGGTACGACGCGACTCCCACGGAGGCTGAGAGGTGCAGGCCGTGCACCTCGACCCCTGCGACGAGCTCGGCGCAGCGGTCGGCCGCCGCCTGAGCCTCCTGTGGGCGCACCTCGGGCAGCAGCAGGATGAACTCGTCGCCAGCCCACCTGAAGGCGTGGTCCGAGCTGCGCAGTTGCCGTGTGAGGGCCCCGGCCACGGCCACCAGGGCGGCGTCTCCTGCGGCGTGTCCGAAGCGGTCGTTGACCTGCTTGAAGTTGTCGAGGTCGACCATCACCAGGTTGAGCGGGTGGCCGTAGCGCTCGGCGCGCGCCAGCTCGGTCTCGAGCCGACGCTGGAAGCCCTCGCGGTTGCCCAGGCTCGTGAGCCCGTCGGTGACGAGGCTCTCCTCCAGACGCCTGACCTGCTCCGCCTGCCTGACGATGACGGCGATGTGCTGCGCGAACGACTCGGCGATCTTCAGCGAGTTTGTGCTGAAGCTGGTGGCGCTCGAGTAGTTGTCGACGTTGAGGAGCGCGACCACGTCCGAGCCCTCGGTGATCGGGATGCATATGTTGGCCTTTATCTCGTTGACCCTAGCGGCCTCGAGGTTGGCCGGCGTGCGCTCGTCGGACGATGCGACCGAGAACCTCATGACCTCCTCGCCCCGCGCCACGCGCCCGATGCCGCGTCGGAAGTCGGCCTCCGACCCCGCGTACCAGGTGACCTGCTCGGCCAACGTGAACGGCCCTGCCCCGTCCTTGATGGCCGCCAGGTCGTAGCCGACCGCTGCCTCGAACCTGAACAGCTCGCCGTCGCGGACCAGGACGCTTGCCGCCTCGGCGCCGGGTATGAGCTCGACGGCAGCCTCGGCCGCGCGCTGGAAGAGCGTGCTCGGCGCCTCGGCCCTGGCCAACTGCCTGATCACATCCAGCGTCGCGAACAGCTGCCGGTTGAGCGTCACCCTCCCGAGGGTCGCGCCAAGGGCGTAGCAGGCGCGGTTGACCACCGTCAGCTCGTTCTCCGTGAGCGGACGAACCCGCCCGACGCTCGCCAGGGTGAGCAGGAAGCGTACGTCGCCCTGGCTGTTCCTTAGCGGGTAGAGGACCGTGGTGCGGACGCTGTCCTCGGAGTCGAGCCAGCCGAAGTCGCCGTCCGGACGCGGCCTGCGCAGCAGGTCCTCGACGTAGGCGTGCTTGCCGCTCGACCAGACCTCGTTGAGGAGGCCGGTGAACTCGAAGCCGGACTCGGTGCGGTAGGCGAGGTCGCTAGGCAGCTCGCCGACGCGCACCAGCGGCTTGAAGCGCGCCTGCTTGAGCTCCATGACCCCGCCGACGTCGAGCCCGAGGAACCTCACCAGCTCGTTGAGGACCGTCGACGCGGCCTGCTTCGCGTCGTCGGCGTGGAGCAGCGTCTGCGAGAGCCTGGCGATGAACTCCTGTTCATCGCGCCTGGCGTCGAGCTCTTCCTTGGAGTCGAGACGCTCGAGGACGTCGGAGACGATGCGCGTGAACGCCAACAGCGTCTCGTGGTCGTCCGGCGAGAAGGCGTCCTTCGAGGTGTGCTCGAGGTTGATGACGGCGCGGGTGGTTCCCGCGACCTTGACGGGTAGCGCCAGCTCGGACCGCGTCGGCTCGGCGCCCGGCGCGACAACGAACTCCGGGTCTACCGACGTGTCGGGGACGTACTGGGTCTCGCCCGTGCGGTACGCCCGTCCGATGATCGAGGCCAGAGGCACCTTGAAGCCAGGCCTCGCGTTCCAACGCCAGGCGGTTGCCAGGGAGAGCTGGTCGCCGTCCGGCACGAACATCTCGGCGTGACTGAAGGTGAGGATCTCGGAGAGCAGCCGCGGCGCGGCCGCGAACAGGCGTTCCTGGTCGGGGGCCTGGTTGAGCTCCAGGGCGGCGTGCTGCAACAGACGAGCCCTGCTCTCGTTGTCGAACGCGCGCAGCTCCGAGTCGCGCCAGACCCGGTGCATCCGGTCACCGGCGAACGCGCCGATGACCATGGCGCCTGCCAGCTCGGCGTAGCCGACCAGGCCGACGGAACCGACCGTCACGGTCTCGACGCCCCAGGTGACGAGCAGCATCGACGGGATGAGGAAGGCAGCGAGGGTCCAACCGAACCACGCGGTCGCGGCCACGAACGGGATCGCCATGAGGAAGCCGTGCCATGGCCTGAGGCCGGGGGCCAAGAACATGGCCACCACCGGGACGGCCGCTAGGCCCCACAGCACCAGTATCCAGGCGCCCCGCCCACCGCCTCTCAAGACGTGAGCGAAGCCCTTCACGACGTCGACTGACTCATGTTTCTCACAGCTTCACATGCCGGGGGGCCTTACGAAGTGTACCACTTCTCCCATTAGGCCAGACGCCCTCAAACGGTAGACTCACACCGTGAGTAAGGGCCGACGGGAACGACAACGTAGCGGCCACGGCACACCCGACATCGAGGCTCTAGGACTGGTCCTATCGGCCCTCGGGCTCTTCCTCGTCGGGGTCCTGTTGCCGGCTGTCCCTTCGGGTGAGCTGGGTCGCACCGTGCGCTCGGCCCTGGCAGGCAACCTGGGCTGGGCAGCTTACGGCCTGCCCGCGCCGTTCCTCGTCCTCGGTGGGCTGTTCCTGCTGCGTCGCAACCCTGCCTGGTGGCCGCGTCTCCTCTTCGGATACCTGATCGCCTTGGCTGGCCTGTGGGGCGTGACCGTCGGCGCCTGGCCAGAGGTGACGGGAGCATGGGGTGGCCTGCTGCGAAGCTCGCTGGGCCCGACATGGGGCGCCGTAGCGGTCGTGCCCGCAGTCGTCGTGGCGACCATCGGGATCGACCTGCTCGTTGGCTGGCGACCCGGCGCCAGCCTGATCGGCGTGCTGCGTGCCGTGGCCGGAGCGATCAGGTCCGTCTACGTGACCGCCGCCCAGGCGCGCAGGGGCGCCAAGCAGCGCGCGGCCTTCCATGCCGACGCCGCCCAGGTCCGCAAGGGCCTAGCCGAGCTCGACCGCGACCTTCACGCGTTGAGCGAGCTGTACCCGGGCAGCGCCGAGCTCGACCGGTGGCGTACCGAGGTGAAGGGCATCCACCGCAGGATGCGCTCGCCCTCTGCGCAGACGTTGCGGGACGGCCGCGCCGACCTGAAGGCCTGGCGGTCGGCCGTCGCCGATTTCGCCCGCGACCGGGCCGGCGACCTCGCCACCCACTTGGACGCCGAAGCCGCCCTCCCGCCGGACCCCGACGTCGGCACGTTCGACGCCTGGTGTAGCGGTCTCAGGCAGGTCCTCGACGACCCGATCACCGAGCAGGTCAAGGCAGCCCAGGCCGTAGACCGCATCCGCAAGGCGCTGGCGCTGGACCTGACGGCGCTCATGGAGCGCAACCGGCGCCTGACCCGCGAGCGGGACCTCGACAGGCGAGCCATCAAGGGCATGGCGCCACGCGACCTGGCGCAGGCGTCGCGTTCGCACACGGCGCGCGTCGAGGAGCTGAGGAACCTCGAGGGCGAGGCCGACCGGCTCAGCCTGGACGCCGAGGCGCTCGAGCCATGGCGCGACCTCCTGACAGACCTCGGCGAGGTGATGGCCGGTCCGCCGGTCGAGGAGGTCATCGATTACGACGCGACGCTGGCCGGTGAGTTCGACACCAAGGGCCGCGAGGTGCTCACCCAGCTCGAGGGCTGGAGAGCCGCGCTGGCCGCCGTGGCGCAGCGTGCCGCCCAGACGCGGGCCGCCATGTCGGAGTGGGGCGCAAGACCACCCGCTTCGCAGGACGAGATCGCATGGGAGGCGCCGGTCACCTGGGGTGACGCGGCGGAGCCGGTGCACGACGAGGTGGTCGAAGAGGCGCTTATCGACGACCTCGTGGCTGTGGGTGACGGCAGGCAGCAGGTGGCGACAGCGTCGGCCAGCGCCGGCAGCGCCCCAGGCGCCGGCGCCGGTGGCAGAGAGGCACCTCTCTCTTTCGGGCGACCACACGTCGTGGTCACCGAGGACACCGTAGATGAGGCTCCGGCCAGGTCCGAGCCAGTCGGGGCCATACCCATCCAGCTCCCGCCTTACACGCTCCTCGACGAGCCCGAGTCCTCACAGCAGGACAGGGAGCAGATGCTCCAGGAGCACCGCGCGCGCGTCAGGCAGATCGACGAGACGCTGGCGAACTTCAAGCTGGGCGGTCGCGTAACGGCGGCCGTTCGCGGGCCAACCGTCACGCGGTTCGAGGTAGAGCCGGCCCCTGGAGAGAAGATCAGCCGCTTCGCGAACCTCTCGGACGACCTGGCGCTGGCCATGGCCGTCGGGTCTGTGCGTATCGAGGCGCCGATCCCGGGCAAGAGCGTCATCGGCCTCGAGGTGCCCAACGCCCACCGCGAGCTGGTGCGCTTCCGAGAAGCGGTCGAGTCGCCGACGTACCGCCGCAGCAAGGCGCGGCTCCCGCTGGTGCTCGGCAAGTCGATAGACAGCGAGATGACGGTCGGCGACCTCGCGCGCATGCCGCACCTGCTCATAGCCGGCTCCACAGGCTCGGGCAAGTCGGTCGCGGTCAACGCGCTCATCGCGTCGCTGCTGTTCCGGTTCCTGCCGACCGACCTGCGGTTCCTGATGATCGACCCCAAGATGGTCGAGCTGACCCCGTTCGACGGCATCCCGCACCTGTTGCGCCCGGTCGTGACGAACCCGAAGGACGCAGCCGGCGTGCTCATCGGGGCGGTCACGCACATGGAGCGGCGCTACCAGATGATGTCGAAGATCGGGGCCAAGAACCTTGACCAGTACAACGAGAAGGCGCGCAACCTCGACATGCCCGAGATGCCCTTCATCGTCATCATCATCGACGAGCTCGCCGACCTGATGATCACCAGCCCCAAGGAGGTCGAGTCGTCGATCATGCGGCTCGCGCAGATGGCACGCGCCACAGGCATGCACCTCGTTCTGGCGACGCAGCGGCCCTCCGTCGACATCCTCACCAGCCTGATCAAGGTCAACGTGCCTGCCAGGATGGCGTTCGCGGTCTCGAGCAGCCACGACTCGCGCACGATCCTCGACGGCATGGGAGCCGAGAGGCTCATCGGCCTGGGCGACATGCTCTTCTATCAGCCGGGGCTCGTGAAGGCCGTGCGTCTGCAGGGCCCGTTCCTAAGTGAGAACGAGGTCGGCAGGGTGGCCGACTTCCTGCGGCGGCAGTACTTCGACGACGACTTCGTGGAGGCCTACGGCGCCGACTTCGACCCGCCTCCGGCTGACGACTCGACGGCGGCCGGCTTCATCGACTGGAACGACGACAAGCTGCGCGCCGCCGCCGAGCTGGTCATCAACGAGGGGCAGGCCAGCGTGTCGCGCCTGCAACGGCGGTTATCCGTGGGTCACGCCCGGGCGGGCAAGCTGATGGACTCGTTGGAGGCTTTAGGCGTGGTTGGTCCCCACACCGGCAGCAAGCCGCGCGACGTGCTCGTGGAGTTCGAGGAGCTGCCGAACATATTCGGTAAGTAGTGCTCCGGTGCCCTCGGGCTTGCCCGAGGGCAGCCGCGCGGAGCGCGTAGGAGCCGTGGGACTCGGTAACGGGACCCGGGGGCGATAGCTCAAAGCGCGCCGACGATATCCGTGAGAGCGAAGTCTTCGCCTTTGAAAAGCAGCCCAGAGCCTGTCGCCTTCGCGAGCGCGTAGGAGTAGCAGTCGCCGAGGTTCAGGGCGGCCGGGTGCCGACCCTTCCCGAAGCGTCGCCAGGCAGCGGTAGCAAGCTCGGCCTGCTCCGCATCTAGCGGCACCGTCACGGCCCTGGTCTCATCGAGGAGCTCTTTGAGGTCCCTGACCGCTTGCGGACCCTGTTTCGCTTCAACGACGAGGCTCGCCTCCACCAGGGTGGCGGCGCCGATGATCAGGTCACCGATGTTCGCCAACATGACCGCCATGAACGCCTCCGCCTCAGGCTCGCCCAGGACTATCGCTGCCACCGCCGAGGTGTCGAGGGCGATGCGCACGCTCAGCTCGGGAGGCCGAGGTCGTCGTAGCCGATGACATCGTCCGCTGTACGGTCGTCGAGCGTGGGTCTCTTGCGACCTCGCTCGATGATCTGTTCCAGCTTCTGTCGGACCGCCGGTACTACAGCCCTTGCCTTGACCCTCGCGAGGCGCTCGGCGATAGCGACCCGCGCGGCCTCTGTGATGCTCTCGCCCGTGGCATCGGCTAGCTCGCGGACCAGGCGGTCTGTCTTCGGGTCTTTGATGTTGATGGCCACCTGTCTACCATAACAGGAAGAAAGGAAGCATATCAGGAAGAAATCTGCTCGGCCACGCCACTACCGACCTCACCGGTCCCGACGACGCTGAGAACGTCGGGACGTCCACGAGCAGCTGGAGATGGCATAATATGCCAACCTCGGAGGTAGCCTCGATGGCAACTCGCAATGTTGTGCTGACGGATTCACAATCTGAACTGATCGATCGTCTCGTAGCTTCAGGGCGCTTCCAGAACGCCAGCGAAGCGCTGCGTGCAGGGTTGAGGCTGCTTGAGCGGGAGGAAGCCGAGGTCGCACTAGTTCAAGAACGCCTTCAGCGTGGTCTTGAACAAGCGTTGGCCGGCGAGCTGGCACCGGGCACTGGTGCAGAGGCTGTGGATCGAGCGTTCTCCAGATCTACTGCGGACCGATAGATGGCAAAGCCCTGGCGCCTGACGCGTCAGGCAGAGGAGTCACTCACCGAGATAGCCAGCTGGACATCCGAACATTTCGGGGCTAGACAAGCCAGGGCCTACCAGCAGGATCTGATCTCACTCTGCGGAGAAGTCGCCGAAGGTACTGCACAAAGCCAGGGTTGCAAGGAGTACCTGAGCCCGGAAGTCAGCGACGACCTGCGGTTCGCCCGGCTTGGAGGCCATCTAGTAGTGTTCGTCGAGCTGGAAGCGGAGATCGTGATAACCGACTTCTTGCATGCCCGGCGTGACTTACCGCGCTGGCTCACGGGTCCCGAGTGAACAGAGATCGATCAGGAGAAGCTGACAGGAAGCGAACACTACCCCTTGAACAGCTGCACGCCGGGCCTCTGGGCGATCTCCGCGAACGACCTCGTTGGTGAGCGGTAGGCGACAGCCAACATGGGCGTGTTGAACGCGAACCCGAAGAGGCCATCGGCGCCGAGGTAGATGAACCCGCCGTCGCCGCGGCTCGCCGCGATCTCGTCCAGGGCCGTGCGCAGGGCGGCCTCCGGCGTCGCGCCCTGATCGATGCGCAGCGCGACGGTGCGGCAGCCGACCGTACGTAGGAACGCTTCGCCGATGCCGGTGCCTGACAGGGCGTGGCGCGGGTCGCACCAGGTGCCTGCACCCGGCACTGGCGTGTCGCCCAGCCGGCCGGGGTACTGGCCGAGCACACCGCCCGTGCTGGTGGCCGCTGCCAACCTTCCGTCGCCAGATAGCGCGAGCGCCCCCACGGTGCCCCTACCCGGTTCGTCGACCCGCTTGGCGCGCCACCGCTCCAGCTCTTGGCGAGAGCGCTCGGTGAGCAGCGATTCGTTCTCGACGGGTTCCTCCTCGAGCCGCTCGGCGCCCTCGCCTGCCAAGATCACATGCGGGGTGGAGAGCCGGACGCGGTTCGCGAGGCGGACCGGGTTGCGAGAGTTGGTGACGGCCGCGACGGCGCCGGCGCTGCCGTCGTGAGACATGACGCAGGCGTCCAGCTCGACGCGGCCCTCACGAGTTGGCGCCCCGCCGACGCCGGCGTTGAACGCATTCTCGTTGGCCTCCATGTGGCTCACGGCTGCGAGGACCGCGTCCACAGGGTCGCCGCCGCCCTCCAACACGGAGTAGCCGGCGTCCACAGCGGCCTCCAGGCCGGCTCTATAGGAGTCCTGGTACTGCTCCGGCACGGTGCCAGCGCCACCGTGTATGACGATCGTAGCCATGCGCGCCAAGTTACCAGGGCAGACCGCGGCTCAGGTGGGCGAATAAGGCGAGCTCGCGACGAAATCGTACTCGGTAGACGTGATGACCATCTCGTAGCCGATGCGCTCGTAGACGGCGTTCGACGTCGGGTTGTCGAGGTCGGTGAAGAGGAAACAGAAGTCGTTGCCGGCCTCCAGGAGCTGGCCGCTCACCTCCGCGACGAGCGCCTCGGCGTAGCCCCGACCACGCCTCTCGGGAGGCGTGTACACGGGACCGATGCGGCGGCCGTGCGGCGTGCGGGCACCGACGCCAGCG
Organism: uncultured bacterium; assembly: GCA_964517055.1. Taxonomy (GTDB): domain Bacteria; phylum Deinococcota; class Deinococci; order Deinococcales; family Trueperaceae; genus DASRWD01. The sequence goes on along the minus strand of CAZFAQ010000001.1, from coordinate 1,101 downwards.
ATCGACACCGGCTCGCCGCCCACCTCGAACACGTGTAGGCGCCGGTAGCCGCCCGACGTGAACGCACGCCACGACTCCTCCGGCGACCCGACGTCGAGGTGGACCTCTGCGAAGAACGCGCTCAGCCACGGCAGCAGCACCGCCTCGTCTGCGGACGTGGCCTCCCTGACGTGACCTGGTGTCCTGGGTGCGGGCGTGACCGTGGCAAGCCTGTAGACGCCCTGACGCATGCCGACCGTCACCGTCGTGCCGGTGCGGGCCTTCCACCACCTGTTGACCCAGCCGGAGGTCGGCTCGGGGCCGACGACACCGGGCACCCGGACACCGCGGTCCAGCAGGTCTGTCAGCAGGGTCTCGAGACCCGCCTGGTCGTCGCCGTGGGCCACGAGGGCCCGGTAGGGAGGCGTCATGACGATGGCGGCCACGCTCTCACCGGCATCGTCGAGGGCCAGCAGCAGCTCGAGGTCGTCGCGCTTGAACGATCCGTCCGCGACCGCGGACGCGACGCCTACGGGCAGGTTGTTCTCGGCCTCGTGCCTCGCTAGATGCTCCACCACGCGCCGCGCGAAGTCCTCCCGTCCCGCCGGGTCGCGAGGCGTCCTCACGACCGTGAGATGGCCCGCGGACCTCGAGTTCCCGTCGTGAGCACCGTGGCGTTCCGTCACGCTGCGGAGCATATCGAAGGCCGGTCGGCCGCGTCATCGGGGGCCTCCTGACGCCCTCCGACCGCTGGTTACACTGACCCGATGCGCCTGGTGCTCTTCTACCTGGTACTGCTGGTGTCCCAGGGATTCCTCTCGGCGCTCTTCGCACCCATCCCCGCTCCCGACCTGTTCCTCCTGGCGGCTCTGACCCTGTTGTGGCGCATCCAGCCGTGGCAGTTGGTGCTCGTTGCTTACGCTATCGGCATGCTGCAGGACCTCATCGGCCAGGGCGTCCTCGGCATGCACGCCCTTGGCCTGGCGGGCGCGGCCCTGGCGGCCACCTTCGTGCGGGCTCAGCTCACCAACTCCGGCTCGCTCGAGCGGCTGCTCGTCGTGTTCGTCGCCGTCGTCGGCAAGTGGATCGTGCTGGCGTTGTTGTTCGGCTGGCTGGTAGGGG